>JBDSKX010000251.1:0-6205 GCA_039916665.1 Chryseolinea sp. | reverse complement strand
AAGGAGAAGGATGCACATTTAACTTCTGTCCGAAGGTTAATAAAGAAATGGTTCGGGTTTCCGGCAACGCGAAAGGAGAAGAATGCACATTTAACTTCTGCCGAAGGTTAGTAAGAAATGGTTCGGTTTTCCGACAACGCGCTTGCACATTTAAGAGCGAAATTCATTTGTTATTTACGACAAATGGAAATACAATGTCTTGGCTAACGAACAATTTAAATTTTGGAGCAACTCCAGGACTATTTCTTCATGCGCGAAAAAATAGAAAAAGGCCGACAAAAGCAGAACACCTTCTTTGGTGCAGACTCAGAAATAGAAAACTTCACGGATTTAAATTCAGACGTCAGCATCCAATTAAACACTTCATTGCAGATTTCTTTTGTGCCGAGCTGAAGCTCGTTATTGAAGTCGACGGAGGTTATCATATGGAACGATCTCAACTTGAGTATGATGGGGGAAGAACATTTGAATTAAACGAACTGGGAATTAAAACCATAAGATTCTCAAACGAACAGCTAGTAAACGACCTTGAAGGTGTTCTAGCAGAAATCATCACGCACTTAAAATGAAACGAGAAATCTTTGTCGTCTGGTGATGAAAGAGCTTAAACCGTCATCCTTCTCCCTCGGAGAATGATGACCTTGAAGGCGGTTTAGCAGAAATCATTACGCACTTAAAATGAAACGGGAAATCCTTGTCATCTGTTGATGAAAGTGCTTAAACCGTCATCCTTCTCCCTCGGAGAAGGACCGAGGATGAGGTGCCACGAAGTGGCGCACGCACATCATTGAAAATTTGGTACTGACGCTAATCAACCTCCTCAAATCTCCCCCCTCCTCATCCTCCCCACCCCATAATCCACCGCTCTTGCCGTCAACGCCATATACGTCAGTGACGGATTTACACAGGAAGATGACACCATCGCCGATCCATCTGTGATAAACACATTCTTCACACCATGCATTTGATTATACGCATTCAAAACCGAAGTCTTCGGATCCCTTCCCATTCTCGCAGTACCCATCTCATGATTGGCATTACCTGGAAACGATATATTGCTATAAGTCCTTACGTTTTTATATCCGACAGCTTCCAGCATTTCGCCCATTGAATCGGCGATATCTTTATGCATCGCTTTCTCATTGTCTTTGAATTCTGCGTCTAGCGTCAGCGTTGGACGACCCCATTTATCTTTGTTATCACGATCCAGTGTGGCACGATTGTCAGCATACGGTAAACATTCTCCAAATCCAGACATGTTGATGTTCCAGCCTCCAGGTGATTGTACCGACTCCTTTAAGGCTGCGCCAATTTCATCCGTCACGATGTGGCCGTTCCATCCTTGACGCGATGCGCCTCCCTGAAAACCAAAGCCACGTACATAATCCGTTCTCTTCTCGCCAAGATTTCTATACCGTGGCACATACAATGCATTCGGGCGTCTACCAGAATAGTAACTGTCTTCAAAGCCTTCCACCATCGCCGAAGCTCCCGAGCCTTTATGATGATCCATCAGATTTCTTCCCACCTGATCACTATCATTACCAAGTCCGTTCGGAAAACGATGTGAGGTCGAGTTCAATAAAATGAAAGTTGTTCCAAGCGTGGAGGCATTCAGGAAAATGATCCTCGCGAAAAATTCTTTGACTTCGTTTGTCTCCGTATCAACGACCTCAACACCCGATGCACGTTGCAGCTTCTCGTCGTATATCACCTTGTTAACAAGCGCATTTGACATCAGCGTTAGGTTGCCCGTGGCAAAAGCAGCTGGCAGTGTACTGGCATTTGTACTGAAGTACGCGCCATAGGGACATCCGCGGTGACACAAGTTTCGGCTCTGGCAGAGTCCCCGTCCTTTCACCGGGGCAGTCAGGTTGGCAACACGTCCGATCGTCACATGTCGGTCCGGGAATTTCTGTTTCATCCGCAATTTGAAGTCTTTCTCTACGCAATTCATTTCCATCGGTGGTTGAAACTGACCATCGGGCAAATGTGGAATTCCCTCTGCCTGGCCGCTGATGCCAACAAACCGTTCGGCATAATCGTACCACGCAGCCAGGTCGTCATAGCGAATTGGCCAGTCAGTGCCGATACCTTCTTTTTTATTGGCTTCGAAATCGAGGTCACTCAACCTGTAGCATTGCCTCGCCCACAACAATGACCTGCCCCCTACAACATCACCGCGAATCCAGTCAAACCGCTTGGTTTCGCTGTATGGGTTTTCGATGTCATTGATATAGAAGTGTTTATTGTCCCCGCGGTACGAGTAGTGCCTGGTTTGTTTAAAGCTTCGCTCACGGTCAGCTTGTGTGAGGTTGCCACGATATTCAAAATCCCACGGATCTTTGGTGGCGGTAGGATAATTAGGATGATCAACAGTTTTCCCGCGCTCCAGCATCAGAACTTTAAGTCCTTTTTCACAAAGCTCTTTTGCCGCCCATCCTCCACTTATTCCCGAACCCACAACAATTGCATCGTAGGTCGAGTCTTTACTTGCGTCAATGTTAAAATTCATCGGGTTTCTTCTGTTTTTGAAAAATGCAAAATCCTCAGACACCAAAAAAGGGATCTTTGCAAACGGTAACAGTTCATTTTACGATTTTGTGATTTAGTGAATTGGTGATTTTGAGAATTAATATTCATAAAACGCCGATGAATTGAATCAGTGTTTTATTTTTGCCCAATTTTGAAAATCCCATTCTGTACATACAATGCCAAGAGATAGAAGTATTCGCTCCGTACTAATCATCGGAAGCGGCCCAATCATCATCGGTCAAGCATGTGAATTTGATTACGCGGGCTCTCAAGCCTCAAGATCATTAAGAGAGGAAGGCATCGAAGTGGTGCTGATCAACTCGAATCCGGCAACGATCATGACGGATAAGGTAACAGCCGACCATATTTATCTCAAGCCCCTAACGAAAAAATCGATCCGGGAAATTCTTGAAAAACATCATATCGACGCTGTATTGCCAACAATGGGTGGACAAACAGCCCTCAATCTTTGCATCGAATGCGAGAAAGCTGGCGTATGGCAGCATTTTGGCGTGCGCATCATCGGTGTTGACATCAAAGCGATCGAAACGACCGAGGATCGTGAAAAATTCAGGTTAAAGATGATTGAGCTGAACGTCGGCGTATGTAAAGGCGGAACAGCAACATCATTTCTTCAGGGTAAGGAAATAGCACAGGAAATCGGATTTCCTCTGGTTATTCGCCCATCCTATACGTTGGGAGGAACCGGCGGTGCATTTGTTAATGATGCCAGCGGTTTCGACGACGCTTTAAATAACGGACTTCATGCCTCCCCGATCCACGAAGTGCTCGTGGAGCAAAGCATCATGGGGTGGAAAGAGTTTGAGCTCGAACTGTTGCGCGATAGCATCGGAAATGTGATCATCATCTGTTCGATCGAAAACTTTGATCCAATGGGAATTCACACGGGCGACTCAATCACAGTTGCGCCTGCGATGACACTCCCTGACACTGTCTACCAACACATGCGCGACCTGGCCATCAAAATGATGAATGGCATCGGACAGTTCGCGGGAGGTTGCAATGTTCAGTTTTCAGTCAATCCCGATAACGATGATCAGATCATAGGAATTGAAATTAACCCACGTGTTTCGCGTTCTTCAGCACTGGCATCAAAAGCGACTGGTTATCCAATCGCCAAGATCGCCGCCAAACTCGCCATCGGTTACAATCTTGACGAACTACAAAATGCTATCACGGGTACGACTTCAGCATATTTTGAACCCGCCATTGACTACGTGATCGTGAAAATTCCCCGCTGGAATTTTGACAAATTCCAGGGCACTAATCGTCTGCTCGGACTTCAAATGAAATCTGTTGGCGAAGCAATGGGTATCGGAAGAAATTTCCAGGAAGCATTGCAGAAAGCATGTCAGTCACTTGAGATCAGACGCAACGGTCTGGGTGCTGACGGAAAAGAATTAACTAAACAGGATGAGTTGCTATACAGTCTCGAGCATGCCAGCTGGAACCGCGTGTTTCACATCTATGATGCATTGAAGCTTGGTATTCCATTGAAAACAGTTCAGAAGCTTACCAGAATTGATCGCTGGTTCCTGAAACAGATTGAAGAACTTGTTGAGATGGAGAAAGAAATCTCCAAGTATGAACTTGATACCATTCCTAAGGATCTGATGCAAAAAGCGAAAGAGAAGGGATATGCGGATAGACAGATTGCTCACGTACTTGATTGCTATGAGAGCGATGTTCATAAGAAACGGAAAGACATGGGCATCAATCGTGTATTCAAACTCGTTGATACTTGTGCCGCTGAGTTCGAAGCGAAAACGCCTTACTACTATTCTACTTTTGATAGTGAAAATGAATCAGTAGTATCGGATAAGAAGAAGATCGTTGTGTTAGGGTCTGGCCCGAATCGTATCGGACAAGGAATTGAATTTGATTATTCATGTGTTCATGGCGTGCTTGCCGCGAAAGAATGTGGATATGAAACGATCATGATCAACTGCAATCCGGAAACTGTGTCCACAGATTTTGACATTGCTGACAAACTGTACTTTGAACCCGTATTCTGGGAACATATCTATGATATTATTCAGCACGAGAATCCGGTAGGGGTTATCGTCCAACTGGGTGGCCAGACGGCATTGAAACTGGCGGAGAAACTTCATAAGTACGGAATCAAGATCATCGGTACTTCTTTTGATGCTTTGGATCTCGCTGAAGATCGTGGCCGTTTCTCAACCTTGTTGAAAGATCTCGGCATTCCGTATCCGACTTTCGGTGTTGCGGAAAATGCCGACGAAGCCATTGAAGTTTCAAAAACAATAGGCTTCCCGTTGCTGGTTCGCCCCTCTTATGTATTGGGCGGACAAAGCATGAAGATCGTGATCAACGAACAGGAACTCGAGCATCACATCATTGACATCTGGAAACACTTACCTGAAAATAAAGTCCTTCTCGATCACTTTCTGGATGGCGCCATTGAAGCCGAAGCCGACGCGATCTGCGATGGGGAAGATGTTTACATCATTGGGATCATGCAACACATCGAGCCTGCAGGTATTCACTCCGGTGATAGCTACGCGGTGCTACCGCCCTATAATCTCGGTGACTTAGTAATCAAACAGATCGAGCATTTTACACACAAGATTGCTTTAGCACTTCGCACCGTTGGATTGATCAACATTCAGTTCGCGATCAAAGGTGATACGGTCTATATTATTGAAGCCAATCCAAGAGCATCACGTACGGTGCCATTCATTTGCAAAGCTTATGATGAGCCTTACGTGAACTACGCGACGAAGGTGATGCTTGGCGAAAAGAAGGTAAAGGACTTTACATTCAATCCTACGAAAAAAGGATACGCTATTAAAGAACCTGTATTCTCTTTCCATAAATTCCCTGATGTAAACAAGGAGCTCGGACCTGAAATGAAATCAACAGGGGAATCGATTTACTTTATCGATGATCTGATGGACGATTATTTCATGAAGATTTATTCGGAGAGGAATTTGTATTTGAGTCGGTAGGAAAATAGTTAGGAGTTAGGAGTCGCGGGCTTGACGGCCTGTGCGGTTAGGTTCTTTTGGTGGGATCGGTTGTTAGTTTTAAGTCCTGTATCATTTCTTTTACTCAGAAAGAATTGTAATCAGAGGCTCGGCATCAATCGTTATTAAACAGCAGTCCAAATATCGAATTGAGGATCAATGACGTTTTGTTAATGCTAAGAGTTCTGATTGTTCGTTTGGATATATAACTCTTGTTAATTCTTTTGTCAAAACGAAATCGCTTGTGATGATTGATAGTGCTTTGTCCTGACCTGCCTTGCGGACAGGCGAGGAGGGACAACACTTGTCAGCCCGGGGTCGGCGACGACGCAGTCGGAGGCTACCCCGGGTTAATGTGCAGTAGTTTTCCTGACGCTGAAAGCGTCGGCCTTTAAACACGCATCCCAAGACATGACACATTCAATGCTCACCGGCTGTCTTTTCCTACAAAAAAATAATAGACGCATCGGAAAATAATCCCGCTAAATAAATTGCGTTAATCCAGCGGTTTAATATCGTAGCGTGTAATTCCATAAAATACACGTTTATACACGAGTATCCACTTATAGCACATAACTTCCTAGATCATTTCAATCCATGACGGTCAATAATTTGCCCGTGTGGTTATTTGTGTGGTGACTTCAGAAGTTGAGTAGACT
>JBDSKX010000250.1:0-15484 GCA_039916665.1 Chryseolinea sp. | reverse complement strand
TAACCAGTCAAAGTAAGCAGTTTCTTCGCGATGAAACGCGCACGTACCTACCGCCTGAGAAGGTATCGGGAAAATTCTTCTTCGCATCCACAAACATCAACCGCTCAGAATGACGGAGAAAGGCGGGCGTCGCATGAAGAAGTTTCCTCGAGATGAAATGCACTTCGTAAGTCGCACACAGATTACCCGCCACCCACGATCCGTCATTCTGAGCGTTCAATTTGCTCCCAGGAAGAAACGCTCTATCTCAAACATCAATGGAACTAGATGCGTAGACTCGCAGTCGCGAAGAAACTGCTCTTGTCTCGTAGTACGGAAAATTACCTTTTACGTAACCAGTCGAAGGAAGCAGTTTCTTCGCGATGAAACGCGCACGTACCTACCACCTGAGAAGGTATCGGGGAAATTCTTCTTCGTATCCACAAACATCAACCGCTCAGAATGACGGAGAAAGGCGGGCGTCGCATGAAGAAGTTTCTTCGCGATGAAATGCACTTCGTAAGTCGCACACAGATTACCCGCCACCCACGATCCGTCATCAACAGCGTACCGGTGCTTTACCGGAGTGAACGTCTATAGCCCATACGCACAGAAGAAGTGAGAAAGACGAACTTCATCGCGAAGGAACTTTTCATTGTCGAGATATGGTCTATTTCGCCACCGGCTCCATGTACAGAAAACTCAGTTTGTCTTCTTCAAAAATTTCGTTGGCAACGGTTTGAAGTTCTCGGGATGTTACATGATCAATTTTCTCAAAAAGTTCATTGAGGGCAGGTACACGATCCTGATCCAAAACAGCTCTGCCCATCATGATCATCAATCCAAGATTATTCTCCTCCGACAACGCTAGTTGTCCTTTGATCTGATCCTTGGCCGACGCCAGTTCTGAAGGGCTCAACCGCGTAGTACAAAGCTTGTCCATTTCGCGACGGATCAGGCTCATACATTTCTTTACCTGCTTCGGTTCGGTACCAAAGTAAATTGCAAACATGCCAGTATCACTGTATGCGTGATAGTGAGAGTCAATGGAATATACCAGCCCATGCTTTTCGCGAACAGAGAGGTTGAGTCGTGAATTCATTCCGGGTCCACCGAGAATGTTATTCATGAGATAAAAAGGAATTCTTTTTTCGGAAAGCAATGGATACGCATCGCGTCCAATAGCACAGCGCGACTGCTTGGCGCCTTTCTGAACAATCTTTTCATGCTGATGATAAGCACCAAATCTTTTACGTCGTGCCGTAGAGCGTAGGGTTGGCTTCCGTTCAAGGTATTTGATTACGATTTGCTCGACAGCCTCAAGGGAAACATTGCCGATCACGCTGAATACAATTTTCCGATTATCTGCGTGATTGGAGAAGAACGATACGAAGTCACGTTTTCTGAATGCGCGTACAGTAGTCTCGTTGCCTAAGATATTCATCCCCATAGGATGATTATTAAAGATCACAGATTCGAGTTCATCCTGAATCGCATCATCCGGGCTATCATCATACATCGCCATTTCTTCGAGGATAACACCGCGTTCTTTTTCAAGTTCTTTAGTAGGGAACGTCGATTGAAACGTAATATCTGTGAGTACATCTACCGCGCGTTCAAAGTACCGATCGCGAACAGAAGCATAGAACACGATCTTTTCTTTGTCAGTGAAAGCGTTCAATTCGCCGCCAATTGAATCGAGACTCTTGATAATATCTAACGAAGTTCTTCTTCTCGTTCCTTTAAAAGCCATGTGCTCCCAAAAATGAGCGATCCCCTGATTTAAGGTATTTTCATCACGGCTTCCTATGCCTAAAAAGAGTCCGCAATGCACAATATTGGTGGAGGGTATGTGCTGATGGACAACTCTGATACCATTTGACAACGTAAAAATCGTGCAGTTTCTCATATGCTGAAGGCGTCGATCGCCCCTCGGTTAATGGGTTAAAATCGTCATTAAAAAGAGCAAATGTTAGGACTTTTCCAGAAGAATTTCTGGTAGGCCAAGGAGGCTTTTTTTCGCCACATTTCCCGCCATCAGGAGGAAATTTTAATCGTCTCGGGGGCGAACACAAACGACCGATGGCGGGCAAACGGTTACGAAACACGCCCTTTTTTTGTATAATTAATGGAACATTTCTAATGGCATAACTATTGCAAATTTTACCCCATTATGGATATACAAAAAGTAAAAACCTGCTTCACAATCACTTTTACAGACGACCAGTACACCCGGGCCAAAGGCTACATTGATGACATGAAAAGGCATCCTCATCGAATATTCTGGCAAGGCAAACATGGCAAATCAGATGATGAATTGATCATCGAGCAAATTGCCCATCGCGTACTGTCTGGTTTTTACAACAATGAACCTTATGCTGCCGCCAAGCACATCATGAAGATGGATAGCTCGGTTGCTCTTCGGTAAGCGGTATTACACTGCGTCTCGTTGAAAACTAAAGGAAATGAAATCAGATCCTGGATAAGATCTTTTCTATTAACCCGTCAATAACTTTGTTGGGGTCTTTTGAGAATTTATTTTTTGCCCGATTGGCGATGATTGCATTAACACTCAACACCTCGTGCCCCAGAAGGCGAGCCATTGCATAATACCCTGCCGTTTCCATCTCGAAATTTGTTAACCTGAAATCTTCTGCTTTGTTATAGTATGCTGCAAGGTCTGTGATTAACGTCGGATACTTTAATGGCAACCTTATCTCCCTGCCTTGTGGCGCATAAAACCCAGGCGCAGTAATGGTGTTCCCTGTCGTCATATCGGAGGCGTATTGCTTTCTGAGTACAGAAGATCCCTTGGCAACGTATGGGGTAAACGCAATGCCTGTCTTCTTCTGTATATCCTTTCCTATAGCCTGTTCAACAGGATCCATTGGAAAATTATAGAAATTCATAAGACTATCGAATCCTACTGCATAGTCTGTTGCAAGATGAGAGTCTAACGGAATATCTTCCTGAAGTGAGGCAGAAGTACCGATCCGGATGACTTTCAGTTTTTTCTTCTTCCCCTTGATTTCGCGAGTTTTCAGGTCCAAATTGATAAGGGCATCCAATTCAGTAAAAAATATTTCGATGTTATCGGTGCCCATACCTGTGCTTATTACAGTTACAGGTTTGCCTTTGTATTTGCCAACATGAGTAATGAACTCGCGCTTGTTCATCTCAAATTCAATATTATCAAAGTATTTGCTTACCCTATAAACGCGGCTGGGGTCTCCAACTGTAATGATGGTTTCATGGATGTGCTTGGGAAGCAGGTTAAGATGGTATACGCTCCCATCCTTATTCAGAATCAGATCTGTTTCGGTGATTTTGGACATTTAACTGTCTTAAGATTTGATGGGCTGTGCAGGATTACCAAAAACCGTTTCGCCTGCTTTTACCGGACCTATGACAACTGATCCCGCGCCAATGCGCGCTCCCTTTCCAACACTTACTCCCGCCACAATAACGACACCCGATCCTACGTAGGCATCTTCTTCAATGTCACATCCCGTATTAATAATGCTTCCGGCACCAACCTGAACATAGTCAGCAATTTTTACTTCCGGCGCAATATTGGCGCCAGCGTAAAGAATGCAGTAACTCCCTACAGATGTACCGGCGCCGATCGTCACATTGTCGTCTACAATATTTCCATGGCCAAGACTTGATGTGGTCGACATTCGCGAGGTCTGGGAAATTACGTTGACAGGCTGAGTCTTTAGTTCTTCCAGCAGCATCGACACCAGGCTTTTTCTGAACTTTGTTTCATCGGCTGCAACTACAGCGTCACACTTTTTTCCGATAAGTTTCAGGAAACCATCGTCGTCCGTACTGCCCAGTACGGTAACTTCGTCCAGGAGAGTATTGTGAATTTTCTTGTTATCATCAAGAAACCCGTAGACCACATTACCGTTACGCTCCAGAATATCCTTGGCCTGACGACCAAGATAGTTGGCACCAAATATTATGACTGGGTTTTCCATAGATCGAAATGTTGGCAAAGGTAGATTTCAGTCTCTCACGGAACAAGATGACATCAATTTCTTTGTGCTAACGCGGATATCCTGTTTATCAGCGGATTGTTTAAGGTAATCACAAGCACATAAAACGGCATGAATCCAACCCGATATCGCGCCAGCGATCCAAAGTTAGGTGTCGACATCGCCAGAAATAGGCAAAGGATCAGGCAATAGAGCAATGCAGATCCAATCAAAAGCCGATAAGGGGAGCCTGCCAGCAGCTTGATCCTGGTCAGTGCGAAAAGCGTGATTATCAGGATAATTGTATTTTCAATCGCATCCAGAACTTGTACGATAGTATGGGCTTCCCATGGAAGCGGTCGAAAAAATCCGGAGAATAAGGCCTTAGGCGAATTGACTACCACACTTGAGATTGTCGGCTCCAGCGATTTATAAAAGATCACGCCTTCTGGCTGGGATGAGTCGACAAAGTCTTCGTAGTTCGCGACAATAACTTCAAGAAAAACTTTCGGGTGGAGATTGGGATGCGACATAGCCATGATGATCAGCGGCGCAATCAAGAGGGAAGACCAGACACAGCATCTTACTCCGAAGGATACGCGTTTATACTTTTGAAATAAATACCTGCTACTCAACATGGCAAATACGATTGGCGCAAACATCGCCAGGTAATAATATTTAAGGTTCCACAGCGTCAATAACGCAAAGGGCAGAATGATCCATTCCCAAAGTTCCAGCCTCCTATAAAACCAGGCTTTGATCACCAGTGCACATAGATAGAATAGAGCCGCCACTGCGATACTCTCTTTGATCAATCCCGAGCTCCAGAATACAAACGAGGGCAGAAATAAAAAACTTGCAACCAACTGAAAACGAATTGCCGGAAGGTCATGCATGATTTCTTCGCAAAGTTTCCAAACACCCCACAAGGAAAGCAATGAGAAATACATCGAAGACACCCAATAGTTGTCTTCTGTCATCAAGCTTACGACGCTGACGATCTTGACAATGAATAATGCACGAGGCTGAATACTGCTGATCTGAGGCCAGATTTCAGAAGTCCCATCACCATGCCATAAAAAGTCCAGGTATCCCGCGAAATTACGTCGCGCAAAATCGGCCATAATTTCGGCGTCATCATGATAAGTGATCGTATCTGATGCAGGATAATAATATGTGTATAGCAAACCAATGCCCACGCCAGACATCAGCTTCAAAAACCAGGCAGGCCAAAAGAACTTTCTGATCAATGGATTTGATTTCATCCAGATCAACCAAGACCAGGCAAAGATGACTAGCAGATTAACAGCTACAAAGAACCAGATCACGCGTTTCCGGGATTTACGATAGACGCTCCGATGGCACAATCAAGACATCTCCTTTTTAAACAATAGTGATTGTACAATTGTACGAGTGCCTGCGAGTCAAAAGCATTTTGTGAAGCAAGCCCAAGAGATTTCCAGTTCCTTGTAATCATATTGGTCTCTGCACGCATATGCTGCAAGATACTAATCGCCCGCACCAAATATTCCTCCTCGTCTCGCGATTTTCCGTACGCAACCAGCAACGGCACAACAGAGTTGATAATGATATTCGCCGTGCTCGCTTCTCCCAACGTTGCAACTTCTTCCTTAATTTGCTTAATAAACTGATAATGATGAATCCAATAGTCCGACTGCCGAATAGCGAAGAATTTTTGAAGGGCTGCTCCCGAATTCAAAGAGAGTATTGTTGAAAAAATATTCCTGCGCTGATAAATCAATGCTGCAAATTGTGCGATCCTGATAGTGGGAAAGTTGGCTGGCCTCAACCTCAAAAAACGCCATTGTACTTTGCTCACCTTCCTGGTTGTCAATTGGTACTTGCGACCTAACAACCCATATTCGCGCTGAAGTGTTTTGTAGTATTCATCGCCATGGTTGTCTTCCAGAAAGCCAGCCTGACCAAACAACAACGCCTCTATCTGGATCTGTTTGTCTGCGTGTTTCATCAATATTTTATATGGAAGCGCATGAGCCAGTTGTTCGAAGGGCTCAGAATTTACTTTGAAGCCAAAATTACGGAGTATGGTCTGATAACCGGTTTCTTCCCAATCCCGGTTATTCCGTATCAACATCTTTTGTATACCTGCAGCTTTTGCTTCGATGCGCTCCGTTAGCGTTCTTTCCATCATAGAAATTCTAGTGATCTCTCTCACCCCATCAAACTGCATTGCACAAGGTATTTGTTCGGGATTTTGGGCGAGCTTGCCATATTCTATCAGCAACCTCTCGGCTACACGTCCATTCAGCGTGAGCGTCGACATGTCAGAGCCATCGGAGCGATTTACCTTTTTATCACTTTGCCAAACTACGTGAAGAACCACATTCTCATAAGCAGGATCGCCATTGTGCTTGTGCTCCAACCATCCAGAAGCAAAAATGTGTATCTCTACATTACCAACCCATTCGATGGCACCAATTTTGATTCTTGCATTAAAGAAATCCGGGCCCGAATGAACATTCTTGTAACCCGGATGCAGGATAGACAATTCTTCGCCAAGCGTCGATCTTAAATCACGCTTATCAAAATATTGAAATTGCCAGAGGTAATGTAAAAATGACTCGGTCAAGGCTAACAGATTTTTAAATCCGATTTAGCAATTCCAAAGCCCACGCTGCAAGTCTAAATGAAAGCTGTCAGGTTTAATTCACAGAAGTATATCAAGTAATTTCTTCATCTCCTGACTTACACTCATAGCTTCTTCGGCCGCGCGTTTTGCAAAGTCTTTGTCCTTGGAAGCATAGATGATCGCTCTCGAAGAGTTTACGATCAGTCCACATTGTTTGTTCATTCCAGCCTTTGACACATGCTGAAGATCGCCACCCTGGGCACCGACACCGGGAACAAGAAAGAAGTAATCAGGCACGAGTGCGCGGATCGATTTGATTTTTTCACCATGTGTTGCACCAACCACGTACATCAATTGATCCGGAGTTGCCCATTGCTTCGACCGCAAAATTACTTCTTCATATAACTTCCTTCCCGTTACAACAGATTCGAGTAATTGAAAATCGCTGCTGCCAGGATTTGAGGTATGGGCCAGAAGTATTACCCACCTATCCTTTTGAAGAAACGGTTTTACGGAATCTTCTCCCATGTACGGTGCGACCGTTAACGCATCACAGTCGAGTTGATTGAAGAATGCCCTGGCATAAAGCACGGCGGTGTTTCCAATATCGCCACGCTTGGCATCGGCAATGGTAAACATTTCTTTGGGAATATAGTCTATCGTTTTTCGGAGTGACTCCCAACCCTTAGGACCCAGCGCCTCATAAAATGCCACGTTTGGTTTGTAGGCAATACAATGCTCATGGGTCGCGTCAATAATCTGCTTGTTGAATTCGAAGATGGGGTCCGCAGAAGCACGAAGGTGCGCAGGAATTTTTTCGAGATCGGTGTCCAATCCAATACACAGATAGGATCCTTTTCTTTTGATCTGTTCAAACAGGTCTGCCCGGGTCATCAGAATTAATTATGAAGTATGTATTATGAATTAACGGACTCAACGCGTGCAGGCCTGTTCAGGTTTTTAACCTTGCCCCCACAACCGTTCTAACGCAGATCGATAACTTCTACCCCGGGATACTTCTTTGGATCGAATGCGAAAACAGTGTCGTCGATCTTTGCATTCGGTGCGAATTTGGAGATCGTGTATTTGTACTTATTACCACCCTTGTCGAAAAGCGTAAAGCTCTGGATGGTCTTCTCTTTCTTATTGATAAACATCTTGATCTTAAAATACTGTGACTCCTTCTTTTCAGGCACCAGATCGATCTCTTCGCACTGAACACCACCTTCGGTCTTGTCCTGAAGATATAAATACTTGAAACCTTTCTTGTACACTTCGTGCATTTTAGAAGGGTTTACATCTTCGCCGCTGGGGTCGTAGTTGTCGATAGTCACTTCTTTTGCTTCAGGCAAATATGTCCAGATTGTCACACCATTGTTGATAATCTCCTGTTCGGGGAGATTCATCCTGAATTTGTCACCTTTTACCGTGATCTTGCCCTTGAATTCCTCATTGATCTTATCAACCTCGTTGGTAAGATTACAGGAGATGTTGGCTTCAAAAGCGGGTACTGACTTATACTTTTTACTCATGGCATCGAGAATTTCCAGTGCCTTGGGGTCGTATTGAGCAGAAACTGTGATCGTGAGTGTAAGCGCAGCGAGGGCAAATACCAGGTTTTTCATGCTAGTGGGAAGACTTTAAGGTGTTAAGCTAAGATTGGCTGTGTTTTTCCTTCAAGGAAGTCAATAATTGTTCCAAACTATACTCATCCTTGATTAAAACTTCACGGGCCTTACTCCCCTCAAAGCCTCCGACCACGCCGGCTGCTTCCAATTGGTCTATCAAACGACCTGCGCGGTTGTATCCTAGTTTAAGTTTCCGTTGAATCAGGGACGTGCTCCCCTGTTGATGTCCAACGATCAGCCGTGCCGCGTCTTCAAACAATGCGTCGCGGTCTGAGAGATCCACCGCAGATGGCCCTGTCTCTTCATCACCTTCGAATTCCGGCAACATATAGGCCGAATCATAGCCGCGCTGAGAGCCGATGAACTCACAAACTTTTTCAATTTCTGGCGTATCGACAAAAGGACACTGCAGTCGTATGACATCCGATCCCGAAGAAAGCAACATGTCTCCTTGCCCCACGAGCTGGTCGGCTCCACCTGAATCCAGAATCGTCCTTGAATCGACCTTCGATGTTACTCTGAATGACAAACGCGCAGGAAAGTTGGCCTTGATCACACCCGTAATGACGTTTACAGAAGGCCGCTGTGTGGCAACGACAAGATGTATTCCAATAGCACGGGCAAGTTGCGCCAGTCGCGCAATTGGCGTCTCCACTTCTTTTCCGGCGGTCATCATTAAGTCTGCCAGCTCATCTATCACCAGTACTATGTAAGGCAAAAACCTGTGCCCTTCCTTTGGATTGAGTTTTCGGGAAACAAACTTGGTGTTGTATTCCTTCAGATTTCTCGCACCCGCGTCCTTTAATATCTCGTAACGGTTCTCCATCTCGATACAAAGCGAATTGAGGGTGTGAACTACTTTCCGGGTATCCGTAATGATAGCCTCCTCACTATTTGGAAGCTTCGCGAGGTAATGACGCTCCAGTTTGCTGTATAGCGACATCTCAACTTTTTTCGGATCGACTAAAACAAACTTGAGCTGCGAGGGATGGCGCTTGTATATAAGAGAAGCAAGGATCACGTTAAGGCCAACAGACTTCCCTTGTCCAGTCGCACCCGCGACCAACAAGTGAGGCATCTTGGCAAGATCTATCACCAAGACCTCGTTGGAGATGGTTTTACCCAATGCCACCGGTAGTTCTTTGTCAGTCTTAGCAAATGCTGCACTTCCAAATACCGAGCGGATGCTCACCATCTCACGATTTTTGTTCGGAACTTCAATACCAATTGTACCCTTACCCGGAATTGGCGCAATGATACGAATGCCAAGCGCCGAAAGGCTGAGTGCAATGTCGTCTTCAAGGTTTTTGATACGCGAAATCTTGATCCCTGCATCGGGAACGATCTCATATAACGTCACAGTAGGACCGATAGTGGCTTTGATACTCTGTATCCCTATCTTGAAATTTACCAACGTCGCCACGATCTTATCCTTGTTGGCATTCAACTCCTCCTGAGTGACACCTGCTTTTCCGGTGTCATATTCATTCAAAAGATCAAGCGGTGGAAATTTGTAACCGCTAAGTTCCAGGGTCGGATCATACAACCCCTGCTCCTGAACCAACTGTTCGGCAAGTTTATCCGTATCGGTAGTTTCTTCGATAATAAATAATGGATCGACTTTCTCCTCTTTCGGTGAAAGTGATTTAGGTTGAAGTTTCGGCTCAGTCTTCTGAACAGATTGTTGGTCAACTTCAAGGTTCAATGTATTCGCAGGCACAATGGATGCCTTTGGTTTGGTTGACAACTCGAGGTTTTGCTGTGGCGCAATGACTTCATCGGCCGTTACTGGCCAGTTGTCTTTATCGTCGGTATAGGTTGCTAATAACGAATCATCCCCTTCAGATTCCTCATCGAGAATGGCATCATTTCCCATCGGCTTTGGATCCCTCACAAACAACGGTATAGCCGTAACGTTAAAATAGAAGATGATGAAGATGAACAAGGTAAGGATCAGGATGAGAAATGTTCCCCACCCGAAAAGTCCATCGCTGATCATGGCCAGATTGTAACCAAGTCCACCGCCGAGGAAACTCCACTCGCTGATGCCTTCATTGATCATGGTCATATAGCCCAACAGCAGACTCAACCATAAGCCGGAAAAGATCGACAACAGTGTAAAGGAAAAAATTCTAAGAAGTTCTTTATTAAATACTATTTTGAAACCCATCACAAACAAAAGTGGTGGAATGAAGAAAGCGGCAATGCCAAACCACCTGAAGATAAAATAGTGGGAAGTGATCGCACCATAAAGGCCCAGCCAGTTTTCAGCTTCCCTACCCGACTCAAGTGTTGAAAGGTCTCTTGCATCGATCAGACTGTAGTCCGATTGTCCTGTGAACAGATAAGAGAAGAACGATAAGAAAAGATAAACTGAAACGATAAGCAGAAAGAAGCCGAGGACAAGTTTAAGACGTGGATCTTTCAAAAATCCAAGTTTGAATTTTGATTTCTGAGATTTGGATTTTTTCTCCTTCTCGGGTTTCTTAAATGTGTTCGACTTATATGTGTTCTGTGCCATTATCTAATCGGCAAAACTAACCAAAAAAGTTTAATAGTTAGGAGTTATGAGGTCGGAGTTAGCGGCTCTCCACTGAACGTTTTTCTGCTGATCTTATTTCCCGATCGTCGGTTAACCACTTCAACTCACGTGTCGTCCTATTGCCTTCTGATAACTCGATGATGGCCTAGTTATTTTCACAGTTGGAAGATTTAACGCTTCAACCCTCGATATCGACGTACCCCCGGAAAAAGGTTTTTCAACGAATATTAAATTCATTAATTTCCCTCAATAAATAAAAATTGTCAAAATGAATGATTGATTCTACAAGATTGTTTGCCGGAGCGGCCATTTTTTTCATTGCTTCATCAGTCACACCAAGACTAGCCGCTCAATCAGAAACTCACCGGTTTGAAAGTTGGATGCCAGATTCTCAGGTTGATCTCGTTGAACATTCCAACGGGTACACGATGTTGTCGGGTGGGTTTACCTCAATCGGTCAGTACACGGGAAGTCTGATCGAAACCGACCCTATAGCCGGGGCATTAGCCGATACGAATTTTCCCAAATTCGGTGGGAGTGTCTATTCGATTGTTGGCGACGGAAGCGGCGGGTATTATGTCTCTGGATATTTTAGCAGTGTCGACACTGTACAATTGCAGAACCTGGCCCACGTCAAGGCTGACATGACTGTCGATCGTAACTGGAAACCAAATCCTGACGGAGAACCCACAGTCTTAACAGTATCCGGTAATACACTTTACGTAGGCGGATATTTTACCAAAATATCCGGCGCTGCGCGAAACTTTGCTGCCGCTTATAACATCACTACTGGTGCCATCACAGCCTGGAATCCTAATCCAAACAATCAGGTTGATGCCATCACGGTTTCCGGTACAACGATTTATCTTGGCGGGTACTTCACAAAGATTGGTGTCCTCGCCAGACAATACGTCGCCGCGGTTGATGCATCTACCGGTATCGCTACTGGATGGGTCGCCAATTGCAATAACGTCGTTGAAGCGATTGCCGTGAGTGGGACGAATGTATTTTTGGGAGGATACTTTACTACTGTAGGGGGACTTGCAAGATCGAGACTCGCGAATGTAGATGCCATGACTGGAATTGCCAAAGCGACGTGGATCACAAATTTGGATGTGGGCAGCGTATCGGATCTTATTGCCGACAACGATAAATTATACGTCGCAGGAAGTTTTACAGCAGTCAATGCAGTCGTTAGAAATGGTTTCGCATCCATAACAATCTCTACCGCCGCGCTCACAACTTTGAATCCGGCGGACGCCGGAAGTTATTTCGAAGACCTGCTTCTGAAAAATAACACACTTTATATGTGTGGTGGATTTACAACTGTTTTGGGGTCCACACGAAATAATGCAGCTGCTATTGATGTTACCACGGGGACTCTACTGGCGTGGGATCCTGAAACCGCTTCCAGTGCCGAATGCATGGCTCCATCAGCAACAGGAATATTGCTTGGAGGATATTTCAATATCGCCGGTGGTATTTCCAGAAATGGATTCGCGCTTATCGACAACTCAACAGACCAGCCCTGGCCATTTGATTTTGATCTCAGCGGCGGAACAGTAAACACAATTGCTGTTAATAATGGTACACTTTACATCGGCGGCGCCTTTACCGCCATTAACAAAACTGCGAGAAAAAATCTCGCCGCATTCGATATCAAATCAGGAACACTGCTGTCGTGGAATCCGGTAGTGAACGGATTGAGTACGACGGACCCCAACGTCTACGTGAGTTCGATGAAAATCAAAGACAACCTCTTGTACATCGGGGGAAAGTTTTATTTCGTGAACACTCCATTAAATGGCGCTACACAGCGTTCATGTCTCGCGACAGTTGATTTGAAATCAGGTGTTGTTGATAAATGGGACCCGTCTGTCGGCGATGGCAAAACAACGGACCAGACGATCAGCTCAATGGATATTTTGGGTAACACGGTTTACGTTGCCGGGTCGTTTTCACTTTTATCCGGAAGTCAGGCAAGGGGTAACATTGCCGCTATCGATGCAACGTCTGCATCAATTTTACCCTGGAATCCAGTCGCCAATGGCGATGTCGACAAGATCAGAGTCACAACCACAACAGCATACGTTGTTGGCAATTTCGCCAACGGCGTTGGTGGGCAGATTCGGAATAATCGTATTGCTGCACTGGATCTTGCATCCGACAAGGCAACCCCGTGGGATCCTCCTTTCAATAGCAGCGTTAATGACGTGTCATTGAGTGTCGTGGATGTCTATGTCGCCGGATATTATAATGCCGTGGATACTATGTTCAGACCAGGCCTGTCATCATTTTCTCTGGCCACTGGAAAGCTCAATGACTGGACACCAGATGATGGAGACAATGATGATGGTGGCTATGGCGTGTCTGCAATATCGACCTCTGCAACCAGGCTCTACGTTGGCGGGGATATCAGATCCTTCGGTTTTGAAGGTCGTGAGTTTTATGGTGAATACGACCTTTGCCCTCCAACACCCGGTATTTCGATTGATGGCACAACCTTGACTACCGATGCCAGGGGAACATTGCAGTGGTATAAAAATGGAAAGGCGGTAGCAGGCGCCACAAAGTCAACGTATAATTTTGATCCCTATGAATATGGTGTTTACTACGTAACATCAACTACAGCAGGATGCCTGGGCCAGTCCGCAGAATATGAATACCTCATCACCAGTTCCGAGCTAACAGCCAATAAGGAAGTGAAAGTTTTCCCCAATCCTGTTCATTCTGAGTTGAACATACAATTTTCAGAACCACAGTCTCAGGCAACGTTCACGCTATTGGACATCACCGGAAGGGCGATAAAAAAATCGTCTGGAAAGGGGTCGGATCATATTTTATCTTTTGATGATGTCGATCCGGGACCATACGTGCTGGTCATGCAGACAGCAACACAAAAACTCATCAGAAAAATCATTAAGATCAAATGAAGAATCTCATAGCCATCGCTATCATTTCGGGTTTTGGATTTCTTGCAGGCTGCGGCGGAGATATTCCGGATTGCCCAAGTCAGCTATGCGTGTTCGCAGGTGGATGGAGACTTGTGGAAGTCAGAATCGATGGGGTAAAAGATATCTCAACCGATCTGAGTAAGTACAAACTAACATTGTTCCTGCCCAAACCTACGGCTTCAGACACCTCAAACTATGACCGTATTAATCCCAGCGGTACTCAGGACGTTGGAGACTGGTATCTTGAAAACAAAGACAAAGGTCTTACGCTAAGGCCAGATTCGAGTCCGATTGAGAAATACAACGTGAAGTCTATTTCACCACGTCAAATGATCCTAATCATTGATCGCGCCGTAAATAAAACCGGGCCCGAACAGTACGAGTTTATTCTTGAACCATTTTAAGAAGGAAGAGATGAAAATATTTATACTATCAGCATTCATATTCATAAGCACTATAGCCAGTGCACAGATATACTATTTTGGAGTTAAGGCAGGGCCTACACTTTCAAATTACAAGACCAAGACTCCCTGGAAAGAAGTCGCCAACGTCGGATACACTTTTGGGTTTGTTGGCTATAAACAGATCAACGCCAACATCGGGATTGGAGCTGAACTGCAATACATTCAGAAAGGATATTATCACAAAGTCTGCAATACGATCACCGACAAACTCAAAGCTCAATATATTGAAGTGCCGGTAATGTTCGACTATACATTTATCATTCCTGGACTGAAGAATTTTAAAGTCCACGGTGATGTTGGCGTTTATATGGCTTACTGGGTCAGTGGTAAATATCTAACGGAAGGATTTGTAAAAGGAACGGACACATCTGCGAAGTTCGACTTCAGTCAAAGCAATGCAAAACGTTTTGACTTCGGACCGAATGTCGGTGGAAGACTAGAGTATTTTCTCAAGAATGGAAGCGTCTCGCTTGACCTTCGATATGAACTCGGCATTATCGACCTCCAGAATCGGATCAACGACAAGACCAACAACAATAACAGGGCTTTTATAATAGGATTCAGCTACATGCGTCCGCTCGGGTTCTAAAACTCAGTTCCTCTTTTTACAAGGGCCCTGTTAATGGCTTTTACCAGTCCTGGGCCTTCATATATAAAACCGGTGTACAACTGTACCAGATCAGCACCCGCATCAAGTTTTTCTATTGCATCTTCACTCGTCATGATTCCCCCTACACCGATGATGGGATAGGATGGTCCGAGTTTAAGTCTGAGGTAGCGGATCACTTCTGTAGCACGTGCGCGTAACGGTTTACCACTAAGGCCACCGTTGCCAATCTCTTTAACTTGTGAATCGGGAGTATTTAGTCCTGCACGTGATATTGTAGTGTTCGTGGCAATTACGCCATCGGTTTTTGTAGCGATCAGGATATGAACAATATCATCGAGTTGTTCATTTGAAAGATCGGGGGCAATCTTTAATAAAACAGGTTTCGGCTTTGCTGATTCAAGGCTCAAACGTTTGATGTTGGCCATTAATTTTTGAAGCGGTTCCTTTTCCTGTAATGCTCTTAATCCGGGCGTATTGGGTGAACTTACATTAATGACGAAATAGTCTACGTATTCATTCAATGCATGAAAGCAGGCAACGTAATCGTTGAGGGCGTCTTCGTTCGATGTCAGCTTATTCTTTCCGATGTTTCCACCGACAATTACATTGCTTTTCCTTGCCTTTAATCGCGCGACCGCGGCATCGACCCCTTCGTTATTAAATCCCATGCGGTTAATCAGCGCTTCATCTAATGGCAGTCTGAACAATCGTGGTTT
>JBDSKX010000249.1:0-61442 GCA_039916665.1 Chryseolinea sp. | reverse complement strand
CATGAGTTCGAAATTCTTATTTGCCAAAAGACTCCGTTCAAAAGTAAAGGTAAAACCGGGATAGAATCCGCCTTCGCTGAAGTAACTGATGCCAACATAGTCGGACTTTAAGGTGTCGACCTGCGCTGAGAGTGAGTTGGCATTTGTGAGCATCGATACTATGAATATCGTTGCAAAGTGGATATTGCGTTGGAACCATGAGCCCAAGCAGCTATTTGCGTTTTCTTTCCTACTTAACACCTTGCAGTCGCGCATAAATCTGAATAGTAATAGTTTCAAAACAATATCAAGGTAAGAGGATTACCTCGATTCTTATAAAAGGCGAATTTTTTGTGATGCCGGCGTACGGTTTTCCTGATAAAAATTTGACAGTTATTCCTTATCAAGTTTTGAATCAATGTGTTTTTATACCCGTGGCGACAGGTTTTTCTTCACTTGATTTGTTGATAGTGTCTCCACGAGGATTACCTTGATTGCTACGCTTATTTTGTGCAGAGCAATTGTTTTACCTTTGATCATCCGTTCCGAATAATTTTAGAAATGAAATGGGTTTTCAATGATGTTAGCGACCATACAAAATGTGCAGTTTAGAAATTTACTTTTATCGTGGCCAGAAAAAGCGATAAAGTTTATATATGAGGCTTATTATGATAATCTCTTGATTATTTCTCAGCGACTGACGCGCGACTTCATTACTGCTGAGGATGTTGTTCAAGAAGTGTTTGCGGAGATCTGGCATAATCATAAGCGATTTGCGAGAAACAATGAACAAGCGATAGAGTATTATCTCATAAGAGCGGTCAAAAGGAAATCTGTTGAAGTATATCGAGAAAAAGTAAAATCCGATTCAGCACGTATTCGAAAGGCCATGAGGAAATCGGATTTCCCAACAGATGCAGACATTCTCAGAATCGGTGACAGTGAATGTTTGCAGATGATTGTTGAACGGTTTACCAAATATGAGCAGCGATGTTTTCAATTAAAATATAAGGATCGAATGGCGGTGGAACAGATCGCATCTAGCATTAATAGATCCAATCAGTTTGTTGAGCGAAGGTTGTTCAGGGTGAAAAGGAAAATCAAGAGCTATCACTGGGTATTAACGTAAAAGGCATCATCGCAAAAGATACACGCCCGAAAATCGGGTTATTTAATTTGAACGAGTTGAATGAATAAGCAGAAGCTGATCAATCTTGTAAACAGTGTATTCTTGGGTAACGCCAATGAAGTTGAGTCAGCTCTACTGCTGGAAAGGACTCGTATTGATCATAGTCTTCGGGAGGACGTTGAAGATATAGAATTTTTGTTAAACAACATTCAACCTAAGCCATACATGGATGAGTTTGACAACAGTTATTATTTTGGTCTAAGGCAAATTGAGTATCAGTTCATTGCACGTCAGTTGAGTAGAAAGGGCATAAAAAGGTTTTATGATTTTTTACTGGTAACGGGTTCAGTTTGTCTCATTGTTGTTTGTATAGTGGCACTGATTACTAAACCGTATGTAGCCGACGTCAATCATGGAAAATCACAGTTTTCTGTTGAGAGCAGAAGATTGCCTGACAATAGTGTTATTGCACTGTCGCGCGACGCATCTTTTTCTTTCACGCACTATCCGATTGGCAGGCGACTTACGATAACGGGAGATGCGAGGGTACAGATATCTGTTGATTCCTTACGACCGCTTCGACTCACAACAGACCTTGGGAGTATTCGGACTTTGGGAGGAGAGATGTTCGTGCAAGTAATACCCGGAGATTTTGTCAGGATATATGTGTTGTCCGGTGCTATTGAAATTGAAGACCAAAAAGACAACAGGATACTTCATGCAGGAGAGAATCTGATCTTCGTACCTACTGGAAAAGCGATAAGAGCAACCCTTGCCGATGAGGACTTTGACTTTTGGTATACTGGTAAGATGGCCTTTGATGGTAAACGTTTGGATAACGTAATTGATCGACTTGAGAACAGTTACAATGTGATCATTCGTGCTGAAAGTTTGCCAGTGTCTGAATACAAATTCACAGGCGTTCTTCAAAAAGTAGAGTCGATAGACCTAATTCTCGAATCAATTTGTTCTGAACTGGGTCTCGAGTATCACGAACAGGATAATGGGATTTATGTGCTCACCCGATCTTCGAAGGTCTAAGGGGAATTCCATGACTCAACTATGATATAAATATCTACCCCTAACGTGGGATGGAGTTCGCTTTAGCTTTCTCTCTTCCCTCAATTTACTTAATACGCCGGAAGTCGCAGGACTTTTTAGAATGACTTTGTATTGTTTTTTGCATTGTATGATAACATCTGAGACCGATCTAGCGATATTGAAAAAATCAGTTTCAAGAAGAAGTATTCTGATCACGTGGGTCGTTTCGGATGGTTTTCCGTTCTTATGACGGGCGGTGAAGTCGGTGTTTATTTCGAATTTAAGATCAAGTTTCAAAAGTTCGGAAGGATGTTTCCCCAATGCTAGTGCTAGCGCGACGATTGTATTCACATTCGGTGCAATCACGCCGTTCTCCAATCGGGAGATTGCATTAGATTCCATGTTTACTGCTGCAGCAAGATCCGCCTGCGACCACTTGCGCTCGAGTCTTATTCTTTTGATTAACGCGCCAAACGCAATTTGGATTCTTTTATCCCTATTCCTCACCCAGGCAAACTGCCACAGTCGAATGATTAATTTATTAACAAATTTGTAGATAAGTTCGTGATTACCTACGTTTGAAAAGGCATCACTTTTGAGAAACGGAAGACTTTTTTACTGCGGAATTTTGGAAATAAAATCAAACAAGTCAGGAAAACCAGACAAAGTTGGACTGATTGTTTTTTCAATGTAAACAAACTCGCAGCGTACAATCGCTACCGTAGACTTCGTGAATTTTGCCGTCCATGCCTACCGTTGTAAAAGTAGATCGTCGGCGTTATTAACTTAATACATTTAATTATTGTTTTCAATACATAGTTTTATTAATCAGCTATGATATCCACAAATCTTGATCATACACTTGAAAAATATTTGAAAGGGCAGTCAACGCCCGGCCAATCATTTCGGCTTGACTTGTGGCTTAAGACTATGCGGATAAACGGTTACCACGGTGAGGATATAGGAAGAAATGATGAAGAACAATTAAACAATTTTATCTCTCACGATTGTCGGCCCGATGAAATAACTGGATTTCATCCCAAATATAGCAACCCTTCATCTATTGTAAAAAGCAGGAATCTTCTGATAGCAATAACTTCATTAACAATGCTTTTTCTCACATGCGTATTCTATGAGAATAACGTTAATAGTCATGCACCGTTAACTTCCCAGAATAATATAGTCGATAAAATTTTACTTCCCGACGGAACCATTGCAATCTTATCCAACGACTCGAAGCTTGTATACTCCGAATCAACCATTCGCCATCGCATTTTTTTTTCCGGAGAGGGATTATTTGAAAAACCAGAGGCCGAAGTTTCACCATTGCTTATAAATTGTAAAAGGGCTTTTACCAGGATTTCGGGCGTTGCCTTTATTAAGGCGACTGAGCATGGTGTTAAGGTGCAGGTTCTAAAAGGTTGCGCGGAGCTGCTGACAAGTGATCGAATACAGTCAGTTCGCGCGGGCATAGGGCAGCAGATGGAACTTAAAGCTGATGGCTCTATCGAGGTCTTGTCTGCCGACCGAAATGATATTCCAAATGTATACCTGTCAGAATATTTATGACGTTCTACCAGGTGGTTTTTGGGACTTTTTAAATCCAAAGGCAAATTGGACGTTGTGATTTTAGTTAACGATGATTCCTGAAGTCGGAAATTCACGGCGATTTTACTGCAAATCACTTGGTATGGTATGGATGCTTACGAACGGAAGTGTCCGCAGTACTGTATCGACAGAAAGTTATCACATTGAGAAATACGACTGGAAGTCCATAAATAATTCGTTGACTCAATGCATTCGAAAATTCGTAATTTAACCCCTTATCATTGGATCGACTGATACGTCATGCGCGTTTGGATTGTCATCGGATTAGTTCTAGGGTTTTCTCAAGTCTCCGCCATTAACCGTACGGATAGTCTACTTCAAGTGCTGGACAGAGTCCTCGCGCGTCGTGGAGACTATGACCAGATCAAGATCCAGCGAATCAATGCACTAAAACAACAAGTAAAGAGTGTCAGTGAGGGCAAGCGATATGCCCTTTATGCTGAAATCTGCACGGAGTACGAGAAGTTTGTGTACGATTCCGCTTCTACCTACATCACGCGTCTCAAAGAGGAAGCATATCGTGAACGAGATCCATCGCGGATCGCTTTTTCGAAAACAAAACTCGGTTTCATCTACTTGTCCGCGGGTATGTTTAATGAGGCACTCGATACCTTGCTGACCATCGAAAACAAACAAATGCCAGATTCTCTACGATCAGAGTACTTCGGAATTCTGGCGCGTTGTTATTTCGATCTCTCTGACTACAATGGCGACGAATCGTTCACGTCAATGTATACGAACATTGGACTTCGCTATATCGATTCGGCGCTGTTACTGAGTGGTAAAGGATCAAGGCAGTTCATGGCCTTGAGTGCTATGAAATACGTCAAAACCAACTATTTAGACTCTGCAAAACAGGTTTTGATGGACATGATTTCTAATCTCAAACTGTCCAATCCCAACCTGGCGATTGCCGCCAGCACACTTGGACACGTTTATAGATTAGAAGGAGATACAGAAGGCGCCATTCAGATGCATATTCGTGCGGCGATTGCAGACAATATGGCGTCAACGAAAGAAACGCTCGCTATGCTCCGTTTAGCGGAATTGCTGTATCCGAAGGGAGACATCACACGGGCCTACGATTATGTTAAAATTGCCATGGCCGACGCAAATTTCTACGGCGCACGGCACAGAAAAGTGCAGGTTGCGGCCATCTTTCCAATCATCGAGGGCAATAAACTTGGAACAGCTGAGCGCCAGCGCCGACTGTTGTTTATTTATGCTATACTCATTACCGTTTCGTCTGTCGTGATCGTCAGTTTTGCGGTGATTATATACAAGCAGTCTCGTAAGATCAGGATAGCAGATCGGAATATTCAGGCGGCAAATAAAAGTTTACACGAAGCCAATACGCAGTTGCAGGAAGTGAACAAGCACCTGATGGAGGCCAACAAGATCAAGGAAGAGTACATCGGCTATTATTTCAACATCAATTCTGAATACCTCATGAAAATTTCCGCATTCAAGCAGGGTGTGGAAAATAAACTGATGGCGAAGAAATTTGATGATATCAGATTGGTTGTCAACAATATCAATCTGAAGAAAGAGCGGGAAGATCTTTACCTCAGTTTCGACAAAGTTTTTCTCAAGTTATTCCCGGACTTCGTGAGCACCTTCAACTCTCTTTTCAAAGACGAAGACAGGATCGAGTTAAAAGAGGGCCAATTACTGAATACCGAACTGCGAATTTTTGCATTGATCAGGATGGGAATACATGACACGGAAAAAATCGCGAAGATTCTCGACTACTCCATCAACACAATATATAATTACAAGGCCAGGTTAAAGAGTAGATCACTGGTTCCAAACGACGAATTTGAGCGTCACATCATGCAAATCAAGGCCATTTAGCCCCGATTATTTTTGTAGTTGGTTTATATTTTCACACCCCAAGTCAACTGTATTAATCTCATTGTCAATAGAATGGATTTTATACCGTCTATATTTTGACTGGGAGAATTCTAAATGCACTTAGACCTTACGTCTTTTGTTAAACGCAATCGATGGATTTGTTCAATCGCAAGTTCTGATTCCAGACCACCTCCAAATTTTTGAATTGAACCATCATAGTCGGCAATGGACCGGGGGGATGTAATGCCGGCAATTCGTAATCCAGTTTGGTCTTTTAAAGTCATCATATGAAGAATGTAAAACAGTTGCGGAAAATCGAGTATGAAGGTGATCATAAGATCGATTCCCTGTTAATTGGGAACTTTGGAGATGTTGAGTTTACTGCCCGGGGAAAGTTTGAATTGTCCGGAATGATCTATTCCAAGAAATCTGTCGCTTTTACAATTATAGGAACGGGACTTATCCGGTTTCACGGAGTTTGCCAAAAGCTTACCATCCATTTGGTTAAAGGAAATTGTACGCTCGACTTCAGCGAATTGACTTGCTCGGAGGTATGTTGTGTGTCCCTTAGAGATAACTCGACTACCGTGATTGGGCCGACTAAAGTTATCAGCAGAGCAAATCTTCAGGACGAGGCTGTGCTGAAATATAGAGGAACTCCACGGTTGCAAAGTTATACTTTGTCCGGGAGCTCCAGGATTGAGTCATTTGAAAGCGTTGCTGCTGTTGGCTAGCCGCACCTATTTGCGATTAGCATCGCTCCGTCGTTTCAATTCGTCCTCACTTACGTCTTCCATGTGGGTCGCAATCCACCATTGATTGCCCCACGCATCGGTCACACAACCAGCGCGATCGCCGTAAAACTCATCCTTCAGTTCTCTGGTCATTTTAGTGCCCTTCACTTTCGTAGCTTTGCTGTATAGCGCATCAACATCATCGACGTACAAATACAACATCGCAGGTGCCTCCCTATTATCGTCCATTTTACTACCAGCCATTATCATACTGTCGCCTATTCTGACCGTTGCGTGAATGATTGATCCGTCGTCAGCTTTCATCGCGGATACCGTTTTTCCATCGAGTCCTTTTTCGATAAAGTCTAAAAGGCCTTTAACATCCGATACCACCAGGTAGGGCGTAACAGTATGATATCCATCGGGAATTGAAGACACTGTTTCCATCGGATCATTCTTATTATGATTTGATTTCATGATAGCTAGTTTAATGTTCAACTTCTATTGACTCCGGAACTAATCCTTTTTCTTTTAATACTTTTTGCTCATCGCCTGCCATGTATGCAAAGATTTTTGGTTCGCTCACGGTATTTACCAAATAAAAAGTGTTGAAGTCGACTGCCCCTTGCTGACCATCTTTATTGTACTGGTATCTCCAATGAACTCTGACCATGCCATGGAGATCATCAATAAGAGAGATGTCCTTCGAGACAATGTTCATGCCCCATGCCCCAATACTTTTATAAAATTCAAAACCCTGTTTGATTTTATCAACGAACGGAGCACCATTTTTGCCGCATAGAATTCCTGCGTCGCTTGATTCAATGAAACATTCAGCAAAGGAATTTGTAATGGCTTCATTGACATCTTCTTCTCCCGAAATTGCTTTATTAAAATTTGATTCGAAGCTCGTAAAGAATTCTTCTACTTGTTTTTTTCGCTTGCTCATAATACTATTTAGTTTAGCGTTTGAGAATATAATAAAATATTTCCGGATCACTCCAACCGAATGATCCAGAAAAGAATGCTTGACAGAATTGATGATATTTAAATACTGTGCCAAAACTGAATAGGGCGTATTAAGGGGAATAGGGCGGAGTTTGTGGAATAATTTATTCAGGAATCACAAGGCGTTGAATAAAATCTACCAAAACAATTATGTGCACCAGAACCTGGCCTTGGTTTTTCATATGGATGATTTCACCACTGCGAATTGATCATCACGACGTTCACCTCGGCAGTAAAGGAAAGCGTCCATGGTCCGGGACATCCGTGATTAATAAACATGAAAGCGCTTATGATTGCCCGCCTTTAGAAGTTTCTCGAGTGACTGTATTTTTTTCCAACCTTTCTTTCCGGAGTTAGCCCAGTAACGATCTCCTTGTGTGATGATGATCTCCAGATTTGGAAAGTGATCAAGTGTCGGGGTCGCAGAGGAGAGCCATTGTAACCTGCTCATCTTTGATCGATTGAAGTTGTCACCATCCAGTATCCACAAAGCCTAACTTTGCTCTGTGGAGCAATAGTTGTCGATCTTTGAAAAATTGAGGCAAGGGCAAAACAGGCCATCGGCAGTACCATGTAAGCGAACTAGGTAAACATCAAAAGTGGTAGGGTGAATCAATGCGAATTTAAGAAATGGAATGTTCAATCGGAATTTGTATCGACGCTAAAATATTTCCGGCAATGATATGAAGGTTTTGGCGACTAACCTTTAAGCCGCGCCTGGCACCTTCCCGAATAATTGCTTGCCCGACAAATAAATATTCGTCTTACATTTCATGACAAAACTTGCAATATATGGCCAACGCCGCGTGTGATCGGATTAAGAAGCTAGCCGAAGTGCAACATTCAGCTTGTGTAAGTTGGATGAGGGCCATCCATGAATACCCGGAACTTTCCTATCATGAGTATGGAACCGCCAAATACATCCGTGGTATTCTTGAATCGAACGGTTTTGGAACAATCTCTACTATCGGAGATACCGGTGTAGTCACTACAATCAACGGTAAAGGTGTTGGTCGGAAGAAGACAATCATGCTTCGTGCCGACATTGATGCGCTGGCAATACCCGAAGAAAACGACCTCCCTTTCAAGTCGCAAAATGCCGGCGTTATGCATGCCTGTGGTCACGATGCTCACACAGCAATGCTACTTTCGGCGTGTAGTATTTTAAGCGCTATTAGCGACGAATGGTCAGGTACTATTAAAATTCTTTTTCAACCCGCGGAGGAGATAAGTCCTGGTGGTGCATTGAAGATGATAGCAGGTGGTGTATTGGAATCGCCAAAAGTTGAGGAGGCAATTGGCCAGCACGTAATGCCGAGGTTGGCAACGGGAAAGGTTGGTATAAGGGCCGGAAGGTTTATGGCTAGTTCGGATGACTTTACCATTATAATTCATGGCAAAGGTGGTCATGCAGCGATGCCTGAAAATCTTATAGATCCGGTTTTGATCGCGGGTCATCTCATCGTTGCATTACAACAGGTTGTCAGCAGACAATCAAATCCAAAGACGCCTTCGGTCTTATCAATCGGCAATGTCGAAGCGGCTGGAACTTTTAACGTCGTGCCTGACCGTGTTACCATGAAAGGAACATTTAGGACGCTTGACAACATCTGGCGTGAAAAGGCACTTCAGCAAATAGAGAAGTTATCGATGGAACTTTCTGCATCCATGGGGGCCAGGGCCACAGTTGAGTTCAAACGCGGTTATCCGTATCTCCAGAATGATGAACCACTTGCGCTCGATATAAAAAAATCTATTATCCAATATGTTGGAAATGAGAATGTCATTGATGAAGACATTTGGATGGCGGCAGAGGATTTTGCCTATTACTCACACAACGTTCCATCCGTATTTTATTTGTTGGGTGTTAGAAATGAGGCGAAGGGAATCATTTCGGGACTTCACACGCCTGCGTTTATGGTCGACGAGGATGCGCTTCAACTTGGCGCGGGACTCATGGCCTGGATAGCCTACGAGCGGATGCAATAGTCTGGATCAATCGTTATATTAATGGCCGTACAACCCAATCATTTCATGATGAATCTCTTGAGAACCATAAAGGCAACAATTATTATATCCCTTCTGAATTTTTCTTCGATTTATGCGCAGGAACTTTATACAATGCCTGCTGACGGAGAAACGCGATGGTCGAGTTTTGAAAACAACGCGGCGGCTAGGGGTGCGGGTGGCATTGACAACAAAAGGGCGAAGGGACATCCTGCTGAATTCATGGCACCTGGTGAAACTAAAACGCTTATGAATTTCACGGGTGCTGGCACTATTCGCCGTATCTGGATAACGGTCAGCAACAGAACGCAGGCGTCACTGCGTGCATTGCGTATTGAAATGTATTGGGACAGTGCTTCAAAACCGGCAGTATCGGCTCCGTTGGGCGATTTCTTTGGCGTCGGGCTTGGAAGAAGGACACCATTTGAGAATGCGCTGTTCTCAGATCCGGAAGGTCGTTCGTTCAATTGCTATATCCCAATGCCATTCCGGAAAAGTGCACGGATCGTTTTAGTTAACGATAGCAAAGCTTCGATTCATCTATTCTATGATATTGACTTCCTAAAATTAAAGGAGCAGGCAGCCAATACGTTGTATTTTCACACCTATTGGAGTCGTAATGCGAAACCTGAATTGGCTAAAGACTTTGATATCCTTCCTGAAGTAAAAGGAAAAGGAAGATATCTGGGTATGAATATGGGAATCATCACAGATCCTGTATACCAGAAAAGCTGGTGGGGCGAAGGGGAAGTCAAAATCTATATTGATGGCGACAAAGATTTACCGACATTAAATGGATCCGGTACAGAAGATTACATCGGCACAGGCTGGGGACAAGGAGTTTTTGCTCACGACTTCCAAGGTTGTCTGGTAGCCGATACGTTGACCCGGGAGTGGGCATTTTATAGATATCATGTTCCTGATCCTGTGTACTTTCAAACAGATTGCCGTGTCACAATTCAATTGATAGGCGGGGATGGATTAAATAAGGTGAGAGAGTACAAAGCAAACGGCGCCGACATTATTCCGGTCACAGTGGGTATTGAGAATGGGCTTGTGAAACTACTCGATAAACCCATAGCGCTGGAAGACAAATCATTTCCTGATGGATGGGTGAATTTTTATCGTCGCGATGATGTATCGGCCACTGCATATTTCTATTTCGAAAAACCGGATCATGTGTTGCCCGTATTGCCATCTGTTGAAATTCGCACGGCAGGCCTGAAAGACAAATAGAAAAACGGCACAGTTTGTTGAACAGATCTTAAACCAAAAGTCCATCCAAATATCATTCGGATGGACTTTATAAATTTTGCAGAATTAAATTAACACACCCTTCAGCGGAGCACGCCTCTCCGTTAAAGTTCCTCTATAACTTCAAATCAACCTTCTTTCCGGTTTTCATTGCGACCACAATTCCGTCCATGATCTTCAGATCCCTTACGCCTTCTTCCCCATCCATCGGTACTTCAACCTTTTTTCCTCTAAGGATGATGTCAGACATTTCATCCATCTGCACGGTTTGATGTGTAACGTGCGTGGCGGTCAACTCCCCCTTATTCGTGCGACCCATAATTGGGCCATATCCTGTGGACGGATTCAGTTCGGCAAATCCTTTATCCCCATTAAGGAAGAATCGGTCGAGGTTATTCATGCTGTAAGTCGAAAGACACGAAGCAACGGCCCCACTAGGGAACCCGAGTTGAAAAGTGATCGTCTCGTCAACACCTTCTTTAAATTTAGTTGGATTGTTTTTCGTCTCCTGTGCTGTTACCCAGATTGGCTCTTCGCCAAGCATATATCGGGAACCGTTTATTGAATATATTCCGATATCCATCAATGATCCACCGCCAGCAAGCTTTCTATCGAGGCGCCATTGATTCGGGTCGCCGATAATAAACCCGCTGAGGCCCTGGAAGAACAGCGTTTTTCCAAACTCGCCGGCTTTGCGCATCCTGATAATCTCCAATGTCTTAGGTTCAAGATGCATTCTGTATCCTACGAGTAGTTTCACATTTGCTTTCTTGCAAGCATCAACCATCTCCTGACCATCAGGTGCAGTGACCGACATTGGTTTTTCACAGATCACATGCTTTCCAGCTTTTGCTACGCGAATTGCCTGAGGTTTGTGCAGGGCATTAGGCGTAATGACGTAGACGGCATCAATGTCCGGATTGTTCTTGATGTTGTCGAAGTTGTCATAGTTGTAACAGTTCTTTTCGGGAATATTATACTTCGTCTGCCATTCTTTGACTTTAGACGGTGTGCCACTGATGACGCCAACAAGTTTGGCTCTGGTACAAGACTGCATCGCGTCGGCTACACGTGTGCCATAACTTCCGAGTCCCAATATGGCGACTCTCAAAATTTGTCCTTGATATGGTTCTTCACCCTTAGGCGTTGTATTTGCCAGCGTTAAAGATGTGCCAAGGGGTAAGGCCAATGCGGCCGCAGAGATTTTTTGCAAGAAGTCACGACGTGAATTCATAGGGTTCTTTTTTAATTGATTGGATTAAGAAATATCAGTGTTCTCATCAATATACCAATCTTTTACAATGTTGACCATGAAAATCTAATGTGCGGCCGAGGAGGCTGGCAGGCGAAATATTTGACAGGCTGGTGCAACGTAACTTTCAACTCATGCGTCATAGAACAAAGCGAGAGAAAGTTTGAAATATGATCCGAAACTACATCAAGATTGCACTGCGGAACCTGCTGCGTCAAAAAGGCTTTTCGATAATCAACGTCCTTGGGCTTTCCATAGGCCTGGCGTGTGCCATTATGATCATGCTCTATGTACAGAATGAACTCAGTTTCGATACATTTCATGGTAAGGCTGATAATATTTACCGGGTCACGGCTGAGACGCCGGAACTGGGTGTGGCCATTTCACCCGCACCTTTGGTGCCCGCAATTGCCAATGAATTCGCGGAGATTTCGTCTGCGGTTCGCACAAGTATGTATCTCAACAACTTGTTTGAAGTAGGAGATGAGAAGTTTGATGAAACAAGAGTTCTCTATGTCGATTCCAACTATTTTGAAGTCTTCGACTATCAACTTCTCAGGGGTGATCGCAAGACTGCATTAGAAGCAGCGCAAAGCATTATTTTGTCGAAAGCTACTGCCGCGAAATATTTCGGTGATGCTGATCCTGTCGGCAAAATTGTAAAAATGGACAATCATGTTGATCTGACTGTCACTGGCGTACTGTCTGAAGCGCCAAACTCTCATCTTCAACCGGACATGGTTATTCCGATGTCTCTATTGGCCAGAACTGACAATGATTTGAAAAGCAATGTCTGGGACAATTTTAACTACTATGGATTTGTATTAACGGACAAAGCGTTAACGGAGGCAGCGTTAAAAAATATAGATCAACGCGTTGATGCGCTTTATAAAAAGCATGAACCTGAATTCAAAATCCACTTCCATCTGCAACCGTTGAAATCAATACATCTTCATTCAAACTTTATGGCTGATGTGCCCGGACATGGTAATTCTGATTACGTTCTGGCGTTTGTGGTCGTCGCAGGTTTTATACTCATTGTTGCTTGCATTAATTTTATGAATTTGTCTACTGCACGGTCTGCAAGACGTGCAATGGAAGTCGGGCTGAGAAAAGTTTCTGGCGCCACGCGTGCGCAACTTATTGGTCAGTTTTTAGCTGAGTCGCTTATCATCGCCTTCATTTCGCTCGTTATTGCAGTACTTGTCGCATTTGTCTCCCTTCGATTTGTAAATGACATTGCTGGCAAACAGCTGACACTTAATCTTCTGGATTGGAAATTAATCTCTGTACTCACCGGGATTGCGTTAGCAACAGGATTAGTTGCGGGAAGTTATCCAGCCTTGGTGCTTTCAGGATTTGTGCCGGCCAAAGTACTTAAACGTGAGGTGACGTCGGGTAGCGGTGGCGTTATATTCAGAAACGTTCTGGTGGTCGTACAATTTGTTGTTTCGGTGGTATTACTTGCCGGAACGGCTATTGTGTATCAGCAACTCAATTTCATTCAAAATAAAAGCGTCGGATATACGAAGGAAAATCTTGTGTACTTTGAAATGAAAGGCGCATTATGGAACGATCTGTCAGCACTTAAATCAAGACTTCTCCAAAATAGATTTACAGAACATTACACTTTTTCGACACACGTTCCCACGAATATGGCCAGTGGAACAATTTACCTTGACTGGCAGGGAAAAGATAAAGACAATCAGGTGTTGTTCGCCCACATGGCGGTTGATGAGAATTTTGTAGATGTGATGGGCATGAAGATGATTGCAGGCCGGGATTTTTCGAAAGACGTCCCTGCGGATACAATCAACTACATCGTCAACGAAGCTGCTTTGCGCGTTATGGATATGAATGCCGAATCGGCCATCGGATCTTCATTTACATTATGGGATAGAAAAGGTGTTATCGTTGGGGTCGTTCAAGACTTTAACTTTAAACCACTTCAAAAGTCTGTTGAACCCATGGTGCTCAGATATAATTCCTGGGGAGGTGTAGTGATTATCCGCACCGAACCAAAGAATACCGAGGAGACACTGAGCTCGCTCGCAGCAATTTGTAAAGAGTTAAATCCTGCTTATCCGTTTGTTTATAAGTATGTAGATCAGGATCTGGCAAATCTTTATATCAATGAAAAACAGATTGGAAAACTATTTAATGTATTTGCCGGATTGGCGATTTTTATTTCCTGTCTTGGTCTCTACGGTTTGTCGGCCTTTGTAGCCGAACAGCGAACCAAGGAGATAGGAATACGCAAAGCGCTTGGAGCGTCTATTCCACATATCGTTCAATTATTATCTACTCGATTTTTGATACCCATTGTTATCGCGATTGTCATCGCAGCACCGATTGCTTTCTACGTAATGGATAATTGGCTTCAGGGATTTGCATACCGCGTCAATTTCGGATGGACAGTTTTTGTGAGCGCAGGAATCATTGCATTAATGACCGGCTTTCTTACGATAAGTTTCGAATGTATCAAAGCTGCGAGAATGAATCCCGTAAAATCGTTAAGAACGGAATAGCCATGGATTGTAGATCCCCGGCTATTCAAATTGTCATCGCGCAGTGTCGTGATAATTTCTCGATCCGATGAACTGCAGATAAACCATCAACGCCACCCAAAGGGCCACTGCGGCAATCAATGCGTTACCAACAAACGAAATCTCAAAAGGATGAAGCATTATTAGCACGATGCTGCTTGCAACCCAAAGGCTATCCAATGTTAATATTATTCGTATCCCTAACTGATTAATTGGATTGATCCGGCTTACATAGAATACAATGGTCGCAAACGCGATGAGGAAAATACCGACCTCAGAAAAAGGCCAGGTGATGGAAACATCGAAGAGTCCTTTTACCGTATCAGAGAAAATAACGAGTAGGAGTCCTGTAGCGCCTGAGCTTGCCGCATTGACACGAAGTACGTTCTGAAGAGTTATCGCTTTCATAATTTTTTGTTGTTTGATTATGAAGCAAACATACCTGCATATCCTGGCGATTAAATTACCATCTCAAGCATCCGTGTTACCATTCCATGCCAAACTAACCACGTTAATGACTAAGGCCCTGCTGGTACTTGGCTGGAGAATTTCCAGTCCACCGTTTGAAGGCGCGCGCGAATGCACTCAACTCATTATAGCCGAGCATAACTGAGATTTCTTTAAGCTGGTATTTGCCGGAATGCAGATAGTTTAAAGCGAGAGACCGCCTTATTCCATCACTAATTTCATGATAAGTCACATCTTCTTGCTGAAGCCGGCGTTGAAAAGTGCGCGCACTCATATTGAAGTTGGAAGCGATCTCTTCCATGGTAGGCATGCCTAAGTATGCATGTGTAATGAGATACTGACTTATCCTTTGTTTTAATGAGCTTGGGAAATGATTTTTTCGGAGCTCCTTCGTTGCAAAATCCAAAAGTGAAACCTGAAGTTCGTAGTTTGCTGTGATAATGGGTTCGTTCCAGAGTTGTGCGTCAAACTCCAATTTATACTCGTTCGACTTTGTCACTTCACAACGAAGCGTTCGCGTGTATTCATTCCGTTGAGATTCTTCTAATGGCAACGAAGCACAGCGGGGCGAAATCTTCTTTAGCACTAGCCCATCGAGTTCATGTATGGTCAACACCAGTGACAGATCCATCATCTGCCTGAATGTTTCAGGATATTCGGATCGCGCTTGTTCGTTGGGAATAAATCTGATCTTGAAGGTTTTTGAATTATTATCAACAATCATTTGAAACACATCAGTCAACAGATTTCCGAATGCTGCGGCATTTGTTACGCCTTCACCGATTGAACGACTTGTTTTGATCAACTCGCCAACAATGCCGAGCGCAGTCAATTGCATGGACTCGCCAAGATGGAGTCCGAAAAATGTATCTTGAGAAAGATGACCGACATTCAACCAGAGGTCATTGATCTGTTTGGGTGAGATATCGAGTTCACGACCGCTTCGAAGTGTTTCCAGGTCGATGCTTGCAGACCGGCAAAGTTGATCGGCCGGAATGTCCCGTTGCACGGCATAAGCCAGGAGGGTGCGTACAAATTGTTTTTGATAGTCGATCACCAGTCCATCTGTTTGTACAAACCAAACAAATTTTTCGCAATGGTGAAATGTGCTGTCGTGAAATGATAATATTCTGTCGTTCACTGTTGGTCACCAGTGAACTTAATTCATCGGGTTATTTTATTTCTTTGCGCCAAGATCGGGCACAAAGTCGAGTACAATAGAGTTCATGCAATACCGTTTTCCGGTAGGCGGAGGACCGTCGTCAAATAAATGCCCAAGGTGTCCGCTACACCTTCCGCACAATACTTCAATCCGTTCCATCCCGTAAGTGTTGTCGTTTTGATATTTGACGCTATTTTTTCTTTCTACTTCGAAGAAGCTCGGCCAACCGCACTCACTGGCAAACTTGGCGTCAGATCTAAAAAGTTTATTACCACAGGCGGCGCAATAATAGGTGCCCAAGCCCATGAAATTCCAGTATTTTCCGGAGAAGGCGCGTTCAGTGTCTTCCTTTCGGGCCACTTCGTAAATATCAGTTGGCAAAACCTTCTTCCACTCTGCATCAGACACGTGAAGGGTCGTGGTGTCGGTTCGTGAATAATAAGGATTGGGAGTCGAATCGGAGGCAACCAATTGAATGGTTGGTGCTTCAGATAAGCCATCTGCCTTCTCTTCCTTTGACTGCATGGAACAGGAGAACATGAGGAGTGATGGGAGTAATAATAACGCTGCTATTTTCATGACACTGAATTTGCTTGACAATATAAACACTTAAGCCTGTAAGATAGTTTTCGGTTGATCGATCAATTGGCAATCCCAACGACATTTACGCAGCTTTATGCGTCGCCGGATTGCGGAAAACAGGGGAGATTAGGAAGTATCAGTTAGGAGTTATGCGGCCAGATTGGAGGCTTAGCCTGTCAGTCAATGTCTTTGACTTAACGCCGTAGGGCGGTTGATAACAGAAAATCAAAATGCCAACGCGCCATAATTCATAATTCTTACGGGCTGTCGTCAATACAGGCCACCCGAATTGTTACGCTGATCTGATTAGCGAAGAGCGCCCGTGTTCACTGAAAGTAAAATGCTTTGGATACTTAGGGTCGTGAGTGACAAAGTCCTCGACAAATGTTACCGTAATCAATAATTGAGGATGGCCTACAGAATTTGATATAAGCAGTCAACTCATGCGATCAGCCTAAAGGTTGGTTGAAAATGGGCCGCGCAATCCAAGCATATGACTAACTCGTAGAAAAATATCAGAGGCGTGCACTCCCCTGATAAATATTCTAAAACTGATTTGTCTTATCGCTGTCTGTAGTTGACCGCGAGGTCGACGGCAACGGCCGAAGTGCCTGTAATAGATCCTCCGTGAGACGTATACATCCAGAGTTCCCGAAAGAGAAATCCGACATCGTAGGCAAATCCTCCACCATTATAGCTTTGTAATTCGGCGTCAGACAGTTGCACCGTTCCAGGACACTCAAGTTTTTCAATAGTTCTCATACACAACGTTCTTTTAAAGGTTAACAAAATTTTTACAATGCTCTCTCGGGACGTCCGGCAATACCGTTCTTGAAATTGTCCCAATCTTTAACTATTTCACCGAGCGCAGTGGCTGCCAGCCCACCAAAAAATGTCGCCCAGCCGTTGACACCCCCACTTGTGTCTCTCAATTCATCTTCGCTCAGAGGTTGAGCTTTATATGAGGCGGAATCCATCCTTGTGTCCATGGTTTTTAGATAGTTAGTTGCTTCTTGAACTCGACCTCTGCAGAAATCTTATATCAAAGATAAATGGAGGGAGTCCCAAAGGTTGAGACTGGAAAGAAATTTTCAAAAAAAAATGGCCAGATGTACACAATGGTATGGCTACATGCTAGCTCCATTACCAATGATTTTACTTTGTATTATTCTGAAGCCAAACAACCCGCTGTTCCGATTCGTGATCTTTCCCGATAATGTCTTTGTATAAATCAGGTCTTCTGGCGTTGATGTATCGATAACCGCCTGCCTCTTTGAGTTTCTCAGGATGCAAGGATGCGGTAACAAAACCGTCATCAAACGACCGACACTCCGCCAACACATCTCCAAACGGATCTAGAATCATCGAGCATCCATTCTTCAACTGGTCGTCATCCATCCCGATCGGATTTGAAAAGACAGCATAGATGCCGTTGTCATACGCCCGCGAAGGTAACCATTTCATAAGCCAAGCGCGACCCTTCATACCATCAAATTCTAGACGCAACGATGTGGGATCGGCATGACGATTATGCCAAAGTTTTGGATCAACAAAACCTGCACCAGGGCGCGTCGACGGCGTACACATTGTAACATGAGGCATGAAAATTATTTGCGCTCCCAATAGTGTTGTAGCCCTTACGTTTTCAATGATATTATTATCATAACAAATAAGGATACCACATTTCCAACCCTTAATTTCAAATACGCAATAAGCATCACCGGGTAACAAATGCGGATTAATGAAAGGATGAAGTTTACGGAATTTTGCAAGAAGGCCAGTCTTATCTATACAGACATATGCTTTAAAAAGATTATCGTTGTCATCCTTCTCGAATAAACCTGCCAATACTACGATGTTGTGATTTTTAGCAATCTCTTTCAGTCTTAAAATGCTTGGACCGTCCGGCACATATTCCGCGAGCTCAAGCATTTGTTCTTTCGACAACTGTCTGGCAAAAGAGTATCCCGTAATCGAACATTCATGAAAGGCAATTACATCTGACCCTTCATTTGATGCCTGGCCCGCGAGTTGTTCGATCACTGAAAGATTATATTGTTTGTCGCCGCTACGATTCTCGAATTGAGCGGTTGCTACTTTTAGTGTGTCCATGTGCAATTCATTGTAGACGATTATCGGTTAAATTTCTTAAACGAAGATATCGCTGATTCGTTGAATCCGTTAAGAAATTAATCAAGTAATTTGATTTTTACGATGTGCTCGCGTCAGAAAAGAAACCAGAAGTTCTGGATCACATATCCTCGCCAGCTACATATTTCACGGTTGAAACCTTTGGCCAAAGCTCATCTGCTTTTTTTAACAATCTTGCTTCACTTTTATTCCAGGTGTCAAGGGAATTTACTTTTCGCAGGCCAACTTTCTTATTATAAAAAAGGTAAAGCTTTCCATCAATGATTTTAAATGTTTCAGGATCTATTGAAATCTTCTTTCCGTAACTCACAGCCAAGGCGCAGTAACCCTCGTACTGAGGTATATATTTCGTCGGATTGTCTTCGAACAATTTCTGGTTCGCGGCAGACGAGAAAAGATAGCTGATGTTGTTGATTTTCGTCTGATAGGAGTCAGTACCTTTTACAGCATGCCCGGTTGTGAAATAAGAAACCGGATCAAAACTGCCTATAGCAATCCCGTTGGTGCTAATCGGATCCGTCTGACAAAAGGAATTTAGTGTACAGAAAACAAAAAAAATAAATTGCATTGTCGTCTTCATGGCACAAGTAAGTTTCTTTAATACTACAAGGTATGGAAAGATAGCTATCCCTTTATGTCCGGGATTGTCACCACCCCGACATTCACCATCGGAAAAAGTCTTACTTACTGGTTTTTCAATGATTTTACGGGATCAGCGGAAGCAGCGCGAATAGTCTTAAAGCTGATGGTGATTAAAGCCACAATCATAGCGCACGCAGCAGCATATATGAATATATAAACATCGATAGGAATCTTGTATGCAAAATCTCGTAACCATCTAGTCATGAAAAACCACGCAATAGGAACGGCGATCGCTACTGCGATTACAACAAGTTTCATGAATTCGACAGACATTAGACCAGTAATCTGGCTTATGCTTGCACCGAGTACTTTCCGAATGCCTATTTCTTTGACGCGCTGTTCTGCCATGAATGTCGACAGTCCGTAGAGTCCGAGACAACAAATTACGAGTGCCATGATCGTAAATACGCTCACAATTTTCGCTACCCTTTGATCGGACAAGTACTGCTTCCTGATGTCTTCATTTAAAAAGGAATATTCAAAGGGGGTACCTGGGACCAAATTCTTCCACAGACTTTCAATCTGCGAAACAGCATTTTGAAAATCGGTTGAACCGAGACTTATAATGATATTCCCATAGTAGTCAGCAGAAGGCGGCACTTCGAAGAGCGTTGATCTTATTTCTTCTCTTAATGAAACCTGGTGAAAATCCTCAATTACACCTATGACTTCAGATTCGGATCGCTCCTTTTGACCTTGAGAGATTAGCCGGCGTCCTACCATCGCTTCGGGACTCAACCCAAAAGCTTTCGCGGCGGTTCGATTGAGTATGACTTTCCCCATAGATTCCACTACTCGACTATCGGTGAACGATCTTCCAGCAATTAATTCGAAATCGAGTAACTCAACATATTTGTAGTCCACACTGTTGATCGATATGTTCAACGCATCTTCAACGTTCTTGTCGTCGAGAAAGAGTCGCGAATCACTGTAGATGAATGAACCGGGCGTATAGTTCGCAGCCGAAGTTCCTTTCACAAAGCTCATGCTTGCAAGCTGTTGTTGCAGTTTTTCGTAGTGTTTGCGTGCGTCGTCAGTTCTAAGTGGAAGGATAATTTTGGCCTGTGAGTTAAATCCAGGATTCGTTTCTTGCATATAGTTCAGTTGTCGGGTCACTACGATCATCCCGCAAACCAATACGATGGCGATGGTGAACTGTAAAACAACGAGTCCTTTCCTTGGTGCGCCGGAACCCATAGCAACAGACGATTTTCCTTTGAGTACTTGTGCCGGTTGAAACGAGGAAATGAAGAATGCAGGGTAACTGCCTGCCAATGCCCCGGTAATGACAACCAAAATTGACAGTGCAACAAAAAAGAAGCTGTTTTTCTCAGTGTCAAAGGAAATTTCCTTACCGGTGAGTTGATTGAATCCCGGCAATGCGATGATGATCAGCAGGATACTTATTAGCACTGACACAAGCACGATTAACGTCACTTCGGTAAGGACTTGTCTTATCAAAGAACTCCGGTAAGCACCCATAACTTTCCTGATTCCGATTTCTGCAGCACGCTTCGATGCTTGAGCTGTGGAAAGATTGATAAAGTTTATGCTTGCAATCAATAGAATAAATCCAGCAATAGACGCTATGATATATATTGAAATGATTCTCGGCGATTGCCCTATATCGGAACGCAGATAAATATCTTTCACGAGTTCCAGTCCGATGGATTTTTTTATTCCGCGCGATTTCAATTCTTCGGCGCCAAACTTTTGCAACACCTGATTCATCTTGCGGGTCACTTGATCTACATTGTGATCTGGTGATAATCTGACAAACGTCGGAACAAAATTCTGGCCCACCCAGGCATTCGACACTTGATCGGAATTAATATAGTCAGCCAACCCGCCACGGCTTGTCATGGATATAATAAAATTGACAGGAAGAAATGTTTTAGTGTTGTCTTCAATTACACCGGTAACGGTGAAGTCACCTGTACCAACGCCTTGTATTGAAATTACCTCACCCAGTGCCGAATCATTTCCGAATAGCCGCCGGGCAAGCGTTTCTGTGACCACAACCGAGTGTGCATCGCTCAGCGCCTTTGACGAAGTTCCTGCTGTGAAATTGAATGTCAGCACGTCGAACAATGTGGAATCGGCAATTGCTCCATTGGATTCGTAGAACAGTTGGTCTTTATATCTGATAAGATTTTCCGAAGCGCCGGGAGGCGTAACAATTCGTGCACTGAATTCAACTTCCGGAATCTCTGCGCTCAGGGCATGCGCGATAGGGGGCGATGCCGTACGCATCATTCCATTATCAGATCCCTCCATCTTTGTTGTTACACGGTAAAGATTTTCAAGATGTTTGTGATGGCGATCAAAACTTAATTCATCTTGAATGTATAACGCGAGCATCAGACAACATGCAACTCCAAACGACAGACCGGCGACATTGATCAGAGTGAATGACGTATGCCGACGAATATTCCGCCAGGCGATGATGAAGTGGTTCCGAAGCATTTATGAATAGGGGTTATTTGATATGTACTTCGGATGCAGCCGGAGGTTACAACTGAATTTTGCGGGTGACCAAAGACTCACTAAAGTTGGGTGACAACTTTTTAATATGTTTTCGGCCGAAGATTGTGGCTACGTCGGGAATGAACTCTCGCTAATTCTTGTCGATCTGCAGCTGCCACGCAATCAAGTCAATTCACAAATCGATCATAAGTTTTGGAAACGCATCCAGTGTAAATGCTTGTTTAATCCGCAGGAAGTTGTGCTTAACTCTTTCTTTTTTCAAAGATATAATCGCCAATCTAATTTAGTAGGTTTGTGGAAGAGTTTTTAGAGGTGCACTATGCATTGGTTCTTTTTTTTAGTAAAAGCCAATGCATCGTGCTTTTTATTATTGCAGCGGACACTATTGAATCTGCAGCCAAAAGAGTATTGAATGTTTCTATGCCCTCTTTTTCACTTTCGATTTTATCTTGAGGGCGTTCTCTTGCATTCTGAGCTTTACAACCTGCGCAATAAGCGCCGTGGGAAGTGGTTTGTCTATCGAAAATCTCAATGTCGCTTTTGCATCCTTATACACTTCCAGTTTCTTTTTCAGCTCACCAGTTGCCTTGGGAATTGGATATATACCGATGTGCGCTTTCCATGCGGCAAAAGAAATCAGCATTCCATTCAGTTTGTAAAGCGGTTGATTGTAGCTGATGAGTTCTTCAGCCTGTGGTGCAGTTTTTCTAATTGTATCACGGATTTTATGGAGCCTGAACTGAATATCTTCAGGGAACCTGGAGATGTATTCATCGACTGTTAGCGGCTTTGGTTTCATGAAGTTTTTTTTACATTAAGAAATTATGAACGAAGCTGTTGATTTGACTTACTCAAAACTTCCATTCCGAAGGCTATTGATCGGTGTGGAAGCTTCTTCTTCTGTCATGGTCGACATAATAATCCAATGAACATCCGGAATCTCAAGTGGCGCATAAGCCGTGAGTAATTCAACACCTTCGCCATTCTTCTCAAGTAGAGTACCTGTTTGTCCGGTCAATGCTTTGGAAACTCCTTCTTGCTTCATTTCCTCCATCAGGATGCTAGTCTCCATCTTTCTTATCTGTTGCAGTATTGAATGATCGTATTGTTGTCTTTGCAAACTGTTGAGGTGATTTTCTGTATTCTCGATGAGTTGTCGGGCGATTGATCGCAATTTGTAGTCGCCTCCAAGCATAAAAGTCTCGCCTGTTTCACCAAGACCATCTTCGCGCCAATTATTATTCCCTGTAAGGATTTGATTGATCTTGTTGATGGGCATCTGAAAAACAAGTATCCCAATTTTTTTCGCTTTGTTATATACCGGACATGCAATGAATGACGCTGGAGCATGGTAAGATGGATCATAAGGTTCAAAGTCAATCAACTGAACAAAGTCCTTGTCAGAACTGTCAATGGCTTTTTTGACCACCTTTCCGAAATTGGTATTGTGATAATGTCCGCTGATCAGACTGGTTGCAAAATCCACTTCTTTAAAAACGCTGTAGAGCATGTCCCCCGTTTTTGCATCAATGAGGAATATGTCGTAGTACCCGAATTTCTCCAGAAAATTTCTGAGGATAGGATGGTAGCTTGAATGGATGCTGCTGTATTCGCTTTCGTCACCGGCGTCATCTAACAGGGACTTTTTGCCAGTAGGGTGAGGGTTATTTGAAATGTATTGATATTGAAGTAAAAGTGCGCGATCATCCTTGGGCATGAAATAATCTGCGATCTCCGAGAAATTTGTGTTGTCGTTAAGTTTGGGGATGAATTCTGTCTTGTAGTAGTCGTGTAGACTGTTGTATTGCTCTGCTTTCGTAACGGTTGAATAGCCTACTTTATAAAAGGCATCTCTGAATGCAAGTGTTGCGTCAACAACCATGCGGTCTTCGGAGAAGGTGAGGATCTGGCTTCGAATGATGTCAAAATAGTATTCGATGCTCCTTTTTTTTGTCAGCGTGATTGATCTCAACTGATCAAATTTCGATTGGTGATTTAGGTCACCGAGTTTTCGGAAAAGCGCTTCATATTTTCTGCTGATGGCCTCCTGCGTGGCCTGAAGTTCTTCCTGATTTTGCCGTAACTCCTCTTCCTGAGACCTCATGTGCTCGGCCTGTTGATGCAATTCGCCAACCACCCGTTTGGTGTGATCTGCCGTGCGAATTGAAGTCACCGTATACGCGATGCTTTCTCCTATCTTTTCGACAAATTCAATTTCGTTTTTGGTTAGCTCTTTGAACGTGGCAACTTCAAGAATGCCAACGACAGATTCATTTATCCGAAGGGGTACGATCAGGACAAAACGCGGATTAGCTGCGCCCAGCCCAGACGTGATTTTGACGAAGTGATCGGGTACTTTCTTGAGATAAATCGTCTGCTTTTCCAGAAATGCCTGTCCAAGTAGTCCCTCACCTGGCGCGATTTTACTCGTCAGGTACTTACTTCTGTTATAAGCGTAGCATGCCTGCAACTCCAATTGGTCTTTGTCTTTCTCGTCCTTTGTTGCCAGGTAAATTGCACCATGACTTGCTTTGATGATTTGTACCAGATTGACGATGATGTCATTTGATATCTCCTTCAAATTCTTGGAAGCTTGTAATACTCCGACAAACTTGGCGAGACCATCTGATGCCCAGTTTCTTTGCTGATCTTCTACTTTGATTCGAACTAAATTGTCTTTGATTTCAAGTAGCGCTCTGCCAAGGTTGTCCTGCTCATGCCTTGGCTTGTAATTCGTATCCAGATTGCCGGCGCGAATCTGTTCCGCGAATTCCGTTTGTCTTACCACGTCGGCGCGCAGTGTTTCCATCGCCTTACCGATGATCGTGGTTTCGGGCAGGCCGTTTATGTTGCTACTAAAGTCAAGGTTCCCGTCGGCAAGACTGCGGATAGCTTCTTCCACAGCTTTTATGCCCTGACCCAATTTGCCGATGTATGTCAGCGTGACGACGGCGAAAGAGATGAGCAATAATCCAAGCACCAAAAACCCGACGACGTGCTCTCCAAGGTTATGTCTAAAAGCATAAGCCAGGTAGCCAACGACCAGCAGGAATGGAAGCGAGAATAGGAGAGAAAGTTTTTGATTGAGTTTCAAACTGCGAAAACCAAATTTCATGATTTTGCCATATGAAGTTCAAAATAGTAATTTTTTCTGAATTGTGGTGTGCAAATACGTACGGTGAGGTTTGATTAAGCGTCACGCAATAGGTAACAAGGGTCAATAAGAAATCCGATGGCCGGGCACTTCTCCTTATCCTTTAAAGAAGATGCTAAACTTTCTTTAATTACCAGACGAGTTCGTTCAATTCCGTGATAATTGAGTAGCTACTGTCGCTTCGAATAACAGTTAGTCTACAAAACCGAAACTTGTGTAATTTACACACCTCACAACGATTTACTCCGTAGATGAATGGTATCCTGACCAGCAAGAATATGCGCAATGGTACAATTCTGCTCGATATAAATCACATCGATATTAATCTTCGAATTATTAGATTTGTCTATTAAACAAATCTCAGAAATCGAATGAATTTACAACAATTGGAATATATCGTAGCACTTGACATCCACAGAAATCATGTGAAGGCGGCCGAACATTGCCATGTTACACAACCCACTCTCAGCATGATGGTTAAAAAGTTGGAGGAAGAACTCGGTGTAAAAATCTTTGACAAGAGTCAGCCTTTGAAGCCGACGAGTTCTGGCGAGCTCATTATCTCTCGCGCACGACAGATTCTTCAGGAGATCAAGAATCTGAAAGAGTTCATCCGAAATGAAAAAGACTCCATCGAAGGAGAATTTCGACTAGGAGTAATTCCAACGCTTGCGCCATACTTACTGCCCAGATTTCTGAACGAGTTCCTGGAGAAAAATCCGGGCACATCTTTTACCGTGATGGAATTACAAACGCACGACATTATAAGATATCTGAAAACGAATCGTCTGGATCTCGCGATTCTGGTGACGCCGTTGGAAGACAAAGAGATCAGAGAGATTCCGGTTTTCTACGAACCCATTCTATTGTATACATCTGAGAACCTTAAGTATTATTCACAAGACAAAGTGAACTTGAAAACTCTTACCTACGATAACTTGCTAATGCTCGAAGAAGGGCATTGCTTCCGAGGACAAGTGGAGAACCTTTGTTCATCCAAAGGGAAGAAGGTACACCATCAACTCAATTATCAGAGCGGCTCATTCGAGACGCTAAAGGCTATGGTTGACAATAACTATGGCTATACGCTTATTCCTGAACTGTCTGTCAATGTGAAGAGCAAGCATGTGAAACATTTCAATTCGCCCGAACCGGTGCGTGAAGTGAGCCTTGCTGTTCACAATGGATTTGTAAAGGAAATGCTGTTGATCAAACTCAGAGATGCCATTCTGAAATCTATACCTGCGCATTTTAAAAAGAATGATAAGTACATCAGGGTGAGGTGGAATTAGGAGTTGACCAATCGCTTTTTTCGTTGAACTTGTGGTGCGGTATTCTCCGACAAGGTCATCAAAAATGATAGCTTGGAAACATTTGATCGGTTAGTCCGGTATACGGTTAGAGATTGTAATAAAATATGTAATCTATTTTCACGCCGGGAAATGACAAGGATTAGACTCGAAACAATTATTCAGGCTTCTATTGAGCGATGCTTTGATCTGTCGAGAAGCATTGACGTGCACCTCGATTCAATGGAGAAATCCAACGAAAAGGCTATTGGTGGAAGGGTGTCCGGACTTATCGAGAAGGGTGAAACGGTTACTTGGCGTGCAACGCACTTTTTTGTTTCTCAAACGATGACAGTGAAAATTGTTGAAATGAAAAGGCCAGACATTTTTGAGGATGTTATGGTTAAAGGACCTTTTAAAAGTATGGCACATACTCATTTGTTCAAAGTAACAGAGGGTGCAACAATTATGACAGACGTTTTTGAATACACCGTTCCGTACAGCTGGATCGGCAGATTATTCGATTCTCTGGTACTAAAGTCCTACATGAAGAGATTGCTTCAACAGCGGAACGATACCATTAGGAGCCTTGCAGAGAACACTTAATAGCCGTCTGATAGATAATTCATTTCACTGCAAAGGCATTGTGACCGCTAAAGCCGCGGAGTTTTTAGTATGGATTCTTGCGATCCTTAGCGGTCAAATTTCTGTCCACCCCATTATTTAGGGGCGTGAAAATGCTTAATCCCTCGAAATGGCCTTTTTATCGCTCTAAATCGCCGAAATGCAGATTCCGAAAAACTTCCCTGTAACCTTTGTAGCCCCTTCCAGTAACTAACACGAAATTGATACAAAACTCATTTAAAGGATGACAGATGAAATGATCATGGAGGCCGTAAAACGCGGTGATCTTCAGCAGGCATCCTTACTATTTGAACGCTATAACAAGCGAATATTCAATTTTCTCGCGCGTATGACTATGGATCGTGCGCTTGCAGAAGATCTCACCCAGAATGTGTTTCTAAGACTTATCACGTATAGGAATTCTTACAGGGAAGGGGCAAAATTTCAACCATGGATTTATCAGGTAGCCCGAAACATTTTTTCGGATCACTATCAGGTACACAAAAACAAGTTCTCGGATTTCATTGATGTTGAAAAAGTACAGGACTACATGATCGATTCAAATGAAAGTCAGTTGATGGATGAAAGGGAGAAGCTGCTGCACAAATCAATGGCGAAACTGGAAGCGGATCAACGCGAATTACTTGTGTTAACCAGGTTTCAAAATATGAAATACGAAGAAGTAGCGGTCATTATGAATACGACCGTTGCAAACATAAAAGTGAAAGTACACAGGGCTGTTGCAAAACTGAGAGAACATTATTTTGAACTCGACAAAGTGTAGCCTTTATATTAATGAACAGTAGTATGGAAAAAGATAAACTTGAAGCGCTGCTAATCGATTACATCGATGGAAGACTGAATACCGACGAGCGGATTATGGTTGAGGATCAACTCAGGCACAACCCAGAGGCGGCGACTTTGTATGTTCAACTAAAGGAAGTTATTGAGGCCATGCGTGTGTCGTCATCGCTCGAGCCTTCAGGTACAATGCAAAGTAACTTCAACGCAATGCTGGAGTCTGAAATGAGACAGCATGATAAAGGTAAGACGGTGTTCTTTAGTCCGACATTTTGCCGTGTAGCCGCTGCGTTCGCATTAGTAATTCTGGGTGGGGCGATTGTGTTCCTCATTAGCAGAGACCAAGACCACAAGGCGCAAATGACGAAAGCTCAAGAAGAAATTGCAGAGACAAAGAGGATGATGATGTCGATGCTTGACAATCAACACTCCGCCAGCCAAAGATTGATGGGCGCAACAGTAGCATACGAAGAAGTAAAACCTCTCGATGATGACGTAGTTGTGGCTTTGATCCGAACAATGAACGATGATCCGAATACCAATGTGAGGATTGCTGCGCTCGAGGCACTGGGGAAATTCAATACACTCCCTCACGTAAGAAAGGCGCTGATTGCCTCATTGAGCACTCAGAAGGATCCGTTGGTTCAGATCGCTCTTATCCGCTTCATGGTTGAAATGAAAGCACAAGGCATCAAATCCGAACTTGAACGAATTACAACAGACGAAGAAACATTACCAGCAGTAAAAGATGAAGCACACGCCGGATTACTAAGGCTTTCATAAAAAGTTGAGTGATTGTATGGTGGAGAAATTAACATGCATGGTCACACTCACACACCACCAGCGGTACGCTCACAAATTATAAATCAGTAAAACAAATAAGTTAAAGCAAAGAAACAACGAAGACGATGAAAAAGATAATGATAACAATTACCCTGGCATGTTCAATGATGGGTATAGCAAAGGCGCAGGAATACAAGGTTTCGAAAAGCACAGGCAAACTTGAAATCAAAGAAGTAAACCACATTTCCGTGGAAGGTTATTCCGGGAATGAGATTGTGTTCACCACCTCAAGTGGCGGACGTGACAAGGACCCACGCGCCAAAGGCCTTAAGGCCGTTAGTTCGAATGGCCTTGAAGATAACAGCGGACTTGGACTATCGGTAGTTGATAAAGGTGGTGTCATCGAAGTTCAACAGCTTAAAAAAATGGATGGGCCGGATATCACCATCAAGGTACCCAAAGGTGTGAGTGTTTCGTATTCACATTCCTCACCTTACGGAAGCGATGTTGAGTTCAAGAACGTGGAGAGTGAAATCGAAGTGTCGACATTGCATAACAGTGTTAAACTTGACAATGTAACAGGTCCGATGACGGTTAACACAATTCATGGTGACATCGATGCAACGCTTGGGGCTACGATGAAGGAACCTATCTCTATCGTATCAGTACACGGACATGTCGACGTTGCCATACCGGTGGGAACCAAAGCAAATCTCAAGATGAAAACTGTTTATGGCGAAATATTCGTTGATCCTGACTTCAAAATTGAGATCGAGAAGTCCGGTAACATGATCAAATACAGCGATAACGTTACAGGTAAGATCAACGGTGGTGGCATCGATCTCAACTTCTCTTCTACACACAACAATGTGTATTTGAGGAAGAAATAATAAACTTCTGTTATTCTCCGAAGGTCAACCTTCGGAGAAGTTCACATAAAATAACATCAACGATGAAAGCTGGAGTATTATCTATTATGGTTGTAGCGCTTACTATAGAAGCTTATGCGCAAACACCGATCAACAAAACGATTCCTGTGAGTTCCGGTCAGGAGATATTGATGCACTTTGATTACCCTGAACTTGTTAAAGTCACCACCTGGGACAAAAATGAAGTGAGCGTGGGTGGTACAGTTAGTATAAATAGTGGCGAAAATGACGATGCCTTTGAGATACTAACTTCAACGTCTGGCATCACAATCACCATCAAAAATCAAATTAAGGATCTTAAGAGTCTGCCTCAGCGCGTCACGGTGATGGACGGACTAAACAAGATCACGTTCAAAAGCGAAACGGAATTCAAGAAGTATCAGTCGCAACAAGGCAAAGGATTCGATATGGTATCGCACGGAGTTGACATGGATATATTCATCGAAGTCAAAGTTCCAAGAAATGTGAAGACCCGTGTGGAGTCTGTATATGGGATGGTCGAAGTGAAATCATTTGCAGGTCCATTGTCTGTCGACGCGACGTATGGCGGAGTTGATGTTGCATTGACTGAGAAAGCAACGGGCACGCTAACTGCCGAAACAAATTATGGAGAGATCTATACGAATCTTGATACGAAGTTCGGAAGTAAAACCACAAACCGTGACTTCTATACTAACGTGACTGCTCGTCCCGGTAATGGTCCGGTATATAGTTTTGAATCGAAGTATGGGAATGTGTATTTGAGGAAGGCGGGGAATTAAAATATACCACAATGGCGCCATGACGCAATGGTCGCAACGTATGTACCATAGCGTTTTTTGCGCCGTTGCGTAGCGGTAAGTTTGCTATTTCGTCAGTAACTTCGCCAATGGTTTATTGGTCGCCGCAAGATCGGCGATGGAGTTGGTGGTCAGAATTTTCAAGGTAGCATCTCTTACTTGTCCAAACAGATGATTGATCCTGCAGGTATGTTCATCCTCACACATACCACAGCTGTCGTAAAAATTCAAAGAGACACACGGGAGCATCGCTACCGCGCCGTCTATGTGCCGTACTACTTCGATGATCGGCACCTGATCGGCTTTTTTGATCAAGTAATAACCTCCGCTCTTGCCTTTTTTGCTGCCGAGTATTCCGGCATTTTTCAGATCCAGTAGAATGGCTTCAAGAAATTTTTTGGGTATATTTTTTTCCTTGGCGATTTCTCCGATCGTTACTGAAGCATCTTCTTTGAGATCTGCAAGATAGATAAGCGCATGTAGCGCGTATTGACATTTTTTAGAGAGCATAGAGCAGTACTAATTCAAAGCTAATCAATTCATTAACATATGAGGAGGGGGTGAACTGGAACGAAATTACTTAATATCATCGATTGCACACAATCAATCGATCTCACGTGTGTAATTCTACTAGTTCTATAGATTTATTAATATTTAGCATAAATTGGCTTACTTTTGTTGCGTTAGGATTAAGACAAATGGTTGTTGGATGAGGTTATTCGAGCATTTTATTACCTTATGCCACAACAAGAACTAATTTAACCCTCCGATAATTTCTTTCAATTATGGCTGACGAAAACAGAAATCAAACCGCGCTTGGCGACGTAGCCGCACGACAATTAGCGATTGCTACACGCACCGTTCCACAAATGCCGACCATCACTCCGAGATGGTTAACGCGCTTGATGAGCTGGATTCCGGTTGAATCTGGTGTTTATCGTGTCAACAAGGTAAAAGATGCGAGCAACGTTACGGTAGATTGTTCTGGTCGCGATGAAAGAGAATTGCCTCAGACATTTGTAGACTATATCGAGAATCCACGTGAATATAATCTTAGTGCAGTAAACACTGTGCTTGATGTTCATACGCGCGTATCTGACTTGTATAGCAAACCTTATAATCAGATCAGTGAACAGTTACGCCTCACCATTGAAACAGTGAAGGAACGTCAGGAAAGTGAGTTGATCAACAATAAGGAGTATGGCTTATTACACAGCATTGCTCCTTCACAAAGAATCAAGACAAGGAAAGGTCCTCCAACACCAGATGATCTGGATGAACTCCTCACCAAAGTGTGGAAGGAACCTGCTTTCTTTCTTTTACACCCTTACACTGTTGCGGCATTTGGAAGAGAATGCACGAGACGCGGAGTACCTCCACCAACAATTTCTCTGTTCGGCTCGCAGTTTATCACCTGGCGTGGAATTCCTTTGATCCCCTGTGATAAAGTGAATATTGAAAACGGCAAATCAAAAATACTGTTAATACGCACCGGTGAGAGTCGCCAGGGTGTGGTTGGTCTTTATCAACCAGGATTACCTGGAGAGCAATCACCAGGATTGTCGGTTCGTTTTATGGGCATCAACGATAGGGCTATTGCTTCTTATCTGGTGTCTCTATATTGTTCATTGGCAGTGCTTGTTGACGATGCGATTGCCGTTTTGGATGATGTTGAAATAGGAAATTATCATGAGTACAAGTATTGATAATTCGGGCCTGCCGGATGTAAAGTTGTTGGAGAAATTGGCGAATGAATACTTCTCCAACTACAATTCCGACGGCATAAAATCGGCACAGGGAAGTCCGTCCAGTAGCCCTGAGGTTAAGCCTGTGGACGAGGTTGGTGTGGACGTTGAGAAACCGAGAACAAGTTTAAATGATCCACACTTAGCAAGCCAGAGATCAGTACCTGCATCAGAGGGAGGAAGTGGGATATCGCCGGCGATTGGCGATCAGGTGAACAAATTTGGAGCGTCCAATCCGCAAACGTCATTACCAGATACACGCACGACAACGCATGGGGTTGTTCCGGGTTCAGTTGCCGGAAGTGGTATTTCTCCGTCGGTCACAGAACACGGCAAGAGTTTTAATATCAATAATCCTCAAAACAGCCATCAAGATCCTCATTTAAATAACCCCGGAGTTGTGCCTGCGTCTTTGGCGGGCAGCGGTATGTCGCCTGAAGGAATTCAACCTTCAGGCGAAAACAGTGGATATGGATCTAGGCAAACGCCTGGTCCTTATATGATGCCTCATGTTGTTCCTCCATCGATACCGGGATTGGGTATTTCTCCAACGGGTTTTCAACGACCTTATCAAGCCGGATATGAGCAAAATAATTTTTCGCCTGTACTGCCATTCACGCCGGAGCATTCTTTTGAAACGGATCTGAAACACGCTTTGAATAAAATGTATAATACAGTTCCTGAAAGTGGACTGCCACAACCCGGTACATTCAGCAGCGATCCATCATTCTATTTTATTTCAGCGCCGAATCAATTTGCGTTTCCAGGCACAGCGGGAAATCATGTGCAGCAGTATTTGTCTTTGAAAGAAAAGCATGGCCTTTCGAGTCCGCCATTTGACGTTAACGTCGTTAAAAAAGACTTCCCCATACTTCAGGAAAAGGTCAACGGTAAATCTTTGGTTTGGTTTGACAATGCCGCAACTACTCAAAAACCAAGACAGGTTATTGATAGGATTAGCTATTTCTACGAACACGAGAATTCAAACATTCACCGTGCAGCCCATGAGTTGGCAGCGCGTGCAACGGATGCGTATGAAGGAGCCAGAAAAAAAGTACAGGAGTTTCTTCACGCCAGCTCACCCAATGAAATCATCTTCGTAAGGGGCGCAACCGAGGCGATTAACCTCATTGCCAAAAGTTGGGGAGATCAATTCTTAAAATCTGGCGATGAAATTATTGTAAGCCATCTTGAACATCACGCTAATATAGTTCCGTGGCAACAGCTTGCAGCAAGAAAGGGTCTTGTTATTAAAGTTATCCCGGTTGATGAAACCGGTCAGATTCTTTTAGATGAGTATGCAAAATTGCTGGGGCCGAAGACAAAACTGGTGTCGGTCACCCAGGTTTCCAACGCATTGGGTACCGTTACTCCTGTAGAACAGATCACGGACATGGCACATCAGGCTGGTGCAAAAGTGTTGATCGACGGTGCGCAATCTGTCTCGCATATTCCCGTCAACGTTCAATTTCTCGATTGTGATTGGTTTGTGTTCTCAGGCCACAAAGTATTTGGTCCGACGGGAATTGGCGTTGTGTATGGTAAAGAGGCTTTGCTAAATGAAACTCAACCCTGGCAAGGCGGTGGCAATATGATTGTTGATGTAACCTTTGAACATACCAAGTATCACAATGCACCAAGTCGCTTTGAAGCGGGAACTGGTAACATCGCGGATGCTGTAGGTCTTGGTGCTGCAATCGACTACGTCACGCGACTCGGAATTGAATCGATTCATCAGTATGAGCACTACCTGCTTCAGTATGCCACAATGTTGATGAAAGACATACCGGGATTAAAGATGATCGGAACGGCGCATGAAAAAGCCAGTGTGCTTTCATTCATCTTTGAAGGTTTCAAAACTGAGGAAGTAGGTGTGGCACTAAATCAGGAAGGCATTGCTGTCAGGGCAGGACATCATTGTGCGCAACCTATTCTTAGGAGATTCGGAGTCGAAACAACGGTCAGGCCTTCACTTGCATTTTACAACACGTGTGCAGACGTCGATCGGTTGGTAACGACGTTGCTGAAGCTAAGGCAAACCAAGCCGGTAAAAAAATAAAAAGGTTCTAACTTGAAAGCGCTGTTACAAGTGTTCACACTTGTGTCAGCGCCTTTTTTTTATAAATTTACTTATCCCCTCAGTCGTTTCCGGTTATCACTGCGACATTTTCATCAGTTATCGCCTGAAAGACAATCGAGGCGATCGTTGGGTTTCACATTTTATTGACGCCCTTAAGATTGAACTTGAATCAACAATGAAGGACGATGTTTCGATCTATTTCGATGAGAATCCTCATGACGGACTCTAGCAGTTTTCCCAATTCTCATCTATGGATTGGATTTCTGGCTGGTTGGTTTTGCATTTCGAATCAGACTTTCCTGGGATTTATACGTAATACCTGCGATTGTTCTCTTAGCTGTTGGCTTGGCGGCAATAAGCCTGCAAACTATCAAAACTGCTATCTCAAATCCATTAGACACGCACTACGCTGAATAATTTTCTTAATCTCTATTGATTTAGTAGATATTTGTTTTACCTTTGAATCACATTTATAAAGAATAGTGGAGAGAGCAGACTTGAGGATCCTATTGCAACCTGTCTTTTTGATAAGGTGCTAATTTCTGCCTGTCATATTGGAAATGTAAAGAGTAAGATCAAATGGTTACAAAAATTAAGAGTCGTCAAGAGTTTTCAATGTTCGGTTGTTGTCAGTAATACCCCGCTAAGTTTCCGAACGTAATACAAAATAATATTCCACTTATAATATCGCTACAATGATTCAGACTGCATCAACAGTGCCTGCCTTGAATATAATTCACGAGCAACCTCATTTTGAGATCATCACATCTAATGACAGACGTCCAGACAAATGGTTCAGAGCGTTTCGCGCCAAAAGTGGTTTTTTTAAGTTATCATCGCTTTTCTACTATGCTGATCGCATTAAAATATCTTTTACGCTGAACGAGTCTTACGCCGCTCACTATGTGCTGGTGAAAGGTCTTTTGGAATTTCACCGGTCGAAGGACTACAAGATCACATACAAGAGCGAAGAGAAAACTTTCGATCTGTCTGTTGGGTCCAATCTGCTCGACGGCGCTCATCAATTCCTTGAAAACGTAACGGTATGGGTAGATCACGAGCTTGATTTTAAATTGAAGCTTAAAAAAATAATTGAATTTGAATCTGACTACAAGAGGCAAGCTGCAGAAGTTTACAGGTCAATTGCGAAATAGTTACGTATCGAGTTGGGGAATGCCAGTTAGCTTGTTCGGTCCATCCAATGCTCGACGTAATTATGCGATTTTCAATCTTCATGCGCCCGATCCGGCGATATCAAATATTGAAATATTGAAAAAACTTAATAGATGAATTAATCCCGTCCTTAATTTTTAGCCAACCCTGGAGGTATCAAATCACGACAGATCTGGTTGATTCCTTAAGAATTCTATTGGAATATTCTTGGATGCACCTTCCTCAAGTTTGTCAATTACAGTGTCAAGGTTATCATAGAAACGTTCATCATTGCTGACCTTACCGTTTCCATCCAGGTCTACTGGTATGACGGTTAGGCCGGCAACAGGCTGACGTGTTTTAAGATCGTATAGAAGTCCGGGAACATTGTAAGAGATTCCAGTTGAATCTTTCAGTACGGCTTTTACAAGATGTTCATCGGCACCAGCAATTGCCTTTCCCTTTATATTGGCTTGCTCATATTCGAAATATTTTGAGAATGTGATAGGCGCGCCAGCTTTTTGGAGGCGAGTGTAAATTGTAAAGTCTTCAGAAATTTTTTGTTGCCTCTTCTTATCAGCTAGATGTCATTGAAATCGACTTGTTTGATAACGTCTTCGGTAAGGTCATTCTCTCCATATGTTTTCACAAATGATGAGTTGGCATTAGCAACCGGTAGCAATGCATAGCGTCCGAGATAGAGATAGTCGCGCGAATCTTTTACTTCCTTCTCAGGCTCAAATGCTTCGATGAGGAGATCATATTTCGAGGGGTCTGTTTTCGTTCTTGTTTCGATGACAACGCCGACTCCAGGATTGGCAACTTGATTGCTTTCATTGGCGACAACGGTGGCGCACTACTTCGGGGGAAGGTAACACTTTACGCGAAGGGTCTTCATGTTCCATTGATCATGGCACATCCGGGACTGAACAAACCCGGTCAGCAAGTTTCTTCCAATGTATCCGGCGAGGATCATGCACCAACTATTCTGGGAGTTGCAGGCATTACGATTCCAAAGGAAATGACAGGGATAAGACTTGTTCCGGCATTTCAAAATCCTTCATTCGAACCTCACGACTATGTTTTTGCTGTTCGCGGTGGACATTGTTTTGGACTACCAACCAACACTTCAAATTTTGATCCTGGCCGAACCGTCTTTACCAAAAAGTACAAACTGATCTATAATACCCTTTGGCAACTTACATATCATCCCGTGACTTTGCATCTCAACATTTCTGGCTAGAGTTGACACAACTTCATGCCGAGGGAAAGCTTGACAAACAAACCGACAGTCTGCTGTTTTCTGGCCGTCGCGAAATGTTTGAATTGTTCGACATAGAGAAAGATCCATCAGAACTTAATAACTTAGCGGCTAAGCCCGAGCTCAAGCAGATTGAAGATCGGCTAAAAGCACGCCTGCAAAAATGGATGATATTAAACGAAGACTACCTGCCCTTGCCTATTCCACCAGCAGCACAAACTATTCCTGTTCCTGTCGCGACGAAATGAGGAGAGGTATCTCGAACGTTGAGGAAAACAAGAATAGCCTTCGACGCTGTGTAAGCTTGTTCATCATGATCATTTGTGTCATAGCAATTCATGATGTGACGGCTCAGAATGACAAACCAAACATTTTATGGATTGTCAGTGAGGACAACAATGCAGCGATGATCGGTTGTTATGGAAACAAGTTTGCGACAACACCGAATATCGATAAACTGGCAACTGAAGGAGTAAGATTTGAAAATGCTTTCTCAACGGCACCAGTATGTGCGCCATCGAGGTGTACACTGATCACGGGAATGTATCCGCCTACATTAGGGACGGAGAACATGCGCAGCAACTATCCCATCCCCGCTTATCTGAAGTTCTTTCCTCGTTACCTGAGAAAAGCAGGCTATTACACGAGCAACAATTCGAAAAAAGATTACAACGTGCCTGATCAATATGAGGCGTGGGATGAATCCAGTGACAAAGCATCTTATAAGAATAGAAAATCAGGCGAACCTTTCTTTGCAGTATTTAACATCTTCGTGTCTCACGAAAGCAATATTCACGAACGGCAAGATTCATTGCGTCATAACCCTGATCAGGTTCCATTACCAGCTTACCATCCATCGACAAAAGCAATTCGCGAAGATTGGGCGCAGTACTATGACAAAGTAGAAACGATGGATCAACAAGTAGGCAAATTATTAAAGGATCTTGAAGACGCAGGATTGGCCGATAACACGATCGTATTTTATTATGCTGACAATGGTGGTGTACTTCCGCGAAGCAAACGCTTTCTATTTGAGTCGGGATTACATGTTCCTTTGATTGTAAGGGTGCCCGAAAAGTATAAGAAGTTCATCCCGAATTCCTCAGGCCAAACAACGGACAGGCTGGTGACTTTTCTTGATTTTGCGCCGACAGTTTTGAATGTCGCTGGAATTAAACCACCGGATTATATGCAAGGTGGCGCATTTCTCGGCGAGAACCCTGCACCCGCACCGCAGTATGCCTATGGTTTTCGTGGTAGAATGGATGAGCGCATTGATCTTTCGAGAACGGTACGCGATAAAAAGTATCGATACATCAGGAATTATCTTCCACATCTGTCACATGGACAGCACCTTCAATATTTATGGCTCGCTGCTTCTACAAGATCGTGGGAAGAGGAATTCAAAAGCGGTCGGCTGAACGATGTTCAATCTGCATTCTGGAGACCGAAGCCCGCTGAGGAACTTTATGACGTAACAACAGATCCTGACAATGTTAACAATCTCGCTGGTCAATCGGGGTATGACAGCGTTTTGTTAAGATTGGGAAAGGCAAACACACAGTGGTTGATAAAGACGCGCGATATTGGATTTATACCTGAGGGCGTTTTATGGGAGATGTCTGCATACAAAGGATCACTCCTGGAGATGGGTCCGAAAGAAAATGTACTCGAACGAATAATTGAGACAGCTGATTTAGCTTCCATGCGGGACCCGAAGAACGTTTCAATACTAACAAAGCGTCTCACGGACAACGATCCTGCGGTGCGTTATTGGGCAGCAATAGGATGTACGGTAATGCCAAACGAAATGGCCGGTGCAGAATCTAGACTTGCCTCGTTACTTGAGGATCCCGAAGGTGCTGTTCATGTTGCTGCAGCAGAAGCGCTTTACCACATGGGTCAAAAAGAAGAAGGGCTGAAGGGATTAATCGAAGAATTAAAAAGTCAGAATGTATTCGTCAAGGTTCAATGCATTAATGTACTTCAATCGTTAGGGAATGACGCTTTGCCTGCTTTGGACGCCGTTAAGAAATTGATTCCGCCGGTGACTTTACCGTCGACTAAGCACGAAGAAACTTATGACCTAAAGGCGGCCAGGTCGTTCGTGAAGGAGTTCGATGAGCGTCAATAGATACCTGGCTCAGTTGGAGCGAATTGTCCAGAAATTACGCCATCGGCAACGGGGTAAATTGCACGTTGTCTAATTTTGGTAATGATTCGTGTTGCAACTGATCTAGTATGAATTTATCGGAGCTCAGCTTAAACCGTCCTGTTCTGGCGATTGTCATGAATATGATCATCGTGATATTCGGTGTCATCGGCTTTACATTTTTAGGGATACGGGATTATCCCGCAATTGATCCTCCGAACATCAGCGTTCGCACAGCCTATAGCGGCGCAAATGCAGAGATCATCGAATCACAAATCACCGAGCCATTGGAGAAGTCTATCAATGGTATCGCGGGAATAAAAAATATTACTTCGAATTCAAGTCAGGGTGTAAGCTCAATAAATATTGAGTTTGAGTTGGGCGTAGACCTCGAGGCGGCTGCCAATGATGTCCGTGATAAGGTATCTCAGGCGTCGCGACAATTGCCGCAGGATCTGGATGCCCCGCCTGAGGTTTCTAAGGCAGACGCGAGTTCTGACTATATCATATCACTTTCAGTACAAAGCAATACTCGTAACCAGCTGGAGTTAACCGAATATTCGAACAACGTATTGGCTGAACGCTTTCAAACCATTCCCGGCGTTTCCAGCGTTAGATTGCTTGGCGAAAAAAAATATGCAATGCGCATATGGCTTGATCCAAATAAACTTATCGCATTCGGCCTTACCCCACTCGACGTATTAGAGACTCTTGAAAAGGAAAATGTTGAGTTTCCATCGGGTAAAATTGCAGGAACATCAACAGAGCTTACAGTTCGGACTTTTGGTAAGTTGTTCACAGAAGATGATTTCAATAACGTAAGGATCAAGCGGGCCGCCACTGGAAATATCAGACTAAAGGATGTGGGAGAAGCAGTGCTCGGGCCCGAGAATGAAGAAACTGTTTTTAAATCGAGCCTGATCCCCATGGTTAATGTCGCACTCATTCCTCTTCCGGGCGCTAATTATGTAGAAATCGCCGGCGAGTTCTACAGGCGGCTTGAAAAAATCAGGGATGAAGTTCCCAAAGACATCGTGCTTACCATCGCCACCGATCAGACCGTGTTTGTAAGGCGTTCCATCCATGAAGTTCAGGAGACACTAATACTGTCATTCATACTAGTGGTAATTATCGTATATCTTTTCTTCCGCGACGTTATCATTGCAATCCGACCTTTGATTGATATTCCAGTATCACTCATCGCGACATTCTTTATTATGTATGTCTGTGGATTTTCAATCAATGTATTGACTATGCTGGGGATAGTTCTGGCTACTGGCCTCGTTGTGGATGATGGCATTGTTGTTACTGAGAATATATACAGGAAGCTGGAAGGTGGTATGGACAAATTTACCGCGGCCCGAGAAGGTTCGAAAGAAATCTATTTCGCAGTGATTGCCACGTCGATAACGCTTGCCGTTGTATTTCTGCCGATCGTGTTTCTTCAGGGATTTGTAGGAAGACTATTTCGCGAATTTGGTTTCGTTGTTGCCGGTGCAGTGCTCATCTCCTGTTTTGTTTCTTTGACGCTAACACCGGTGTTGAGTGTTAAGTTAACAAGAGGTCGCACAAAGAAATCGAAGTTCTACAATGTTACTGAAAGGTTCTTTGTCGCGATGGAAAACGGATACAAAAGGTCGCTCGAACGATTTATGAAAATCCGATGGGTCGCCCTCGTCATCATTGCCATCTGTGTGGCTGCCTCATATTTTATTGGTACAAATCTTCAATCAGAGCTTGCTCCGCTTGAAGACAGAAACCAATTCAGACTCGCGATATCCGCACCCGAAGGTACTGCCTTTGATTATATGGAATCTTATATTGATGGCATTACAGTGTTCCTGATGGACTCGATTCCGGAGGCACGGATTATATATACACTTACCGGACCAACCAATTCCGGTGGCAGTGGTGTAAACAATGGAATAGCAAGAGTATTTCTCGATGATCCAAGTGAGCGAAGGCGATCGCAACAGGACGTTGTGCAGATGGTGAATAAAAACCTCTCGAAGTTCTCAGCCGGAAGGGCATATGCGCTCCAAGAGCAAACCATTAGCACAAACCGCAGAGCAGGACAACCCGTTCAATTTGTCATTCAGAACAATGATTTTGAAAAACTTGTGAAGGTACTTCCTCAATTTCTCGCAGCGGCCAATGATGACCCGGTCCTTCAGGGTGTCGATTCGGATCTCAAATTTAATAAGCCGGAATTACGAATTGTAATCAATCGTCTTAAGGCAACTGAGCTCGGGATCAGTGTCGAAGATATTTCGCAAACATTAAGACTCGCTTATAGCAATCTTCGGTTCGGATACTTCATGAAGGCTGGTAAACAATATCAGGTGATTGGGCAGGTTGATAGAATGAATCGCGATGATCCAAATGATCTGAAGAGTCTTTATGTGAGAACAGCCTCCGGTGAATTGATATCAATTGATAATATTGTGAGCATAGATGAATCGACGACGCCACCATCGCTTTTTCACTTTAACCGATATAAGTCTGCGATAGTTTCTGCCGGTCTTGCACCTGGCAGGACAATTGGAGACGGTGTTAAGGCTATGCAGGGCATTGCAGACAAATTGCTGGATGATACGTTCACAACTTCTCTCAGTGGATCTTCCCGCGATTATGCGGAGAGTTCGAGCAACACGTCGTTCGCATTTCTGCTCGCGCTCTTGCTAATCTATCTTGTATTGGCGGCACAGTTTGAAAGTTTCATCGATCCATTTGTGATCATGATCACGGTGCCACTGGCAGTTACAGGCGCGTTTCTGGCGCTTTGGATATTCGGGCAAACACTAAATATATTCTCGCAGATTGGTATTATTATGCTGATCGGACTTGTAACCAAGAATGGTATTTTGATTGTTGAATTCGCAAATCAGAAACAAAAGGAAGGACTCCGTGTTCTTGATGCAGTAATAGAGGCATCGAAGTCGCGTCTTCGTCCGATATTAATGACCAGTCTCGCGATGGCGTTGGGTTCGTTGCCACTTGCGCTGTCGTTGGGTGCAGCTTCCAGCAGTCGCGTTCCATTAGGACTAGTCATTGTAGGTGGGGTGATCTTCTCGTTAATCCTGACCCTGTTCGTGATTCCGGCGATGTATTGCTATTTATCACGGAAGGCGGTTCCAGAGAATAAAGATTCTTCTCCAGCCAGTGAGCTTGTCATGGTTGAAGCCTGATTGACTAGATTGTTGGTTCTGTAGTAAAGGCTTATTAGATTCACATCAGCACCGCTGTAATTATATAGTAGCATACATTAGCCGATTGGTCATTGCATTTCTTGCAATTAAAAATTGATTACTGATAGCACGAAATAATTTACATTTATACTTATAAATAGTTACTACTATGACAGACGTTAACGCAGATATACCGGCAAAACCACTCCTTCATGAAGATTGGGCTGTTGTAGTTCTGGGATTTGCAATCATCATTGTTTGTATACTCGGTATCGTTATTATCCCTGTTCCATCATTTGGCTGGAAGAATGCTGGTGATTTGACTGAAAAAGTCTTTTCATCTCCCAACCTTGCAACGGTCGGGATACAGTTTATTCTGACTTACATCATCGCGGCGCTGGCCGCCTTTCTGACGAACAAACCTATTAGAGGTTCTGTAATAGCTTTTCCCTTTGTTTTCGTTCTCACGTTAGTTGCCATTATTATTGCAGGCAACAGCGAAGTCAAGGGGCTCAATCTGGAGGCTGTAATCTTTAGTCTGCTAATCGGATTGATCGTTGGAAATCTTTTCCAACTTCCGCAATGGCTGCGTGAAGCAATGTCGGCAGAACTCTTTGTCAAGATCGGATTGGTACTGCTCGGCACAACTGTTATTTTTTCGGATATACTAAAGGCGGGAGGTCTTGGTCTTATACAAGCGCTTGTTGTCGTCGTTACCGTTTGGTATTTCGCCTTTTGGATCTGCAAGAAACTGAATGTTGATGATGAACTGACAATGATGATTTCGAGCGCCGTTTCAATCTGTGGCGTGACGGCAGCTATTGCCACCGCTGGGGCCATTAAAGGCGACACAAAGAAACTTTCTTATGTCATTTCACTTGTGCTGATCACGGCGATTCCGATGATGATTGTGATGCCATGGATTGCGCGTCACTTCGGTATGTCGCAAGAGGTTACGGGTGCATGGCTTGGCGGAAGTATCGATACAACGGGAGCGGTAGTGGCATCGGGCACACTGGTTGGGGAGACAGCACTTAAAGTAAGCACGATCGTTAAGTTCTCCCAAAATGTTTTATTGGGTTTAGCCGCATTTGCGATCAGTATTTACTGGACATATACACATAAGGCTAAAGATGGAGCTAAGGTGAAAAAGCCAACACTCGCGCTGATCTGGGAACGATTTCCAAAATTCATCCTCGGATTTATGCTGGCATCGCTTCTTTTCTCTTTTGTGCTCAATGCAACGACTATCACTGCTGTTAAGGATAGTCTGAAGAGTATTCAATCGCTTTGGTTTGTGCTGGCGTTTACGAGTATCGGTCTCGAGACCAAGTTCTCGGATATTTTCAACACCACTACACAGCGTCCATTGTATGCTTTTCTTACGGCACAATTCTTTAATATCATCATCACACTGATACTAGCTTCCTTACTTTTTGGGTAATTATCCAGCTTTTTAAATTTTTTCCTGCAGCTTATATTTATTTCAAACACTTCATTATCAATTGTTTGAAGTTCTTGATCCTGTAGATTATGCCCAATTAATCCTTAATGCCTATTGATTTTGTAGTCATTAATTTTACCTTTGTTAAACTCCACTAATACGATAGAGTTATGAAGGTATTTTATGGGCTGCTACTTGTGGCTATGTCGACAATCCTACACGCACAAAACGTTTATGAATTGTCGGGCAAGATCACTGAGGAGGGATCGAAAGGAGGCCTGCCGGGCGCGAACGTTGCAGTCAAGGGTACAGTGCTGGGTACCGTTACTGATTCCAATGGAGCATTCAAACTAAGGACAAAAGCACTACCTGTTATTTTAGTAATTTCCTTTGTTGGACACAAGACCGAGGAGTTCACAGTTAATTCAGAAGGCCAACCCATCAATCTCGAACTGGCCGAAAGCGCTTTACTCGGTGAAGAAGTCGTTATCACTGCTTCACGCGTTGAAGAATCACAGCTCAGATCACCTGTTGCCATCGAGAAACTCGACATACGCGCGATCAGAGAAACACCAGCACCGAGTTTTTATGATGCGCTTGAAAATGTAAAGGGTGTTCAAATGACAACATCAAGCATAACATTCAAAGTGCCGAACACGCGTGGATTCAACATCCCCAACAACTTCCGGTTTATGCAACTTGTTGACGGTGTTGATATGCAGGCAGCAACCTTAGGGGTACCGCTTGGAAATGCCATCGGTCCAACTGAACTCGATATCGAAAGCGTCGAGATCACACCAGGTGCAGCGTCAGCGCTCTACGGAATGAATGCGATCAACGGGTTGGCCAATCTATCAACTAAAAGTCCATTCCTTTATCAAGGGCTTAGCGTTTATCAAAAGACTGGAGTCAACCACGTCGACGGTATCGATTATAATCCAAGTGTTTTGTCGGAAACAGCACTGCGATACGCAAAAGCATTCAATAATAAATTTGCCTTCAAGATCAATGGAAGTTATCTGCGTGCAACCGACTGGAGAGGTAACTCAAAAAATGATCAGAACCCGAACGCTATGCCTGGTACCGGTAACCCAAATTATCCCGAATTAAACGTAGCTGACCATCCCGCCTATGACGCCTGGAATAAATATGGCGACGATAGTGGAAGTAATGCCGTGAATATTACCGGCATCACCTACAACGGAACGGCTAATCAAACATTCGTAGTGAGAAGAACCGGGTATTGGGAAAAGGATCTGGTTCCTGGCAAAGTTGACAACATGAAAATTGATGCCTCTTTAAATTATAAAATAGGCAAGAATGCTGAGCTGTCGTATGCATACCGGTTTGGTATGTTGGATGGTTTGTTCCAGCGCGGGAATAAAATACAATTGGACAACACCTCCGTTCAAAATCACAAACTGGAATTGAAAGGATCAAACTACTTTGTCCGCTCGTATGTTTCGATTGAAAACACCGGTGACTCTTATAACCTTAAGCCATTATCAGACAATCTGGACCTGACACATTTGTCAAACAGTGCGTGGAATGCGAAATACAAAGCGACGCTGCAAAATCAACTCAACACAGGAGCTGACCTTGCAGAAGCAAATCGCCTGGCGCGGGTAGATGCAGATGCGGGTAGAGCGGAACCCGGTACACCAGAGTTTAAAGCACTGAAGAATGAGATCATCAAGATCAACAACTGGGACCACATCTCGAATGTTCCAAATGGAACGGAAACAGGAGGAGCATGGCTTAAGCAACGGAGCCGCATGTATCATACCGATGCGCAATGGGATCTATCCGACAAAGTAAAATACTTCGGCCTGCTGGTAGGTGCGGACTTCAGAAGGTACGAAGTCATCCCTGATGGAAATAATTTTGTTGATTTCAAACGCCCGGTAGCTGAGAGGAATATTCCATTGGAAGACGGATCTTTTGGAAGCAACGTCCACTACACAAAATATGGCTTCTTTACACAAGTCACCAAGACTTTCTTCAAGGAAAAATTGAAGGTTTTTGGATCCTTAAGGGTTGATCATAACCTCGAATTTGATCCTAAGGTCAATCCTAGAATTGCATTTGTATATACCGTCGCTGAGAAGCACAACTTCCGGGCATCTTTTCAAAATGGTTTCAGATTTCCATCATTGTTTGAAGCCTTGTCATTCGTTAACAATGGAAACGTCAGACGTGTTGGCGGGCTATCTTATATCAACGATGGTTTGAATTATCTTGACAACTCTTACACACTCGCATCGACAAACACATTCAATGCTGCTGTAGCGGCCGACGTGAAAGGGGGACTGACCACAAATGCTGCAGCACTGAAGAACAGAGATCTTCTCCAACAAACCAACCTCAAGCCTACACAACCAGAACGTATCAACTCGTTTGAAGTCGGTTACAAAAGTGTACTGTTAGACAACAAGGTAGTTGTAGATTTCGACGCTTATACAAATCAATACACCGGTTTTCTTGGACAGGTTGAAGTCGGTGTGCCATATCTGGCCGATGCTTCTGGTAAATATCCCGATCCGGCAAAGCAGGTTCAGGTCGGAACTGATGATGCCGTAATTTCCATGGTTGCTGCCAACAGAACGCCGCGTCAGGTACGATATCGCGTATACACCAACGCTAAGAATAAGTATAACAACTTTGGATCATCTCTCGGCGTGACTTATAACTTCTTCAAGAAATTTACGATATCTGGAAATGTTAACTACAACAATATTTCCAAGAACAAGCAACCCGATGTATTTGTAACAGGCTTCAATACACCCAGATGGGCCACGAATCTTTCATTCGGCAACAGAGAAGTTATTAAGAATGTTGGTTTTAACATCGTCTGGAGATGGCAGGATTCATTTTTATGGGAAAGTCCGCTTGCGAATGGTGGAATACCATCATATAGCAACCTGGATGCACAGGTATCATATAAAGTGCCAGCGATCCACGCAACGATCAAGGCTGGTGGTACGAATGTATTGAACAATCGCTACATCCAATATGCGGCAGGACCTACTATCGGTGCGCTATATTATGTAGCAGTTACTTTGGATGGTTTGCTTACGAAATAAAAAGAAGTTATGATTGTCGCTGATCGCAAAGAAGAGAATATGAAGGAAGCTGGTGATGAGGCAATTTCAAAAGTAATTTCATACAGAAAGCCAATTATTGCTGTGGCGGCGGCCGCAGTGATCTTACTGGTGATTGCATGCTTCTTTTATTACGATGTCATCCTTACGGAAGGAGGGAGCGCGATAAATTATATTGGTCCTGAATTTTTCATTTTTATGTTGGGAGGTTTCATCGCGCAAATGATCGATGGATCTCTGGGCATGGCATATGGTGTAAGTGCCTCAACATTCTTAATGTCATTTGGCGTTCCGCCGGCGGCGGCATCAGCAAGTATTCACACAGCTGAAATATTTACAAGTGGATTCTCAGGATTGTCTCATTTGAAATTTGGTAACGTCAATAAGAAACTGTTTCGCAGTTTATTGATACCTGGAATGATCGGTGCTGTTAGTGGCGCTTACTTACTAACTTCATTTGAAGAATATAATTGGATTGTGAAGCCCATTGTCGCGCTGTACACGCTTTGCCTTGGCGCCATCATCATTCATAAGGCTGTAGCAGCTCAAAAGCCGAAACGAAAAACCAAAAACATTCCTGCGTTGGCAGCCTTTGGCGGATGTATGGATTCTATTGGTGGCGGCGGTTGGGGACCTATCGTGGCGTCTACGTTAATTGCTAAGGGACGCAGCCCACGTTACACGATCGGCTCTGTTAATCTCGCAGAGTTCTTTGTATCATTTTCAAGTTCGCTCACTTTTTTTGCAACGATCGGTATCAATTACTTTCAGATAATTCTTGCGCTAGTCCTCGGAGGTATGATCGCGGCTCCGATTGCTGCAAGCCTTACTCAAAAACTTCCTTTGCGCAAGATGATGCTCATTGTCGGTATTGTGATTGTACTTGTAAGCATCCGACTTATCGTAAAGGCTTTTATTTAAGAGGACCAGGTCGTCCTGTGTCGAAGTTGTTCCATTTTCATCCCGCACAAATTAAGTTATATTGCCGCCGAATTTTATAAGACATAGCGGAGAATCACAATGGCACTTCTTGAAAAGCAATTATATGTGAAGAAATCAACTCTTCCCAATGCGGGCAACGGATTGTATACGCGCAAGGCAATCCCTAAAGGAACAAGGATTGTTGAGTACAAGGGTAAAATCAGTTTGTGGAAAGATGTCAAGAGTGAGGACGGAAAGAACGGATATATCTTTTATGTGACTCGCAATAACGTGATTGATGCGTTGCGTACAAAGTCGGCGCTTGCGCGATATGCAAACGATGCAAGAGGTCTGGTTAAAATCAAGGGCCTGCTTAACAACGCAGACTATATCGTGAATGGAGGCAAAGCGTACATCGAATCCAAACGCGAAATTCCTGCGGGGGGTGAGATTTTTGTGGACTATGGCGCCGATTACTGGAAAGTCATTCGCGAGAACATGAAGCTTTGGAAAGCGGAAGAAAAAGAAGCGACAAAAAAAACCAAGGCTAAGCGCAAAACCAAAAAGAAATTCTAGTGAATAGCGGCCTGAAGCATTTGTATTTTTTCTTCTGCGCTGGCAGCATAATCGTCGAACCCTACGCGGATTGCTTCGTTGGCAAAGGCTTTCATTAATCGGATTGAATTTGAATTGATCTGGATCGCTTCTGCCAGGATAGAGTAGGCCTTCAGTTTATCCTTGTCATTCTTTCTATAAAAATCAGCCGAAGCAATAATTCCCTCTTCCTGGTAAGGGTTGAATTTTGACAGCACTACGAAATTTTTTCTAGCGGTAGTAGTATCACCGTTGAAACTGGCAATCAATCCGCCATAAAGATTCTTTTCCAGCGAGCCTTCCCTAAATATAATTCCGTTATTGATTTGGTCAGCAAGTCCTTTCAGATCGCGTTGCGTGGCCAACATCAGCAATTCAAAATGCCGGACGTCTTCGTATAATTCTTTATTTGTAAGTTCCAATCCTCCGATCCGCTGGAAATACCGGATGGCCGGAGGAAGCAGGTCGGCGTCGTAATATCTCTTGCTGAAATCGAGTATTGACTGAGCCTTGAAGTTTGTATCCTCCATTTGATTAAGGAGCTGATCCATGGCTACAGAATCCTTTAGGCCAATTCGGTATCTGGCGAACTGGTACTTTTCATTGTCATTCAGTGACGTTGTAGCGGTTATAGGGAGCGTTAATATTTTTTTCATCTGAACGGCAATGGCCTGAAGTTCGCCACGATGATGTAAGGCAACAGAGTCCCACGCAATAGCGGCCTCCAACACTTTGCCGGATTCAGATAATGCAATAGCATTATAGAAGCGCGCGTCTTTATAGTCATACGTATCGGCATACGTAAAATAACTTGAAGCAAGTTCTGGATTGCGTTGTTCCAAGGTCCAGAGGCCCATTACATAATTGTACTTGCCCTTGTTTTCCTGTGAGATATAAACCAGTTCTGCAAGTGTTGTCAGCGCTTGTGCAACGTTGCCACGGAGATAATAGCTGAAAGCAAGGGCTGATTTGAGTTGTTCACTGAAATCGTTATTCAGTGAATCTGAAATGATCTTATTAGCACGAGCTATAAATGCAGTATCGACCGTCGCTGCATTTTTGATGAGATAGTTATTTAGCAACGTTGCTGTATAAAGATTTAATCTCCCATCCGGGATCGGATCTATGGGTACTTTCCAATCCTGTTTGATAACCGTTGACAAAGCAACTGCATTTGCCAGCACTGGCGTTGCTGAGGTTTTGAAAACCTCTATTATTGAATCGATCTTAATCGGAATTTTTTGCATCGCAGTCAATGCAAAGAAGTTGATTTCAGCAGATAAACTTGTCGTCGAATGCATTCGCGCGCGATTCAAATAAAATATCGCCGAATCGAGTTGATTCTTTTTTGTAAAAGCAAATCCCAGGTTATTCTCAAGTACACCCGATCCCTTGATCTGTCGTTCACCTTGACGAAAAGTATTGATGGCATCATCGACTTTGCCTTCCCAGATATAAAGATTGCCCGAGTTGGCAAGCGAGTACGGTGTAGGATGATAGGCATTAGCCTTTTCGTAGTCGCGATGTGCCTGATCAAAATCCATTCTTGCAGACCGAAGCGTAGCAAGCGAATAATTAGAGCGATTATTTCTGAATGCCTGTAGGGCAGCCTGATCATAGAATGATTCAGCATACTCTTCATTACCGAGTAATGAATACAGATCACCGGTAGTATTATAAAACCCGGCCATTCCCTGGTAAATGTATCCACGCCAGCCGGAGTAGAATATGAATCCCAACATAGCGATCATTCCTGCAAATCTGTAGGTAAAGTAGGGCATGCGTGTAGGATTGTAGAGCACTTTTTGAACCTGAAGATTGCGCGCCAGCAGATAAACGAAATTAGAGAATATGTAAACAAGGAAAATGGCACCGTAACCTGTATGACTGAAGATAAGCGCATCGCGTATAATCTTTAAGGCTGGATCGTTCCAGTTGCCCAGGAGTTGTCCAGTGGTCGCAAAACAAATGGTAGCAAGTGATAAGAACGCAAAAGCTCCAAACGGTGAGAATGGCAGTATGTGACTATACTGTGATTCCCGCTGACGAAATCCCCAGATGCCCAACAAGGTTGAACAGGTAAGCAGTAAGTATAAGTTGACATAAATAAAAGTCCAATGGATATAACCGATCTCGTGGAAACATGTGATTATGATATTCGTCATGTAAATTGCGGCGATGATCGCGAAATGTCTCAGGCTGTGCGTGGATCCAGAACTGACGACTGCGATCATTGCAGCAATAATTTCGTGGGCGATGAGAATTATAAAGAGGACACTGATGATCATACCTGCAGAATATCCAGTAAGCGCCAGATGGAGGAATGGATAATCTACGTGCGCAAAAAAATGGATAGACAATCCAACAAGTAAATCAAGCAGTAAGAATGTGCTCAGCCGTTTGATAAACGTAGTGTCGCTTTTAAAGCGATTGATGTAAAAGCTAATGATCACATACAATCCAGTAACAACGCCACCGGGAATTTTATTAAAGTGACCGAATAGACCAATCACTTCAAGTCGCAGACTGACCATAAGCACTATGAACAGTCCCATGCCGCCGTAGTACCAGTATTTCTCCAGAGTTGTTATTATACAGAGCAGTACCGTTACGCCGCCAATTAGGCCAAATAGAAATATGTATGACGCAATCGTGTTGGGTTCCACGTTGCTTCCGTGGAGGTATTCCAGGATTACGTAGCTATCGCCCGGAACGCTAAGATTGAAAGGTCCGAGTTGAAAACTATGCACCATGGTTTCGATTGACTTCTGTTCCTGAAGTTTCATCCATTCGGTGATGCCTGATGGTCCCTGAAAGTCTTCAAACCAGAGGAACAGGACGAAGAAAGCCAACAAAGCAACGAGCATATACCATAGCCAACGATATTCATTGATCCAGCTCTTCCAAAAAAGGTCTATGCGCATGCCAGGGACAGGTAGTGATACAAAATAAGGAGATACCTAAAATGCAAAGAAATATTGTGATATACGATCGTATCAAAAAACAACCTATGTCGTACGCAAAAAAATCCCACAGAGGGTCAGCCTTAGTCGAGTACTTTTGGAACTCTGAAATAATCAGAGTCTTTCTTTGGCGCATTCTTGAGCGCGCGCTCGTGACTGAGATGCTCTTTCACTTCATCATCGCGAAGGACGTTGATCTCCGAACTCATCGTAGTGAGGGGCTCGACACCCTCCGTATCAACCTCACTTAGTTTCTCAACCCAATCCACGATGGCCGACATATCTTTCATCATCTTTTCCGCATCTTTTTCATCAAATTCCAGCCTGGAAAGGTGGGCTATCTTGTCGAGTAATGGGCGATCAATTTTCATTGTTCAGTTGACGTTTCAATTCTTCATTTATAATGTTGAACAGTTTCAACTTAAGGTCTTCAGTGTCATTCAAAGTCAAACCATTTGTCAGGATCGGCTCGTGAAAGATTACTTTCAAAGGATGCCAACTCAGCAGAAATTGTTCAGGAGGCAAAATTATCCAATTATATGGAATGGTGACAGGCACAATGGGGATTTGTTTTTCAATGGCCAGGCGGATAGCGCCGTCCTTGAATTTCCCCATAGCAGGCTCGCCTTTTGTAATGATTCCACCTTCGGGATAAATCACGAGACTTTTGCCTTCATCGATTGCTGACATGGAACGCTTAAGCGATTCATAGCGGCTTTTAAGTTTATTGCGGTCTACAGTGATGTGAAGCTTGCCATACATGTAGCCAAACAGTGGTATTTTCTCAATACTAGTCTTGCCAACAAACACGGTATTGTGTCTTACCAAACCCATAGTCGGAATATCGAGATAGGAGAAATGATTTGAACAGAAAATGTAGTTCTGCCGTCGATCGAGGCGTGCGCGGTATTCAGTTTTGAAAGGAATTGCAATAAAGGTAAACAGCAGTCTCGCCCACCATCGGTTTATGATCCCAATCAGCGGATGGGCTGATTTAAAGATCATTGGGATCAAGAAGAACGGTAATGACAAAAAGAAAAGTACGGCAAAAACAACAACGCCATAGCACGTATAAATCGCCCGTAAGATCTTCATGTTTTCATTCGACCATGCTTTCCTGTTTCACCAATCATTTACTAATAGGGCTTTGCCTCGGCACCAGGATCAATTGTTTTTGCCTTCCATCGATATATCTGAACTTGCCATCGCTTTCAAAGAACCCATCTTCTTCCAACTGAATCTGAATTTCTTTTTTCCACTCCTGAATCTTTGTAGTGACATTCAGTTCTATTGAATATGCCGTATTGTTATGGAGCGGATAGTCACCTGTGTGGGGAACCCCGTCCTGCATATCCCATTGCCCGATTGTTGTTCCGGCGGCATGTCCGTGATATCCAATCGGATGGGTGTAGATGGAAGGCGTCAACCCTTTGGCTATTGCTTGTTTACGTGAATCTGCCAGTATTTGATTTCCAGTCTTTGATACAGTAAAGTTGGACGTAAGTATGTCCTGAAGTTGATTTCCGTACTCCAACGCTTTCTTCAGGTAAGCAGGAGCATCCGTTTCGCCTGGTTTCAGAATGTAGGCATGCTGTTGCGTATCGGTATTGAGTCTCAAGTAAGTAATCCCGAAATCAACGTGCAACAAATCGCCTGGCAAGATCACAACAGGCTGTGGACGTTTTGTAAAAATTATGTCAGGTTCACCGCGCTGAACAGACACCGAAGTATGAAACCACGTATCAAGTTTCAATTCTTTTATTTTTTCACGATACCACCACACAACGTCCTCGGTAGTGGTTACACCTGGTTGAATAACCACGTCAGAAAATCCTTCAAGAATGATGTCGTGCGCGATCTTGCAGATCTGCGGATAGATGACCATCTCTTTTTCACTTCTGGTTTCAAGCCACGATACTGCGAGTTTTTCAGAAGAAGTAACCTTTGATTGAAATGCGGGTTCCAGGTTCTTCATGAGTTGGTCATAATCATTGGCAGCAAGACCATCAGCGTGACCGTAGTGCTCTGCTTTATTGATACCGATCTTTTTTGGATTTCGTTCCTGGATTATTTTCGCCAACTGGGCCCATTGATCAGGTTGTTGATCCGCGTCCCATGATCTCTTGAATATCTTGCCCACATCGTATCTCGCAACAGCCAGGTACTCCACCCCTTTGTCAACACCCTGATCAAAGACTACCAGCATCGTTGTTCTTCGTGCCGCCAGCCAAGTTGCAGGAAGCAAGGTTTTTATTACCGGATCTTCATTATACTCGCGGGAAATGATGACCCACATGTCAAACGCTTCGCGTCGCATTAGTGCGGGCAACAAATTTTTCAATCGGTCATCAAGAATATCGTCAATCACCACAGCCTGCTGCCGTTGTGTTAAGATTAAGGGATATTGCGCCAGTCCCGATTGGGGGATAAAAATCAAGTTCAGAAGAAAAAAGATTCTCGGGAGTATAGTATGCCTCATAGTAAATCATTCGTCGATATTATGCACCGTTCATTCTGCAGCGACACTGTGTCTTCATCGGTGCGTACAGATGATTTTGCATCGTTCAATTCCTCTTTCACTTTCATTCTAATTTCCTTCATTCGCATAGCTTCAATGAATCTGCGGACATCATCTTTGTCTTCAAGAACAAGCAGGGGAACCGTTGTGGGCTTATCGTAGTCATCTTTGGCGACCATCGTAAAATAGCATGAGTTTGTGTGCCTTATTATTCCGGTCTTCACATGTTGAGCTTCGACCCGTATTCCAACGATCATTGAAGACCTTCCGACATAATTTACTGAGGCGTGCAAGGAAACCAATTCACCAACTTCAACAGGCTTGAGAAATTCGACGCTGTCTACCGATACCGTCACGCAATATGCCCCGGCGTGTTTGCTGGCACAAGCGTACGCAACTTTGTCCATCAACGAAAGTAGAATTCCTCCATGAATTTTCCCTCCAAAATTCGCGTAAGCTGGGATCATCAATTCCGTAATTGTTGTACGTGACATCCTTACGGGTTTTGAAGGTTCGGACATAGGTTGTTTTCCAAAATATATGAAATGCAGCGCACTTGCACGAATGCTTGCGTGATTAAAGGCCTTTAAGTCTGGCTACTTTCAGAAGACCCATAATGGTCATGCTGTCTGCCACTTCGCCGCGATCAACCATAGCGATGGCTTCTATCAGCGGAAGCTTTCTGACTTGCAGGTCGGCTTCGGTATCTTCCAAATCATTTTTGCCGTACTGAAGATCTTCCGCCAAAAAAATGACAGCCACCTCGTCGCTGACTGAATTAGAGGGATTCATTCTAAGAATCAATGTCCATTTTGCCGCCGTCATACCAGTCTCTTCTTTCAGCTCCCGCTTGGCAGCCGCCAGTGTGTCTTCGTCTAGTGGGCCACCTCCCTCTGGAAGCTCCCAATGAAACTCATTCAGCGTGTAGCGGTATTGGCCCACGAGCCACGTATTGCCGTCATGGTCCAATGGTATTATCCCAATTCCTATGTTCTTAAAATGAACTTTGCCATAGATGCCACGTCCACCTCCCGGCGTGATGACCTGATACTCCGTCACGTTGATCCATCGGTTATCGTATTTCACTTCACCAGAAAGCGTCGTCCAGGGGTTCTTGATTTCTTCTTGAGCCATAGCGCTAAAAGTTATTGAGCTTTAATGTGTTGGATAAAGCGTAAGAACTGTTGATATTCTCCTTTGATTCAAAGCTATTGAATTCTTTTTGCTGGAAATCATTTCCGCGTTAAGTTTGTAAGTATGCTGCGCTCATCGTTTACGAAGACTCTTATTGAAGCCGGGTGTGACGAGGCCGGACGAGGATGCCTCGCAGGCCCTGTGGTTGCGGCCGCAGTGATCCTCCCTAAAAGGTATCGGCACAAACTGTTGAACGACTCGAAACAACTTCACAAAGAGGAACGAGAGAATCTCAGGTTTGAAATTAAACGAGATGCCATTGCGTGGGCAGTAGCCGAAGTAGATCATCAGGAGATTGACAGGATCAACATACTCAATGCATCGTTTAAAGCCATGCATCTCGCGGTCGATCAATTGACAACACGTCCTGAGATACTACTGATCGATGGCAACAGATTCAAACCCTATGGCGAATTGAAATTTGAATGTATTATCAAAGGCGATGGATTATACTTATCAATAGCGGCAGCATCCGTTCTTGCTAAAACACATCGTGATGATCTCATGGTGAGTCTTGCAACACAATTTCCTGGATATAGCTGGGAAACCAACGTGGGATATCCTACGCTGGCTCATCGTGAAGGCATACGCCAATGTGGTATCACACCTTTCCATCGGCGATCTTTCACGCTGTTGCCAGAACAACTGGAACTTTTTGGCGATCAGATCTGATTGATCAAGTATATTTTCAGTGACTCCGGCAAATTTGTAATTGATCCAGAAACATGTGTCTAATATTCATATCTGTTCAACATAATCCTGCGTATAAGCTAATCGTTGCGGGCAATCGCGATGAATTTTATAGCCGACCAACCATCGCTGCGGATTATTGGGACGATGCAACCGATATTTTAGCAGGCCGGGATCTTGAAGCCGGCGGCACATGGATGGGTGTTTCTCGCGCTGGCAAAATAAGTATGCTAACCAACTATCGCGATCCACAGCATATCGATCCGAAAGCCCCATCAAGAGGACTACTTGTTTCTGATTTTTTGAAAGGTGATGAATCAGGCGACGACTATCTGAGGAAGCTCGAGTCACATGGAAAAGCATTCAATGGATTTAATTTGCTTGTTGGTGATCAAAAGGAGTTGTGGTACTATTCCAATTATAAAGAAGGTATCGAAAGGCTTTCTCCTGGATTCTACGGGATCAGTAACAAGTTGCTCGAGACGGCATGGCCGAAAGTGGTTCGCGGAAAGGAAAAACTTCAGCCTTTGTTTAAAAGCCCGACGTTGCATGTTGAAGAAATTTTAGATGCATTGTATGACGATGTCAGAGCGCCTTTGGATCAGCTTCCTGACACCGGACTTACCCAAACACGAGAGCTTGTCCTTTCTTCCATGTTTATCAAAACTGACAACTATGGCTCTCGCTGTTCAACCGTGATTACGATCGACAACAATGATAACCTTCAATTTTCTGAAAGGGTATATAATATTGTCGATTTTAGCCATCAGACAAAGAATTTCGGGTTCGCGATTTCATAATCGGAATTCCTGTAACTTTTGAGCAATCCGGACGTCTACCTACAAACGGTTCAAAAAACAACGCTTTTTGGATCAGAATGATGGCAATTCGTCAAAACTTTTGAACATTTGCCAACATCCATGTAATTACGTCGTTAAATCAGGAACTAATAGCACATGAGAATAATAGAGACGAAGAACCTTTCCAAGGTCTATAAGATGGGAAATAACATTGTGAATGCCCTTCAGGATGTTTCTATTGCCTTAGACAAAGGTGAATACGTCGCTTTCATGGGGCCATCAGGATCCGGCAAATCAACATTGATGAACATCGTTGGATGTCTCGATTCTCCAACCACCGGGACTTACAGTCTGAACAATCACCTTGTCAGCGAAATGACTGAAAATGAACTCGCAGAGGTAAGAAATAAAGAGATCGGGTTTGTGTTTCAGACGTTCAACCTTTTGCCTAGAGCAACGGCGCTTGACAATGTTGCCTTACCATTGATCTATGCTGGCTACAGCAAATCGGATCGCGATGAATTGGCAATGGGAGCGCTCGAAAGTGTTAGTCTCGCAGATCGGCATCATCATAAACCCAATGAACTCTCCGGCGGACAACGCCAGCGTGTGGCGATTGCCAGAGCACTGGTTAATAATCCTTCGATCATATTAGCCGATGAGCCGACGGGTAACCTGGATACAAAAACATCCTACGACATCATGGGATTGTTCCAGGAACTTCACGACAAAGGGAATACCATCATTATGGTAACGCACGAAGATGATATCGCGCACTACGCGCATCGTATCATCAGGCTTCGTGATGGTTTGATCGAGTGGGATGTCAAAAATGATAAAGTGAATCGCAGTGGCGTTCCTGTCGCCGGCTGATCCGTCAGTATTTTATCCCAGCTCTTCTTGACGTTTATTTCCTTGTAATTCCTGCCGTATGGTATAACTTCGGGTATTGAAAGTTTATCCATGAAGATCTATACTAGGACAGGTGATGAGGGGCAAACTTCCTTGTTTGGAGGTAAGCGTGTATCGAAGTCCGATATCAGGATTGAATCCTACGGAACAATCGACGAATTGAATGCTCAATTGGGATTATTAAGAGATCAGGAAGTCAATAAAAAACGAATTGAATTTCTGATTAATATTCAAGATCGACTTTTTACAATCGGTTCGATGTTGGCCACAGAACCCGGCAACACGAAGGTTAAAATACCATATCTGTCTGCTTCTGATGTAGAATTGCTGGAGGGTGAAATCGACGCCATGGACGCAACGCTACCGCCATTGCGTTCTTTTGTTCTGCCGGGTGGTCATCCTTCTGTTTCGTATTGTCACATAACACGAACAGTGTGCCGGCGATCAGAACGACAGGTCATCTTACTCAATGAACAGGAGAAAATTGATTCATTGATTATCCACTATCTAAACAGGCTTTCTGACTATCTTTTTGTTCTGGGGCGAGCGATGGCGCAGGATTTAAATATTGTGGAAACGCCGTGGAAGCCAAAAATATGATTGGCGGATTCTTTTCAATGCGGCTTATTTTAATTTCTGTATTATTCGGTTTGTTGTTTGCAACTTTATCACCCGGGGTCTATGCGCAGAAGCAACTTGTATTGCTTAAACGCGAGAAAATATTTTTGAGGCTTCATCCCGGTGATGATATTGTCTTCCGACTCAAAGGCAGTAAAATCAAAACTAAGAGTTACATCAACAATTTGTTTGATACCGCGATCTTAGTCCATAGAACTATCATCCCCTTTTATAAAATCGACCGCATCTATTTTAAGAAGGGAAGTTTCATGAATGTCGTCGGTGGACTAATGGTCATTGGTGGTGCCGGATATTTTGCCATTGATCAGCTGAATGAAACTGTTGTGCATGGGCACTCGGCAACCCTTAACAAAAGAGTTACCAAAACCTCTGTGGCGATGGTGATCTTAGGACTTCCATTGATGATCATAAGACGACATTATGCCCGCGTCAACGGCAGGTTCAGATTGCTTACTGCAGGCCCGGATTCACCGTTTTATTTGAATGATATTCAGCGGGTGGATTTTTAGGGCGTGCTCTATAGCACGCCTCAATTGAATGCATTGTGTGCCTCCAAAACGTCCCTGAATTTCTCTACCCTGCTCCGCCGTAGTGTCGCACGAAGGAGGGTTGATGGATTTAATGCATTCCAACGATTGTAAATGCGCGGCAACGATCCAGAATAAAAATGGAACAATTCTTCAGATTAGGATATATTTGCAGCGCAATTAAATTAATTATACACTATGACATCAGATCAATTGAAAGATTTGAAGGCTCGCGTTAGCGCCTTGAGGAGGTATCTTTGACTACGATCGTAAGAGCCTCGAAGTAAAAGATGAAGAGCTGATTACTCAGCAGGCCGATTTTTGGAACAGACCGAAAGACGCCGAAGTTATTCTGAAAAATATCCGGACAAAAAAAGTATGGACTGACGCTTTTGACAATGTCACAAAGCTGATGGAAGATCTTGAAGTTCTGAATGAATTCCATGAAGCGGGAGATGTCGGTGACGATGAACTCGACATCGAATACGACAAGTCGGCAAAGGCCGTCGAAGAACTGGAATTCAAGAAAATGCTCAGCAAGGAAGAAGACCAGCTGGGCGCAGTTGTAGAAATCAACCCGGGCGCTGGTGGTACAGAAAGTCAGGATTGGGCCGACATGCTCAACCGGATGTACATCATGTGGGGTGAAAAGAACGGCTACAAAGTTAGCCAGATAGATTACCAGGCAGGCGAAGTTGCAGGCATCAAATCAGCAACACTCGAAATTGAAGGACCATTTGCTTATGGCAAATTGAAAGCGGAGATCGGTGTTCATCGTTTGGTTCGCATTTCGCCGTTTGATTCAAATCAACGCAGGCATACCTCATTTGCGTCCATCTTTGTTTATCCGAAAGTCGATGATTCAATTGAAATTGAAATCAACGCGGCTGACATTGAAATTCAAACCTCCCGGTCCGGTGGGGCGGGTGGCCAGAACGTTAACAAGGTTGAAACAAAAGTTCAGTTAACACATAAGCCCAGTGGAATTGTTATCGTCTGCCAGGTTGAACGCTCACAACATGCCAACCGTGAACGCGCGATGACGATGTTGAAATCAAAACTCTATCAGCGTGAGTTGGAAAAGCGTCATGCCGAACGAGATAAGATCGAAGCAGGTAAAATGAAAATTGATTTTGGCTCGCAGATCAGAAACTACGTTTTGCATCCTTACAAACTTGTCAAAGATGCGCGAACTGGTGTCGAACGACACGATGCGCAAAACGTTCTGGATGGCGATCTGGATGATTTTATTAAAGCATTTTTATTGGGAGCGCAGGAACAGCCTGAGCAAGCATAAACATAAAATACCTGCCCAACGGCAGGTATTTTAATTTTTTAGAGAATTGATTAACCCGAAAATATACAACAGGCAGTTCTGGCTACTGTGCACAAGTGCGCTACTCTTCTTTGCCAGTTTCAATATGTTGCTGCCTGTACTGTCCGATTTTCTTGAAAGTCTCGGCGGCGCAGAGTACAAAGGATTTATTATTTCGCTGTTTACTCTGACAGCGATGATTTCGCGACCATTCAGTGGTAAGCTCGCAGACAAAATCGGAAGGGTACCCGTGATCATGGTAGGATCAGTCGTTTGTTTTATATGCTCACTATTCTATCCGTTGCTAACCAGTGTTGCCGGATTTATGTTGCTTCGACTCGTTCATGGTTTCTCTACAGGATTCACACCAACCGGAACGGCGGCTTATTTATCTGACGTTATTCCAGCAAAGCGACGAGGTCAGGCAATGGGATTGTTAGGTACTGCTGGTTCTCTTGGAATGGCAATAGGAGCGGCGATCGGTGGAATGTTGGAAAATAGAATCAGTCTCGAATCTGTATTTTATTGCGCCTCTGCATTTGGATTTATTTCGATCATCATTCTTTTGGGGATAAAAGAAACTTTGAAAGAAAAGACCAGATTTAATCTCGGGATATTAAAAATAAGGAAAGAAGATCTTTTCGAACCGCGGGTACTGTCACCAAGTATTGTGATGATGTGCTTTGGGTATTCCTATGGAACCGTGTTCACGTTGATACCTGATCTTGGTCGACATGTGGCAATTCAAAATCCTGGACTGCTGATTACCTATATGACGATTGCTGCACTTGCCGTCAGGCTGATTGGTGGTCACGCGTCAGACCACTACGGACGGAAACCTGTATTGCAAGTATGCGGTGTGTTTATATTCACCGCGATGACAACGATAGCCCTGTCCGAAACTCCGGTCCAACTTATTATCGGTATGTCGTTATATGGATTGGCGCACGGAACAACGTCACCAACGTTGCTTGCGTGGGCCACTGATCTTAGTAATGTCAATCACACGGGGCGCGGCGTAGCAACGCTCTATATTTTTATGGAGTTTGGGATCGGGTTCGGGGCCTTGAGTTCGGGATTTATATACAGCAACGATACTTCAAGGTTTCCAATTGCGTTTGGATTGTGCGCAGCACTGGCAGCGATAGCTTCCGTCTATCTGTCAATTTCACGACGCGCACGAAAGACTCACTATTTATAATTAGGATATAAATATGTCACTAAACATATTCTTAGACTTATTACTTCTTAAAAGTAGAAATATATTATCTTTGGAACAAGCAAGCACGAATGAAAAATTATATCGGGGAATTTGAAGAATTGGTTCTACTCACAATAGCTTCCCTGGGAGATGACGCATATGGTGTAAGTGTCAAGGAAGACATTGAGCGTAGGGCAGACAGAACGATAAGTATAGGAGCACTTCATTCAACGATTACAAGATTAGAGGAGAAAGACTTGATCAAATCATGGATGGGTTCTCCAACGCAGGAGCGGGGAGGAAGGCGGAAACGGTTTTTTCAGCTTACACATTTAGGCAAAGTTTCTTTGCACGAAATGAAAAATCTTCGTGACGAGTTGTGGAAGCTATCAAAGGCAACGCTTGCGCTGGGTAAATGAAAAGAACGCCAATCGATCGCTCTCCAAAATTTGCATCAAACCTGTTGCATTGGTTTGGCGATAATGCTCTGATAGAGGACCTGGCAGGAGATTTTGAAGAACTGTTTAGGAAAGACGTCGAGAGCAAAGGCGCTTTTAATGCCAAACTGACTTACTTCAGTAGAGTTCTGTCGATCGTATTCTCAGGCGTTTTAAAAAAACGAAGACGTAAAAAAATCACCTATCATTCAAATTCCATAATACATCCTGTTATGATTCAAAACTATTTCAAAGTTGCGTGGCGAATAGTGAGCAAGAACAAGATCTACAGCATTATCAATGTTTTCGGACTTTCATTGGGTGTATGCGCGTGCCTCTCGATTT
>JBDSKX010000248.1:0-3675 GCA_039916665.1 Chryseolinea sp. | reverse complement strand
GTGAAATGAGTTATACACTGGATTAGTCGTTAGCATTTCGTCCTTAGCTTGGACGTGGGTACTCAGCGTATTGGTGGACCTTAATTGCACTACGATTACCAGGCCTACTTTGTCAGGGCCAAGGTTTCTTCGTAACCCGATCCAAGAAGATTGACATTTTGTTAGAACCTTTCATGAGAAGCCGTACCGATGGCATCGTAAAAGATGAATCGGGCAAAGCAGGATTGATTGTTAAAATCCGCCCCTGGTACTCGTCGATACTTTGTTCAGGACCGTCGACAGTGCATCGCAAAAGGCTGTCTTTCTGCTGAAATTCGCAAAGCGCGTCCACTCTACATTCAGAAGGTGTTCAGGATTTCGGGCTTTGCTTTCCACGTTTCGGAACGGGCATTGGCTGGACGTCGCAGGAGACGGTGGAACAAAAACGCATCATAAAATATGACTCAGGCAGAATTCTTTAAGATTGGAATAAATAATAATCCAGCACTCAAGGGTAATAGAGGTCGGGTAGGCGAATTCGTGTGTCGCCAGGTTAATGGCGTGACGATTGTTTCACGTCGGCCAAAAAGACCCACATCGCAATCTGAAGGCCAGCGTAAAACCAGACAACGGTTTCGGCAGGCGACAGAATTTGCGAAAAGAGAAATGATGAATGCAGACCGAAAGGCGTACTACAAGCTCATTGCACAGAAGAAAGGATTGCCGAATGCATATACCGCCGCAATTAAAGCGTACATGTGCAAGCCAATCGCTATTCAAAAAAATGAGAATGTTTCGAAATCACAGGTAGCAGGACCTGCAACGGTAAAACGTTCCGCGACATCTGTTCGCGGCGTGAGTTCTAATAGTGCTGCCATTAAAAAATTCCCGATTTTGTTTAAGCGTTTGATTGGACGCTGCTCTGATAAAACAGATAACTTTGAAGAAAGGAATTTCAATCATAAGCACTTCGGGAGAATTTCGAATAGACACAGGCGAAAGCCGAGAAGCGTGCTCAACACGAGAATTTCAGGAACTTGACAAAGTAGGACCAGGTACCAAAATTAAATACGAGAGACTAAGGACTCAATACTTTCTGTAAATGTCACTGATCAAGAAAATATTTATACTTCCCATCAGACTTTATCAACTGACACTATCACCTTTGCTGGGTGCCAGTTGCCGGCATACACCAAGTTGTTCACACTACACCGTTGAAGCGATTAATGAATGGGGCGTTGTGAAAGGAATCTGGTTAGGAATGAAAAGGATTTCAAGGTGCCATCCCTGGGGAACCCATGGATATGATCCAGTTCCGAAAAGAAATCATTGATATAAATCTCAAAGTGCTCCAGGCTAATTGCGCAGGCAGCTTTGATCGACCGCTGGCATAAATTTTCAATATCTCGCAATCGTTTACTGCCATTGTAAATGATAAAAAGCTATTTTAAAGCTTTCATTCCCCTTATGTCCGAGTTTCAAATCAAGAAAACACCTAAAGCCTACGATGTCTGTATAGTCGGATCGGGGGCTGGTGGTGGAATGGCCGCGTACGTTTTATCAAAAGCAGGATTCAAAGTGGTTCTGCTTGAAGCAGGTCCATTATATGATCCCGCGAAAAATGTGATGCAGTTAAAGTGGCCTTGGGAGTCTCCCCGTCGCGGTGCTTCAACGCCTTACAGGAATTTCGGCGACTTTGATGCTGCCTATGGTGGATGGCAGATTGACGGAGAGCCTTACACGCATAAAGACAATACTGAATTTGATTGGTTCAGAGCAAGAATGGTTGGTGGCCGTACCAATCATTGGGGGAGAATTTCACTTCGATTCGGGCCAAAGGATTTTAAACGCAGAAGCATTGATGGCCTCGGAGATGACTGGCCAATCTCCTATGAAGATGTTGCACCGTATTATGATAAAGTCGACAAACTGATTGGTGTTTTCGGCTCGAAAGAAAATCTTCCCAACGATCCTGATAGCATTTATTTACCGGCTCCCAAGCCCAGGCTTCACGAAATGTTTATCAAGGATGCTGGTACTGCGTTAAATATCCCGGTTATACCTTCACGACTCTCAATATTAACAGCTCCTGTGAACGAGGAACGAGGCGTATGTTTTTATTGCCGTCAGTGTGGAAGAGGTTGTACTGTTCATGCCGATTTTTCATCCTCTTCAGTGTTGGTTAAGCCTGCACTGGCCACCGGTAACGTCGACATCATTCCGCATGCAATGGTTCGGGAAGTATTAACGGATGATTCGGGCAAAGCAACAGGCGTGTCGTTTGTGAACCGTCAAGATTTACAGGAATATACAGTGAGTTCAAAGATCGTGATGCTTGCCGCAAGCGCATGTGAGTCGTCACGAATTCTGCTCAACTCCAAATCATCAAAAACACCAGGTGGATTATCGAATAATTCTGGTCTTGTCGGCAAGTACCTTCACGATTCAACAGGCGCTTCTATGGGAGGAATACTTCCACATCTCGTCGGAAGGAAAAGATATAATGAAGATGGCGTAGGTGGCATGCATGTATACACCCCGTGGTGGCTTGACAACAAGAAACTTGACTTTCCAAGAGGCTACCACATCGAGTATGGTGGTGGAATGAACATGCCAGGCTATGGGTTTGGATTTGGCATGCAGAATACCAATGGAAAATATGCCGGACGCGATGGAAAAGTAAAAGAAGCGGGCGGATATGGCGCTGCACTCAAAGACGACTACCGTTATTTCTATGGTGCAACAGTCGGGATGTCTGGCCGTGGCGAAGCAATCGCGCGGGAAGACAACTACTGTGAAATCGATCCAACTACGGTCGACAAATTTGGAATACCTGTTTTGCGCTTTCATTATAAATGGAGCGAACACGAAATCAAGCAAGCCAAACACATGAAGGAAACCTTCCGTGAGTTGATTCACAAAATGGGTGGCGTCATCACATCAGGAGATAAAGACGGACCGGAAAACAACTATGGCCTGGCAGCACCTGGCCGAATTATTCACGAAGTAGGCACGACTAGAATGGGCAGTGATCCAAGTAAGTCTGTACTTAATAAATACTGTCAGTCACACGAAGCTAAAAACCTTTTTGTTGTTGATGGCGGACCTTTCGTGTCGCAAGCCGACAAAAATCCAACGTGGACGATACTCGCGCTTTCGATGAGGACATCGGAGTATATTATTGATGAAATGAAAAAGCAGAACTTGTAATTATAATCAACATTAAATTATGGCCCATAGAAAACGAAGTTCGGAGAATGGTCTTTCCCGGAGAAAATTTATTCAGCAGGCTAGCGTCGCTGCTGCCTTCACTATCGTACCACGCTTTGTGCTCGGTGGTGTAGGCTTCAAGGCTCCAAGCGACAAATTGTATGTTGCTGGGATTGGCGCAGGTGGAAAAGGCGAAAGTGATCTTGCCAACTTTGCCAAGAGTGGCAAAGCAGAGATAGCATTCTTGTGCGATGTTGACGATCGCAGAGCAGCAAAGTCGATCGCCTCTTTTCCTAAGGCGAAATACTACAAAGACTTTCGCGTGATGCTCGACAAAGAACAGAAACACATCGATGCTGTTTCAGTTTCTACGCCAGATCATAATCATGCCATACAGGCAATGGCTGCCATGCAGTTGGGTAAGCACGTGTATGTGCAAAAGCCATTGACGCATGACATCTATGAAGCCCGCATGCTTACAGAAGC
>JBDSKX010000247.1:0-59275 GCA_039916665.1 Chryseolinea sp. | reverse complement strand
ACAAGAAATGACGTCAATTTTAAAATCATTCCGTTCCGCGGAGAATACTATAAATTAAAGAAGGAGAAAGAGTATCTGTGTAAGACTTTGATATACCCTGTGCCGGACCCTAATTTCCCTTTCCTCGGCGTTCATTTTACCACGATGGTTGGAGGCGGCGTTGAGTGCGGACCTAATGCTGTTCTGGCATTCAAAAGAGAAGGATATAAGAAGTCTGATTTCAATCTTTCTGAACTGGCGGAGACATTGGCCTGGCCTGGGTTTAGAAAGGTTGTTAGTAAATACTGGAGAACAGGACTCGGCGAAATTCACAGATCCTACTCAAAACCTGCATTTACAAAGGCGCTTCAAAAGCTCATGCCCGAGATCAGGGAAGAAGATCTTATCGAAGGGGGGGCAGGCGTGAGAGCACAGGCGTGCGACAGAACGGGTGGTTTGCTTGATGATTTTCTGATCCTCGAAGACAAGCAAGTTATCAACGTTTGTAACGCACCTTCACCTGCAGCAACTTCGTCGCTGGCTATTGGACAAACAGTAGCCGATTGGGCGGCTAAGAGGTTCTAAAAAAGAACCAATCAATATCATCGCCAAACGGCGCGTTTAAAGACGGGCCGTTCGCATTTTCAAGGCATAGCGGTTTCCGTTTCTCGGAGCCAAGTTGATACGTGTAGACCACAATTCATAAGTACTGTGATCCGACTAAACTACTAGCAAAGAGAAAAGGCGGAAGTTTTACTGCCGCCTTTTTTATGATGTTTGAGTTTTCGAAGCAAAAAACATTAAGAGTAAAAGTATCAAAATATCAGGGCAACCAGTACTGTGTCAAATATTTTCTTTCATACCTATTGAGTTGATTGCCCAGGCTGTAAGCCAACACAAGTCTGATCATTATTATAAAACAATTGACTGCCAAAAGCAGTTAGCCTTTCTGGCTTACGGAGTCATTACTCGAAGCAATTGCCCTCAAAGCTTATGCAAGAGCCTGTTGCTTTTGGAGGATAAGCTTCTTTACATCGGTATTGATAGGCCGGCTACCAGTATTTTAAGGATGCCCAATATCAATCGTTGCAGCGATTTTTTTGGCGAGATTTATCGGCTGCTACTGGAGCATTAGAGATTGTCTGTTTGGTTCTGACTTCCACTGCCCATCAGCTCGGAAGGAATTAAATCACCGAATTTGGATCGTCTTGATAGCGCATTTGCTGTTTTTAGTTATTCATAAGCAAGTAAAGACGAGTGAGCAATTCGCTACTCTAGTAGCAATGGCGTCAAACAACTTGGACTCATACATTTGTTTTGCCTCTCTGGTGATAACAAGACGAAAACTCACTTATTCCGAACGTGATATAAAAAAAACTCAATTCGAAATATTCGGTGTCAAATCAAGGAGTCTTTTATCAAAAATGGAAAATCGGCTTAATTGACTCAGTCAGCCACCAATTACAGCAAATCAGATTTTACTCGTATGACAATAATTCATAACTAATAATTAAGTCTGGTTCAGTATTTGTTTCCGTTGAGGGATTCAACCGCGTTATAAGTGATCAAATTCTTTTGGATCTATAGGTACATCTCGTCCCCAGCACTCACAGTAACTTTTATTCAGGCAAGTCTGCAATACATTACTGAGTGGGATGATTTTGTTTACTTCGCATGGATCAAATGGTTCACCATGACCATTATGGTGTTTTATATTTACCTGACGCGATCAAATGACGTCTACTTCTACTACAATCTCGGTATAAGTACGATTCGGTTTTACGCAACGATGGCTGCCATCGATTTCTTAATTTTTTGTACCACGATGTTCATCGTTATCCAACTCAAGTGATGGAGAAGGGCCTTAATATTCTCGAAGTCGATAGCGTTGAAATGAATTATGGCGCGAACAGATTACTATCGGATATTTATTTGAAGTGCCGGCAAGGCGAGATTACAGGCATACTCGGCAGGAATGGTTCGGGTAAATCCACCTTGTTAAAAATTATATTCGGAATTCTACCTGCGGATAGCGCGTCCGTTAGAATAAACGGTGCCACCCTGAGTTCTGGATACATCAAAGACCGGCTTATCGCATATCTTCCGCAGCATCACTTTATTCCGCCAAGCATGAAAGTAAGTCAGGCGTTGTCGATCTATGGCGTCGACATACAAACGGCCTGTGGACTACTTCCCGAGATTGAAAAGCTTCTGAGCGCAAAGCCGGTCCAGCTCTCGGGGGGAGAGCATCGACTAATAGAAATTCTACTTGTATTATATTCACGGAGTAAATTTTGCCTACTCGATGAGCCATTTTCGGGCCTTTCGCCTGTAATGATGGAGAGTGTTGTTGATTTAGTAAATCAGGCCAGAATTTCGAAGGGAATATTGATCACAGATCATCATTACAGACAGGTCACAAAAATGTCGGACACACTCTATATGCTTGTGAATGGTCAGGCACGTATGGTGACACATTCAGATGAATTAATTCGCTATGGTTATGTTCCCGATCGTGATCAAGTATAGCAGCAGAAGATCGGTAAGGGAGATTTTATGGCGGCATTCGCTGTTTGTGCAGGAATATTTATCTTGAAGTCGTATGGCTGATTATAATGAGATTGTTGGACTTGTTCCGGCGGGAGGACACGCAACGCGTATTTCTCCGCTGCCTTGTAGTAAAGAACTTTTCCCGGTTGGTTGGAGAACAGATGAGAACAGAAATCTTACACCGAAAGTAGTCAGCCACCACCTGCTCGACAGCTACAGATTAGCTGGCGTAAGTAAGACGTATTTTATCCTTCGGAAAGGTAAGTGGGATATTCCGCAGTACTACGGCGACGGTGCTATGGTTGGAATGGATCTGGCATATCTTATTATGAATCATCCCCATGGACATCCTTTTACGCTGGATCAGGCATACCAGTTCGTCAAGAATGATCTGGTAGCTTTTGGCTATCCGGACATTCTATTTCAACCGGAAGAGGCATTTTCTGAACTAATCAGGAAGCAAAATGAGACTGGAGCGAGCGTTGTCCTTGGTGTGTTCCCGATCCGCGAAGACCAGAAGTGGGATTTGTGTTCTTTTACAAATGATGGCAAAATAGAAACGATCGCTTTAGCGGAACCTTTGCCAGCCCAGCCCAGGTACGGATGGTCAATTGCAGTCTGGACGCCAGATTTCTCTAGCTTCATGCATGACTTCCTTGCGGCCGCGATCGCACAAAATAGCTTGAAGGCTAAAGATGGTAAAGAGTATGTAATGAATCACGTATTCCAGGCGGCACTCGACGCGAAAATCACTGTTGAACACGTCATGTTTGAATCCGGATTTGTTCGCGACGTTGGTACGCCCAATGAATTGATTGCCGCACAAATGGAACAGGCTGCTAATGCGGACAAGCTATTGAAGTCCTTGACAAAGAAATAGCGCGTCCTCCAGCCATTTTCTATAGTTCGGCAAACATAGCACCTGAATTAGTCTTTAAGTGTCGTTTCAAAAAGTAATGTTTTGCATGTGCAATGATTACCCAGGTGGAATATAGCCAAGCGGGTAGCCGTAAAGTTGTACTCAGTTTGCACTTTTTCGGAATTTCCATGCCCGACCGTAATATGGGGCCAGAAGTTTTCGTGGCATTGATCGGCCATAAAGTTGCTAATCCATTTGAGAGAGGAATGAGTTATCGGCGGTGTATCGTCGATCTCAGAAGCTTTCGCATCTTGTGTCAACAGTGACTTAAAGGTGTCCACAATATTTTCGTGTAGCGATAGTAGGGCAGGGGTTGACTCAATATCAAGTGTTACAACGGGAGACGTTACTTCGCCAACATCTCTGTTACGTGTGATTCGGAGATCCAGAGACTTTGTGCCGTTGGCAATGTCCGTTAGCGCTGCATGAGCCGACGCCATCTGATTCTTTGCAAGGCAACCCATCAGTAACGAGATATGAGGTAAGGAAATAGTCTTGCCCAGCAAGATTGATTGGAGATGTTTCTTTGCCAAATGTTTGTTCCATTCAATCGCCAAATCCATCACCTGTTCCGGTGGCAGGATCACGATGTCAATGGCGAGACGCGTCGTACTATGAGACAAACTATAAAGTGGTTCGTTAGTGTCTGCAGTCGCATGTCCTGTTTCAGGATCTCCGAAAAGCGAGATCGCTTCAATCTGAGTGAAGGGCACCCAGATTGAAGCGATCGAATTATTAAAATTAAAGACTAGTAAGCGCTTTTTTCACCCCTGATCATATTCCAAACTGTGAGGAAGATGATCTTGATGTCAAGGGATAAACTCCAATTCTCCATGTAGATCACATCATACTCTACCCGTTTTTCCATAAGACCAACTTCTTTAGTTTCACCGCGGTAACCGTTTACCTGTGCGTAACCAGTAATACCTGGTGTAACGAAATGTCTTACTTTATACTTTCTGATCGCTTCACCATACTGCTCAAGCTGACTACCGATGTGGGGACGAGGACCTACGACAGACATGTCTCCGATAAGCACGTTAAGGAACTGAGGTACTTCATCGAGATTGGTCTTTCTTAAGAACCGACCAACACGCGTGATTCTTGGATCATCTTTAGTTGCCTGGCGTTCCGACGCACCATTTACATACATACTGCGGAACTTGAAACAATTAAATGGTTTGTTCTTCTTGCCCTGACGAGGCTGTTTGAAGAGGATAGGACCTTCAGAATCCATTTTAATTGCGATAGCAATGATTGGGAATATGAAAGGGTAAATGATCAGAATGACAAGTAGCGCAAAGGCTATATCAAATACTCTCTTAAGGAACACATTCAAAGCGACTCCCAGAGGTTCTTTGCGCGTCGTCAATACTGGAATCGAATCCAGCATAAACATGTTATACTTGTCTGAGACCACTTCACCGAAGTCAGGTGTAATTCTGAGATAAATGAAATTGTCGTCAGCGAATTTTGAAATCTTGGCAAGAAGCTCATCGTTTCCTTGTGGCAAAGCGAAGTAGATTTCGTCTATGCTTTCACGTTGACAGAAGTCAGCGACGTCTGCAACCTTTCCTTTTATCAACGCTTTGTGTACGATCAGTGGATCTGGATTGTCATCAAAGAAACCTTTAAAGTTATATTTTGAAAAATCGTGAGATTCGAAGAAGTCATACAACGCTCGGCCTGAATGCGTAGCACCAAGGATAACGACTTTACGCTGGTCAAATCCTGAGAACTCAAAATATCTCCAGGTAATTTTATATACAACACGAGAGATAATGAGAAGTCCTGCACTCAGTCCATACACCAAAGGAAGGAATACATTGTTCACCTGATAAGAATTTGTTGTGAACAACAGAAGCATGAGCAAACAGAAGTGAACCAGTAACGAACCTAGTAAGCTCCAGATGATGCTTTTCAGCGCGCTATATTTATTTATGCGATAGACCTCATTGAGAAATCCTGAGATTACCCAGATGAGACTAAAAATTAAAAAGAACGACATTTCCTGATTTTCTGCGATGCCATCGTCAAAGCCGAACTTACGGCTTACTGAAAACGCCAAAGAAATGAGGTAAAAATCGAGGATAAATACCACCATTTTAATGAGGCGAGAATAATATTTATCTTCCATAACAGATTAATTTAAGCCAGACATGTTATAAAAGTATGCTTAGAAGCATGGTAGTATCATGACATCGGTCATCGTTAGTCGAAATTTTGCTCATTAGGATAAAAAACAACGTTTGCGGAGCCAATTGCAACGTTTTCGCCTGTAGTCTGGCAGGAAAAAAAAATGTAATATTTCTGTGGAAAAGTAAAAATTTTGAGGGAAATCACTGGAATTGGGGTGAATTCGCGATCAAAATTTCTTCTATTTGTACTTCATGACGCGGTTGGCAAACGCCATCAGCAGATGCTCCAACTTCGTTTTTTCAAGTATCTTGATTCCTTCCTCCGTGATTTCAATTAGGCCCTCATCCTTGAAGTCTGCGAGGGTTCTGTTGAGCGATTCTGTTGCTGTTCCAATCATATTTGAAATATCCTTTCGGGCAATTGTTATGATCTCTTTCTTGTTCGGCACGTTGTGCTCGTTGTAGATTCTCAGCAAGGCTCCCGCGACCCGTTGTCTTACCGACTGATAAGCAAGGTCCAGCAAGCGATTTTCAGCTTCAATCAAGTTATTGGACAACATCTTGATGAATTTACGCGCCATGTCCTTGCTCGAATAGATAAGCGTGAGAAAATCCTGCTTTGGAATAATTGATATTTCCGCTTCGTCAAGTACTTCAGCACTTTCGTTGTGCTGTCTTTCTTCCAAAAGGGGAACATATCCAAGGAAATCGCCGGCGGAATGGATTCCAGTGATCAATTCTTTGCCATCATAATTCACTTTGTAAGTCTTCACTTCACCTCCCACAATGAAATAGAGATCCGAGGGAGACTGCCCCTCCATGAATACGAACTCCTTCTTTTTGAACATTCGCGTTGGCCTGTTCTCCGACAATTTTTGGAATTCTTTCAGCTCTCTGGCTTTATTGAAGAATGTATTGACATCGTAAAGGTCGTTCTTGTTGTTGTTATTGCTGGCTTTGAGTTGCTGGCTTTTCTTAAGTCGGATATCAATGACCTTTAACAGATCGTGGCCTTCAAACGGCTTTGTGATATAGTCATCGGCTCCCATGTTCATGCCGGTACGAAGGTCGTTTTTGTCTGCCTTGGCGGTCAGAAAAATGAAGGGGATATTGGCTGTTTCAGGGTCACTGTTCAGGATGTGAAGAACACCATAGCCATCCAGTTCAGGCATCATCACGTCGCATAGAATGAGATCTGGGTGTTGTTGTTGCGCAAATTCGACACCAATCTTTCCATTGGGAGCGCTCAGGACATTGTAGTGGGCAAGTTTAAGGATACTGCAAATGTTTTCAGCCATCTCCTTATTGTCTTCAATGAGAAGAATAGTATGTTTCATAGACGCCTTTTTGTTTTGGCAGGTCAGGCCTGCTTCTCTAAAATGTCGAGGGTTACTACCGGGATGTTGGTTACAAAGGTAGTCCCTTTGTTGACCTGACTAGTGAACTCGATTGTACCCTTCAAAAGGCGAATATACTTCTTTGCAATGTTTAGCCCTAATCCGGTGCCTTCAATATTGTTGGCATTTTGGCCTCGATAAAAGCGCTTGAAAATCTGGTGTTGTTCTTCTTCCGGTATACCGATGCCGTGGTCGGCCACCTTGATCTTAAGGTTATCTTGTTTCAGTTCAACGGCAAGTTCGATTTCTGCGTCGAACGAAGAATATTCGATGGCATTTGACAACAGACTCATCAGGATATTCTTCAAAAGTAACTGATCTGTCATGACCGTGCAGGCGACACCATCATACGTAAATGTGATCTTCTGTTTTGCTTTTTTAATCGATCCGATTTCCTGCAGGAATTCCTGGAAAAACGATTTTATTTCGGTCTCGCTGAAAGCGACTTTAACTTTTCCTTCTTCAAGTTTGCCAAGCGACAGGAAGTCGTTGAGAAGACCGGTAAGGTTATGAACTGCCCGTTTAATTTTGTCGAAATATGACTTTCTTTCATTATCATCCGCTTCGACATTGTTTTCCAATAAGAATACAGACGATAATATTGTGCTCAGGGGTGTTCGGAATTTGTGAGATGCCATCGTCACAAACTGTGACATCAAAAGATTGAGTTCTTTCTCTTTCTCCAACGCTTTGAAGAGATTGTTTTCGAGTTTCTTTCTATCGGTTATATTTCTGATGATAATCAGTATTTCATTGATCTCATTCTTAGCGTCGGGGATGGGCAGAGCGTTGACGGTGTATGCCTCGTGATTGATCAACGTTTCGAATGAAACACTTTCTCCATTGAAAGACCTTTTTAGTTCATCACCAGATCCGATAGATGCAAACTCACCGCGAAGATCTTTTTTGTGCAATCCGAGCGTTTCAAGACCACGACCATCAGCAAGTACGAAACGCATTTCTCTATTAAGCACGCAAATTACCCCATCTGGAAAATGATGGGCCATAGCTGCATGTATCCGCTTTCCTTTGACGACCTCGTTTTCTGATTTTTTAGTTTCTTCCCTGGCACCTTCTGCTTCCTTGTTTGCCTGACGCAGCCTGAACAATGCTTCGTTGCGTTCGGCGATCGCAGAGTCAAGCAGTGATTTCTGGCCGGCCAAAGACTCTGTTGGGTGATTGCGCTTTCTGCTGATAACACATAAGATGATTATGAAAAGCAAAAGGAATCGGACCGAAATCTGGAGAGAATTTTGATCGGCAGGGTAGTCAGCGAAAAAAAAGCCTGCGACGATAAAGACTGATGAGACAATCCCAAGAATGAGTCCGTGAACAAATTTACCTGGAGTAGTGAAGATGTAAATGGCGGCCAATAAATACGCAAATAACCCCCAGGAAAAGACTAATTCCGTGAAAAAAACCCCCCCAATTAACACTAGGCCTAAAGCAACTCGATCAGAATAATTTGTCCGCATCTGAGGTTATATTAAAACTCACGCCTTGGGATCTTTAATGCAATTTTTAGTACCTGCTTGCAAGTCAAGATAATGCAATTTTTAAGCTATCCTTTCTTGCTCTTTTCCCTTAAGGCGCACATCCTGAGAATCAGAAAATGATCCTGTTATGCGAATAAGTCATACAATTATCACAAGGTAAGGTCTGACGAGATACCTCGCCGATGACTTAAATCATCATTCAATAAGACTTTCTTCAAATTAATACGTTCGATGTCACCAATGCTCCGTAAGTAGATTGTAAGAGGTTAATAATCAGATCATTTGATGCAAAATAACATTCTCGGATTTACATCGCTCATTTGACCAGGTCCAGCTCCATCGGAGAACGAAACATCAGACTTGCGGTAGTACTATGCCTGCCTTTATTGCAATATACAATTCGTCCTTACTATCGTCGAAATAGGCATTATCGGTGTATGAAACTGATCGTTTTCGAAATGCAAGAGTTGCTCGGCATAAACATCAATCTGCTTGACAGGAATGAGTTTATTAAAGTGTATTAACCCAATAGGGCAGGACAGTGCCCGGATATTGTCATGCTGAGTATTGCCATTTTTCGCGCCACGGCAAAAGCCATCTTCCCGCTAAGATGAACTTCTTCGAGAATACTGTGATCGTACTTCGCATAAAGCGGTCGGAAATCAATATGATTGTTATCAACGTAAGGCTTACCCCGAGGCCGGCAATTGGAAAAACCATAACTGAAGGAAAGTACCACTGCTTCTTTCAAATGATCCGTTGTTTCGACCCTTGTACGAAGTACTATAAAACGACTTATCATTCTGCCAACTACCTGAACAGTGATCATAACAATGAAAGCTGCCGCCATATCTCCAGCATTACCATATTAATTAAGGTGACTTCAATTGTACTGGCAAATTAGTACTCATCAGCCCGTTTGGTATAGCTGAAATCTTTGAATTCCCAATTAATATGTTCTGCTGCTTCGGTTTGACCTTATATCAGAATCAAATGCCGATTAACCATTTTAAGCTTCGTCGACGATAACGACTTTTTCCATTACGTCACCTTGGCGGATAGCATCGATGACATCCAGCCCTTCATAAACTTTGCCAAATACTGTATGGTTTCTGTCGAGATGCGCTGTAGAGGCACGGCTGTGCACGATGAAGAACTGCGACCCGCCTGTATTGCGACCGGCATGAGCCATCGAAAGTACACCGCGATCGTGAAATTGATTTTTTCCCGTGAGTTCGCAATCAATTTTATATCCTGGACCTCCGCGCCCTGTTCCATCAGGACATCCACCCTGAATCATAAAATTAGGAATGACACGATGGAAGATAAGCCCGTCGTAAAATCCCTTCTTGACAAGATCACTGAAATTTTTAACAGTGTTTGGGGCATCTTCCTCAAAAAATTTGACTTTCATCACACCTTTTTTTGTGTGGATCTCTGCTATTTTCATGGCGTTAATTTTTTGCGCAAGTTAGCACGAGATATTAATTTTCAATGTCCCATAACGCAAATGCGAGCGAAACTAAAGCTTTCAGATTCAGGTTATAACCGTACGTGATGATATGTTAACTTGCCCCACCAAAAAGAACGTTTACCAAACTCGTGATCAGGCAGTACATGCTTTGCTGGATGCAAGAGTGAGATATGATTTTACGAATGGTAACGGGCCTGTCGCGGTTTATCAATGCGATGAATGTGGCTACTTTCACCTCACTTCCAAAGGTCCAACTGACGAAGCCCTCACCAAACAAGTTTCGAGTGGAGAAATTGCAAGGCGAAAAGAAGCCGCGAGATGGCTCGACAAGTTCAAAAAGCATTAAGGTCTTACAAACTAAAGCGTTGTGGTAATTCCAAATCCTTAGACATCTTCGTTGGATTCCATGTGATTTCCACCCGATGAGTAATTCCATCGTCGGTCATCATGATAAAATTGTCGTGACTTTCAAGTGAATCTACTTTGATAGACGAGTCTTCTGACTGTGATTGCGTCAAAACAATTTCATACTCTGTTTTTTCAAAACGATAATATATCTTGAAAGAGTTCCAGTCTTTCGGTACGCATGGCTCAAACCACAGTTTATTTCCTTCGCGTTTAATCCCCAGGAAGGATGAAGTGATCAGTTGATACATCCACCCCGCAGACCCGGTATACCATGTCCATCCGCCTCGACCTGTATGAGGATGAACGCCATAGACATCCGCTGCCATGACGTATGGTTCGACTTTGTAAGTGGAGACCTCTGCAGCACTCGATCCATGATTAATAGGATTAATCATATTCAACAACTCCCAGGTGTGGTGACTATCTTTTAATTTGGCAAATGCCATCACCATCCAAACTGCAGCGTGGGTATACTGTCCGCCATTTTCACGAACGCCGGGCACATATCCTTTAATATAACCAGGATCCATATCGGCTTTGTCGAAAGGAGGATCAAGGAGCTGAAGAAGACCTTTTTCCCGGTTGACTAAATACTTATCAACTGAATTCATCGCAGTCTTAGTTCTCGTAGTTTCTCCGGCCCCTGAGATTACAGACCAGCTCTGAGAAATAGAATCAATTTTACATTCTTCGTTTTGTGAGGAGCCAAGTGGCGTACCATCATCAAAGTATGCGCGTCGATACCACTCGCCATCCCATGCATTCTTGTTGATATTTTCTTTGAGCGTTTTTGCAGTTGATTCGCACAAGTCTGCGAAAGTCTTATCGTCACGGTGAGATGCGATCGGAGTGAATCGTTTCAAAACATCATAGAGGAAGAATGCAAGCCAAACGCTTTCACCTCGTCCATGAATGCCGACCATATTCATACCATCATTCCAATCCCCAGATCCCATGAATGGCAATCCATTTTCGCCAAAACGCATACAATGCTGTATAGCCCTTTTGCAATGCTCATAAAGCGTTGCTCTTTTTTCTGAAGTAACGGGTAGGTCGTAGTATGATTCTTCTTGACTGTTCAACATCCTTCCTTCTAGAAAAGGAACTGTTTCTTGCAATATCTTTGTATCACCTGTGGTTATAATGTATTGACTCGTTACAAAGGGCAGCCAAACGTAATCGTCGGAACAAAGTGTTCTTACGCCGCGTCCAGCCGGTGGGTGCCACCAGTGTTGCACATCGCCTTCCTGAAACTGTCTTGATGCCGCCAGCAGAATTTGTGCTCGTGTTATTTCCGGGTTGGAATGCGTTAATGCAAGCACGTCCTGTAACTGATCCCTGAAACCGAATGCACCTCCGGATTGATAGTACCCACTTCTACCCCAAAGACGGCAAGCCATCACTTGATATTGAAGCCATCCATTAGAAAGCGTGTTCAAAGAATCATCTGGCGTTTCTATTCGAATGGCGCTTAACGTGCGATCCCAGTACTGACGGACATTTTGCAACGATATACTAGATGCTTTCTGTCCGCGGAAACGCTTAATAGTATCCACCGCTTCAAATCGATCTTTCCCAGCACCCATCCTGAAAACAATTTCTCTTGTTGCATCGATATCCAACTCAATGGGTACACGCAATGCCGTGCAGGGATCAAATCCGGCTCCCGATTTTCCGGAAAGTTTAGTTCTCAGCATGGCATCTGGACTTGCGAGCGTTCCATTTCTCCCAACAAATTCGGTTCTGTCCGAAGTGAAGTCATATTGGGGATCATCGACGTCGAAAAAAGCCACGCGGTTAGGAAACTCCGTGTTATAGGCATTCTTGGCGAAAATCGCTCCTGTGGAAGTGTCGAGCTCAGTAACGATGTGCTGAGCAGATTTGGACCTTAAGTCCGCCAATACCCATTCCGTATATCCAGTCACTGATAGTTTCCTTATTCTTCCTGAAACGTTTCTCAGCTTAATGACAACGAACTTGATCGGAGATTGCAGATCAACATATATTGTTGATTCTACGACTATTCCATCAGCGATATGTTCATAAATAGAGTATCCGAATCCATGTCTTGTGACATATGGAAGATTTGTTTTGCACGGCAAAGGCATCGGGGACCAATAGGTTCCGCTTTCTTCATCGCGTACATAGTACGCTTCTCCATTTTTGTCCGTGACAGGATCGTTGTTCCATGGAGTAAGTCTGAATCCATGAGCATTTTCCGCCCATGTGTATGAGGGACCACTCTCCGTAACGATAGTTCCAAATGATTGATTGGCGATAACGTTGATCCATGGTAACGGTGTTCGTTTGGTCTGATCCGAATAGATAATGTATTCTTTACCATCCTCCGAAAAACCTCCGGTTCCATTGCTGAACTTAAGATTTCTTTGAAGAAGCCCTTTATCTTTGACCGGCGGATAGCCCTGCGTTGTGGTAAGGTAAGGTTGTGATGCTTTTGCTGTAAGTCGCCTGTTGATCTGATCTTCGAGTGTTCCGCGACTATCAGAAATGATAACGCGTGCGACTGCTTTTAATAAGATAAGATCCTCAGCAGACACCTGTTCGACGGGCCTGACAAATATTCTTCCTTGTTTGTCTGCTGTGTTCATTCCAAATCCGGCAGCAATCAGGCCCTGAATCTGATCCTGTAGAATTTGTCGATAGCCACTTGGGTCCTGGTTTAGTATAACAAGATCGACCGCAAGACCCTTCAGATGCCAGTATGCCTGCGCTTGAATAAGCTGCTTAACGATTGAGATGTTTGCGTTATCACTTATTTCCAGAACGACAATTGGAAGATCTCCTGATATGGCATATCCCCAGAGCGCGGACTGGCCCCGTTGATTCTTTATCAGAATGGTTGGATTAGCTCTTAATGACGGATTGCTGTAGATGATTGAACTTGCCAGTCGCGCGTAAAGTTCTGCATCTTCTTCGCTTGCGTTAATCTGTCTTAATACGACCTGGCTATGCGTCCATGATAATTCAAATGCGCGATCTCGGAGATGTTTGTCCTGATACTTATCGATCAAATACTGACTGTCACCACGGGTGGCTGCCATTCCCGTGATCATGTCGACCGTGACCGTCTCTTGGGGATCAATAATCAGTCTATATTGTACTGAAACAATTGGGTCAAGGACCGATCCCTTTGAACCCGAAAGAGGCTCTTTGTTCTTCATCACCCTGGGACTTACTAAAGTCTCACCTCGTCCAATGAAATTATATCGGTCTGTTTCGAAAGTGACCGAATGGTCATTCTTGCTGGAGATCTTCATCAAATGAAATAACCAGGGTGGTGTTTCATCTTTTGAACGCGCACGTCGTGTGCAAATGACGGCGTGCTGATTTGTAATGATATCTGTCTGCACAAATAAATTGCTAAATGCAGGGTGCAGTGCGTCAGCCATAGGTGGCGCGAGCACGGGCTCACCGTAGCTTGTTAACTCGATGCTGCGTTTTGTTCGCGACCGGTTTGTGAGGTGTATTCTCCTGATTTCAATATCATCCTCAGGTGATACGATAATTTCAGTATAAGCTTCTATATCGTTGTCCAGTCTCCTGAATTCAACGCGCCCCTGAGAAAAGACCGCGGTGTAAGTTTCAGGTTCAGCAAGTGTCGGTTGGTGCGTGTTCGACCAAAACTTACCTGACTCAAGATCACGGATGTAGCAAAACGCTCCCCATGAATCACATGTGCTGTCTTCACGCCATCTTGTTACGGCGAGCTCCTTCCAGCGGCTATAACCACCGCCTGCGTTTGAAAGCATGACGTGATATCTTCCGTTAGATAAAAGCTGTACTTCCGGTGTTGGTGTATCCGGTGTGTAAATCACTCTGATCTGCGAATGAGCAGGAACAGGTGTTATGTCTTCCATGTCCGTGGAAGTCGCATAGAAGCCCGTTGCTTTTGGAATCTGCTCCTGCAACAATAACAGGGAAGTCTGAAATTCCAGATCCGCTTCAAAGCGTTTTTGCATCGGCTGATCTAATAGCACATAACCAAGCGACAACAAACTCATACCCTGATGGTGGGCCATGAAGGTCTGGATCAACACCTGTGACTTGCCTCGTGGCAATCTTGCGGGTGTATAATCAACAGATTCGAAGAAACCATACTTGCCTTCGTATCCTGCTCGCCGTAGTGTTTCCAGATTTTCACATGAAGCTTTTGGATCGACCATTAGTGCCAGTACTGTGGCATAAGGGGCAATAACAAGATCTAATCCCAGACCTCGCTTCAGGCCGAGTCCGGGAACGCCAAAGGCGCGGTATTGATAAGTAAGGTGTGTGTCAACGATGTTGTAACACGACTCGGAGATCCCCCAGGGAATATTCTGCTGTTTTCCGTATTCAATTTGCCGCTTAACGGTACCCTTATACGTCTGATCCAACAATGTATTCTCGTAGGTTGGCATGATCAGTAAAGGCATCAGATATTCGAACATGGAACCGCTCCATGAAAGAAGAACAGGTGTATTGTCGGTCGATGTAAGTCTTCGACCAAGCGCAAACCAGCTTTCCTGGGGAAGTTTACCTTGAGCAATGGCTACAAATGCGGCTAATCTTGCTTCTGACGCTAGCAGGTCATAGTAGCTTCCATCGCGCTGATGTGAATCTACATTAAACCCGATAGCGAGTAAGTGTTGTGACTTGTCATACAGGAATGCATATTCCATGTCGGCAAATTCATAACACTGTCGACAAAGATCTTCAATGAATGCAATTCTTTGCCTTGCGTTCGTACTTGCCAGTGCAAGCGCAGTGTGCAATTCCTTCAGCCAGCTTGATTCTTCTGTTGTTAAGCCACCAGATTCGTGTTCATCAACGGTGTTGCTATACATCTTGTCGATGGTCGTAATCTGAGAAAGGGTGGGTACGCCTCTCAACACCACAATCGACTTAAATTTCTCTGGGCAGGGAGGGAGGTTAATCCAGGGTGCAAGTAAATTAATTTCGTCCAACGCTGTACTTACTTCATGGTCAAACCGCATTATCCATGACAACATTTCCGTTGTGAAGCCAGGCAGTGATGGATTTGCGCATAGTTCGATATCCGACTTCATCAGCTCGAGAAATTGTTTAAGATCTTCGATCCGATAAGGCTGAAGTAGTCGATGTTCTTCGAATCTCTTTACAAATGTTGAAAGCCCACTGTCTTTTGAAGTAGATAATTGATTGCCCGCTCTGAGCGTATCGTACAATCCGTCCATCAGTCTCTGTGGAATGATGGGTTGATTTAATAATTGCAACAGACCCTGCCTCAATGTGAGCAAATGACCGGCAAGATTTCCGCTATCAACTGTTGAAACATATCTGGGATTTAACGTACGCAGGGTTTGAGTATCATACCAATTAAAGAAGTGACCCTGATAGCGATCAAGACGCGACATGGTTTCTAGAGTGTTGTTGGTTCGTTTAAGAAGAACAGACACAGTAGCAAATCCGAAATCAACAGCCGTTAGATTTGCAAGCAAAGACATTCCTATATTAGTTGGCGACGTTCTATGTGCTACTACTGGAATGGGGTACTGTTGGAGATTGTCTGGAGGAAGCCAGTTGTCATTTTCAGCAACAAGGTCTTCAAAGAACGCCCAGGTTTTTCTGGCGAGCTCACGAAGGTATATTCGTTCATCTCCTTCGATGTGAGTCTTGTTTGAGGGAATTGGCGAACTAAGCCACCAGATGTAGAACGGAGACAGTAGCCATACCGTTAAAATAGGAAGTGCGAGAAATACAACCTCAGGTCTGTAAAGGATGAGGTATGCGGCGATGGATGCCGAGGCCAAGGATGGAAACCACATTTTCGAATAGGTCTTCGTTAGTCCATCAGATCCTTTTTGAGAGAACCCAGAAGGATTCCATTCCAATAATCCCTTTCTAGAAATGAACATCCTCCACAACGTCCGGACGATGGCATCAGCTGAATAATAGGCTTCATATGGAAGACACACTAATGTGAAAAACGACTGATGAACTCCTTTTAAAAAGATGTTAAAGCTGTTGGTAATATGTTGTGACGTTGATATTTCCTTTGGCATCTTGAACAATTGCCAGGCTGACATCATCACCCGCGGGAGCATCACAAGGGCTGTGAGGGTTAGCGTCCAAATGAAAACGTTGGGAAGGAAAGCCCATGCCGTAAAAATGAGCAGAAGCATTGAGACGGGGACAACACTTCGTCTCAGGTTATCAAAAATTTTCCAACGCGAAAGTGTTGATATTGGATTTCTGTGAAGTTTTTGATCCCGTCCAGGTATAAAGGGCAGGAACCAGTTTCCAATTTGCCAGTCACCTCTGATCCAACGATGGCGTCTCGCAACGTCTGCGCTATACTTAGTAGGGTATTCTTCATAGAATTGAATGTCGCTGGCGAAGCCGCATCGGGCGTAGGAGCCTTCAAGAAGATCGTGACTGAGTATTCTGTTGTCAGGAAAGCGCTGATCTAGCGCTAGCTCAAATGCATCTACGTCGTATATGCCTTTGCCTATGAATGAACCTTCTTCAAAAATGTCCTGATATATGTCGGACGTGATTCTTGTGTATGGATCGATACCGGAATCATTTTCGTGCATTCTGGTATATCTGGTAAATTTTGCGCCGTGAAGACTGATGGCGATCCTGGGTTGAATGATGGCATAGCCATCAGTAATTCTTTTCTTTCCCGGATGATAGAATGGTTTATTCAACGGATGTGCCATAAGACCCACGAGCTGTTCAGCGGCGTCTCGCGGCAACTGTGTATCAGTATCCAGTGTAATTACGTAGCGGATGCTTTGAAAAATAGACCGATCACCCAGAATTACACTGAAGCGTTCGCTATCATTTCCTCTAAGAACATGATTTAACTCTGTAAGTTTGCCCCGTTTGCGTTCATATCCCATCCATTTTTTTTCTCTGACGTTCCATCGCCTGGGTCGATGAAAAAGATAGAAGTGACTTTGGCCTGAGGCGGTCGTGTACTTTTTGTTGAGCGCAATAAGGCCCTTCGAAACGACGTCAAGAATAGCCTGATCTCCGGGGATTGATTCCTGGTCAGCGTCTTTAAAGTCTGTTAACAATGCAAAGAAAAGGTTTTGGTCTTTGTTACCAAGGAATCTGACTTCGAGATCATCAACTAATTTTTGAGCTGAATTCTTGTCGGCAATAATTGTGGGAACGGCGATAAGTGTCCTGTCCGCGGCCGGAATGCCTTTTGAAAAATCAAATTTTGGCAATGGCTTGGGCGCGACAAAAAGGGTAGCCATCCAATTAGATAATGCTAAAGCAAAATGGCTAGCGGCAATTATGGAGAGCAAACTGATGACAACGAGCAGGCTTCGTGTTGCGCCTTCATTGTAGGCTTCTCTAATTAAAATCCATGCAACAAATGCTGTCACGGTGCAGATCATAAGGGAATAGATCCCTCTGATATTAGATCTGTAGACTTTCACTAACGATTCTACAACCTTCAGTTTTACTTTGGCAAGTTTTTCCGTCTCACGCAAACCGGCACCTACCAGGAAATAACCAACATGAGACTTTCTTTTGTCAAGTGGGTCTATTAATGATTGCTCCCTCGCTCTCCTTAGCGCAATATTCGCCACGTCGAACTCCGATATGTTACTGTGCTTCGCGATTTTTTCAATAGAATGGCGGTAGAAGTCACGCGTATGAAAATCCATTCTCCCGTAATCGCCGCCGATATCCTGATGGAGAGTTTGTTCAACAACACTGATCTTTTCAACAAACTCGCGCCAGTCCATCTTAGCGAGGAAACGCAGACTGTTGATGCTGTTGCTCATGGACAATTGATCCGCAGCCTGCTTTTGATTTTCAGCCAGTACCATCAAATTGATTGTACTGGAGGAATCGGCCAAATGTTGTTCTATCCAGGTGAGCGCAAGGTTAAGGTCGAGTCCTTTCCACTGAAGTCTGCGTGTGAACTCAGCAATGAATGCACTTACCATTGGAGGATTAGACCTTGCCATGTCAGCAATGACCAACACAAGATCTTTTGGTTTTTCCTCGGCGGTTTTTATGACCAGATCGGCCCATTCACCAGCCAATGCCGCGTCTTTACGGTCGACGGCTATCCGAGCAGCGACGCGACTTAAGTTTTCGAGTAGCGCGAGGCGAAGCATAATGGGAATTGCCCATAGCTCTCCAATGGTCAGATAGCTTACCTTCTGATAAGATATGATGAAATTGATCAGACTACTCATATCGACACGCCCATCACTGTGAGAAATGATTTGGATGGCGATGTCGTACACCCTTGGAAAACCAACAGAAGATCCGTTAATGAGCCGTGGCAGCCCTTTGCTATAGCCCTTTGGAAGATATCGTTTTCCTATCGTGATTTGTTCTTCGATCAGATAGAAATTATCAAGTAACCATTCGCCCGCTGGAGTAACTGGTTTCTTGTCGCGAACTGCTTCATGAAGAAGATTGGTTACTTCAAAAAGAATCGTTTCATTTTCAGCAAGCCGTTTGAGGAGAAGTTCCGCGCCATCTGTTGTTGTAGTCTGATGTGCCGCTGCCAGTTGCTGCGCGTGTTGTTCCATCTGCTCAGCGCTGAATAGTTCAGACCTGAGAGGTGGTTTTTCATTTACTTCCTGTCTGCCAAAATTGCCCTTTTGAAAGTGACTTAAAAATGGCGAGAGAATTTCGTCTATCGCAGTTGACTTTCCACGCATTCGCTACACTTTTACTGATGGTCGTTAATAATTGGCCCATATTACAAATGGGTTATTGAATGATTCTATCAAAAAACCATTCCAAAGTTGAAGGTAGCTAGCCAAACATCTTTGTCAATTCTTCCAATAGCAACGGCTTTTCAAGTATGCGAAAGGCTGAGGCTGATGTTTTTGGAACATCCAGCGCGCTGATAAGATTTAACTGCGTTTGAGGATAATTCACGAGAATATACTCAGTTTTACCCCAACCCAAGCCATCTGGTAAATTATTGTCAAGGAAAAGATAGTCAGGGTTTTGTTCTTCAAGAATTCGCATACCATCAGCAATAGTATGCGCCAAAAATACGTCAAAGTGCCTAGGAATGAAGAATCGTTCCAGCAACAGGCCCAGATCTTTCTCGTCATCTATAATAAGGACTTTTTTATTTTTCATAATGCGTTCTAGTCATTATAAGCTAAAAATCTTACCAAATAATATGGGCCTGAAAAGCTGCTCTTACCTTAGGATGTGGTGGACAGTGCGGAGTAATGCAATCAAATATGGGGATTAATTTTCCCGGATATCCTGCCGGTTAAAAGACGAGAGATTAATAGCATATTAACTGACCGAAAATCCGGGTTTCGTATGACGACTACAGAAATCAACGATGACATCTTTCCGCGTGGGGTTAATACCATGAGCGCTGGCGATTTGGTTCAGTTAACAGCTGGTTAATCGAAAACGCGGCTTTAGTGATCCGTCAGGATGGTGACAATCCCAAGTTGATGTCGATTGTGCCTAATATTAGGAGATTGAAACTATCTGCGTGATGTCATTGAATCACGCAGATAATTTATTTGGTTATTTGATCGTCAGCCTTATTCCTTGAGAGTGACTTGTAAACTCGGGTGCATACATACATTGAACAGTAGTGATGCCGTTGGAGAAGTCACCTTTTTGCGAAACACGAAGGTCGTATTCAAATACGTAAGTTCCTTTCGGAAGATAGCCGATAAAGAAATTCGTCGCCATATCGCGGGTTGACTCATAATAATATACGCCATCCTGGTAACGGTACGTTGAAAGTGTTGAAACGGGTTCGAGTCCTGCTGCGCGCATGTCTTTAAGATGCACGTACTCCATGTCGCGATCGACACGCAATTCTATTCGTACTTTCACCAAATCGCCAACGGACAGGGTAACATTTTTTGAAACCGATGTTATAGCCTTGCCTGCGGATGTGTTACTTTGTTTGTAAAGATCCTTTTTAAGTTGCAAAGGGGTTTCTGCAGGTGTGATTTTGTCGAGTTGCTCAAAGTATTGCCAGTACATTGCTCCCCAGGCAACGCCTTGATCCTGCTTTTCGATATGAATTTTTCCCATCGAAGAATTGATCTCACTTGCTTTCCAGGCGGTCTTGAAGTATCCTGTACCAGCCTCAACCCGTGTTTCCGGATCTGCTGCTGGGTCAACTTTGACAGAACCTACCGTAATCACTGGCATGGTAGTATTGGCAAGAATATCGGTTCCTCTTCTTAGAAGCGCGTAGCAAGCTTCACTTGTGGCCTTGGTTGTTTTCCAATCCTGAGTCTGCTTTTGCTTGAGAAGCCAGACTTTTAAGCCTTCTACTACAGGCTGATCATTTCCGACCTCATCAAAAACCTCAATCATCAATGCCTGAGTTTCAATCGGGGCCTGGTACCAGAAGTATCCTCTGTCGTTCTTCCAGTACATACCCATTTCTTCGCTTTTCAATGAACGCTCTTTGAAAGACTTCAGCATTTCCAAAGTTGTTTCCTTATCGCCAAAGCGATATAAGGCGAGCGCTGTCAGCCCTTCGATATAGATATTTTTATACGTGAGCCAATATGTCTTTGCCTGACCTAAAAAATAGTTAAATGATTCCTGATGTTCTTTTTCGATTGCAATATCCTTAAAGAAACTCCTTGCATATAGATGTTGAATCTGAATGTAGGAGAGGTGGTTCTCTTCAAGTTTGATTTGCTTCTTTTCTGCGAGAGCTTTGAGCCTTCTGTAATCGTCTTCGAGCTGGTTATCAAGGAATTTTACGGCGTTTTGGATCATTGCCCACGATCTATGTTCCGTGCGAACCGCTTTGACTCCAAGCACATCAAGGTGACCCATAGAGCTCACGATGTATTGCGTCATAAAACGATCGTCGGGAAATCCTGGAAACCATGAAAATCCTCCTGATGAATTTTGGGCTTTGGCAACTTTACTTAAAGCCCGGTCCATTTCATTGGCCATGCGGTTGAGATCGAACAGCAACCCGACGTTTCTTTTCCGTTGACTTTCATCATTCGCTTGCAACACCCAAGGTGTCTCTTCGAGAATCGCCGTCTTTAGTTCCTGATTCTTTTCAAGATTTGATAACAGGGCATCGGGTTGAATGTTTCTCCAAGTGTCAAATACCTGTTTGATTCGTGGACTTGAATTGGCGATGTGTGATGCCAGGCTGTTCGCATAGTACTTACTGAAAGTCTGTTCGACGCAGTCGTAAGGATACTCCATCAAATAGGGGAGCGCCTGCACTGCATACCACGCTGGATTGGATGTAAACTCAAGTGTGAGTTGTTGATGTCTCAGCGTCGTTGAAGTGTTGTTTACTAACTTATCGAAAGCGAAATCCTTGCTCTCTTTACCTCTCATAGGCAATGGCATTGACTCCGTTACCAGCATTGTGTTGGTTAAAACAGGAATTGTCATCTCTTCGCCATCAGAGAAGTTGCCCGCTTTCGCTACAACCCTGTAGGTAAGCGCCTGAACTCCATTTGGTATCTCTATAGCCCATTCAACATTCTTGCTTTGTTTAGCGGGGAGCATGAATGGAAGTAAACTGGTTTTCCCTTTGTTAAAGAGGTCGACAGTTTTGCCAGTGAACGGATCTATGAATTCAAGTTGCGCGTTCCCTGTAAGCTCTGCATCTACGAGACTTGTAATCTTGACAGCGAACATCATCTTGTCACCTTCTCTGAAGAATCTTGGTTGATTGGGTACAACCATTAGCTCTTTTTGTGTGACCAGGTGATTGGTAGTGAAACCGGACTTCAGCTCTTTTGTGTGCGCGAAGCCCAGCATTTTCCATCGTGTTAATGCTTCGGGGACGGTGAAGTCGATGACAATTTCACCTTTGTCGTTAGTCATCAGGTGAGGGAAGAAAAATGCAGTTTCATTGAAGTTGGTTCTAATGGCCGGAGCACCGGTATCGGTTTTAGCAACAGGCTCTTTGGCTTTATTTGCAGTATCTGCCGAAAAGCCCACTGATCCATCTGAAGCTTTCTCTTCTTCTCGTTCAGCCATTGCGGGTGCCGCGCTGTCCAACGCCATACCAGCCGTCGAAGATTTTTTTGATCGGCTCGGGCCCATCGAGCTGGCACCCCTTAACACCATCCGTGAACCGTAGTTGTACATGTTAAATTCAAACCAATTCAAATAATCGAACGACGCTTCCAGATACGCGTAGCCCTTGTTAACATTCCACGCTCGCTCGAATAAAGTCAACTCTTTAGCCTCAAATCCATTGGTGCTATTCCAGTTCAGGCTCATTTGATTGGCTGAGAACAATTGCGCGTACCAACTGTTTGGTCGGAACGTGTCAAGTGATTCATCATATAAGGTGGCGACCATCTCTGCGGTTACTTTCTCAGCAGCTTTTCCTTTTATTAGTAATTGCCATTGATCCTTGGCACCCGGCAACAATTTATCTCGGAATGTCTGGAAAGTTATATCGAGTTCCTTATTTGTGAAAGGCACGACAATCGTTTCGTCATGTTTATAAATACGACCATTCTTGATAAAGCTATAGTGGACAAAAATATTTCCTCGATCCTGTTCCGCAACCGGAATTTCAAAAAATTTCTGCTCGTTGTTTAGTTTGACCCATTGACTTGAAACAATTCTGCCATTTCGTTCAATCTCGTAGAGGGCATGAATATTCTTCTCACTGGATCCGGTAATGAACTTTGCTTTTGCGCCGGGTTCAACCGTTGAAACCTCCATCTTGAAGTAGTCAGTCTGAGGTGTTGCAAGATCTTTCGCTTCGCTAGAGTAAACCGTAAAGTATGTTTCTGACTTCACCTCTTGACCATCCTTGTCGCGCGATGAAACTTCCAACACATATTCACCTGTCTTCCACGACTTCATGTCTTTTATGGAAAGCACTTTCGAATTGGCAGTGTTGAAATCCGTGTCCAATACTGCATTCGACCTTGGCCATTTATACTTGTTATCCTCATCTGCAAAGAGGTCATATGGGAACAACTCATAATACTGCGATTGTGAATACAAAGCCTTATCAGGTTGCGCCCACAGGCGATCTCTGAATGTTCTTCCGGGATCTTTGAGTTTTTGGATTTTTATCTTTCCAGTTGCTGGCTCAAAGTTTCCAGCAAGATTTCTGGTGTTGATGTGAAATTCTTGATTAGCTTTTACGTTGTCAATGTTGACATCATCGACAGCAACGCCAACCTCCAGAGATTTATAGCCTACAGCAACAGTTGTAGTTTGGCTGTGAGTTTCTCCATTGATATCCGTAACGTCGGCTGATATGGTATAGTTAAAAATTGGATCCGATGCTTTGTCAACTGATAAATCTGGTATCGCACTGAAATCGATTATAAATTTGCCCTCGACATCCGTTTTAGCTATTCCTTGAAGAATCTGTCTCGCAGGAGCACTTTCGAAATTTCCCCAACGATGCATCCACCAGATTGGATATCTGGCTTCTCTGGTCACCTTATAGGTAACGTTAGCGCCATCAATCGCGGCACCGCTATACGCCATCGCTTTACCATGCGCTTTGACCACATCATTTAATCTGACGCTGCCTTTGAGCGTATCAAAGGTCACCTCAAACTTAGGGCGCTTGTATTCTTCAACCGAGAAAGATGCTGCTCCCGTATAGCCATCATCTTGAAGTCTCATTTGACCGGTCAACCCGGTGGACGGCGCAGTAAAGGACCCACTATACGTTCCGTATTCGTTGGTTGTCACTTGAACGGTTTCTTTGATTTGATTATTCACATCGTATAGCGATACCGATGCTGAATACTTTGGAGTGATGGCCGATGATTTTCCATCCGAAGCAACAACAAGTCCTTTGAAATAGATGGTTTGTCCAGGGCGATAGATCGCGCGATCAAGGAAAAAGTGAGTCCTGATTGAACGCCCGGGTTCACCGTATTTATATTGTGAAATCTGCGGATAGTAATCCTGGTTATCGATCGATATCGTACTCGCGAAGTCATCATTCTTTGTGAATTCCAAAAAGAAAGTCTGACGCGATTCAGCATTGAAGTGCGCAATGTGGAAGAAACCTTTGTGGTCTGAAACAAAGGTTCCAATTTTAACAATTTCGTTTACGCTCTTCTTATAATTATATACTGTGCGGTATGCGATCGCAGTTGCTTGTGAGATTGGTTCACCTGTTTTGCTATTCAACACAAAACAATCTGTGCCGCCATCTCTGGTATTACGGTGCATGTAGCTGATCTCCGTAATTGTTGTGAATGCATAGGCTAAGGCGTTGCCAGTCAGATTGAAATCCGACTTGTTGCTAAACAACACCATGTAGTCACCGACAGGCAGCGCGTCGAGTTTTACTTCGATATTATGAATCTGAAAATCGCCATCAAGCGGTAACTTGAATTCTCCATTTTTTACAACGTATTTCGACGCGAAGTATTCAACAAATTTTTGCTCCTGATCGACATTATAATTTCTAAGCCATTTCTTCCTCTGCGATCTAACGTCATCTCTTGTGACCTTGATTATGCGATAAAACAGCTTGTCAAAATTCTTATAGCCGACCAGAGCTCTGAAAGGCTGACCTGTTAAATTATGCTCCTCGATCGTTGAGGTTATAGATTTACTATGAATTTCGTCTTTTACCCTTTCACAAAGGTCGGCGCCTTCTGAGTCTTTGAATTTGTTGATGGCGGAATCACAAAGATCAATTGCATGTTTTAAATCCCATTTGTGTTTGTCTCCTTCAAGTGGCTTATATAATGAGGCGCTCGCTTGATAGATCAGTGCCTTCAGATGCGTGACGCGTGTTGATACTTCATTACCAGCAGTTTTTTTCGCAAGTTGACCTAGTGCTTTGGAATAAAGAGCTTCCTTCTCGGGATTTACGCTGTTTTCATTTACAAAAGTGAGCCGCTTCAGATCCACGTCGGTTAATACTTCAATGTCTGTATCCTTGATATGAAAATGAATCAGATCCTGTAGGAGTGTTAGCGCAAAGTATTTTGATGACAAAGAATCTTTAGTTTCTATCTTGACGCCAATAAATTCATCACCTGGAGAATAATACGCTTCGTCGTCCATCACAAAAGCATCTGTCGGTTGCGGCAGTGCTGCTTCCTGATTACTGGAGAAGTCTAAGGCGCGGTGAGCAAGGAAATCGTAAAGTGTTGGATGATACCGTCTGCCTTTTGCATTGCCTTTGATAATGATCTCTTCGTAAATTCCGATCGACGTCTTCTTGCTTGAAGCGTCATCTTCTAATGAAAGACGGTATTGATGAAATGTTTCAGAAACAATTTTTGGAAGACTCCAGGTTTCAATGTCGCTATCATTTTCACCTGCTGTTTGAGTACGGTTATAAAACTTGTACCGGTTGTTTTGATAATATTGCCAGTATAACTCCGCTAACATTGAATGCAGCAATGGTTTAACAGGGAAGACCGCTTTATCTGCTTCGGCCTTCAGATTTTGTAAGTTCTTTACCAGAGCATTCTCCTCCTTAACGTCTGCGAATTTTAATTGATGAATGACGGCCTTAACAAGCTGAGCCGAATTGTTTTCTTTTACAGCTTGCGCATAAATGTTGTTCACTGCCTTAAGCGCCGACTCTGGCAATCCTTTGTTCTCGAAATCTTTGACCTCTTTCCAGGCCTTTTCATAATCTGGTTTTGTCATGGAAGTGTTTTTGTTTTGGGCACACGCAATTGTGACGAGCATCGCACAGGCGATCGTCATCAAATTCATACTTAATGTTAGATTTACTTTCATGATGGCTAGAGCTTTACAAGCGTGCAAAAAATTGCTGCACTCTGGCAGGAAGATGCAAAAACACGTTTGATTCCATAAATATCACAAAAATATTTACGAACTGATAATCACGAAGATTAACCGGATTTTTGGATAGAAGCCAGTCGCGCTAAAAGTCAGGACATCATTTAATAGATAACAGACAACAGAGGGTCAGAAGACACCCAACGGATTTCTTACCACCTTAACGGAGGGTTTGAAAAGACGTTATTAATTCTTCTATTTTTTTCTCTTCAATACTTTTTCAGCGGCAGCAACGATGTTCGACGGATCGAGGCCGTATTTTTTCATCAGCTGAGTTGGTGTACCACTTTCTCCGAACGAGTCATTTACTGCAACCATTTCTTGTGGGAGCGGATTGAATCTTGCCAATACCTGGGCCACTGCATCTCCCAGTCCACCATTGATCTGATGCTCTTCGCAAGTAACCACGCACTTTGTTTTTTCCACAGAAGCCAGGATTGCCTCAACGTCAAGTGGTTTTATAGTATGAATGTTGATCACTTCGGCACTGATACCTTTCTCTGCGAGTGCTGCTTCAGCTTCAATCGCATTCCATACCATATGACCGCAGGCAAAGATCGACACGTCTTTACCATCAATCATCTTATCAGCCTTCCCAATGACAAATAGACGATCCGTTGTGAAGATTGGCCAATTGGGTCTTCCAAATCTCAAGTATGTTGGTCCGACGTGTTCGCCTAGTGCTAACGTTGCGGCTTTAGTTTGAGCGAAATCACAAGGAACGATTACCGTCATGCCCGGTAGCATTCTCATCATCCCGATGTCTTCTAGAATCTGGTGCGTTGCGCCATCTTCGCCCAGCGTAACGCCAGCGTGCGATGCACAGATCTTCACATTCTTGCCCGAGTAGGCGATCGATTGACGAATCTGATCATAGACACGGCCGGTCGAGAAATTAGCAAACGTTCCAGTAAACGGAATCTTGCCACTGATTGACATTCCTGAAGCGATTCCCATCATGTTTGCTTCGGCAATACCGATCTGGAAAAAACGTTCAGGAAACTCTTTCTTGAAAGCATCCATTTTCATTGAGCCCGTAAGGTCAGCGCAAAGCGCTACGACATTAGCGTTCTTTTTTCCAAGTTCATGGAGTCCTGCGCCGAATCCGGAGCGGGTATCTTTCTTTTCTGTGAATGTGAATTTCGTCATGATGATATCCCTAATAAGCGTTGCGAAAGTCGTAAAAGTTTTAGATTCTTCCGAATCTAAGTGTTAATGAGTTGTTAAACATCTGATTCCGGCTTGTTCCGAACAACCTAAAGCCATCCAAATCGTAAACAAAGAGCGTAGTCACGTAATCAACTCGTAAAATCAGCATGTCCCGAACAAAAAGCAATCGAAAAGTTACCATTTGGTTTGTCGTGTGTTTAATATTAGCGTTCATCCCCTGGCTTTTGCTGGCTGTCGACATCGCCTAACTAAACACGTTGACAACAATAGATTCACCGGATTTAAGGTTGAATTTTTTGAAGCCAGTGTATTTGCTTCCCGTCGTCTGTTTCACTCTAAAAACAATCTTATACTGGCCTGGTAAAAGTGTCAGCGAGAACTGCGATTTAAGATCGTTAAGATTACAAACCCACACCTGAGTTCCGTCATCCTTCAATTCGTAAAGACTGCCAAATCCCGTCGAGATCGTATTAAAATTTGCAACACCGGGAGCGGGGAGGAGCACAGTTCTATTCTTGTTTGCTTCGACGTCAATATTGAATGTCCTTCGTGGCAACGTTAGTGTTTCCACTTCATACGATCCAGCGAGGTAACGGATAGTCATATTGCTTTGCTGGGTATTTACAGTTTCCCCTTTGCCTTTTAGTCGAACAATAGCCTGAAGGTTGTTATCCTTTCTTCCTTCCTGTTGAACGATAAGATTTCCCTGCGGGGCAGCCACGGCGATCACATTGTGCTTACCCAACACAAGCGCTACATTTCTCCTAAAGACCGGCGGCACTGTGTTGACTTGCAAATCATAATCCACCATCGGATCGATCTGTACCGTATCAGCCCGACCATTACGATCAAGAAAATGTACAAAGTCGTACATCGGAATTCCGGTCGTAGAATTTAGAAATGTTACGTTGACATTGGTTTCAGTCGGACGGTTGCTTCCATCAAGCAATTCAACACTCACCGTGGTCTTGGCGAACGAGGATTCAATGGCTTCATTGAGAATGTTATTGAACATGCCTGGCGTGTCGGCATTCACATATTTGCCAGCGCACTCAAGCGTCTGTTCAGATTTCATCCCAAGCCCGATGATATAGGGTCGCAGGAATACTCCTTTCTTCTGCAGCGCCCGTGACATGGCGCACAAGTCGCCTCCACAGGATTCAATTCCATCTGTGATGAGGATAACAATGTTTCTATAGCCTGGTCCTGCCGGAAAATCACCTGCTGCCAATTCGAGTGAATAGGTGATTGGAGTAACTCCTTTTGGTTTGATCTCCTGAAGTTTGCTGATAATCAGAGGATGATTCTTTGCCTTAAACGGAACTTCAAGATTCGTATCCTTACAATTCTTCTGCTCCTGAGGCGAGCGGTGTCCATATACCCGCAGACCCAGCTCCAGCATACTGTTTTCTTTTAAAGAATCGACTAACCTAGACAATATTGATCTGGCGACGGTCCATTTTGTTTGATTCTTCTCCCATTGTTCCTGCATGCTGCCGGAAGCATCAAGCAAAAATAGAATCCGTGTCTTTTCGGGAATCTTTTGTTGTACTTTTTTCTGTCCAGACGCGCAGATACTTGCGAACATCATGCAGAGCATGATCGGTAATGTCCGTAATATATCCAGGCTCTTCATTGAGAAAGAAAACGCCTTAGGGTACGGGGCAATTGCATGTATAAAGAATTGTTTATCTGAATGCGTGATGATTCACGATCAATTATCGAGGAAGGGGATTAGTAATCGCCCAACGTCTCTTCAAGTTGCGCCAGTGCCTTTGCCAGTTCATCGTCATTGGGTGCCACGCCATGCCATTTGTGTGAACCAACCATATAGTCAACGCCGTGACCCATGTCCGTTTTCATAAGGTTCATTACTGGCTTGCCTTTTTTAGCCTGAGTCTTTGCATACTCGAGGGTCTTGACAATTTCTTCCATGTTATTACCATAGCTGTCGATGACCTCCCAGCCGAATGATTCCCACTTTGCTTTTAGATCAAGTAGGCCAAGGATCTTGTCTACAGGACCGTCTATTTGCTGACCGTTATAATCTATTGAGGCAATAATATTATCCATCTTATTGAAACCCGCATACATAGCCGCTTCCCAAACCTGACCTTCTTGTTGTTCACCATCGCCCATCAGTACAAAGACAAAACGATCATCCTTGTCAAGTTTCTTTGCCTGCGCAGCGCCAATGGCCACAGACAACCCTTGCCCTAGCGAACCAGCGGCAACGCGGATACCGGGTAGATGTTCATGTGTTGCAGGATGACCCTGTAGTCTTGAATTCAATAGCCTGAACGTTGACAGCTCTTTAACATCAAAATAACCTGAGCGCGCCAGTACCGAATACCATACAGGAGAAATGTGACCATTTGAAAGGAAGAAAAGATCCTCGCCAGCGCCTTTCATATTGAACTTAGGATCGTGCTTAAGCACTTTAAAATAGAGCGCAACAAAGAAATCGGCACAACCCAATGAACCACCGGGATGTCCGGACTGGCACGCGTGGACCATGCGTACAATGTCGCGTCTTACCTGTGATGCAATTCTTTTGAGTGATTCTGTGTCGTTTGGTTGGCTCATCCTGCTTAGATTTCGGCGTGAATATACCTAGCCCTGGCACCGTGTGCAAATGAAATTAACGCGTTTTTGGTAGCGCTATTTCTTGCCCGATGAAGATTCCTTGGTTGTTTTTAACTTCCCTGCAGTCGCAGTGCTCATTGGTGCTGAAGCCGGAACCTCTTTTAAAATCTGAGAAGTATGATCCTTCGTGTTGACCTTCTCGATAATATCTTCAATCACTCCTTCGTCATTAATCACGAAGGTCTTCCGGAATGTGCCCATATACTTTCTACCATACATTGATTTTTCGCCCCATGCTTCGTAAAGCTCATGAACCTTCTTATCAGTATCTGCCAGCAGACTGAATGGCAACTTCTCTTTTGCGATGAATTTTTGGTGACTTTTTTCATTGTCGGTGCTCACGCCGAACACGACATAGCCTCTCTTAAGAAGAACATGATAGTTATCCCGAAGGTTACAAGCCTCGACAGTACAACCCGGCGTCATGTCCTTCGGATAGAAGTAGAGTACTACTTTTTTGCCTTTGAGACTTGAAAGTTTTATAGCCTTGCCATCCTGATCATTCGCCGTGAAGTCAGGGGCTTTGTCACCGATTTTGAGCGCCATGTTTCGCTTATTGAATTTTCTTTGAATATCTGGATTTATTTCCAGCATTATCAATGACAACGAGTTCGAAATTTCCTTTTAAAGGAACAGTAGGGTCGAGGCTTTTCGACCAGATAGAATTTGACTTGCTGTCGTATCCCATCAACAGCCATTGGCCATTGATGGTTGCTTCAAACTTACCAACGCCAGACATGTCGTCTTTGATCTTGAAGCGCGCACCCAGGTTAGTGACCTGAACCGGGGTAATTTTAGGCCCGATGGAGTCTCTGAGAATTGTGAAGTCGCCGAAGTCTCGGGTCTCAAAATTCATTCGTCCATTAACCCATTCCCCACCATAATAAGAGTACGATTTACCAGCGATGCGATAAACTGAAACATCAGGAGTATGTTCGTAATTCTTTGTTGGTTTCAGAGAAACCTTGACGCTTTTGTGCAGCGGAATCATGCGATTTCCGAAAGTATAGACTTCCTGTCCAGACTTTTCCATGCTGAAATCAGTATTCAAGTATAAAGTATCATAAATAGATCCTGAAGGAAATTCAACCTCCATCATTTCACCATAATACTTGTATTCGGTGCCGCTGGGTATACTGATATTAATCTTTGGTATTACTGATTTGCCACAGATGGTAACTGAGTCTGGAATAGTTTTACGCAAGTCGATCAAGTACACCGATCTATTGTTGTTGAAATAATCTGGTGTGATTTCAAACGATGTGCCTTTAGTGTAAACCATCGCCTTATTCTCTGTTCCCGGGCAAGGTTTTGAAATTAACATCATCGTATTCTCTGTGATATCATATCCAAGATCAAAGGCGTAAGGCTCTAATGTCTTCACTTCCTTTGTCGAAGGAATTGACTTCAGCTTGAACATCATTTTGCTCGAATTGCCATCGCTGTCTTTCATGCTGATCCGTACCGACGATTCCTGATGCTCTTTGATTTTAATCTTACCCGATCCGGGTGAGGATTGGTAGAATTGAAGATCATTTCCATCATCAATGTAAAGTTTGTAGAAGCGAGTGCCATTGTTACGCATGGTTTTAAAGTCCATGAGCGTATAGATCGCGCGTGTTTCCGCTACGTTAACTTTTTCAATTGCCTGCTTAAATACAAGTTGACTATCGACACTCATTTCAATATAATTCACACCACCATAAAACTGACTTTGTGGTGCGAGCTTATCCTTTGCAACGATTTCGACGCCAATGCTACCGGTAGCCATAATCGGCGCGGTGATCACATAATTATTACCAACACGTTGTGCGTAGAATTCAAATCTTCCGAAGCGGTCATTGATACGTGAATTGATGTCGAGCGTTCTCAAGGCGATCTTCTCCGCTGCCGGTGGAAGTTTATCAACCAGCTCTGCAAATCCCGCAATTTTCAAGGGATCCAGAGCAAAGTTCTCGGGATCGCGGATATCGAAGTGAAGGTGAGGTCCGCTTGAAGAACCACTGTTACCAGACAACGCAATCGTGTCGCCTTGCTTTACCGGGAATTGATCAGGCGTAAAAACGAGATCGAGTTCGGTTTGCTTCAAGTTGTAGTGCTCTTTCAGAACATGAGCAGCATGAGCACCTAGAAATCTATCAAGATGAGCGTATAATGTAGTGTTTCCATCAGGATGAGTAATGTATATTACATTACCGTATCCACCTGGTGTTACCGCGATGCGGGAGATATATCCACTCTTTGAAGCAAGTACAGGAAGACCTATTCTGTTTTCTGTTCTGATGTCAATACCACTGTGAAAGTGCGTAGCTCTTAATTCGCCCATTGTACCGGCAAGTGAGCCTGGTTGTCCGGGAAAAACAGGGTACAGGTATTTTTCTTCTGCGTGAAATTTCTCGTCAGGCAAACTGAATTGCGCCTGAACGAAAAATGGAAAGACCGCAAAAACCAATAGAACGACCTTACTTGACTTCGAATTCGAGAAGTTTTTCATTTTCAATGTATGCTGAAAGCACGTTACCAACCTTGACAGGGCCAACACCTTTGGGGGTGCCCGTAAAAATTAAATCACCAGTTCTGAGTGTAAAAAATCTTGATAGATACAAAATTATATAATCGAAGCTAAAAAGCATAAGACTCGTATTTCCTTGTTGCTTATTTTCTCCGTCCATATCCAATTTGAAGTTAATATTCTTGAGGTCTTTGAAATCCGATACAGGTATAAACTTGTCTGAGATTGGTGCTGAGCCATTAAAACCCTTGGCAATGTCCCATGGCAAACCCTTTTCTTTAGCCTTCTGCTGAAGGTCTCTTGCTGTGAAGTCAATACCTACACCGATTGCGTCGTAGTAGTTATGAGCAAATTTCTCCTCAATGTTCTTCCCATCCTTGCAGATCTTCAACACTAGTTCTACCTCGTAATGAACATCTTTAGAGAAGTCAGGATAATAAAACGTAGAATTATTTTTCAGGATTGCCGTATCGGGCTTAGTGAAGATAACAGGCTCTTCAGGGCGTTCGTTATTTAATTCCTTGATGTGCTCGGCGTAATTTCTTCCGATGGCGAAAATCCTCATTAACTAGCGGGTTGATTGGTTGCTGCACTCCACGACGCAAAGTGGTAACTTTGACAAATCTATGAAACAATCCGGCCCGGGATTTGTATTTTTGTTCAAAAAAATGTCATGTTTAAGAAGTTACTGGTTTTTTCCACATTGTCTATTATTCTTTTTGCCTGCTCATCTGTAGCCGTCACAGGAAGAAAACAATTGAACCTTGTGTCTAATTCTGAGATCATTCCGATGTCTGCGACGGAATATCAGCAGGTCATTAAAACTGGCCCTTTGTCTACCGATAAAGCACAAACACAAATGATCAAAACGGTAGGCGTAAAAATTCAGAAAGCGGTAGAAGATTACATGGCGAAAAAGGGTCTGTCTTCTGAGCTTTCAGGTTTTGCATGGGAGTTCAATCTTATTGATGATCCTAAAACTGTGAACGCCTGGTGTATGCCTGGCGGTAAAGTTGCTTTTTATACAGGCATTATGCCGATCTGCAAAGATGAAACAGGTATCGCCGTTGTTATGGGGCATGAAGTAGCCCACGCGATAGCCAATCATGGTCGCGAAAGGATGAGTCAGCAAATGTTGGCACAGTATGGCTTAAGCACGCTAAGTGCAGTGTTAGGTCAGTCACCAACTGCAGGTCAACAGCTACTCATGCAGGCTGTCGGTGCGGGTACAAATATTGGCATGCTGAAGTTCAGTCGTGAGCATGAATCAGAAGCTGATCACATCGGATTAATATTCATGACCATGGCAGGGTACGACCCGAACCAGGCACCTATCTTCTGGCAACGTATGGTGGAATTGAGTAATGGTCAGGAGCCTCCAGAATTCTTGTCAACTCACCCTTCTCATACAACACGTATTGAAGACTTGAAGAAGTGGATCCCGGAAGCATTGAGCTATAGGAAATAATAGGAATTATGAGTTGCCGGCTCGACGGGTTCGCCAGTAGCACGTTCATCAGCATTTAAATGAAATTCTGGCGACTCCTGTCCGCAGATGATTGGCCACGGCTCAAATATAAAAACAGGCCGCGAAGGGCATAATTCATAATTATTTCTTGAATCCCCTTAGCTTTATTTCCGTCAGTTTTCTCTTTGTATCGAGCGGAAATTCTCCATTCATGATCCAGTCGTAATAGGCCGGTTCTTGTTTGAATATATCTGTGACCACGCGGTTCTTGTGCTTTCCAAAATTAAATACTTCGATCCCCTTATCATTTAAAATCATCCTTCCTCCGAGATCAACGAGTTGCGTGGATGTTATTTTGTGTAGTACCTCCATATCGTTCTTCACTTCTCCAATCTTACGGTGAAGCGTATCCGTTACCTCCTGATGCTCGTAACGTTCTACCTGAGCAATCAATACTTCCATGCAGGCTTCGGTATCGGCTTCCGCGGTATGACTATTTTCAAATTCTTTCTGGAGATAAAATTTATAAGCAGCAGACAAAGTTCTCTTTTCCATCAAATGAAAAATCTTTTGTGAGTCGATAATCTTTTTTCTCGTGTAATCAAACTCAACGCCAACTCTCAGGAATTCCTCAACCAATACCGGTACGTCAAACTTCATGACATTAAATCCTGAAAGGTCGGCTCCTTCAAAGAAGCGTGCATAATCCTTAGCTACTTCCTTGAATGTCGGTTTATCAATGACGTCCTCATCCCTTAGTCCATGTATGGCGGATGACTCTGCGGGTATAGGTATCGTAGGATTAAGAAGATTGCTTTTACGAAGCATTTCTCCACCGGGCATCATTTTGATCACCGCGATTTCGATGATCCTGTCCTGAATAATATTGGTGCCGGTAGTTTCCAGATCAAAAAAACAAAGCGGAGTTCTGAGATTGAGTTTCATACTTACGATTTGCCGCAAGATAGCCTTATGGCAAAAACTCCATTGAAAAATTTCCCTGACTGCTAACGAGGAAACCAAATGGCATCAAGGTCAAGCAGTCTCGCCAAGAATCTTCTTAGAAAGTCCAGAAAAGTTCAACCCGCCGAAGGTTCCGGAACTCATCAGAAGAAGATTTTTGTTTTCCCACGTCAGGCCCAGTAAAAATGTTTCGAGTTTCCGAGCGCTATCAAACACCTGTATGCCTTGCGAATTGAAAGCCTTGCGAATGTCGTTTTCAGTTATGGGCTCAAGACCTTTTGCGCTGACTTTTTCGGGATCGAGGATAACACATTGTACCTGAGCAACCTTCAGACTGTCTTTGTATTGAGGGATGAATTTTTTTGTGAGACTGCTGTAGGTATGAAGTTCAAGACAGGCGACCAAATCTCTCGACGGAAACAATTCTTTCACAGCTTTTACGGTGGCTTTCACCTTTGAGGGAGCATGAGCGAAATCTTTATAGATGATCGTCCTTTTGTTGTCCCCAACTTTTTCCAGTCTGCCTGCCGCGCCTTCGAAAGACTGGATTCCTTCGAAGAACATCTCTGGAGTAATGCCGATCTTTTTTAGTATTTCCTTAGCGCCACCCATGTTCTGGAAGTTATGACTTCCGAAAACTTTGACAGGATACCTATCCTTACCGTTGGTGATATAATATTGTCCGTGATGGTCGTTGGATTGAGGATGATTCTTATACGAAATTGCCTGAACGTCAAAGCGATCTTTTTTACCAATGATCAAAGCCAGAGAATCCTGTTCGCAATAAAATAATGTTCCTCCCTTTGGCGTGTCGTCGGCAAACTTGTCGAACTGATTAAGATACTCTTCTTCTCTTTCGAACACGTTTACGTGATCCCACGCTACTCCACTGATCAACCCGATATGATGCTTGTAGCGGAGGAATTTTGGTATAGGATCAAGTACGGAAGAAAGATACTCATCTCCTTCAATGATAATAATCGGAGCATCAGAAAGTTTAACGGTGTGCTCTATACCTTTAACGCTTGCACCGATGACGTAGTCAAATTTTCTATGAAAGTGTCTTAATATATGCATTACCATCGCGGTAATGGTGGTTTTCCCGTGACTACCAGCAATTACGATGCGCTGCTTGTTTCTTGAATGCTCATAGATGTATTCAGGGAACGAATATATCCTGAGCCCCAGCGACTGCGCCTTTACCAGTTCGGCGTTATCCTTTTTTGCGTGCATGCCGAGAATCACGGCATCAAAAGAAGGATCGAGTTTCTCGGGGTACCAGCCTTCTTTATCAGGCAGTAAGCCATGTTCTTTTAATGTAGAGCGTGAAGGCTCGTGAATTTCATCATCCGATCCAGATACTTCATGCCCGCTCATCTTGAGGGATACCGCCAGATTATGCATCACGCTGCCACCTATAGCGATAAAGTGAATCTTTTGTCTTTGTTGATGCATGAAAAACTTTTCCGGGTTAAAGTAAAGGAAAATGTTTGGTGTTTAAAAGTCTGATTACTTAGCAGATGATTCCATCAAACAATGTTAACAGGCTGTTGTATTTTAAAGTGTCATGGATTTTATTCACAATTATATTGTTTGTTAATTGTTAATAACTTGTGGACTGACGAAATGATCTTGAGTGATCTTGATTGTACGTTTGTCGCCCTACGAATAAAAGGACAACAACCACTGTATGGAGCAAGGCCGATCAACGCCTCTGAGGTTAAGCAATAAATCGAGTAAACTCATTCCGAGAGACATCTCTGAAAGTCTTGGCAAGTTGCCACCTCAGGCGCGTGATCTGGAAGAAGCAGTATTGGGTGCCCTGATGCTGGAGAAAAATGCGCTCAACGCGGTCGTTGAGTTCCTCAAGCCTGAGCATTTTTATTCTGAACAACATAAAGAGATATATTCCGCGATCATAGACCTTTTCAAGTCTTCCGATCCGGTGGATATGCGCACGGTTGTGAATCAACTGCGTAAGACTGCGAAACTGGATCTCGTTGGCGGTGCATACTATATTGCAGAACTAACATCAAAAGTAAGTTCTGCTGCCAACATCGAATACCATTCACGCGTAATCATGGAGATGGCGATTAAGCGTGAGCTGATCCAGGTTGCATCCCAGATTCATCACGACGCTTACGAAGACACAACCGATGTCTTTGAACTTCTTGATAAAACCGAACAATCGATTTTTGAGATATCTGATTCGAACCTCAGGAAGAACTACGATAACATGCGTAATCTGATGACGCGGGCGATCCAGGAACTTCAGTTGCTGAAAGAACATAAAGACGGATTGACAGGCGTTCCAAGTGGATTTACCGCTTTGGATCGAATGACATCAGGTTGGCAAAAATCCGATCTTGTCATCATTGCCGCCCGTCCGGGTATGGGTAAGACGGCCTTCGTGGTTTCGGCGCTTAGAAATGCTGCCGTCGAATTCAAAGTGCCTGTAGCAATCTTTTCACTTGAAATGGCGTCTATCCAGCTCGTTAATCGTATGATTTCTGCTGAAGCAGAACTCGAAGGCGAAAAAATCAAACGCGGTAACCTTGCAGATCACGAGTGGACTCAACTGGTCCACAAAACGAATAAACTTTCTTCTGCTCCAATATTTATTGATGATACTCCCGCGCTGTCGGTGCTCGAGCTTCGCGCAAAATGTCGCCGACTTAAAGCTGAACATAATATACAGGTCGTTGTCGTAGATTATCTACAACTCATGCGTGGAGATCAGGGTGGTAACCGTGAACAGGAAATCGCCTCAATATCGCGCGCGCTGAAAGGTATCGCAAAAGAACTTAGCATCCCTGTACTCGCATTGTCACAGTTGAGTCGTGGTGTTGAAACCCGCGGAGGCGATAAGAGACCTCAACTTTCTGACCTTCGTGAATCAGGCTCTATCGAACAGGACGCAGACATCGTTATGTTCCTCTACCGTCCCGAGTATTATAAGATTCAGGTTGATGAAGAAGGACTACCCACTGCGGGTATGGGTGAGGTTATTATTGCTAAGCACCGTAATGGTTCTGTGGGGAGTGTGAAACTGAAATTCATTGGCAAGTACACCAAGTTTGCAGATTTCGATGCGCCTTCATCTTCGTACGATAATCCGTTCTCGGGAATGATCACACGTGAAAGCCGCCTCAACACATTTAATCCGGAAGGCGAAACGCCTCGGCCACCAGACAATGGAGACGAAACGCCATTCTAGTATTCACCATCCAATAAGTCAATTCTACTAGCGTTGTACAAACGGCTCATTCGGCTAATGACATTACACATATGCCTGATGATCCGTAACTTTGGGGTCAATGTCATCGATAAAAAGAGTTTTCTTATTTTGTCTTACAGCTTCTTTTTCCTGGACCTGCGGCGACGATCCTAAGCCAATTGATTGTGATTTATCGGGTCCGATCATAAGTCTCGGCACAGTTACCAATGCTGCGAGTTGTAGTGTTTCTGATGGCAGCATTAAAGTTTCGGCTACTGGCGGCAAAGAACCTTACCTTTTCTCATTGAACGATGATCCTGGTCAAGAGGAAGGTGTTTTCAATAATCTCCATGCTGGGTATTATACGGTTAAGGTTGCAGACGCCAATGGGTGTTCCAAGTCCGTTGACAATGTATCTGTGAAGGCCTCTGATTTTCAAGTGAACGCCGACATTGAACCAGATAAATTGTGTCTCGGTGGCGACGGACAGATCACAATAAATATCGAACAGATCAATCCTCCTTATCAATTCAAGCTTGGAACAGGTTCGTTGTCAATAAACAACACATTTAGCAACCTTCCAACGGGCACGTATGGAATTACCGTTCAGGATAATATTGGTTGTAGTGTTTTTCTTAATGTCACTGTTCCCAGAGGACAATCTAACGTGAGTTGGAATGACGTCATTAAGCCTATTATAGACAAGTCTTGCGCAAAGAGCGGATGTCACGATGGCGCAACGCGTATTGACTTTCGTGTTTTTCAAAATGCAAAAGCTCAAGCGAAGGCAGTGAAATCAAAAACACAGGATCGTTCAATGCCGAGAGAGGGTACGATAACACAAGACGAGATCGATCTTATCGCATGTTGGGTTGACGATGGCGCCCTTCTGAATTGATGGTAGATGATTGTTCACAATCGTGTCATTTACCATTTAATGTCGTTGACGTAAGACTGTAGGGCAATGGCTAACAGAAAATCAAAGTTCAGGGGCCAAATTCCTACTTCATAATTCATAATTTAATTCTCGTCTCATCTCTCGCCGCGCATAGTCAATGACATTGATTTACAATTCCTCTTCAAGTTCTCTTAATGCCGACTGTAGTTCACGATGCGTTTTGTGGTCACCGATTCCAAACGCTACAGATATTCCCGCGTTAAAGATTTTTATTGCCAGTGAGTGTTCGCCAATCTGCTGGTAAAGTTTCCCCAATTGATAATATGTAGCAACGTATTGCGGGTGGGTTGCAATCAGGCTATTGAATGTAGTCAACGCTCTGGGTATATCACACTTTTGACATTCGAGTGCCAGGGCGTAAAGATTGAATGGATCATTCGGATCATTTTCGGCAAATTGTTGAAGCTGTTCTAATCTGTTGTTCATCGCTATTGATCACTTATTTATCGTAAAGTTTGGCGACAATATGCCACATCTACTTTCTTTCTGCCGGGTTAATTTTGCCGCTATTTTGCAAATGGAAATTGGTTTTTTGTATCTTGAACGCAGTTTTAAAAAAAGATACTGAAGTACCTGATTTAGAGGATGATGAAGATTTTAGTTTGCATCACACACGTACCGGATACCACTTCCAAAATTAACTTTACGAACAATAATACCAAGTTTGATACTTCGGGAGTACAGTTCATCATTGGGCCGTATGACGATTATGCACTTGCTCGTGCGATTGAATTAAAGGAGTCTTCTGGTGCCACGGTAACTGTTCTGAATGTTGGATTAGCAGATACCGAACCGACGTTGCGTAAGGCGCTGGCGATCGGTGCTGATGATGCAGTTCGGGTGAACGCAGAGCCTGTTGATTCTTTGTTTGTAGCAACCCAAATTGCAGATCATGCGAAGACAAACGGATATGATCTCATTCTCATGGGACGTGAGTCAATTGATTACAACAGTGGCGTGGTCCATGCTATTGTAGGTGAAATGTTAGGACTCCCTTCAGTGTCGCCGGTAATGAAACTTGAGCTTGATGGAAAGCATGCAAAGATTGCTCGGGAAATAGAAGGCGGGAAGGAGAATCTTGAGATCGATCTTCCATTTGTCGCAGGATGTCAGGAGCCAATTGCTGAGTGGAAGATTGCCAACATGCGCGGTATTATGTCTGCGCGAACCAAACCTCTAAAAGTTGTTGAACCAAAATCAGTTGAGTCAGGCGTTGTTCTTACTAAATTCGAACTACCACCTCCCAAAGGAGCAGTTAAAATGATTCCTGCCGATAAGGTGGGAGAGTTGGTGAATTTGCTGAAGAATGAAGCCCATGTTTTATAACAGATCATTAACCTAGCGATCACATAAATTACGAGTATGGCGATTTTGGTATTTGTTGAAAGTGCTGAAGGAAAAATCAAGAAGACTTCGCTAGAGGCGCTGTCGTATGCTCAACAAATGGGAAGCGGTCCGGTCACGGCGATTGCTTTGGGTGAAGTTGATATTGCTGAACTTGAAAGCCTGGGAAAGTTTGGCGCGGGTAAAGTGCTGCATGCAGCCGATAAAAAATTGAATGACGGGATTATTCAGGCATATACTTCTGTATTGGCTAAGGCGATGCAGGATGAAAATGCAGATATTTTAATTCTTGCCAACTCTTCGTTGGGAACACCTGTAGCTGCAAGGGTAGCGACTAAGATCGGAGCGAGCCTTGCCTCTAACGTGGTGAGTCTGCCTGATACATCTTCTGGATTTACAGTAAAGAAAAGTATTTATACAGGAAAGGCTTTTGCTTTTGTTGACCTCAAGAATCAAAAGAAAGTACTTGCGCTGCGAAAAAATGCAGCGGTTACAAAAGATGCTGGTAGCAATGTCGCGGTAACGCCTTATCCGATAACATTAACTGATTCGGATTTTGTTACGCAGATAATTTCGTCGGAGAAGGCTACGGGAGAAATTCTTTTACCTGAAGCAAACATAGTGGTTTCCGGTGGACGTGGAATGAAGGGACCGGAGAACTGGGGAATGCTTGAAGATCTGGCGAAAGTACTTCACGCAGCGACAGGATGTAGCAAACCTGTGTCGGATATGGGGTGGAGACCACACCATGAACACGTCGGACAAACTGGCGTAAAGGTCGCACCACAACTATATATTGCCGTCGGAATATCCGGCGCAATCCAACATTTGGCTGGAGTAAATTCTTCCAAGTACATTGTTGTTATTAATAAAGATCCTGAGGCGCCGTTTTTTAAGTCGGCAGATTACGGGATCGTGGGAGACGCATTTGAAATTATTCCTAAATTGACTGAAGCGATCAAAGCTGCGAAGTAGTGAAGAAAATTAAACTCGAAATACTGGGATTATCATCTAGTCAGTCACAAGCTGGCTCTTTCGCATTGGTGTTGGGCGAAACCGAAGGTAATCGTAGACTGCCTATCATCATAGGTATGTTTGAGGCGCAAGCCATAGCGATAGAAATCGAAAAGATCATCCCGAACAGACCCATGACGCATGACCTTTTCAAGGCCTTTGCAAATAATTTTCATTTCACTGTTGAGGAAATTATTATTTCTGATTTGAAGGAAGGCGTATTTTTCGCGAAGATCATTTGCTCTGACGGTCTGAAGAAAAGTGAAGTTGATGCAAGACCTTCGGACGCGATAGCGATCGGACTTCGGTTTGATTCGCCGATATTCACTTACGAAAGTATCCTGGCAGAAGCTGGTATTGTGCTTACTGATGAAGTTGAGGAAGACAAACCTGAACCAAAGGCTGAGGCGAAAACAAAAGTGAAAAAAGAATCCTCAAAGAAAGATGACTTCAAAAATTATTCACTCGATAAACTAAACGAGTTGCTTAAAGATGCCATTGATAAAGAGGATTACGAACGCGCTGCAAAGATCCGCGATGAGCTGGGTAAACGCAATTAGCTAGTATTGAGTATTTAGTCCTTAGTTTGGTCTGGGGGATTTATAGTACTCAGAATGTAGAATTGCTGTCACGCTGGCAATCTCCAACTACTAAAATATTATCAACCAAACTAAACACTAAGGACTAAATACTTAGTCTATGCTGACGCCAAAAGAACAGCTGGTTTCCGAACACCTTTCCAAATTTGTATCAGATCATAAAAAATCAGGCGTAGAACGAGTACTCGAGAATCGTACTCGACACATCACTGTAGTGTTGGAAGATATTTTTCAATCGCAGAATGCGAGTGCCGTGGTTCGCACGTGTGAATGTATGGGTATACAGGATATTCACATCCTGGAAAATATCAGTAAGTATAGCATCAATCCAAAAGTGCTTAAAGGTGCTAACAAGTGGATGAATCTTCATGTGCATGCATCAAGTGATCACGATAACACGATTACCTGTCTCAATAATCTGAAAAAATTGGGATATAAGGTGCTGGTGGCCGACCCCGATCCTGATGGACTCTCAATATTTGATTTTGATATCACCAAGAGCAAAGTTGCCCTTCTCTTCGGCAATGAGTTACGAGGAGTTTCCAAGAGCGCCCTCGAAAACTGTGATCACAAGGTTAGAATTCCCATGTATGGCTTTACAGAAAGTCTGAATATTTCCGTGAGCGTTGCCATCTGCGTCAATAGTCTCATCAACAAGCTCCATCTGAGCGGTATACCACTCGGCCTCAATGACGAGGAAAAAGCGATTATCAGATTGGGCTGGTACCGTAAAATAGTAAAGAAGTCATCCTTAATTGAACGCGAATTTCTGCGCGCAATTGAGTAGCTTTGTTTACATAGCCAATTAATGCCTATAGTGATGCGGTGGTTGATCAGAACTGTACTAACAGCGTTATTGGTTTTTGTCATGTTGGTCGTTGCATCTAATCTATGGATTGTACAAAGTACTGCCAGTAGGGTTTTCGCTGATTCCGAACAATTACCTGGCCATCGGGTCGCCCTTGTGTTGGGGACTAGTAATAAGACTGCCGGAGGTGGAGTCAATCCTTACTTTACAAAGAGGATGGAAACTGCGGCTTCTCTGTACAAGCAGGGTAAAATTGATCACATGATTCTAAGTGGAGACAACCGATCATCCAAATACTACAATGAACCTCAAGCCATGCGTAAGGCGCTTATTAAACTCGGCGTCCCTGCATCTGCTATTACGTTGGATTACTCGGGCGTAAGGACGCTTGATTCTGTAGTTCGTTGCAAGGAGATATTTGGTCAAAATAAGATCACCATAATTACTCAACCTTTCCATAGTTACAGGGCATTGTTCATTAGTCACTATTATGATATTGATGCGGTGGCCATGGTGGCGGATGAACCAGACGTTTCCTATTCTTTCAATGTCAGGCTTCGTGAATATTTCGCCCGGACAAAAGCTGTGCTCGATCTGTATATTTTGAAGACTTCGCCACGTTTCATGGGTGAAAAAGAAAATATTAAAGTGTCTACAGCAAGATGAAACCCTAAGGGGTATCCTTTAGTTATATAGTTTAATTTTGGAATTTAGCTGTGCGAAAAGACCCTGAGGCCAGACTTAATCATTTTAGATCCCTGCTGTGCATTTTCCTTTTTGGATTAATGCCTATAGCTACATTTGCTCAGGAAACGATCATTACTGGAAAAGTCACGGATGCGAATTCCGGCGATCCCATTCCATTCGTAAATGTGATCTTAATTCACACAACATTCGGCGCCACAACCGATTTCGATGGCAATTTTAAAATAAAGACCACCGCTCCTTCCGATTCAATTTCGGTATCCTACATTGGTTACAAAACACGTGTAAAACCGGTTGCGAAGGGAACCCAACAAATCATCAATTTCCAGATTCAAGAGGCCGCCACCAGCTTACAGGAAATTACAATCAACGCAGGCGAGAACCCCGCCTTTGCTGTCCTGAGGCGTGTGGTAAGGAATAAGAGCGAGAATGACAAGCGGAAACTTACGGCTTATGAGTACGAAACTTATACGAAGATCGAAATCGATGTAGATAACATTAACGAGAAATTCAGGAAGAAAAAGATTGTACAACAAATAACACAGGTTTTGGACAGTATCGAGCGTATTGCCGGTGAAGATGGTAAACCCGTATTGCCTTTGTTAATCACTGAAAGCGTATCTAAAGTTTACTATCGAGACAACCCGAGTCTGAAATATGAAAATATCCTGAAGTCAAAGATCAATGGTGTTGGCGTTGAAGATGGTACCAGTGTTACGCAACTTGTGGGATCGTCGTTTCAGGAATATAACTTTTATCAAAACTGGCTCAACATTATCGGGAAAGAGTTTGTGTCGCCAATTGCTGATGGTTGGCGTTTGTATTACGAATATGATCTGGTCGATAGCCTGTACGTTGGCGATCATTACTGTTACCGTCTTGATTTTTTCCCAAAAAGTCCGCAGGACCTTGCCTTTACAGGAAGCATGTGGATCACCCAGAAAGATTATGCTCTCAAACAGATTGATGTAACGATGGGCAAGCAAGCCAATATTAACTTTGTCGAGAAGATAAAAATCCAGCAGGATCTCGAGCCCGCGGAAGGTGGCGCCTGGCTTCCCGTTAAGAATCGTGTGCTCGTCGATGTAGGTGAACTTAATAAGAATAACGCCGGGATGCTCGCGAAGTTCTATACATCGAATAAGAATTTTATAGTCAACAAACCCCATGAGACATCGTTCTATCACCTGCCAATTGTAATGGCGGAAGATGCACGTTTGAACGAAGACGAGAAGTATTGGGACTCACTTCGATATGAACCACTCACATCGACCGAAAAGAATGTCTATAGAATGATAGACACGTTGCAGCACATTCCAATTGTGAAAACGTATACCGACATCATTAAAGTTTTAGTTGGCGGATATTACAAAGTAGGTAAGATTGATGTGGGGCCTTATGTCGCCGTGCTTGCAGTAAATAACCTGGAAGGCGTAAGGCTGCAACCCGGATTCAGAACGAACATCAAGTTCAGTGATAAATGGGTTCTTGGCGGACAATTTGGATATGGTTTTAAAGACGAGCGAATAAAATATACGGCATACGTGCAGCGGATATTATCCCGAACTAACTGGACTACTTTCTCACTGCGTGCGCGTGCGGATCTGGGGCGTGTTGGTGTAGACGAGGAAACTGTTGGCGATAATTTTCTATTACTGGCCTCACAACGTTATGGATTTTTTCGAAGAGCATTTTATTCAACAGAGTATCGGGCCGACTTCAGGCGTGAGCTGTTCAAGGGATTCACGCAGCGTGTAGGCTTCCGTTATTCTACGTTCGACCCCACGTTCAATTACGCATACTATGAGCAGCCTACTGATGCCGCCAATTCGGATATCCGACAAACCTATTCGTCATCGGAGATGATTTTTGAATCACGTTACGCCAAAGATGAGTTGTTTCTGCAGAATGATAATGATCGGATAAGTCTTGGTACTACAAGATGGCCTGTGATTACTGTGAGGTACACAAAAGGATTCAAGGGATTTGGGAACAGTGATTTTGACTATGACAAGATTCGTTTGAGTATCTATAAGCGCGTGCGACTTGGCCCGTTAGGAGTGGGGTATCTTAATCTGACAGGAGAAAAAATATATGGATCGTTACCCTACCCGTTGCTTGGCCTCCACCTTGGAAATCAGTCGCCGATCTTTACCACTGTTACGTATAACCTGATGAATTACGGTGAGTTTGTGTCCGATCGTTTTGCATCGCTTCAGTATCAGCACCATTTCGAAGGACTTCTTTTGAACCGGATTCCAGTGATGAGGAAGCTCAAATGGAGACTTGTTGGATCGACGAATATCATCTATGGTTCACTAAGCAAACAAAATAAGGACCGGAATTCGCCTGTAACGCCGGATGGCGCAGATACCTTGCCGCTCGGATATTTTGATCACCGGCCCTACGTCGAAGTTAGTTATGGTGTAGAGAACATCCTGAAATTTATACGGGTCGATTTCGTCCATAGACTTACCTATCTCAACAAACCAGACGTCAGGCGATTTGGCGTCCTTGTTAGCTTTCAATTCACTTTGTAAAAATTCAAATCTGTTAGAATTTCCTGAGGCCCAAGTTTCAACAAAAGTTGCATATTTGTGCCCGGTTTAAATTAGTTGTAGAGTTTAAAACATGAATGTAAAAATTTCACTACCTGACGGCAGCGTGAGGGAATATCCGCAAGGAGTTAAAGGATCTGAGATCGCCTCCAGCATAAGCGAAGGACTCGCACGAGTATCGTTGGCTATTGAGGTTAACGGAGAGATATGGGATCTCGCCAGACCTATCAATACCGACGCATCGATCAAGATATTGACGTGGAATGACAAGGGAGGAAAGTTTGCATTCTGGCATTCTTCTGCCCACTTGTTGGCTGAAGCATTGGAGGCATTATACCCGGATGTGAAATTTGGGATAGGGCCGGCGATCGATAACGGATTCTATTATGACGTCGATCTCGGCGATCTTCAATTTGGTGAGCAGGATCTTGCTGCCATTGAGACGAAGATGAAAGAGCTTGCTAAGAAGAATAGTGAGTTTGTCAGAAAAGACGTCACCAAAGCAGAGGCCATCGATTTCTTCACGAGGAAAAATGATCCTTACAAACTTGAGCTCATCAATGGACTTCAGGATGGTAAAATCACGTTCTATCAACAGGGCAATTTCGTTGACCTTTGTAAAGGACCACATATACCAAATACAGGATTTATCAAGTCCGTCAAGTTGTTAAATGTGGCAGGAGCTTATTGGAGGGGAAATGAAAAAAATAAGATGCTCACGCGCATCTATGGCATAACATTTCCAAAGCAGAAAGAACTTGAAGAGTACCTTCATATGCTCGAGGAAGCGAAGAAGCGCGACCATCGGAAGTTGGGGAAGGAGTTGGAGCTTTTTGCATTCTCTGAAAAAGTGGGGATGGGATTGCCGCTGTGGCTGCCGAAAGGGACCATACTTCGCGAGCGTCTGGAGCAATTTATGCGTAAGGCACAGATCAAAGCTGGATATGACCCCGTCGTTACGCCACACATAGGAAGCAAGGCGCTGTATGTGACATCAGGCCACTATGAAAAGTACGGTAAAGATTCATTCCAGCCGATACACACGCCTGATGCAGGCGAAGAGTTTCTGTTAAAGCCAATGAATTGTCCGCATCATTGCGAGATCTATAAGACCAAGCCCAGATCTTACCGCGACCTGCCCGTGAGATTGGCGGAGTTCGGAACAGTTTACCGGTATGAACAAAGTGGCGAGCTTCATGGCCTTACTCGCGTAAGAGGATTTACTCAGGATGATGCTCACATTTTCTGTACACAAGACCAGGTGAAAAGTGAGTTTGTCAAGGTGATAGATCTGGTTCTCCATGTCTTTACATCTCTGGGATTCAATGATTTTACCGCTCAAGTATCACTTAGAGATCCGAACAACAAAACCAAGTATATCGGGCAGGATGAGCTTTGGGAAAAGGCGGAACGCCAGATCCAAGAAGCGGCGGACGAACGCGGACTGAAGACAATTGCAGTAATAGATGAGGCGGCGTTTTACGGACCGAAACTGGACTTCATGATCAAGGATGCACTTGGAAGAAGTTGGCAGTTGGGGACGATCCAGGTAGATTATCAACTCCCACAGCGTTTTGAATTGGAATATGTTGGCTCTGATAATCAGAAACACACACCAGTAATGATTCACCGTGCACCCTTTGGTTCTCTCGAACGTTTCATCGCTGTTTTGATCGAGCATTGTGCCGGAAACTTTCCGCTTTGGCTTGCGCCGGATCAGATTGCAGTGTTGCCAATATCAGAGCGTTTTAACGCTTATGCAAAACTTGTGTTTGATAAGCTTAAAGAACAGGATATCAGAGGATTATTGGACGATCGAGATGAAAAAATTGGTCGCAAGATCCGGGATGCTGAAACCAAGAAGATTCCTTACATGCTGATCGTTGGCGAGAAGGAAGTGAATGATGAAATGGTCGCGGTTAGGAAGCATGGCCAAGGCGATCAGGGAAGTGTCAAACTAGAAGATTTTGTGTCCAAGTTCAGAATTGAGTGCGCAGCACCCAACGCAGAATTTTGAAAGAATAAAAATATAACGATCTTTGCACCCTATTTTTAAAAACTTAAAACTTTAATCGTATCGCACTTTTCAACAAACCGAGTTTCGGAGGAAGGCCAGTAAGACGAGGCCCCCAACGACCAGAGGAACCGTATAAGGTCAATGAAAGGATCACGGCACAGCGGGTCAGGGTAGTCGGAGAGGATATCAAAGTGGATGTTTATCCTATTCAGCAGGCCATTAAATTGGCTCAGGAGCAAGGATTGGACTTGGTGGAGATTTCGCCGAATGCAGATCCTCCAGTTTGTAAGATTGTTGATTATTCGAAGTTTAAGTACGAGCAGAAAAAGAAGCAGAAGGAGATCAAGGCAAAAGCATTGAAGGTCGTTCTGAAGGAAATTCGGTTTGGTCCTAATACAGATGACCACGACTTTAACTTCAAGTTAAAGCATGCTGAGAATTTCTTGAAAGAAGGGTCGAAAGTGAAAGCGACTGTTTTTTTTGCGGGAAGATCGATTGTATACAAAGAACGCGGTGAAATTCTTCTCTTGAAGTTTGCTCAGGGACTTGAAGAATTTGGTAAAGTTGAGCAAATGCCAAAGCTCGAAGGGAAGAGGATGAGCATGATTGTAATGGCAAAAGCAGCAAAGAAGTAAGTTTTTTAATTATATAAGATGCCTAAGTTAAAAACGAAATCCGGTGCCAAGAAGCGCTTTAAAGTGACTGGTACAGGTAAGATAAAGCATAAGAGTGCTTTTAAAAATCATATCCTGACAAAAAAGGAAACTAAACAGAAACGTAGACTTGGTCATAAGTCTCTGGTTTCCAAGGCAGATATGAACAATGTTAAAGCAATGCTTATCCTTTAGAATTTATGTTTAACCGGATGCTGGTCATAAGATCTTCGGGAAACCAGAGGCGCCATCAACCAAAAACCAAGTAAAATGCCAAGATCAGTCAACAATGTAGCTTCAAGAGCAAAGCGAAAGCGCATCTTGAAGTTGGCCAAGGGGTTCTTCGGAAGAAAGAAGAACGTTTGGACAGTGGCGAAAAACGCCATCGAAAAGGGTCTCGTATATGCATACCGGGATCGCAAGCAAAAGAAAAGGGAGTTTAGAGGAATCTGGATCGCCCGTATTAATGCCGGTGCCCGCGTGCATGGATTATCTTATTCCGAATTCATGGGCAAACTTCACAAAGCTAACGTCGGGTTGAATCGTAAAGTCTTGGCCGACCTGGCGATGAACCATCCTACTGCATTTGAGACTTTGGTGAATAAAGTCAAATAACATTACATCTTCATGATATTCGGTTGGAAAGGGACTTTTGGTCCCTTTTCTTTTAACCTATTTGGCTAAATTGAGCCTTACATTTTTTAAACTTTGGGAACCAGTTATTTTTTCTCTCCAAGTTCAGGGCTTAGTCCGTCTTCGAATTTTTTCTTGTCCCACGCAAGCGCTTTTCGATGCTGAGTAAGCCTTTACATAGCAACATTCCCATCAACCAAACTAGTGACGTTCACGTAGAAGTCCTGCCTGGGACGGATAATCCGTTTCCAGGGCTAAGACCCTTCTCTATCGAGGACAGTCACCTTTTCTTCGGTCGTGATAGTCAGATCGATTATATCCTGAGTAAGATTTCGACTAACAGATTTGTATCAGTGATGGGTTATTCCGGTAGCGGAAAATCGTCTCTGATGTTCTGTGGACTTGTGCCTGCGCTTTACGGTGGATACATATCTTCTTCAGGATCTCGATGGAATGTGATTACCACGCGGCCCGGATCCTCGCCAATCCTCAGCCTCACCAATTCGATTGTCGAATTCATGGTGAGCACTGAACGCATATCATCGTCTGAAGCAAGTACTTACCATGCTATTATTGGAGCCGTTTTACGAAGCGGATCAGATGGCTTGATAGAGATATCGAGATATTTAAGGCGAAAGACAGGAGAGAATACATTCCTGTTGATAGATCAGTTCGAAGAAGTTTTTCGATACCGGGAACTGGATCGTCCTGAAGCGCTTAATGACGCTCAGCTTTATGTGAACATGGTTCTCACCGCAATCGGCCAGGTAGAAGTACCGACGTATGTTGCCATCACCATGAGATCTGATTTCATTGGAGAGTGTGCCTCGTTTTCCGGCCTGACTCAAGAAATCAACAAAAGCAATTACCTCATTCCCCAGCTTAACCGTGAACAAAAAAAGGCGGTTATTGAAGGACCTATTACCGTCGCTGGAGGACAGATTGCCCCAAGGCTTGTCAAGAAATTACTAAATGATATAGGAAATTCGCACGACCAGCTTCCAATCCTCCAGCACGCTTTAATGCGCACCTGGGATTATTGGATGGTCAACCACGAGGGTGGCGAACCAATAGACATCCGGCATTACAATGCTGTAGGAAAAGTTAATCAGGCCTTAGCGCAGCATGCCAACGAAGCTTATGACGAGCTGAGTACAAGGAATAAGCAGATCGCCGAAGTCCTGTTCAAAAACATTACAGAGAAAAATCAGAATAACCGGGGCATGCGTCGCCCCGCCCGACTTGGGTTAGTAGCTGAACTTGCCGAAGCGGGTGAAGATGAGGTGATTTTCGTAGTGGAACATTTCCGAAGGGCAGGAAGATCATTCCTGATGCCAGGAGCGCACATTCCACTCGACAGCGATTCAATGATTGAGCTTTCTCATGAAAGCCTGATGCGTATATGGACCAGGCTAGAAACCTGGGTTGAAGAAGAATTCGAATCGGCTTCCATGTACAAACGTCTCGCAGTAGCGGCGGCGATGTACCAGATTGGAAAGACCGGGCTCTGGCGACCACCCGATCTTCAGCTGGCACTCAACTGGCAAAAGAAACAGAATCCAACAAGAGAGTGGGGACAACGGTACGATGAGGCGTTTGAGCGGACTATCGTATTTTTGGAAACAAGCCGCATCACCTACGAGGCCGAACTCAAGAATCAGGAGATGTTACAACGTCGTGTTCTCCAGCGCACGAGGGCAACGGCTGTTATTCTTGGTATTGCATTCGTAGTGGCGATCATATTCTTTGTATTTGCATACCTTCAAAAACTTCAGGCTGATGCAGATAAGATTCGCGCAGATGAGAACGCACAAAATGCACTGCATCAGAAGCTCAAAGCTCAGGACAATTTAAAACTAGCACAGGCACAAGAACGACTTGTGCGCGAGCGAAATCTCGAACTCCAGGATGCCAACGCCAGGATTATGCGCACGCGCGATACCCTGGCGATTGCTCTGAACACTGCAAAGAAAGCACGCACCGAAGCTGAAGTAAATCTTGTTGAGGCAAACGTGCAGCGTGACTCTGCACGGGTCGAAAGAAATAAAGCACAATCAGAATATTCACGCGCCGAGAAAAACTTCAACTTAGCCAATCGACTCTTCATGCTTACTAAAGCACAGGAGTTAGCATCAAAAGCAGCAGCAGAGGAAGACGATAAAGACCTCGCCGGGCTCATGGCCATGCAGGGCTACTTATTCCACACACGATATGAAGGAAAGAAGTACGAGCCCTTTATTTATACTGGACTGTACAATGCGCTCACGCAATTGAACGGATTGACTTACAACGCCATGAAAGTCCAGGGACCGCCGCGTGTTCATATGAGATCATTAGTGGTGTCTGGCAAGAATGCTGGGTTCTACGCTGCCGGCGCAGATGGACGGATTTATAAAGGAGATTATACAAAACTTACGAACCAGGCGACGACATATAACAATCCTTATCCAACCAAAATCATAGCGTTGAGCACGGATGAAACATATCTGATCAACGGAAGCGATTCTGCATTCGTTAAGATATATAATTTGAAGGACGGCGGTCGCGCTAATACAGTCAAAGGTTTTACGGGTGGAACGAACGACATCGCGGTATTGCCTGACAATAGAGGGTTTGTGATTTCAAGTGTAGGCAATACTCTTTCAAGTGTGAATCCCCAGTCAGGTGAAGTAAAACTCCTGGCGACATTCCCATATGAGATTAAGACCATCTCTGTAAGTTCCGACGGTCAATGGCTGGCGGGTGGAACATGGTCGGGACAAGTAATCCTATACAACTTTGCAAGCAAATCAACCACAGAACTCGCCAACGAATCGCCAAACAGAGTTCTTTCCGTGGAGTTTAGCCCTTCAGGAGCATACCTCGCGTACGGCGTCGACGATATTGCAAACAAGCGTGGTCTGGTGAAGATGTACAGCTTTGATACGAAAGTAACCCGCCAGTTCAGCGGTCATAAGGCAGGCGTTAATGATGTCGTCTTTAGCCCGGATGAAAAACTTCTCGCCAGCGCTGGACTTGATAAACGACTTCAACTCTATGTGCTTGAAAACCCTGACGATTTGCCAGTTGTGATGAGTAACAATGCAGGATTCATTTGGGACATAGAATTTGCAAAGGGTTCGGACTACTTGATTGCCTCCTGCAGTGAATCAGAAATAAGAGTGTGGCCGACTGACCCGGCGTTGCTCGCTGACCAGATTTGTCCAAAATTAAAAAGAAACATGACCCATGATGAGTGGAAGAAATATGTAGGGGAAGACATCCCATACGAATTGACTTGTCCTAAGCTGACGAAAAAAGAAAATTAATGTTAGCTGCAAGAATCATATTGATCCTGTTTCTTTTAATTGGTATCGCCATCCGTGGTGTATGTCAGGATGAATGTGAGTTGATCCTGACGCAAGCAACCGATGAATTCAATGCTGGCCATCTTTATGGTATTCCGGCAATGCTTAAGGAATGCCTTGACAAAAATCAAAACAGAGAGTGGCGTCAGCGCGCCAACCTTTTACTTTCAGAAACTTATTTGTTGCTGGAAGATCCACTAGGTGCCGAACAGAGTTACCTCAATGTACTGAGAGCGAATCCCGAATTTGTTACGGACGAAACGCGGGATCCTATCGACCTTGTTTATCTGAGCCGGAAGTTTACAGCAACACCTATTTTTGCATTCCATGCTTTTGTAGGACCAAACGCATCACCGGTCAGAGTTATCCATGATGTGCGTATCGGCGGTGAAGCATTTACTACTGAGAAATATCGCATGCGGATAGGGGGACAAGTAGGGGTAGGGATGGACTTCAATTACAATGACAACCTTTCAGCATCTGTTGATGCGGGAGTTCAACTCACTTCTTTTAAACACACTACAAATAGTCTTTTTGGTCAGGGAAAAGATATTCTCGAATTTGTTGATCACGAGACCTGGGTCAATGTGCCCTTTTCATTAAAGTATAGCGAGAGTGAAGGCAAAATCAGGAAGTATGTATATACAGGTTATTCGTTCAATTTTTTACTCGCGGATAGGGCAGACGTTGATGTTAAAAACCGTGACTCAAATAATGATACTGACCAAAATTCAGGAGCTGGTAGCCAATCGGCAAATGAACTCACCTCATTTGATAAGTCGATTTCCAACATCAGCATGAAACAAAATCGGTCAGGTACAAACGGCGCATTTTTCCTTGGCGGCGGGTTGAAGTACAAGGTCAAACTTGACTTTTTCTATATCGACCTCAGATACTCGTTGGGGCTGAGGAATATCGTTAACGTTAGGAATAGATTTGACAGTGTTGTTGATGGTTTGCCTTTCCCTTACGTAGACGACGATTTCAGAATGGATAACCTTGCCATCTCAATAGGGTACATTCATCCGCTATACAAACCACGTAAACTGAAAAAGGCGAGAACTAAATCAGTATTGCGCAAGATTCAACGAACCGATCATGAAAACAATTAAAGGAATTGCTTTTGTGGTATTGATTTTTGCTTTTTCCTGTGATACGGAAAGGAATGTAGCGCCTGTTTTTGAAGCATTCTTCACTAAATATTATGGTGCAGATGGCAATCAGTCAGCGGTTGATCTGTTGGTGAATCCCGACGGAACGATGGTGATGTTAGGCAATACAACTTCACAGATCAGCTCAATCCCACGCCCTTACATTGTGAAGGTTGATAATATGGGAATTGTACTTTGGCAGAAACAGTTGGGTGTACAAAATGAGGCAGCCAGCGATATAGACTCCGATGGCAATGGAGGAATTCTGGTCGTGTCCAACGTGCTGGCTAGTGGAACTTCACAGATCAAGGTCCTTCATCTGGATCCAAATGGCGGTAAGCTCGACAGCGTTGTCATCGATAACAAACGAACAACCTCAGGAAACTCTCCTGTAGCGATTTCACAAAGCGGGATATCGATCAATGCTGTGAGTGATGGAAGCCTCCTACTGGTTGGGACTGCAGGTCCCAATTTTATTATTGAGGGTCCGACTTTAACCGATGGACCTGATCAGGCGGATTTGCTTGCATTCCGTTTCGTGTCTGGGATACACAACGACAAACAGCCTGAGCAGTTGGTCAAACAAGGCGGTGAGCACGTCGGTCAAATCGTAAAAGGTTTTCAAGCCAGTATACCTGGATCTACTTCTTATGTTTTCTTTGGCGATTCTGATCGCCCATTCGACATAGACGGACGATACAAGCGAGCCTTTGAGATATTTGCCACAGATGAGTTCGGCGGTCAAATGGGCCCACGACCGTCGACTGGTATCGTAGCAGGTGAGACGCAAGTCGCATCAACCGCCATCGAAACGCCAGGGTTATCACAAGACAGTTATCTATTGATTGGCACTTCTACGATCGGGGGTTCAAGCACCATGTTTATCATTCAATATGTCATCAACAGCCTACCTGACGGTATTGTAGTGAGGATCAACAAACACTACGACTTCGGCCCGCGTATGGAGGGGACAACTGCAGCGATGAGTCCAACCGGTGAAATGTATCTGCTGGGTAATATAATTCAGGACAACAACAAACGGGATGTCATTCTTGTGAAGGCCGACGGTGAAGGAAATAACGAGTCGTATAAAACGTTCGGGGCGTTGGAAGGAGACGACGTCGCGGCTGGCGTTAGCGTGCTTCCTGACGGAAGGATTGCTGTCGTGGCGACGATTGAATTGGAAACACAAAAGAAAATAGCACTTTTCATTTTAAGCCCGGATGGCACTTTTACCAACAACTGAGCAGCCGATGGCCCCACGTTTACTTTTTAGAGACGATCAAAATATAAATTCTCATAACCCGAACTAGACCTGGACTGAATGCCTAAATTTTATCAGAAGACGTGGGGAATGCTTGTTGTGGCAATGTGCCTGGCATTGTGTACTCATGTGGCATCAGCACAGTGTAATTTCACGAATCTTCAGCCTGCATATTGTACGGATGATGCTTCTTTCATACTCACTGGGGGAACCAACTATTATGGGCCCGGTGTAAGTGGTGCTACCTTTGCTCCTGCAACTGCCGGATTAGGTACACACACGCTCTATACTACCGATGGTTCAGCACTGACATACGGCACATCTGTAACAGGAACTTTTAATCCGGATCCAACCGCAGGAACACCACCAATATTTTCTGGTCTACCCGCTGATGAGAATAGCGATCCCGTGAGCATCGGATTTAACTTCAACTTCTTTGGGACCGACTATTCTAATTTAATAGTCAACGGAAATGGTTATGTAGGTTTTGGTGCGACTACAAATAGTGGAACGGCCCAGACGCTGCCTGATCCAAGTACTCCCAATAATATCATCGCGGGCGCCTGGGATGATCTTGACATCACCGGAGGATCAGTAACCACGGCCCTTAGTGGATCGGCTCCCTTCAGAAAATTCCTTATTAACTTTGATCTCGTTCCTTACACGAGTGGACCGGGTACTGTAAGTTTCCAGATACAGCTTCATGAAACAACGAACATTGTTGAGATACATAGCATAGACATTCAGGACAATGGAGGACTCGGCGCAACGCAAGGGATAGAGGACGCTACCGGGGCGACTTCAAATGTTGTTGCGGGCAGAAACGCGGCAGCTTGGGCAGCATCGAATGATTATGTCGCTTTTATTCCTACCTGTCTTGAAATAAAAAGTGTGACCATCACAGCTCCTCCAAGTCCAGGTCTTGGCGTTTCAGCGCCAGCTAACATTTGTGCAGGTTCCGGAGCCCCGGTAACCATCGCATCTTCGGAAGTAGGTGTAGATTACGAACTTCGCCGTGTTTCCGACAATGTCTCAATAAGCGCGAGCATAGCTGGAACGGGATCGAATTTGATCATCGCTAGCAACCCATTGGCAGTTGCCACCAATATTAAAGTGTATGCCCGCAATTCATCAACCGGGTGCGACACTGACCTTTCAGCCACAGTCATTGTTGATCCGGATTTAATTGCTCCATCGATAGGCACGCAGCCGCTAACGGCGGCCGTCTGTGAAGATGGAACAGTTCAATTCTCGGTTGTTGCCACCGGAACCTCTCTAACATATCAATGGAGGGAAGAGGGTAATCCTCTCGCCGACAACGCAACATATTCCGGTACGATTACGCCTACACTGACCATCAGCAATGTCGCGAGCGCTTTCAACGGAAGACACTATGATGTCGTCGTCGCGGGAACGTGTACTCCACCCGTTACAAGTGCACAAGCTGTGTTGACCGTCAATGAGAAACCAGAAATTCTACTGCAACCAGTCAACAGTATAATCTGTGGACCTGCCAGCACTTCTTTTACAGTTGATGCCGGATCAACCACAATGCCTACATTTCAGTGGCAAGTGAGTACCAACTCAGGGTTGACTTACGCTAACCTCGTTAATGATGCATTATATTCAGGTGTATCTACGACAACTTTAAGCCTGACTGCAGCGACCGTCTCAAACAATGGTTATCAGTACAGAGTGGTTATCGGCGGCGCATGTAGCCCTACCGTAACAAGTAACGCAGCATTGCTGACCGTAAATGATGCGGCTGTGATCGGCACGCCACCCTCAACGGCAACAGTCTGCGAAGATGGTACTGTACAATTTACTGTCACGGCAACGGGTGACGGGTTGACTTATCAATGGAGGGAAGAAGGTAATCCGCTCTCCGACAATGCCACCTATTCAGGTGTTGGAACTTCGACGTTGACCATTATAAATGTGCCAAGTAGTCTGAACGGACTCTACTACGATGTCGTGGTTGGAGGAACGTGCGCTGCTCCCGCGCCAAGTGCTCAGGCGACACTGAATGTCAATGAAAAGCCAGAGATCACTGCGCAACCTTCCAGTAGTATAATTTGTCAGGCAGGGAATACTTCGTTCACTGTTAATGCAGGTGTTACGACAGTTCCAACCTATCAATGGCAGGTTAGTACGAACAGCGGCGTCAGTTATGCCAATCTTACCAACACAGCAATATACACGGGAGTAACCACATCAACATTAACACTGACGAATACGCCAGTTGCAAACAATGGATATCTCTATCGCGTTTTGGTTGGAGGAACTTGCACGCCCGGGCTGAGTAGTGATGGTGCGCTTCTGACTGTAAATCAAACCACCTCGATCACAAGTCAACCTGGCGCAACGGCTGCGATATGCGAAGCTGGAACGATCCAGTTCACGGTTCTTGCCACTGGAACGGGTCTGACCTACACATGGAAGGAAGACGGCCTAACTATAACCAACGGTGGCGTTTATAGTGGAGCGAATACAAACACACTAACACTCACTAATGTACCCATTGGATTTAACGGCAAACAGTATAACGTCGATATCGCAGGAGTATGCGTTGCATCAACATTAAGCACACCGACAACTCTAACCGCAAATAAACAACCGGAAATTACCGGGCAGCCGGCGAGCAGCATAATTTGTCAGGGCGGGTCAACATCATTTACAGTGAATGCGGGTGCCACATCTTCTCCGACTTATCAATGGCAGTTCAGCACCAATGGTGGTGTCAGTTATACCAATCTTACCAACGCAGGTATTTATACCGGCGCAACAACCACGACGTTAAATCTTACAGCAACGCCAGCAGCCAACGACGGTTATCTCTATCGTGTGCTTGTGGGCGGAGTTTGTACTCCAGGCCTGACCAGTAGCGTAGGTTTGCTTACAGTTAATAAAACGCCGGTAATCAATACGCAACCTGTGACGGCAACGGTCTGCGAAGATGGAACGGTTCAGTTCTCAGTCGTAACGTCGGGAACGGCAATCACTTATCAATGGCGGGAAGAAGGTAATCCGCTTTCAAATAATGCGACATACTCGGGAACCGGGACACCTACACTTACCATTGTCAATGTTCCAAGTGGTCTTAACGGACTGCATTATGATGTGGTCGTTAGCGGAACTTGTGTACCTCCAGTGACTAGCGCTCAGGTGATACTGAATGTAAATGAGAAACCAGAGATTACTTCACAGCCGGCGAGTAGTACGATCTGCGAGGGAAGTAATACATCATTCATTGTAAATACAGGCGTAACAACCGGTGTAACTTATCAGTGGCAGATTAGTACCAACAGTGGTGTGAGCTTTATAAATCTTGGCAACACCGGCATCTATGCCGGTGTAACAACTTCGACGCTGAATCTCACGGCAACACCGGCGGCCAATAATGGTTACGTTTACAGGGTCCTTGTAAGCGGAGCGTGTACCCCGGCCGTGATCAGCAACGGTGCATTGATAACGGTCAACCAAAACACATCAATTACCAGTCAGCCTGGAGCAGGAGCTTCTATATGTGAAGACGGCACGATTCAGTTCACTGTGGCAGCCACAGGGACGGGGCTGACTTACGTCTGGAAAGAGGATGGCATTACCATTACCAATGGGGGAGTCTACAGCGGAGCCACAACAAATACGCTGACCCTTTCTAACGTCCCGATCGGATTTAATGGAAAGCAGTACAATGTTGATATCGCTGGGGTTTGTACGCCATCGACCGTAAGCACACCAACGACCCTTACTGTAAACAAAAAAGCTGTGATCACAGGACAGCCAGTTAACAGCATTATCTGTCAGGGAAGCAATACATCGTTCACAGTCAATGCCGGAGCAACGACATCTCCGAATTATCAATGGCAGGTCAGCACCAATAGCGGTGTTACTTACACTAATCTGGCCAATACTGGTATTTATACAGGCGTCACAACAGCAATACTAAATCTTGCCGCGACACCTGCCGTTAATAATGGCTATCTATACCGTGTTATCGTAGGCGGTGCATGTGCTCAGGTGGTAACAAGTGATGGCGCGTTATTGACTGTCAATCAACTTCCCTTGATCAATACTCAGCCGGTGACTGCCACCATCTGTGAAGATGGAACTGTACAATTTAGTGTGGTG
>JBDSKX010000246.1:0-6580 GCA_039916665.1 Chryseolinea sp. | reverse complement strand
CCCAGTGCTCCGCGTATTTACCTTCCTTGAGACGAATAAAATCGATGACATTAATCTCAACTAATTTGCCGGTGGGTTTAATACCAAATATGTCGCCGTGATGTATCCCGGTAATTTTCTTCCGGGTGGCCACCAAATCTCTTTCCGCAATCTGATCCAGAATATCAACCTTCAAATCGGATAATCCCACTCGCAACACGCCTAATAGAAATGCCGTAAAGCTCTCAACACCATTTGGACTCCCGGGAGGTGCCGAATGATTCACTACCTCATCCAGCAATAATTCATCAAATGACTGTAGTCTGCCCGCCTCAATGCACTCACGATTAAAACGTACGACAATACCCTTATTTTGTTCTGTATTATAGTTCATGATTTTTTTCTTTTCACAAAACTATAGCGATCGCCACCCTGAGTAGAGTTCTAACCGCTCACAATATGTTCCTAGACGTTCAAACACCGAGCCTGGAATTCTTTCGGCGTGACACCGTAGAATTTCTTAAACGATTTGGCAAAACTCGAATGATTCTCATACCCAACTTTATAAAACACATCGCTTGGTTTCTCCTCATTTAACGATAACATCTTAGCCGCGAGCTTCATTTTTTGACCGAGAAACCATGCTATTGGCGACAATTTGTAAATGGCAGTGAACCGCCTTTTAAACGTTGAGTTGCTCATGTTGCACAAAAATGCCAACTCATCAACGGTAAGGCTATTCGGAACATTAAGTTCCACAATTCGTCTTATCTGAAGATCATTCGAGACATTGGAAGGCGCGCCACGAAAAGACAAAACTGTCGCCGGATGCTTTTCAAAAAGGTAAAGCATCAATTCTTCGAATTTAAGAACCCGCATCTGTAACGACATTTCCCGAGGTTGCTTCAACATAAGCTGCAAGCCAGCAATATAATTCCGAATGAAAGCATCCTTCTTAATTGAGATGTACGGCTCATGACCAATATTATGCCTGGACTTCATTCTTTGGATCGCAGCATCATGCTTTACATAGAAATCATTCAGCACCTTGTTATCGAAGTATATTAAAACGCTTCGAAATTCCTTTTGATCCGCGAAATCAATCGCAACAATACAATTACCAGCCGAAAGGAAATGAAGTTCGTTGTCATTGGCATTGACCGTCTTCTCGGCAAAGTGCATGGTCTTCCGACCTTTGATCACCAGACTTATCGCGTGTTTGTTCATCACGCTTCGCCCTCGAAACGAAGCCGTCGGAGCGTTGTACTCGTGTATGATGATCGGATCGATAACCTTCGACTTATCTCCAAAAATATCATCTGGCAACGTGAATACTTTCATATTGTAAGCGTCATGAGGATTCATAAGATTCGCCATGTCAATTTATAAAATTGTGTCAATGTTAAACAAAGTGCTATTTGTACAGAATATTTACCAAACCGATCAAGCCCGAAGACATCACGCCTGCCTTTGCACCATCATAAGGCTGGTACTGAATATCGACAATATTAATGTCATAAAACTTCTTCCACTCGGGATGAAGCTTGTCATACAATCGCATATAATTGCCAGAAAGATTTCTGACCACAATTTCAATGGTATTCTCTCGCTGTAGGATACCAGCCGGAATACTAAGACGATAGGGTATCGACCACGTCGTGCCAATGCCGCTCCCATTGATTTTTACCGTTGCCACTTCGTGAACATTGGTCAGGTCGATCATAAAAGCCTTTTTTGAAAGTATACTATCAGGAATTGAAAATGACTTGAGGTACCTGCCGCTTCCATAAAAATACTGGGCAGAATCAGAAATGTATGTCCATGACTCCAACTTCTCCAATTCAACTACCTCTTTTGAAATTGCGGGTACGCCATCGTCAAAATTAAACATCCAATTTCCAATTATTGGGAATTTCCGAGCTATTCCAGTATGATTGTCAATCACAGCTCGATGGTCTGTCGGCAACAGGAAGCATGACTGGCCCGGTGATAATTCTAGCCAAAATTCCGTTGGACCGGACTTGTTCAATCTGCTCGGCAATTCAATATTTGTATTTGTCAGAGGATCGAACCTTCCGAGTTGTAATCCGCTGTTAACCTTAATCCAGCCTTTATCGAACTGATTACTCAGGTTGGCAATGAAATACATAGGTGCGCCATCCTCACTTATTTTACGAATGAAACTAAGACCTAAGGATGAAAATTCCTCATATCTGATTTTTAGCTTCTTCAAATCCCCTGCGATATTGGATGAAACGATCACCCGCTTACTCATCTTAAGTTTTGCTATCGTTTCAGAAAAATCTGCACTTCCCTTCTGTAAATATCCTGCCATTTTATTAGGAAGGTGATCCTGAAAAAGAACTGTCGCACCCGCATCAGCAAACCTGTTCAGATTCTTTAGCGTCCTGAGCGGCATAAATTCTGTGGACGGAACAACGATGACCTTATACGCACTGCCTGCAGATCTCAGAGTCTTTTCCTTCATCACACTCAATTGATTAAGCAATGAATCAGACACATAGTCAAATGAATATCCTGCTTTATTCAACTCGTTCGTAAGCATACCGAATGGCGTTGGACTCAACCATTTCTTCGTATGATGTACTTCAAGCATGTGAATGCCTCCTGCTCCCGTTCCTTTACCCGACCACAGATCATTGATGGGGAAATATACCAACACATCATTATCCGGTTTAGCGTTCTGAAGAAGATGCTGACATCTGGTGACATAATCATTAAGCAAACCTATGTTTTCCCAAAGGTGAGATTGCATTCCAAAATTGGTCGAAGCATAGAACAACCAACCTGGAAATCCCTCCTGCTTTGGAGAGTATGTTATTCCGTGATAAAAGACATGATTGATACCCGCAGTAAACAATTCATCTATTTGAGGTTTAACTTGAGACAGCGAAACCTTAAAATGATCCCCCAGCCATGTACCGGTTTCTGAACTTACTAATTTCTTTCCTGTAAGATTAGCTGCGGAGGTCGCAAACCTCATCGCTAACGGATCTGGCCTTCCGAATCTCTCTTCCTGATAATTCTCATCCACACGCAGCCCAGGAATTTTAAAAGCACTGGTACCGAATGATTCTGTTTCCGGAATGTCTGCTAAAGCATAAAGATCGATGAGGTTGCCGGGTGATCCGTGGGCCTGGTTTCGGGTGATGAAGGAATGATGACGTGCCCAGGTTGTCCACTGTGTTGTGAAATTATCATGAAGCAATTCTGCAAGCGTCTGATGGTAGTCCATACGTATTCGTGCGCCTGCTTCGCTATCGGTCGTATCTTTAAACTCATGGATCTTGCTTTGCAGATCGTAACTTCTTCTTTTTTTGAACTCACTCAAAAGACCATTGGTCCAGTTTGCGCCGTATACTTCGTATGAATCATTGTAGAGAGATCTTAGTTTGTGCTTTACGGGACCTAGAAACTTATCAAATGGCTCAACATATTTTTGAAATGCCAGTTCATCGAAATAATCCATCACGAGTCCTTCGCCTCCTGGTGCTGCGCGCTTTACCATTTGTCGTGTCGGCAGTGTAACGAATTGATCGTTCTCAATGGTGTAGTGCTTTGCCGATCTGTCCTCCGTGATCTGGGGCCCACCAAATGGCCAACCGGTTCCCATGGTCATATCAACGCCGAGCCCGAATTCATCCGCCACGGATAGGGTATACTCAAGCAGTGATATCCATCTTGTGCTGAGGTAAAGGACAAATTTCTTCTCATAACCTTTAACGCCATAGATCGGAATAATATGCACGCCACCAAATCCTGCGTCAGCGAATGATCTGATCTGGTATCTGATATTTTCTTCGTCGACGGCGCTACCCATCCACCACCAATAAGTCCAAGGTTTTTCAGTATTCAGCACGTCACCCGAAGAGGTGACTCGTGAAAGGGCATTGCCTGATTTTTGTTGCGCAAAAAGCTGAGACCCCAGACTGAATAATGCGGCAACTAGTATAATGGCGAAATGTGAAAACCTCATGCTTAAAGTTACTGGATATCTTATAAGGGAGAAATCACCACTGCACAGTTATGTAGCACTATCTTTACCCTAGCGAAGGTTTCAGTGTTTACACGCGCGCTGACACTACGTTTTCTATTGGCCAATTTTAATAATTGTATCTGATCTTGATTTATGTTTTTCAATTACCGTTAAAACATAGATCTTATTAACCCTCCCTCAACTCTAATCGACGCTCCGTTCGTTGCGGACGCCAGCGGACTCGAATATATACCACGGTGTCAGCTACTTCATCCACGGAAGCAAAACGCTGAAGCAATGAAGTCCGTCTCATGTTCTTAAAAAAATATACTTCACCCTGATCCACCGAAACATTACCTGCTTGTGATAGATCGGCAAGAAATGCCCCAACACCTTTTGATTTTGTCGGGCCAGGCAAGATTGAGTTAACGGTCATTTGTGTACCTTTTGTTAATTCCGCCAGTCCCCTACTCACAGCAGGTTGCGCAGTCTTAGTCATTCCATAATGAATCATTTCCTCCGGAATAAATACAGCCGACTCGCTTGAAATAAAAATGATACGTCCCCAATTGCTCTTCAACATCTTGAAAATGGTTTAATGTCGAAAGTCATTCTGTAACCTCCTTTCCACCGCCCATCATCTGTCATCTTACGGCACAATGCCTGACCCGTTTACAGTCGATCATCATGGCTTGCACTTGTTCCAGAACGACGGCAATATCGTACGCATCGACTGCAAACTGTTTAAATGGCTTCAATATCATGCCAGTCCGTGATGATTAAAAATTCAATACCGCGAGTTACCTCGCGACTCAAAATTCACGCCGATCCAAAACCTTTGATCCCCTCGGAAACTCTTGAAAGGTCCATTCTCAAGATGATGATATATCTCTCTACACTTTCTCTCCTGCACAACTCAATGCAATGATATCATTAACGCAACTGATTTAGCTATTCTTACTTCAGTTTAAATGCTCTGATGAAAAAAAATGCAATGACCCCCAACAATATCATCATCTCAACAGGTATAAACCAGGGCGATAGTCCATTCATTTTCCCAAGTCCATTCTGTATAACAGCAAATGTTAAATACAGCGATACCAAAACGATTAACGGCTTTACCACACGCGTCATCGTAATCATATTACGGTGCTGCCGTTCCGCGTTTTCCGGCGTGATTTGAAATGGATAATTCATACCATGAGGAAAATACGGTGCAATTGTCATGATGGTATAAACAAATATCGCAACTATCGCAATGATTAGAAGGGACCCTTTTCCATTGAGAGCATCAGGTCTTCCTGAAGCATCAAAATGGGTTGGGATATTGGTCGGAAGTGCGTCGTACGAATAAGAAATCAATCCCACAATGGCCAGCAATCCAGTGATCGATAGTGACTCAAGAAACCAATCCATCTTTGACATCGTAGTTTGAATCATGGGCCCTTTAATTATAACAACTAATGAACACCAACAGCTTCCTTTCTTTGGAGACGACAATTTAGTTATTTGCAAACAATGAATCAATTGGCTTCATAGTTCCGCTCAAAAGTGCATTAATCCCAAAACTTGCATACTTTAGTTCGCGGCACGTTATGCGATCTCAAATTCATACTAATACCTTACAAATCAAGTTGACATGAAGAAAATTCTGGCAGCAACTATAGTCGTGGGCGTTTTTATCGGGGGCCTTCTCTTCTATCCCAAACTAAAATATATTGTCAACGACACGTCTGCGTCCAGGGATGATACGCCATCTATCGCAGTATTACCATTCGAAAATCTTACCAACGATCCGCAGCTTAATTATTTCAGCGATGGCATGACAGAAGGAGTGCTAAACTCTTTGGCAAAACTCAAAGGACTAAAAGTATCTTCCAGAAACTCATCGTTTAGTTTCCGTGGTAAGCGTATCGACGTCAAAGAAGTTGGAAAGCAACTCTCAGTGAATACTGTTTTAGAAGGAAGTTTCCAGATTCAGGGCGAACACATCAGAGTGACTGCACAGCTGATCAACGTTGAAGACGGATTTCATTTCTGGTCTGAACAATTTGATGAAAAAACCGATGACGTTTTTGCACTTCAGGATAAGATCGCTTCAGCCATTGCCGAAAAATTAAGGCTGACATTGTTATCTCCGGAAAATGTTCAAGTCCTAAAACCAGCCATACATAAGGACGCTTACGAATTGTATTTGAAGGGACGTCTGTCTCTCGGCCTCAGTACGCCTACAGAATTTAAAAACGCAATCGATTTTTTTGAAAAGGCTATCGAGGCTGACGCAAATTACGCAAGTGCATACGCCGGACTGGCTGATGCTTACAACAGCATGGGGTACGGAAGTTATATCGCGCCCAACGAAGCATTCATTAAAGCAAAGAACGCAGCATTGAAAGCAGTTGCTTTGGATTCGGCTTTAGCTGAGCCACACGCGTCATTAGGATTTATCTATTTCTACTACGATTGGGATTGGCAGGCCGCAGAACAGGAGTTCCGCACAGCAATCGGTCTAAATCCCAACTATGCCCTGGCTTTCGAATGGTATGGCTATTACCTTACCGCCATGCAGCGGTATGACGAAGCAATGGTTGTCTTTCAAAAGGC
>JBDSKX010000245.1:0-3396 GCA_039916665.1 Chryseolinea sp. | reverse complement strand
TCGACTAAACCAAAAATAGTGTTTTACTAAAAGATATGGGTATAGACAAGCTCCAATGGAGAAGGATGACGGTATAACTACTTTCATCGCCAGATAATATACATCCTCACTTTGGTAACCTTAGGACCTCAACAAATCTACCCCACAGCATCATCCCCCCATAAAACAAACCGGGTCTAGTCCATCATGAACATTGACCTTATTGACCTTATTGACTGTTGATTATTTTCATTCCCGTCCCAAACAAATCATAAAGTGATATTGCACGGCGCTCAGCATGACTCGTAAAAAACAGCGCTAAACAAAAGTCGAGGCAATCCTCAACCCTGTAAGTGTCAAATACGGATCAATCTCCGTAAACACGTCTTTCAAAGTAGGAATACTCATGGATAGCCCACCCGTTGCGACACTCTTCAGATGCGGGTCATTCAATTCTGATTTCAATCGGTTAAGCATGTGGATCACCATACCCTCATAACCAATCAATACACCCGCCTGAATGGCGTGTGTCGTTCCTTTGCCCAAGGCGCTCTGCGGCATTTCAATAGCCACATCAAATAACTTTGCAGTGTTCTGAGATAAAGATTTGATTGCAGTCTTGATGCCTGGCGCGATCGAGACGCCCAGAATTTCCCCCGCTCCTGACACAGTCGTGAATGTCAGGGCCGTTCCAAAGTCGACAACGACACAATTGCTTTTATATTTTGTAAATGCTGCGAGAGCATTTGAAACAAGATCGGCGCCTATCTCGTAAGGGTTTCTTGCAATGATGGGGAGTTTGCTGAAAATATCAGGACCCATAACGATCGGCTGGACTGAAAACAAACCCGCCGCTGCTTCTGCTAGTTTGTCACTTAGTTCGGGTACAACACTACTGATAACCACCTTTGTGATTCTATCCTGGCGAATACCACTCTCGAGAAAATTGTTTGCAAGCCGCATGCTATAATACATCTGCGGAAGGTCGGCGACAGAAGGAATTCTCCATACTGGCTGCCACGTATCTCCTGAGCTGATTCCGATGTGGATTTCGGAATTGCCTATATCTATCGCCAATAGCATTCTGGACTCCTCAATTATTTTCGGCTCAATTTACCACTTCCGAGCACCTTAGGACCTTGTCTGACATTAAAAAAATAAATACCCTGAGCTCCACTCCCGGTCCAGGTGTAAGCAAAATGTCCTGGTCCGCTGTGAGGTATGTCTGTATGGTTAACGGTACGGCCAAGCGCATCCAATATACGGATGGTGACGTCACCAGGTCTTGTCAATTCATAATCGATTGTAACATCTGAAGAAAATGGATTCGGCGATGCAGACACCGTTGATTTCGCTTTCTCGCTTTCGACCGCTGTGATCAGCAACGGCATATTCTGATCCATCCAAATCAATCTTTCACTCACCCATTTCTTCAGATGTGTGACTTCATCCTGAAAAGTTGGTCCGACGTAATAATTGGGCCATACGTATTGACCAAGAACTTTCCATGCTTTGAAATTGCGTTGCTGTGATTCAGCGTTCAAAAGATTCGTAAGCGAATCAATACGATTTTGAATTGCACTTTCCTGAAATGCGCCAGCACGCAACGTCGCCCATCGGGATGCTACTTTGGTTCCAAAGGCAGGATCGGTGAACAATCTATCCCACCAGAATGGAATCAACCAATAATCATCCGGACAGATCATATTAAAATTGTTTGCCCACCCTTTTGGCTCGCCTTTAGTGCAGTAGTCGGCATTGCCAAAGCCAAGATTAAAATCCCAGATAGGACCCAATACTATTTTACCGCCATCCGAATCACGTTGCTTATAAAGGAACGTACTCAGCCGGAAGCCGTCAACATTCTTTGTGAGTTCTTGCATGATAAAGTAATCAATGAAAGAATTTACATCAATATACTTCGCATAGCCTAAGGCTGGATCAGCAAATTGATCACCATGCAATGCGTCTTCAAAAGCCTTGACTTGTGTTTGAATGTAAGTCTTCTGTACGTCGACAATGTTTTCAGCTTTCGGATAATCGTACTGAAAGTAAATAGTCTGATTGGAAGCGTGAGACGGCGGATAATTCGAAGCCCATCCCTCACCATCCCCACCCGTGGATTTATCTATCTTGAAGATGTAGCCACCAGTAAGATTATTACCGGATACTTCGTCTGGGTCAAGTTTGTTAATATCTACTCTGTTTTTATCACGTTTGATCTTTTCAATTAGCACGTATACGCCTTGATAAACATTATTTAAAACCACCTCACAATATCTTGTGCGCGGTGCGTACACGCCACCCATCTCGCGACCCAACGCATAGGCCAGAGCATCGCGCATCAAAGTTTTGTCGTTGTAAGGTGCAAACAGAACCCAATCTTCTTCAGCAGGCATCCCTAACAAGGAGGCTTCTTTACTTTCACCTGCATCGTCGCGTAACTCTATTCCCCACTGTTTCTTTGGGAACATCTGGGATGACGAACCTCTTATCTCTATGCCTATTTTTCCTGAGAATGCATTGTAAGGATCTGTCACGTTGTTGCGGGCAGTCCCGTTGTCGATGATCCCCATATCTGCTGTGATTTTGGGATCATCAACGATCGTCAGGCCGTTCGTGTTAATAATGACTATCGGCAGATTTGACGAATTGAAAATGACGTTCTCATCAACCTGTCCAAACCCGGTTGTCCGGACCAAGAGAAACAGGATTGCCCCGATCTGATGCAATTTCATATTACACTGTTTTACCAGTAAGTTAACACGACTGACGATCAAACAAAACTGAAAAAGAGACTATCAAACGGTTGCCAGAGGCAACAATAGTGTTTTTACCTTCTCCATGCCCGTGCCCGCCTTCTCGGCGATCATGTGAACACCTGGAATGCTTGCCAGATTGGGCACGTTAGGATCTACGAGAAATTTCGGCACATCGAATCTGACGTAATTGATCAATCCTGCCGCCGGATATACCGCCAGTGACGTTCCGACAACAAGAAAAACATCCGCTTGCGCAGCGTGTCTTGCCGCGATCTCGATCAACGGCACCATTTCACCAAACCAAACAATATTCGGGCGAAGCTGCGACCCTTTCGGGCACTTGTCCCCAGGATTCAACGCCCAGCCATCAATCGGAAAAACGAGAGACTCGTCGACCGAACTCCTCGACTCAAACAAACTTCCATGCAAATGGATAACATTACTTGATCCAGCCCGCTCATGAAGATTATCAACATTCTGAGTGACGACCACAACTTCGAATTGTGCTTCCAACTCAGCTAATATTTCGTGGCCGCGATTGGGTTTTACTTCCAACGCGCGCTTCCTTCTTTGATTATAGAAATCGAGAACCAGTGCAGGGTTCTTACGCCAACCCTCTGGAGTAGCAACCTCCATGACATCAAATCCTTCCCAC
>JBDSKX010000244.1:0-4312 GCA_039916665.1 Chryseolinea sp. | reverse complement strand
TCCACCGCCCCGACTTTATCGGGGCGCAGAGGACGCGAGGGACCGCAAAGTTTTTTGGGCGAAGATGTCTATCTTTTGCTCGTTCTCGAAATGTACGGGTGAACCATTAATAGAGGTAAGACACTTTAGCATTGTGGTTAAAGATTTAGCTGACGTGCTTCAACATCAGCATTCGGCGCGGGTTTATTGAGCTATTCATTATCATCGTGGAAATTTTAGTCCGGAACAAACATACATAAACCCGGAGTATCTGTTTTCCAATTGTGACCAATGATTGCCATTCGTTAGAAAGATTTTGCAATATTTTCCATCTGTTATCAGTTACTTCTGCCGCAACAATATTTTTCCTCAGAGAATGATAACATTTTTTAAAAAAGGGTCGATTTCATTGCGCCCTAGCGCTTATTTCTTTGTTGCGCAATTCAGACGACAAAAAGTAGTTGTTCAGTAGCTGTTCAGAGTGTGTTCAGAGTGTGTTCAGAGTGTGTTCAGAAGACATTCAGGGAGCTAATAAGGTAAGGGCTTGAGACCAATGATGATCAAACAGCATTGAATTGGAGAGGCGTGTAAAAACGAGTGAGATGATTTTCGAATGATCAAAGGACTTGTATACAATACGAAATTGTTAATCCTACAGCACCAACTTAATCTGATCTGAATAGAATTTCATTCTGGAATGAGATTGATCAAGTGGTGTTATCTTTTCGATTAGTCCTTGTTTGTGATTGACAAAGACTTCGAGGTAATAGTTCCCAAGTAGATATAAATTTATTTTATAACCATAATAACGAATGGCCATAATGAATGTACCCTTCTGATAAAGAAGGCTGATCTTGTCTTTCAACTTCAATTCTTCAAATTCTGCACAGGGGATCATTTAGGAAACATATGCGAAAAATAATTGGAGTGCAATCTTGACTTAAGGCAAGTTTTTATTAAAGAGGCCAATAAAAACTATGGCACGCTTTTTTAATAAGAATGACTTTTATGGTCGTGCTTCAAACGGAAACTTATGCATTAAAGTCTGTCGCTTTTTAAACGACGATATTAATTCCAACAGACGATTTGTAATTATTGCTTGAAGCTTACTGCATTCTCAAACACCTTTCATTGCGTACGTAAAAAATTTCTCAATGGCAGAAGAACGTGGAATTGGAAGTCAGTATTCCAAACATTCCAAACCGTAAATTGTATTGCTGGCTGTTACATTGCATTATTCATTAGACTCGAAAATTTATGTTCTGAAATCAGTTGAAGACGAATATTTGCAGAGCAATCAGATTACCGCTAAATATTCTAACATAGCATGGTAGCGTCTTCGGATTTTTCCTATACTCATTTACTCCAGTGTCTTGTCCTAAAATAGCAGGAACAAAAAAAGTCTCGGCGCAATGCCAAGACTTTTGGGGTGAATGATGGGACTCGAACCCACGACCCTCAGAATCACAATCTGATGGTCTAACCAAGCTGAACTACATCCACCATTTTTAAGGACTGCAAATTTAGCTTCCCTGGTGATATTTGCAAAGGCACAGGCTATTTCCATGTCTGTCGGGTTCAAATTCCCGAGTTAATTGATCCTGCCAGGTCTCTTAAAGCCATTCAATTCTGCCAAAAGTGCTCGAAACAGTCCTTTATCAAGGAAGGACAGTTAAAGTCGATGTTGGGCGCACGCGGCTGTATTTACGTGCTGGCAGATTTGTGGTTGACTAAAACCGACATCAATTCAGCATACACGCAGCTTTGCATCAGGTTATCATAAGGATAAACTCAGCATCCATCCAGCATAAACCTAGCATGCCGCCAGCGTAAACGTAGCATCAGGGCCATAAACCGGATTAATTTCGCAGAAAAGCAAGTCGATGCCCTTTCTTGGACTCATTGAAGACCCCGTCAGCGTACGCCAGATGACCTGAAACGACGGTATGGGTAACTTGTGATTTAAACCTGGTGCCCTCAAACGGCGACCATCCGCAGTGGTATAGCAAATTGTCCTTCGACACTTCCCACGGCTGACTCGGATCAATTAGGACCATATCGGCGTAGTTACCTTCCCTGAGAAATCCACGGCGGTCAATTTGAAAGAGGATCGCTGGATTATGACACATCTTCTGGGCTATCTTCTCGAGACTGATCTTACCTTGATGAAAAAACTCAAGCATAGCAACAAAACTGTGTTGTACCAGCGGTCCCCCTGAAGGGGCTTTGAAGTAGGTGTTTTGTTTCTCTTCCCAGGTGTGCGGCGCGTGATCCGTGGCCAGCACATCGATGCGATCGTCCAGCAGAGCCTTGAATATTTCCTGCTGATCATGCGCCGACTTCACTGCCGGATTCCATTTGATGAGCGTACCCAGCCTATCGTAATCTGAGTCATTAAACCAAAGATGATGAATACACGCCTCGGCGGTGATCTTCTTTTTTTCAAGCGGGATATCATTTGAAAAAAGAGAAGTTTCTTTAGCAGTTGATATGTGTAAAACATGAAATCTCGTACCATGTTTCTTTGCCAGATCAATGCCGAATGAAGACGACAAATAACATGCCTCAGCGCTGCGGATCATTGGGTGACATGACATGGGCACGTCCTCGCCATACCTTGTGCGAAATTCTTCGGTGTTCTTTCTGATAGTCTTTTCATCCTCACAATGAGCAGCAATAAGAGAGGGAAATTTTGAGAAAAATCCTTCCAATGTTTTTGGATCATCGACGAGCAAGTTGCCGGTTGAAGAACCCATGAAGATTTTAAGACCGCAGACCTTCGAGATATCAGTCTTCATCACTTCATCCAGGTTGTCATTCGACGCACCGATGTAAAATGAATAGTTAGCCAGGGAAGTCTTTGATGCAATAGTATACTTTTCTTCGAGCAGATGTTGCGTGAAAGTTGGAGGATTAGTGTTCGGCATCTCCATAAAAGTTGTGACACCTCCTGCGACTGCAGCTTTCGACTCAGAATAGATATTAGCCTTGTGAGTAAGCCCAGGTTCACGAAAATGCACCTGATCATCTATTGCTCCAGGAAATAGATACTTACCGGCAGCGTCTATTACTTTGTCTGCAGGTCTTGATTGCAAGTCTTTTCCGATTGTGTCTATGAATTCACCCTTCACCAGAACATCGCCCTCATATACCTTGCCCTCGTTGACTATATTTGCATTTGTTATCAGTATTGTTTTCATCGGAGTAAAATTAAAGCTAAAGTGTCAGTGGGCGCATCCTTCCAAGATTTTAATCTCAATAAGCAGCTCCTTGACGCCGTTTCAGATCAGGGATTCGTGGAACCGACAGACATTCAGCGAAAGTGTATTCCTGTAATTCTTGGGGGCCAAGACGTCATTGGGATCGCCCAGACGGGCACCGGCAAAACTGCGGCCTACCTCCTGCCCGTGCTGATGAAAGTGAAATACGCTCAGGGAGATGAACCGAGGGCGCTGATACTGGGTCCCACAAAAGAGCTGGTCATCCAGATTGCAGAACACACACGCGCCCTGGCAAAATATACTGATCTCCGGATCGAACCATTATATGGTGGAATTGGTCCGAAAACTCAGATAGAAATGATCAGGACCGGCGTTGATATTCTCATATCAACACCAGGAAGATTTACTGAACTATATCTAAAAGGCGAATTGCCGACATCGTCCATTAAATTTCTGATTCTCGATGAAGCGGACAGGATGATGGAGATGGGTTTTATGCAGCAATTGAGGAAGATACTTGAAGTAGTTCCGATTAAGCGTCAGAATTTATTGTTTTCAGCTACGTTTTCGGATAAGGTTGAAAAGTTGTCGGCTGAATTTTTAGAGTTTCCAACAAGAATTGAAGTCACGCCACAGGCGACAGCAGCCAAACAAGTTGAGCAGGAGATCTATCATATTCCAAATATTGGTACCAAGCTAAATTTTCTACAGTACTTACTTGAAGACCAGGAGAATTTCAATCGTGTCATGATCTTTACCAGGACGAAAGAGGGCGCGGACCTTATTTTTAAATTTCTGAAAAAGCATAACGCCGGGCCTACACGCGTTATACATTCCAACAAAGGGCAGAACAGTCGTATCAATGCGGTGAATGAATTTAAGGATGGCAATCTTCGTATCCTGGTATCCACCGATGTAACTTCACGTGGGATTGATGTCGTCAAAGTTTCACACGTGATCAATTTTGATGTTCCTGCTTTTCATGAAGACTATGTTCACAGAATAGGACGTACAGGTCGCGCTTTTCAGGAAGGCAAAGCCATTACGTTTGCCACAGAATCAGAGGGTTATCATGTTGAGCGAATTGAAAAGCTCATCAGAGAAAAAATACC
>JBDSKX010000243.1:0-21654 GCA_039916665.1 Chryseolinea sp. | reverse complement strand
AACCACTCCATTTAAATTGAATTTGTGGCATTGTACTTAATCTCTATCTTGTTTCTTTCAAATTAACTAAACCTATGCCGAATTTCTACAGCGTTGTCGCTATGACTTTGCTTTCGATTGCATCAATAGCGCAATCAAAGTCAGCGCTTCAGGATAAGGTAGATTTACAGGCCACGGAGATAGAATACAAAGTTATTGAGTGGCGAAGATATTTCCATGAACATCCTGAACTCTCTAATCGCGAAATAAAAACGGGACAAAAAATAGCGGAGATTCTACGTTCCTTTGCCATGGAGGTACAATATCCTGTTGCCAAAACCGGCGTCATTGCTCTTTTGAAAGGTGATAAACCGGGACCTGTCGTTGCACTCCGTGCAGATATGGATGCATTGCCTATCAATGAACGCAATGCACTTCCTTTCATTTCGAAAGAGAAAATAGTGTTTGATGGTAATGAAACCGGAGTAATGCATGCCTGCGGCCATGATGGACACATGGCTATACTTCTTGGTGTTGCAGAAATTCTTTCAAAAAATAAGAAGGATCTTAAGGGAACCGTGAAGTTTATCTTTCAACCTGCCGAAGAAGGTGCACCCGAGGGTGAGGAAGGAGGAGCTGAGCTGATGATCAAAGAAGGCGCACTCGATAATCCCATACCGGATGCGATCTTTGGTTTGCACCTTCAGGCTCTTGTTCCTGCAGGACAAATCAATTACAAAGCGGGAAGTTTTATGGCGGCTGTTGATGGTGTTGATATCAAAGTAATCGGTCGCGGTGCGCATGGTGCCTCACCTTGGGAAGGAGTGGATCCTATCGTGATCTCTGCCCAAATCATAAATTCATTACAAACGATCTTAAGCAGACAGGTAGATCTTACGAAGGCCGGCGCAGTATTGACCATTGGTATCCTTCATAGCGGCGTTAGACGCAATATTATTCCTGAAGATGCAGTTATGGAAGGAACCATCCGAAGTTTTGATTCGGGTACGCAGAAAATTATTCACGATCACATTACTTTAATCGCTACGAAAGTAGCTGAAAGTGCCGGTGGAAAAGCTGAAGTAAAAATACGGGTAGGCTACCCGGCGGTTGTGAATGACGCCGCACTAACAGAATGGGCGGGACCATCCTTGATTCGCGCGGCGGGAAAAGCAAACGTCAAGATTACTGCTGCTGTCACGATGGCCGAAGACTTCTCAATCTTTCAACAAAAAATACCTGGACTATTTATATTTCTGGGTGCGCATCCCAAAGAGAAAGCAGAAAGACCTCCGGTACATCATACGCCAGATTTTATGATCAACGAGAGAGTATTGGTTATTGGCGTTAGGTCGCTTCTGAACCTCACAATTGATTACTTGGAAAAGAAAAAATAATAACTGAGATAACCTCGCCATTATGAAATATTTAGTAAGCCTTATGCTCTGTGGAATTCTTTTTCACAGCCAAGCTCAGATAACCCCTAAGCTGCAAGCGAAACTTGATCAACAGGCAAAAGATCTTGAACAAAAAGTAATAGAATGGAGAAGATACTTCCACGAACATCCGGAATTATCAAACCGTGAAGTAAACACCGCTGCGAAAGTTGCAGAGCATCTGAGGTCACTTGGCATAGAAGTGCAAACCGGCGTCGCTAAGACTGGAGTAATCGGTCTTCTCAAGTCCGGCAAACCAGGACCTGTCATTGCCCTGCGCGCAGACATGGATGCATTGCCGGTAACTGAACGCAATTCATTGCCATTTGCCTCGAAAGTTAAAACGACATTCAACGATCAGGAGACAGGTGTTATGCATGCTTGTGGTCACGACACGCACGTCGCTATCCTAATGGGGGTTGCCGAGATCCTTTCAAAAAACAAAAGCGAGTTGAAAGGAACAATCAAGTTCATCTTTCAACCTGCTGAAGAAGGACCACCAAAGGGCGAAGAAGGTGGAGCAAAACTTATGGTTAAAGAAGGCGTGCTGGATAACCCTAAGGTTGATGTGATTTTCGGCATGCACATACAATCCATTTCTAAATTGGGAACGATATCTTATAAGTCAGCCGGCATGATGGCAGCCTCCGATTGGTTTTCAATTAAAGTGAAAGGAAAACAATCACACGGAGCTGCACCTTGGATGGGAATAGATCCTATTGTTGTGAGTGCGCAAATTATCAACGGACTTCAAACCATTGTCAGCAGACAAACAGAGTTAACAAAAGAAGCAGCAGTCATCACCGTTGGAAGACTACAGGCAGGCGTTCGTGAGAACATTATTCCCGAAGAAGCATTTATGGCAGGAACCATTCGCACGCTTGATCCCGACATGCAAAAGAAGATCCACGAGAAAATCATTCTAACAGCAACGAAGATCGCGGAGAGTGCTGGCGCTACTGCTGAAGTTACGATCGAAAATAAAACTCCTGTGACATACAATGATGTGAATCTCACGGAGAAGGTCGTAGGAAGTCTTCAGAAGGCTGCTGGCGTTGACAATGTGATTAGGATCAATGCCGTAACCGGCGCTGAAGATTTTGCATTCTTTCAAGAAAAGATTCCAGGCTTTTTTTTCTTCGTTGGCGCAATGCCGGAGAATCAGGATCCCAACACAGTGCCGGCTCATCATACGCCCGATTTTATGATTGACGAACGTGGAATGCTAACCGGTCTTAAGGCAATGCTGGACGTAACAATGGATTACATGGCTTCGACAAAAGTACCTTCCAAGTCATCAAGGAAATATTAACTATGAATTATGAATTGGTGTTTCATCACACGACGTGGTTTTTCAAAAAATTACTGAAAAGCTCATTTGCGCTACGTTGTGTGTTGCTAATACTTACAAACATTCTCTGCATTGGTTCAGTAGCACAAACGACGCTCGATAAGCTTACAGTAGACAAGATCATGCGCAATCCGAAGTGGATGGGCACTGCGCCAACATCGCCATTCTGGTCTGCCGATAGTAAAACGCTTTATTTTAGCTGGAATCCTGAAAATGCAGTAGGTGATTCGTTGTACTATCTTACTGCCAATGCCCTCACACCAAAAAAGGTGTCGATAGCGGCACGTAAAAGTCTTGTCGCCCGCACGATTCAATATAGTACGTCATATACCAAAGCTACATATGAAAGTCATGGTGATATCTTTTTTCTCGATATCCCCTCAAAAAAACTAACACAGGTAACAAACACCACGGCCAGCGAACTCGCACCTAAATTCTCATCAGATGATAAAGAAATCATATTCTCTTCAGGCCTTAACTTGTTTTCCTGGGACATTGCCACTGGCGCATTTAGTCAGATTACCGATTTCAGAAATGGTGTAAAGCCAGCACCTGCGCTGACGGAACAAGATAAGTGGTTAAGAAAGGATCAGCTTACCTACTTCAAAGTATTGATTGAGCGGAATACAAAACAAGAACAACACAAAAAAAATCTTGAAGCCGAAACTTCAACGCGCGCGAAGGAGATTTACATTGAAGACAAGAGTGTACAATCAGTTCAGCTGAGTCCGGATAAGAAGTTTGTTACTTTCAAACTCTCGCGGAAAAGCACGTCGAAGACTACTATCGTTCCGAACTATGTTACTACGTCAGGGTTCACCGAAGATATTTCATCCAGAACAAAAGTTGGCGCCCCCCAATCTCCAACAGACTTCTTCATTTATGATATCGTTCATGACACGACGTTCCAGGTCAAATTGGATGACGTCCCTGGTATTCAGGATACACTTGACTATTTAACGGATTATCGTGCGCAGAAGGAGAAAGCATCAAAGAAGCGGGATGTGGAAGTCACTTCAGCACTATGGTCTGTTGACGGCACCAGGTGTGTAGTGTCAATTGCTTCCCTGGATTTCAAAGATCGTTGGATTATGATGCTTGATCCCATCACGCGTAAGCTCACACCTCTTTATCGTGAACATGACAATGCCTGGATCAATAGCCCCATCAGTGATTTCTTTGGTAACGATAATGTAGGTTGGCTTGAAGACAACAAGCGAATATGGTTTGCTTCTGAAGAATCCGGATACTCACACCTTTATGCACTTGATGTTTCAAGCCATGCGAAGACCGCATTAACATCTGGCAATTTTGAAGTGCAACGGGTTGTTTTATCCAGAAACAAACAATCGTTCTATATCATTACCAATGAAGCAAACGCCGGCGAGAAACAACTCTATAAACTTTCCGTAGCCACCATGAAAATGGACAGGCTAACGTCTATGTCAGGTGCTTACGAGTTCGCCTTGTCTCCAGATGAAAAGCAAATCGCGTTACGATATTCGTACAGCAACAAACCATGGGAATTGTACTTACAAGAAAACAAAGCAGGTGCAAAGGCAAAGCAGGTAACGCATTCCCTAACCGAAGAATTTAAGTCCTATCCATGGCGGGATCCGGAAATTATAACTTTTAAAGCACGTGATAAAGCCATTGTCTATGCCAGGATCTTCAAACCCGCGAAAGCAAATGGCGCCGCCGTCATCTTCGTGCATGGCGCAGGCTATCTTCAAAATGCGCACAAGTGGTGGAGCTCCTACTTTCGTGAATATATGTTCCACAATCTTTTGACAGATCTGGGCTACACGGTTCTTGATGTCGATTACCGGGCAAGCGCAGGCTACGGTCGTGATTGGAGAACAGGTATCTACCGCTTCATGGGAGGCAAAGACTTGACAGATAACCTCGATGCCGCTAAGCTTCTCGTTGACAAATACAACGTCGACCCTAAGCGCATTGGTATTTACGGCGGATCTTATGGGGGATTCATCACCTTGATGGCCATGTTTACATCCCCGGATACTTTTGCCGCAGGTGCAGCACTGCGGCCGGTCACGGATTGGGCTCACTATAATCATCCATACACAGGAGCAATTCTAAACACACCTTATCTCGACAGTCTTTCATACGCAAAAAGCTCTCCCTTGTATTATGCTGAAGGATTAAAGGGTGCTTTGCTGATTTGTCATGGTATGGTTGACACGAATGTGCACTATCAGGATGCTGTAAGATTAGCACAACGATTGATTGAGCTGGGGAAAGATAATTGGGAACTTGCTGGCTATCCGGTGGAGGACCATGCATTCGTCGAACCTAGCAGCTGGACGGATGAGTACAAAAGAATTCTTAAACTCTTCGAGCAAAATCTGAAGCCTAATTAGTCTTACCCACGATTGATTTTACAGCCTTACGGTATTTCGACATTATAGACTCGCGATTCATGTGATGTTCCTTCTTCACGATCCATCGCCCATTCACAATGGTCCCGTAGACAGATGACGAATCAGAAGAATAAACGATGGACGGCAACGGATCACCTGCACGCGCATTTGTCAAAAGTGGCATCTTTGAATTATAAACTACAGCATCAAATGGCAGTCCGACGCTGAAATAATTCGCTTCTTCAAAACTGCCAGTAGCCATGCGTCCAGATTCATAAATCATTCTGATAATTGCTGTCGCGCCATCATCAAAAGTATTTCTCCGATGCGTTGTAAACCGCTGTGCATAGTCAAGCCACCTTAGATCTTCCAACGGATTTAGACTGATATGACTATCGGTACCGATACAAAAGCTGCCACGTGATTTCTCGTAATCTGTCAGACGAAATATTCCGTCGCCAAGATTGCCCTCTGTACCGGGACAAAGAACAACATTCGCTCCGCTTGCGGCCAGCCCATTGACTTCTACATCCGACATATGAGTACAATGAACAATATTGAAACGGTTGCTCAATGGCATATTGTCGATAAGCCACTGAACAGGACGCGCTTTCAGGAATTGCTCTGCATCTGAAATTTCCTTCAACTGTTCTGCGGCGTGAAGATGAAAAGGAAGACCTGGCGGACCTTCATTAAAAGTTCTTAAGACACCCTCACTTGACACCGCTCTTAATGAATGTACACCGAATCCCAGTCTGGCGTGGTCGTACTGCATTACACACCTTGCGCTGTCATCGAGCAGTTGAAGATAGTCATCTGTATCAGATGATATAAACCTTCGCTGTTGTGGATAAGGGTCTGTACCGAAATTTCCCTTTTGATAAAAAATAGGAATAAGCGTTATCTTGATGCCCGCTGTTCTGGCAGCTGATACAAGCCTTTCCCCCATCTCCGCAGAATTCGAGTACTTGCGTCCGTCAACATTGTGATGCAAATAGTGAAATTCGGCAACATGCGTATAGCCATTGCGCAGCATTTCGGTGTAAAGCATTGTAGCTACTGACTCTACTTCATCAGGACTCATGCTTAAAGCGCAACGGTACATTGCCTCCCGCCAGCTCCAGAAATCATCTTGCACACCAAAAATATGTTTCTCTGCATGCCCTGCCATCGCATACTGAAACGCGTGAGAATGTCCATTTATAAATCCAGGAACCGCCAAACCAGAGACATATTCGATGGCCACGCCGTCTGTAGGTACTTTCGCTTCGAGATATTGAACGATACCCAAATCATCAACACCAAGATACGCGGGTGATATCCAACCATCCTTTAACAGCAATTTTTCGAATCGGAAATATTTCATTGACGTGAAGCCGACTGAAACAGCGGATCAATGATGCCTGATAAAGTAGTCTTCAAAAGTTCACGCATGGCATTCGCCCGATCGTGATCATAAGAGATCTCTTTATCGTCCATATAATTGATCTTACTCATCTCGAGCTGGACAGCATGTTCGTTGTGAAGAGGTCTGCCGTATTCGCGTGTAATAAATCCACCTTTGAAAGGAAAGTTGTGTGACACTGAATACTTGGATGCCGATAACGAATCGTATGCAAGTTTCACAATGCCGGGACTCGCCGACGCGCCGTCGGAATCACCAAGAACAAGATCCGGGAATTTCTCCGGGTATATTGTGGGGACGTATTGTCTGATCGAATGACATTCCCACAAAAGCACCTTACCAAAGTCTTCCTTCATTTCCGAAATCAATTCCTTCAACTTCGCATGATACGGCTGATGGTATAACGCTAATCGTCGCGTTACCTCATCAGCAGCAACTTCCAATCGCTCATCTGCGTATATTCGATTTCCAAGAAAGTCAGTAAACGGACATAATCCCGTGAGGACTCTTCCATCATTATAAAGTGGTTTGTCGTCCGGTGCTCTGTTAAGATCGATAACCCAGCGATGATACACTGATGAGATCATCGCGATCCCCATCTCCGTTGCAAAGTCATACAAATTATCAACAAACCAATCCGTATCGTCGGGGCGGCTGATCAGGTCTGACTTATATTCATCTCTTATGTCAGCTGGAAACTGCGTGCCACAATGTGGTACGCTGAGTATAACGGCGACCCGTTCTCCATTCGGTGCAACGACTTTGTAAGGGGTCATCTTTTTTTCTTCTTTTTTTCCGGCTTTTGCGTCACAGGAGTTATAGCAGTGTTAGCAAGCTTATCCTCCAGAATTTTAACCTCCTCCTTGTACTTGGCAGTCTCAGACTGCGCCTGAATCAGTGCCTGCTGTGACTTAGTTAAAGACTGTTGATATGATGCGGCAAGATTATTTTGCGCAAGGCGTTTCTTCAACGCAATGATCCGACGATAACTTTCGTCGATCCGCTCCTTTTTAATGTCACCGTTCGTGATCATCTTTTTGATAAGCTTGTGCGCGATGTCAACAATTCTTTCTTCACTATCCTGTAGGTTATTCGAGAACGTCATAATATCAACACCACCCTGAATGGCAAGTTTGATAGCTTCTTCAAGACCGTAATTTTTTGTAATCGCCTGCATCTGCATATCATCTGTAAAGATCACGCCTTGAAAGTGAAGTCTGTTTCTCAATATACCGGTAAGGATATCCGCAGAAAGGGTGCCAGGGTTTCCTTTAGCATCAAGCTTTTTGTTTACAATGTGTGATGTCATGATCGCATCAGCATAACCGGAATCAATCAGAGATTGGTAAGGTTTCAATTCACGCTCTTCCCAAGTGTTCGTCACGTCTGCGATTCCAAGGTGCGTATCATTTTTCGAACTGCCATGACCGGGAAAATGCTTAAGTGATGTAAGCACACCGTACTTATGATGTGCCTTGATAACTTCTTTTGCCATCAACGTTACGCTGTCTTCATTGGCCGAGAACGCACGTCCGAACTTGGCAATAATGGGATTCGTTGGATTTGAAGCGAGATCAACAACAGGCGCAAAGTTAACGTTGATTCCTAATCCCGCGAGGGTAGACGCCGTTGATTCAGCATAAAACTGAACTGAATCGAGAGATGGAGATTTACCCATAGCGACAGCAGTGATCGAATACGGAAACCCATACTTTGGCTTTAACCTGTTAACCCTCCCACCTTCCTGGTCGATGGTGATGAACAAAGGTATTGGAGCAGCATGCTGATAGGTCCAGGTGATTTTCTTCAATGCATTGAAGGAGTTATGAGGAGGTACATTCTTTTCAAACAGAATGATGGAGCCAACATTTCCCTTACGTACTTCTTCGAGTACATAGGGGTCTACAGCAGGACCCGGGAAACCTATAAGGATCATCTGTCCTATTTTAAGATCAAGACTATCGACCTGTTGCGCATGCAATCGAGGTGATAGTATTAAAACCATAGATGCTGAAATCATTAAACACTTCTTCATTGCATTAATATTTCTCATAGACATTATTCAAAATGTTTTGCATGTTCTTCCTTATCTCCGATGTCGGCACAGCATAGTTGCTGTTCATGAATGAAAAGATAAGTGTTTTGCCGCTTTTGGTAATGAGGAATCCGCTAAGGCAATGATTATTGCTGAGCGACCCTGTCTTTCCAAAGATGTATGGCTTGTCTGCCTTATACAAATTGCTTATTGTTCCCGCTTTCCCTCCAATGGCCAGAATTTGAAACAATCGTTCTTGTGGGACGATGGCATTTATTTTTTGCCACAGCTGAACAATGCTTCGTGGCGTAAATAAATTGTAGCGGCTTAGTCCAGAGCCATCAACCCATACTGGCTCGTCACGCATATCTTTTAATTGATTGCTTTCCAATCTTTCGATTGTGATTTCTGTTTTCAAAGTGTCGCTCAACACGCCGGCACAGACGAGCAATAATTGTTCTGCAATAAAGTTGTCGCTTTCCTGCATCATATGTTTGTAGACACTGTCGACTGGTAAACTGTAAACAGTTTTAGCGTCATGCGGAAGTGTTGTATGAACCAGGCCAACCGTTTTCTTCAGTGTATCGGATAGCAGTCTTACGGTCAGATCATCTTTGACTTTGGCAGGTATTTCTTTGCTAATTGTTTTCGTTTTCGGTCTTTGAACGGTCAGCAGATTGTCGTCCAGGTTTCTGATAACGGATTGCTCCTGTTCACTGTTTGCATAGGTCACAAAATTCTGATAATATTTAGGGATAGTGTTGATCACCGTGGCGCTCGCTTCAATTTTGAAGAGATTTCCATAAATAGGCAAGGGCGACCGTTCAGCAGAATAGTAGTCATTATAGTCGTCCCATGCCCAGCCACTTCCGAAATGTGTCGTCTTAAAATTCGAAGAGGAGAAGTAAAGTTGTTTGCGCGAACCCGAGAGAAGGGAGTACACCTTTCCATTGTCATATACGTTCCTATATAGAAAGGATGGATCACCAGTGCCCCAGAAGATCAATGAGTCACCGCGTTCAACGTATCGTAATGATGGAATTGAATCACCCAGCGTGGATAACGAGGCATAAAAAGTAAAAATCTTTGTGTTCGATGCTGGTGTAAAGTATCGGTCGCTATTGTATTCGAATACAGTTTTGTTGTTGGAAACATCAACCAACATAAATCCAGTATAATCCTGAAACTTCAGTTCAGTTTCCCGAAAAGTTTTTGTTAAAGACTTCTTCGAGATGGGTGAACATGAAAAAGCTATCGTTACACACAGCAGTGTTACATAAACCTTGACTATCGCGAACGTGTTAAGAGCCTTGCTAATCATTGATCAACTTCAAAAGTAGTGTTTTTCCATCGCTGAGTCGCAGAGGCCGCAAAGGACCGCAAACTTTAATTCTCTATCACCGATTGAGACGGATTCTGACAGTCGTAAAGGTCGGATTGTATGTATCGGGCGCAGCCATACAAGAGCAGGTTAAACAAAGGGACTCTGTGGTCCTCCGTGTGTTTTGCGCCTCCTACGGTGAAAATGACTTAACTAATCCTACTCCAATTGACCACCGTCTTCTTCATTGCATCAATTTGCTGTCTTATTGGCAAATGCTTAGGCTTCTCTAACTTTGGATCGTCCGCCAAAATCTCCTTCGCCGCTTCCCGGGCTTCCTTCAACAGCTCGCCATCTTTGCCAAGGTCGGCAATCAGAAGGTCGAGTGCACCACTTTGTTGTGTGCCCATTAAATCGCCCGGGCCGCGCATTAGTAGATCGGTTTCTGCAATATCGAACCCATTGGTAGTGCGTACCAACGTCTCTATTCGAGTTTTGGAGTCGGCGCCAAGCTTGAAATCAGTCATCAGAATACAATAGGACTGATCAGCCCCTCTTCCGACACGACCTCTTAATTGGTGAAGCTGTGAAAGTCCGAACCTTTCTGAATTCTCAATGATCATTACCGATGCATTCGGGACATCGACACCCACTTCGATAACAGTTGTAGCGACCATGATCTTCGTTTCGCCGGATTTGAAACGCGCCATTTCATATTGTTTGGCTGAAGGCTTCATTCGACCGTGGAGAATGCTTATTGGCAACTCCGGAAAGGCGCGGGTGATGCTCTCGTATCCATCCATGAGATGTTTGAGGTCAAGTTTTTCCGACTCTTCAATTAACGGATAGACCTCGTATACCTGCCGGCCCTGCTGGATCTGATCTCTTATAAATTGATTGACCTGTAGCCGATGTGAATCATATCGGTGTATTGTTTTAATCGGTTTTCGGCCCACGGGCATTTGGTCAATAACGCTTATATCCAGATCGCCGTATAACGTCATGGCTAGTGTACGCGGAATCGGAGTTGCCGTCATGACCAGTATATGGGGATACAACGAAGGATTCTTCTGCCAGAGCTTGGAACGTTGCGCCACACCAAACCGGTGTTGTTCGTCAATTATTGAAAGGCCAAGGTTTTTGAATTTCACTTCGTCCTCCAGCAGTGCATGCGTTCCGATCAGGATCTTAAGCTGTCCTGTGCTTAGGGCCTCGTGAATGATTATCCGCTCCGATCGCTTTGTCGAACCCGTAAGCAATGCGATTGAAATATTCATCTTATCTGCATAGTGCTTCAGGCCCGCGTAGTGTTGTTGAGCCAGGATTTCTGTTGGCGCCATCAGCGCGCACTGAGCATCACCACCAATTACAATGAGCATACAGATGAATGCAACGATGGTCTTTCCACTGCCCACGTCTCCCTGCAAAAGCCGATTCATTTGTGTGCCCGATTTAAGATCAGCGTAAATTTCCCGGATCACTTTCTTTTGTGCATCGGTCAGTTGAAATGGAAGATACTCTTTATAAAATGTTGTCAGAATAGCAGGATTCTGGAAAACTTGTCCTACAGCTTTGGATTGCCGTGATGACTTCATCTTCAGCAAGCGTAACTGCACATAGAACAGTTCTTCGAACTTCAATCGCCTTTGCGCCTCATTCAAAAGATTGTGATTGTGGGGGAAGTGAATATTCACCAAGGCCTCCTGCCTGGCTATTAAATTCTTAGCTGTTAATAAGTGTTCTGGAAGGTTTTCGCGAATCGTTCTCACAGAGATGGAGAGGAGATGTTGAATGACCTTCGAAAGCGTTTTGCTGTCGAAATGTTTTGCGCGAAGCCGCTCTGTGAGCGGATAAATCGGTTGCAGAGGAGTTTTCTTGTCCAATTCCAATGCCGCGATCTCAATTTCAGGGTGGGCAATGTTGTATTTCATTCCGAATCGCGTAGGCTTCCCAAAAACCACGTACTCTATCCCTGGTTTCAGTTTATCAACCATCCAATCCATTCCTTTGAACCATACTAATTCAAGTTCGCCAGTGTCGTCCTTGATATGGGCAACCAATCTCCTTTTGAAATCGATTCCGATAACTTCTTTTCTCGTCAGGACACCTTTAGTCTGAATAAATTGCAGTGTATCGTCGATATCTTTTATCTTGTAAAAAGTTGAGCGGTCTTCGTAGCGAAATGGATAGTACTGGACTAGATCGCCGTAAGAAAATATCTTCAATTCTTTGCCAAGCATGGCAGCCCGTTGCGGACCGATTCCCTTTAAATATTCAATTGATGTATCAAAATAGCCGGCCATTGAAGGATTTGATCTTACAAACAAAATCTAAATTAAAAACCAATTGCAATCTTTGACTAAATAATTCTGCACTACATTTGTCGTTAGAATTAACCGCGTGGTGAAATTGTGAGCACTTGACTTATCTTAAGGAAGAAATAAATGAAGGTTAATTCGTCTTTATACAAAGGAATCCAATACGTGCAGCTAAATGCACTTCCCCCTGATCAGCAGGATAAACTTCTCAATACTATTAATCCGGAATTGTTCATAAAGATTCTGGTAGATGGAAAACTCATTAGGAATTGCATTCAGTTCAAAGATTATGAATACTGGTTTGACAATGTTTTCGCATCACGGGGTATGAACTTTGCAACGCAAAGCCTACCTGCCAAATCAATAAAAATTCCATCGCTAGCATTCAAGAAAAACTAGTCATAGCACACATTACTGCATGATGCCTGCTTGAGATGAATATTCGTTCCATAATTCGGCAAAAATTTCTTTAACAGATTGCACTTTCGTGATGGCGAACGCTGCTTGTCCGATCTCTAGTTACCCCTCTTCAATGTCGCCTTTAAATATTCCTCGCTTTGATCTTCCCCGTCCTAAAAGTAAGGATAGGTCGGGAGCAGTAGAGCCTTTTTGTTCCGCCGCCACCACGGTGTCGTAGAACTTGTTCTTTAAAACCCTCACTGGAGTCAATTGTTTAACTCAATTATGTTCGAATAAAGTAATGGAAGGTTAACGCCAAATGGAAGGGATGTTGCTTCCTTACATTTTCTGATGTGTGTTCTCAGATTCTCGGCATTCATGGAACCAGCCCCTATCAGACCGAGGCCGCCTGCATTGCTCACAGCCGCTGCAAGACGCCATCCGCTACTCCACACCATACCGGCCTGTATTATCGGATATTTGATTTTGAAGAGCGTGGGTAATGGTATTATTTTTTTCACTCATAATTTGGACCAATGCGAACGTTTCTGCATAGACTCTGAATATCTGAAATTTACCAGATATGCGAGGGTCCATCAGGCGCCTTTTAGGCGTAACTAAGTTGTCCACAAACAAACGATTGAAAAAATTGCACCTAAAGCACTGATGAATAGGCTGTTAACCGGTAACATGGAAGTAATGTGGACAACTGCAAAATTTTGTGGACATCTTTTTGCGATTCTGATGAGGCCAGTTAAGTATTTGATCTAGACGTTTTTCGAAAAATCAAACCCGTTATTCCAGCGTTATATTTGTCAAAATTCAACAGTTATGATGCCCCGATTTGTCCTGATGCTGACGATGGTCCTCGGATGCACTAATCTGTGTGGTCAGACGGCCGAAGTTGTGAAGTTTGAACGTCTGGAAACTGCCTTGAAATCAAAAACATCAGAAGTGCAAATCATTAATTTCTGGGCAACTTGGTGTGGACCCTGCGTGCAAGAGTTGCCATTTTTTCAATCCTTGCAAGACAAACACGACGGCTCTCTTAAAATTACGTTGGTAAGCCTGGATTTCGCAGATAAGATCTCGGCTGTGAACTCGTTCATAAGGGAAAAGAAACTTTCACCGGAAGTCATAATCCTTGATGAACCGGATTACAACTCGTGGATAGATCGTGTCGACAGCCGCTGGACTGGTGCTATTCCAGCAACACTTGTCATCAACACGGCGACCGGCAACAGAAAGTTTGTGGAGAGACCCCTGAAAGAAGGTGAACTTGAACAATTGATTTTAGACGTTAAAAACTAGTGGCAAGAAAAGACTTTGCGTTATGAAAAAAATTATCCCAGTCTGGATGCTGATCGGCATTACAGCTTTGTTTGCCGGTAAGGCATCCTATTATGAATTGGGCGAAACTGTCAAAAACTTTACGTTGAAGAATGTAGACGGTAAAATGGTGTCTTTATCAGACTATAAAGATAAAGCAGGAGTAATTGTGATCTTTGATTGCAATACATGCCCGTTTTCCAAGGCTTATAATGATAGAATCATAAGTCTCAACAACCATTATGCTTCAAAAGGTTATCCTGTTGTCGCAATAAACGCCAACAATCCCGAGCAATCACCTGGCGATTCTTTTTCAGAAATGGTATCTCTTGCAAAAGGGAAAAACTACAACTTCCCGTATCTGGTAGACGAAACTCAAGATGTGGCAAAATCTTTTGGTGCTACAAACACTCCACACGTCTTTGTATTGCAGAATGAAGCACAGAATTTCAAAGTTGTCTACATAGGAACGATCGACAACAACTCGCGCAACGCTTCTGCCGCAACAAAAAAATATGTGGAAGATGCTGTTGATGCTTTGATTGCAAACAAGTCTGTTCCACTGTCAAAAACAAAGGCGATTGGCTGCGGCATAAAATGGAAAGAGTAGACTGTCTTGCACTACGAAAGTCCTCGCAAAATGGAGACTTTTTTTTGCCAAATATTTCCTGATTCTGCATCGATGATGGCACGGAGGTTGCGTTATTACAATTACAAACTTCCCCAGTCATGAAAAGCTTGATTTTAGTTCTGTTGTTGGCAGGCAGCGTGCCTTTGTTTGCCTATGACTCAGGAATTGCAATACAGACAGAAAAGGGTACAACGATGCTGGTTTTCGTTAATGGAAAGCTATACAACAAGCAGCCAGGCAAATATGTAAGAGTGCGAAGCACTCCTGGACTTTTTCACCTTGAAGTGAAAGTCTTAAATCCATGGAACAAACAGTGGTACATGGTTAGAAAAGACATTCACGTGAACAAAGGTTTCGAGTTTCAATACAAGGTTGTGTTCGTTAACAAAAACAAGCCTGAGCTGATTGAAGTAAAAAGGTATCCTGTTTATTCAAGGTACTATCTAAATATGGGGCTTTATAATATACACCCCATCAGTTAGATCTTTCTTGATCTGGTCAGCAAAACCACCATCACTATGATCAAGATTATAGTGAATCCGTTCCAGTGCATGTAATCTGGCCAGCCCCAGTTAAACATCCATCCGAAAAGTCCACCGATCAGGGCGCCGAATGCACCAAAGACGCCTCCGATCACAGCGCCAAAAACTCCCAATACGGCGCCAAACACGCCTGCTATAATTCCAAAAAGTCCGCCGATCAATCCTATCCAGATGGGGAAGGTGAAGATGATCAAAACAATAATGAGTAACGAGGATGACGAACTCTTGGATTGCATATGCTTCTGTTTTCAGGTGAGCATACCAAAAATGATGCAACTCGATCTACGTTCGGCATGGAGGTCAAAATTCAAGTTTTCTTAACCACGACCAGCGAAAAGTGTTGAAAAATGAACAGCGCCGATTACAGTTCTGAACAATGAGTCTAACAGCGGATTGAAGAAACAGCTCGCTCGAAGCATGACTGCGAAGCAATCATGGCCCTCAGTGGGCTCCGCCCAACTATCTATCCGAAATCTTCAACCAGCGTGTAACATCGATAACAAAAACACCGCAAATTACCTCTGTCCCTCTGTATTTTGGATTAAAATCTATCAAAAAGGATACGCGCCCTTCTCTATCGAAAACTCAGCCACCTTCCTCCTCGCATCCTTCAAATTGTAGGGATCAATCTTGGTGAATCTCTTAAGACCCATTAACATCAATCGTAACTCATCACCCACTGCAAACGAAGAAATTGCTGCACGCCCACACGCCGCTGCTTTCTCTACCGCCTCGTGCAGATAGATCATTGCTATCTCAGTCTCAATGCCCGTCACTGCAGGCCCGCGCTTAGCAACAAGTTTCTCAACCCTGAGAAGTGTCGATTCCGCCACGTAAATTTCAATCAGAATGTCAGCCAGATTCATCAGTATTTCCTGCTCGTCCGATAACTTCACCGTGAATTTCTGGGCTGCCGCACCGGCGATCATCAAGCCTACTTTTTTAAGATTCGCCACTACTTTCTTTTCCTTGGCAAATAGGCCATCAGGTTCTGGACTGCTAAAGTCAGGAATAGACATTAATTCTTTTTGCACCGCCATTGCAGGGCCCATCAGATCAATGGTTCCTTTCATGGCGCGCTTCATGACCATATCGACGGTCAACATTCTGTTGATCTCATTAGTACCTTCAAAAATTCTGTTGATCCGGGCATCGCGATAGGCTCTGTCCATCGGACTCTCTGCAGAAAATCCCATACCTCCGTAGATCTGCACCCCCTCATCTACAACAAAATCAAGAACTTCTGAGCCGTGGACTTTGAGGATGGCACATTCAATAGCAAAATCTTCGAGTGACTTCAGTTTTGCTGTGGATGAATCATTTCCGGCAGCTACCAGCGCGTTGAAGGCATCATCAATATTTTGTCCTGCCCGATAACATGCAGACTCACTAGCATAAATCTTTACAATCATCTCAGCGATCTTATGTTTGATCGCGCCAAAATTTGATATGGATGTTCCGAATTGCTTTCTCTCCTTTGCATAGTTTACGGCGAGCGAGACCGTGCGCTTCGATCCACCAATTGCTGCCGCACCAAGTTTAATGCGTCCAACATTCAGGATATTTACTGCTATTTTAAAACCATTCTCACGATCTGAAAGCATATTTTCAACAGGTACTTTGCAGTCGTTGAAGAATATCTGGCGTGTCGATGAGCCTTTGATTCCCATCTTGTGTTCTTCTTCGTTCATTGTAATACCTCCGAAAGCGCGTTCAACAATGAAAGCCGTAAGATTCTTATCGGCATCAATTTTTGCGAATACAATATAGATGTCGGCAAACCCGCCATTCGTGATCCACATTTTCTGCCCATTAATCAGGTAATGTTTTCCATCAGTGCTGAGCGTAGCTTTTGTCTTTCCCGAATTAGCATCTGATCCTGAGTCTGGCTCCGTCAAACAGTAAGCTGCCTTATATTCACCTGTTGCAAGTTTTGGAAGGTACTTCTGTTTTTGTGCCGCATTACCGTAGTAAACAATCGGCAATGTACCGATACCGGTATGCGCCGACAACGCAACGGCTACTGAATGTCCGCCGCCAATCACTTCAGCAACGAGCATCGTAGTGTTAAAGTCCATCCCAAAGCCGCCATACTCGGTGGGCACTGAGGTTCCCAGAAGTCCGAGTTCACCTGCCTTATCCAGTAATGAGGGCATCAGTTTTGGATCCTTCATGGAGTCAATTTCATCCAGGCGCCCAATAACTTCTTTGTCGAGGAAGTCTTTGCATTGCTGCTCGATCATTCTTTGCTCTTCGTTAAATTCCTCAGGGATAAATACCTGGTCAGCAGATGTTTCGCGAATCAGAAATTCACCACCTCTGATCGCATTTTGCCTTTCTGTTGCAGCCGCCATATCTCTTGTGTTATTACAAATTTCCTTAATAAATCATTTCGTAAATTCCTGCTACGCCTTGCCCACCGCCAACGCATGCTGTAACAAGGCCATACTTTTTATTTCTGCGCTTTAACTCGTTAAGTAGCGTGAGTGAAAGCCTTGCCCCGGAGCTGCCCAACGGATGGCCTAGGGCAATCGCTCCTCCATTAACATTCAGTTTGTCAACATCGAGTTGAAGGTCTCTGATCACTGCGAGGGACTGCGCGGCAAATGCTTCATTAAGCTCAATAAGATCTATGTCCTGCAGTTTGAGTCCTGCGCGCGCCAACGCCTTTGGAACTGCGGCAACCGGGCCGATACCCATGATACGTGGATCTACCCCTGCGACTGCATAACTTACCATGCGCGCAATGGGTTTGATATTCAGTTGCTTTACAAGTTTTTCAGACATCACTATCGCGAATGCTGCGCCATCGTTAGTTGGTGATGAGTTGCCTGCAGTCACCGATCCACCCAAAGCGAAAACTGGCTTGAGTTTTCCGAGAGCTTCCATCGAAGTATCACCACGAGGACCTTCATCTGTATCAACGATTCCATCTTTAGTACGCCGATTTCCTGACTCGTCTACAAATATTTCCTGTGTTGAAATCGGATGAATTTCTTCCTTGAAAATTCCAGCCTGCTGTGCCTTAAGCGCCTTCAGATGTGATTCAAGTGCAAACTTATCCTGGTCTTCACGTGAGATCTTGTATTGCTTTGCAATCTCTTCCGCAGTGAGGCCCATACTTATATAATAGCTCGGATGATCCTTAGCGATCCTGTAGTTCAACGCCGTTTTCCACCCCATCACGGGCACAAGAGACATTGATTCAGCGCCACCGGCAATGATGCAGTCAGCCATACCCGCCTGAATTTTTGCTGAGGCAATGTGGATAGCTTCGACACCCGAACCACAGTAACGATTGATGACCATCCCGGCATTGTCTAATCCTAAAGCAGTCAACGCGATCATTCGCCCCATCTGCATACCCTGCTCTGCCTCCTGAACTGCGTTGCCGACAATTAAATCGTCCACCATCTTGTTTTCAAGACCAGGTACTGACTTCACCAGCGCCTGAATGAGCGAAGTGGCAAAATCATCAGGACGTGTAAATCTTAACCCACCCTTTTTAGCTCTTGTATTTGCCGTTCTCTTTGCGGCTACGACGTATGCTTCCATATCATTAATTCCTCAAAGGTTTTCCTCCCGTCAATATTGATTGAATGCGTTCCAATGTTTTCTTCTCGCCCGTAAGCGAAACAAAAGCTTCACGTTCAAGATCGAGAAGGTATTGTTCACTCACTTCTTGTGGCGACGTGAGATCACCGCCACACATTACGTTGGCTATCTTCAAAGCAATCTTCTGATCATGGTCCGAAATAAAGTTGCCCATTCGCATTCCGTAAACCCCAGCCATGAAAAGTGCCTGCCCTGATCTACCCTGAACCTTAATGTTATTGGCATGAACAGGCATCGTGTACCCGGCATCGAACAATTCAATGGCCGCCGCCTTTGCATCAAGCAATTGCCGATCACCATTCATCGAAATACGATCCGTGCTTCTGAGGATCCCCATATCGCGCGCATCTTCTGCCGACAATGCAACCTTCGCAGTCGCGATATTCATGAATGCGTTTTGAAGTGAGTTCAATTCAACGTCACCTTCCTCTAGGGAATCACTTACACGTTTTGTGAATTCTTTCGTTCCTCCACCGGCGGGAATAAGCCCGACACCCACTTCCACGAGACCTATATAGGTTTCAGCGGCAGCTTGCGCCAGATCAGAATGCATTGTCATTTCACAACCACCACCAAGCGTCCTGCCCCTCGGACACACAACGACCGGGATAGACGAATATCGAAATCGCATCACAATGTTTTGAAATTGCCTGACCATAAAGTCTATTTCGTCATACTCTTGCTCTATGGCGTACATAAATACAAGTCCAAGGTTTGCACCGAGAGAAAAGTCTGCGCCTTGATGACCAATGACCAGACCGTTAAAGTCCTTCTCCGCCAGTTCTATTGATTTGGTCATACCTTCGAATACTGAACTACCAAGCGTGTAACTTTTGCTATGCCAGGCAAAGTTTAAGATCCCATCACCGAGATCTGTAATTTTAGATTCTGCATTTTTCCACACCACATTGTCACTACGGTTCTCCAGGATGATGAATGCTTCTTTACCCGGAACAGTCTTATATGCTTTCGATGGAATGTCATAATATGCAGGCTTGCCATTTTCCACCTTGTAAAACGCCTTATTCCCCGTGGCAATCATTTCATAAACCCACGACGCTGGTTTACAACCAACTTTCTCCATTTCGCTTACTGTGTTTTCAACACCCGCAGCATCCCAGGTTTGAAAAGGACCTAATTCCCATCCAAAGCCAGCACCGACGGCATCGTCAATTTTATAAAGTTCGTCAGCAATCTCTGGTATCCGGTTGGACACATATTGAAACAAGGCATAGAATGAGTCTCGGTAAAACTCTCCTGCTTTGTCTTTTCCGGCAAGAAGAACTTTGAATCGCGCCTTAAGGTTATCGATCGACTTTGTAGTTTCAAGTGTCGCGAATTTGGCCTTGGCTTTCTCCTTATATTCTAGAGTCTTAAGATCAAGCGTTAATATTTCCGTCTCGCCTTTGGCATTCTTTGTCTTCTTATAAAATCCCTGACCGGTCTTGTCACCTAGCCATTTGTTCTTTTCCATTTGAAGAACTACATCAGGCAACTTGAAGTATTTTCTTCCCTCATCATTTTTAAGTCCTTCATAAAGATTGCCGGAAACTTTAATCATTGTATCGAGTCCGACAAGATCCGACGTTCTGAATGTCGCTGATTTTGGCCTTCCAATAACTGGTCCTGTGAGTTTGTCAATCTCGTCAACATTGAGATCGAGTTTCTGCATGGCGTCGATTACTTTCATAATCGAAAACACGCCGACGCGATTGGCAATAAAAGCAGGTGTGTCTTTGCAAAGTACTGTGGTCTTTCCCAGGAACAGATCACCGTAATGCATAAGAAAGTTGATCACTTCCTGATCGGTATCTGACGTTGGAATTATCTCAAGTAATTTTAGATAGCGTGGCGGATTGAAGAAGTGCGTACCACAAAAATGCCTTTTGAAATCATCGCTTCGTCCGTCTGACATTAAATGAATTGGAATACCCGAAGTGTTGGAAGTAATCAGCGTACCGTGTTTTCTATATCTTTCAACTTCTTGATAGACCTTCTTTTTCACCTCCAGATTTTCAACTACGACCTCGATCGTCCAATCATAGTCTTTGATCTTCGGCATGTCGTCAGTAAAATTTCCTAGCGAAATTCGCGAAGCGAATCCCTTAGAATACAATGGTCCGGGGCTTGACTTTATTGACCTGTCGAACGACGATTGAACAATCCTGTTCTTTACTTTGAGTGAGTCAATCGTCATACCCTTTGACTTCTCTTCGTCATTGAGTTCTTTTGGCGCTATGTCCAACAGCAATACCTGACACCCGATGTTGGCGAAATGGCAAGCTATCGCTGAACCCATCACTCCAGATCCGAGCACTGCAACTTTGCGAATTGATCTTTTCATTCTATAGATTTCATTATAAGAAACATGTTCATGAAGCTGATAATTTTTCCTTCTGCGCCTTTTGTTCACTGGAAACTCCGTGACAGGCAAGCTTATTGATGCTCAGCATAACTTCAAAAAATGTCTTCAGCTTTTGAGAAGGAATTTCCTGACGCACTTTGTTATTAAAAGTCAAGACGGTATCTCTTGAAATTTCCTTTTTCTCTTTCCCCAGGTCTGTTAAATAGATTCTTACTGATCTTTTATCAACGGGATCCTGAACGCGATAAATCAGCTTTCTTTCCTCCATTGTTTTTAACATCCGGATAAGACTTCGTGACTCCAGCCCCATCAGCGGAGCAATCTTCGTCGCTGGCGTGCCTGCCTCTCCGTGAATGTTTAGTAATACAAATCCTATGGCGGTCGTGATACTGTGCTTTCCAGCCTGTTGATTATACATCCGCGATATGGCATGCCACACCGATTTGATTTGATGGTCTACTGTATCCTCTTTCCGCATACGATTACACAATCAATATACACAAAAAGTATTATGCATGCATACTAATCGCGACGAGAGTAAATTGCA
>JBDSKX010000242.1:0-14821 GCA_039916665.1 Chryseolinea sp. | reverse complement strand
GATTTACGCCATGAGTGGTCACGGCCGTCGCGCAAATCTTTATACTGACTATACTTTTGCTGTTTGGAATGGTGATCAACTTGTTCCGTTCACAAAAGCCTATAGTGGTTTGACGGATGAAGAGATCAGGGAAGTTGATCGCTGGGTACGGCAAAACACCATAGAAAAGTTTGGACCCGTAAGAAGTGTAACGCCACAACTTGTATTTGAGATTGCATTTGAAGGGATTGCAAAATCATCGCGACATAAATCTGGAATAGCACTTCGCTTTCCGAGAATCGCCCGGTGGCGCAAAGACAAGCCCATCAAAGAGGCAAATACGTTGGTGGATCTTACAAAAATGCTGGAAGAAGCCGGATAAGTGAATCCCTTCTCCGCGAGGCTCTAAATTTCCTTGTCTCCGCGTTTTATTCATTTGTAAGCACGCTTCGAATTTTAAATCCATTGAACGCGGAGTCAAAGGAGGCGTGAAGTCCCGCGGCGCACCGTTTGTAACGCCGGAAAACAACTTCTAACTTTCTAAGGAAAACCCCAACCACATTTCCCTTTGTGTGTATTATATTCGTTTCATGAGACGGCCGGTGCTTTTGATTACGTTTTCACTTTCTGCATTGATCTGCAATGCGCAGGACGAACTACGCAAGAGCATATATTTTGGCGGAGGAAGCTACTATATCGATGAACTTCAGATCGAGCAATTGTATCACTGGCTTGATTCCATTCCCGACCTGCTCGACAAATACGATATCGGTCTGATCAGTAATACCGACCCGATTGGTGGCCGCGAATACAACGAATGGCTTTCGGAAATGCGCGGCGAAGCTGTTCAGCAAATTTTAATTCAAAAAGAAATTCCCGACCGCAAGATCACGATCCGCGACTGGGGTCTTGAGAATCCTGTCTATAGCAACCACTCATATCAGGGGATGCAGTTGAATAGGAGGGTGGATGTTATTTTGTTTCCCGTGGTGTTCTGAGCGAATGCCAAGCGACCGCAGTGGGGCAACGACGCAATGGCCGTAATGATTATTTACAAAATTAGTTCATGCCTCGATTCTCGTTGACAATTCTATTTACGACAGGTCGCACCCATGAGTATTTCCGTTTCGTTTCATGGCGTCATTGAGGTCGATTCCCCCGTCCGGAATAGGACACCTATTTGCACAAACGGACGTCCCACATCTTTAATTAAGCCAATTTTAGCCGTACTTTGCCATCCCGTCCGTTGGCATTATTGTTGGCTTTAGCAAACGCACGGGATAATCTAATTTTCCCATCCTAACAAAATTATTCATGATCAAACTAAACGATATTGACAAATATGTCGATTCACGGTTCCAGCGGACCTTCGTATTGAAGGGCGTTAACCTCACCGTTAATCAAGGTGAATTTCTAACCATCATGGGTCCCAGTGGTGCTGGAAAATCAACCCTTATGAATATTATCGGAATGCTCGACGAGCCTTCAGCAGGCGAATACTACTTCTTCGATGAACCTGTTCACAAAATGAAGGAGAAGCAAAAGTCGGAAATGCACAAGAACTACATCGGTTTCATTTTCCAGGCATACCATCTAATAGACGAACTTACTGTTTACGAAAACATAGAAACGCCTTTGCTGTATAAAGGTGTCAGTGGAACTCAACGCAAGAGCATGGTTGCAGAGATGCTTGACCGCTTTAACATGGTTGCTAAAAAAGATCTGTTCCCTGAACAACTCAGCGGTGGACAACAACAGCTTGTTGGTATCGCTCGCGCTATTGTAGGACAACCAAAATTATTGCTCGCCGATGAGCCAACCGGTAACCTTCATTCTGATCAGGGCAGACAGATCATGGAGATCTTCAGGAAATTGAACGACGAAGGAATTACCATCATCCAGGTAACACACTCAGAAGAAAATGCACGTTACGGAAAGCGTATTATCAAAGTGGCGGATGGAGCAATTGTCGCAGATGAGCAGGTAAGAGTAGAAGCTTGATTTAAACTTTAATATGAATTATTCCAGGATCATTTACGCTTTTTCGATTGCGTGTAGCGCCCTAGTTGTACACGCTCAGGATCAGCAGCTACCTTCAAGTCTGTCGTTTAAGGAAGCCGTTCAAATCGGCTTGAAAAACAACATGCTTCTCAATCAGCAGAAGAATCAGTTGGACTATACTCAGGTTAATAAAACCTCCGCATTGTTGCAAATGGGTCCGACCGTTTCTGCTCAAGGCAGCCTTTACAGACAAGATGGTAATTCATTCAACCAGAATGAAGGCAGGGTTGTGAACGGTATTATTGACTTTGTAAATGGATCGATAAATGCTAATATGCCCGTGTTCGCCGGTTTTACTTATCTCAATCAATATCGTGCGGCGAATAATAATAACGAGGCCCAACTTTATAAAGTGGCCCGTGCCAATCAAGATGTTATTGCATCGGTTTCCAATCAGTACTTGCTTTGCCTCTTAGATCAGGAATTGGTTAAAGTGAATGACCAGAACGTTAAAGCTCAAAAAATCATTTACGACCAACTAAAAGAACAGGCTGAGCTCGGTGCGAAAGCTGAATCCGATGTTTACAATCAGGAAGCACTTTGGAAAAACGCTGAACTCCTGTTGGTGAGGGCAAGGAATATGCTGAGAAATGATATAGCAACCTTAGCAACAACGCTTCAAGTTGATCCAATTCCTTATTTTCAAGTTGAGCCCGTTAACTGGAGTATCAGCGAGCTGTTTTCTGATTCTACTGCGCTTGAGGTCATGTACACCACAGCCATGGAGAAACGTAGCGATTTGAAACAGGCCACTTATGCAGAGAAAGGCGCGCGCTATTTTTACCATGCTCGGAAAGGATATTATTTTCCAAACATATACGCTGGTGCTAGCTACGGATCGCGATACAATTATATTAAAGGTGAGTCAAACCGTAGTTTCACAGAACAGTTCAAAAACGACAATACAAATTTAGGCTATGGACTAAGTATCAACATTCCAATATTCAATGCGTGGGCATATAAATCTCAGGCCGCCTTTGCGAAAGTAACTTACAAGAATGCGCAGTTGACCAAGAAGAATGCTGAGGTAACCTTGAAGAGCGACGTCATCAAAGCATACCAGAATTTTAACGATGCCAAGAAAGGCTACATTTCCGCTGAATCTGCTCAAAAGGCAGGCGAATTAGCGTATCGCGCAGAAAAAGAAAAGTATGACCTTGGCGTTTCAAACATCGTTCAGCTTTCAACTGTAAATCAAACCTATGTAAAAGCACAAGGTGACTTTCAAAATGCTAAATTTAATCTTATGTTCCAGAAGCTGCTGATTAACTACGCGATGGGCACGCTTCAGATTGAAGATATTCCATAATATTCTGACCAAACTCAACAAACCCTAAAAAGTCCCGGCAACGGGACTTTTTTGCTTAGATGGAGCGGCATTTCAAAACGTATGAGTTCAAAATAATCAACAGTCAATAATCAATATTCATGATGGACTAGACCCCATTTGTTTATAGGTCTTTATAGATTCGACCTGCCGGTAGTGGATCTTGCATCCCGGAAAAAAATGCAGAGTAACAATCAAACTAACTGGGTCTAGTCCATCATGAGCATTGATTTTATTGATTATTGACTGTTGATTATTAACCACCTCTCGCTTGACCAGAATCCTGCTCAAGCGACCCAACAGCTACCTCCAACACCATTCTTTTTCTCCCCACCAGTCCCAATAGTGCCATTGCACTCCCCCGACTTTTTTTTATCTTTGCACCCCCGCTCAAAATGAGCTGGCAGTTTGGTGTTTATCAAGCTGATTATCAACTAAAAGTGTGTTCGCAAGCCCGTCGGCCGCACGTATCAAGGGCTCTAAGCATGGCAAAAATTTCAAAACCTGGTGAAAGACCCAGAAAGCCAACGTCTTCAACAGACGCAAAACCAGCTCCCAAAAAAGAAAAAGAAGGCAAGATTGACATAGACGAGGATGATCCCTTGGCTGAGATCAAGTCTGCTCAAAAGGAAGAAATCGGAACAGAAGCTATCCCTGTTTCAGAACTGAAGAAAGCTAAGTACGAGAAACAGATCCCGGGGCAGTTCGATTTCGAAGCGTTTGATACCAAAGGATTTGGCGAGGGCTATTCAAAAGAGAAGAAAGCTGAGATGGAGAAAATGTACTCCGGAACAGTTACGTCTGTAGATAGCGGTGAGGTTGTAAAAGGAACTGTCGTTGGTATCAATAACCGCGATGTGATTCTGAATATTGGATTTAAGTCAGACGGCCTTGTTCCCCTCGCGGAATTCAAGGAAATGACAAACCTTAAAATAGGAGATATAGTAGACCTTTTTATCGAAGAGCGTGAAGATGCCATGGGTCAGCTTGTACTGAGCCGCAGAAAAGCGAAACTCGTTAAAGGTTGGGAATATGTTCAGACAGCGCTTGACAAAGATCAGGTCATTGAAGGTTTTGTAAAACGCAGAACGAAGGGTGGACTTATCGTTGATGTGTTTGGTATCGAAGCATTCCTTCCAGGATCACAAATCGATGTTAAGCCTATCCGCGATTTCGATATCTATGTAAACAAGTCTATCGAAGTGAAAGTTGTGAAAATCAACTACACGAACGATAACGTGGTTGTATCTCACAAAGTCCTTATCGAGAAAGACCTCGAGCAGCAAAAGGCAGTCATCCTTACCAACCTCGAAAAAGGTCAGGTACTCGAAGGCGTTATCAAAAACATGACAAACTTCGGTGTGTTCATCGATCTTGGTGGCGTAGATGGTCTGTTGCACATTACAGATATCAGCTGGGGACGTATCAATCATCCTGAAGAAGTCCTCAAACTAGATCAAACTGTTAAAGTCGTTGTTCTTGACTTCGATGGTGACAAGAAGAGAATCTCTCTGGGTATGAAACAACTTACTCCTCATCCTTGGGATGCTCTTCCTGTTGAAATTCAGGTTGGCTCAAAGGTGAAAGGCAAGATCGTGAACGTAGCCGACTATGGCGCATTCCTCGAACTTCAGCCTGGTGTAGAAGGATTGATACACGTAAGCGAAATGAGCTGGTCACAGCACTTGCGCAATCCTCAGGACTTCATGAAAGTCGGTGACGAAGTTGGAGCTGTTGTATTGACACTCGATCGCGATGAGCGCAAGATGTCACTTGGTATCAAACAACTCACAGAAGATCCTTGGACAAGACAAGATGTTCTTACGAAATATGCTGTGGGTACACGCCACAAGGGTATCGTTCGTAACCTTACAAACTTTGGATTATTCATTGAACTTGAAGAAGGTATCGACGGACTTGTTCACGTTTCTGACCTTAGCTGGACCAAGAAGATCAAACATCCTTCTGAGTTCGTGAAAGTCGGAGATACGATGGAAGTTCAGGTGCTTGAGCTTGATGCTTCGAACAGAAGACTTGCGCTTAGTCACAAACACATGGAAGAAAATCCATGGGATACTTTCGAGACAATCTTTACAATCGGATCGGTTCACAAGTGTACGATCATCAACAAAAACGATAAGGGTGCTGTCCTTGAGTTGCCATACGGTATCGAAGGATTCTCCGCAGCGAAAAATCTTCAGAAAGAGGACAACAACAGCAAGGCAGAAGTTGGAGAATCTCTCGACTTCAAAGTGCTTGAGTTCTCTAAAGATGATCGCCGCATCGTTCTATCGCATAAGGCAATGTGGTCAGCTGAGGACGATCGTCCTGCAGCCGGTTCTGCAGCCGCCGCTGGTGCAAAGAAGAAGCCAGCGCCTGCAAAAGGCAATACGGTTCAGTCGATCAATCAACAATCAGAGAAGTCAACACTTGGAGATCTTGAGGCGCTTAGTGCGTTGAAAGAGAAGATGCAGGGTGGCGACAAGGCTGAATAGGCATTTTTAATAGTTTACAGGAGGAAAGGTGACTGAGTTATTTGGTCACCTTTCTTTTTTGATGTTGTAATGCGTGTCGTTTTTTTTAGTTTTGTGGCGCTGATTTGAGGTTTGCAGGCCTTTGATGAGTTGACGGCGTTGTTGGTACTAAGGTCTCGTGTTCGCCGCGGCGAATTGACGGAGATCTGCAACTGGAAATTAATATGGTCTCGTGGCCGAGTGGCTAGGCAGAGCTCTGCAAAAGCTCGTACAGCGGTTCGAATCCGCTCGAGACCTCAACATAACAAGCTACCTAATTTATGATTTGGTAGCTTTTTTATTGCAAATCTGTATGATCTGAATCATTTCAAATCAAATGGAATCAGTTCGAACCCTCTCAAGGCGGACCTTTAAGACCACGCTTTTGGCAGCCTGAAAAAAAATGAAGGCTAGCCTAAGACAATTATATATTCTCAGCTTCTTGTTCTGCCAGAGAGGCATTAAGAAAATAGCAAATGCTTCGGCAGCCAAATGATATAGCTGTAAAAAATAAGCTTGAAAGCGAACAGCTTTTAGAATCTCCAGATTTAAGGAAGTTATCAAACGCACCAAGCCTCATAAACATAATGCTTAATTTGAATTGATAATATCTATCTCAAGGTGCAGGTTCTTATTGGGTTAATACGGAAAAATTTCGGATAACGCCCCGGTTGTTTTCTTTCTTTCAGGTCAATTTTATTATTGGGAAATGACTTTCATCCCCAAAGGTCATGTGATGTTGTTTTGTGATGAATTTTTTACCTCGATAAATACAAAAGATTTACTAAACCTGATTGAGTCATTGTAGGAGACAGGTGCTGTTCCGCCAACACAGGACGATAATCTTGTATTTTTCTTCGGTGAGATAGAGAAAGAATACAAAACTCCTTCAGCTCATTCTGTCAAGTTAATGCAAGACTGCCTTCGGGTAGCTCTCATTAAATTATTGCGTTATAAGGGAGATTCGAATATTACTGTTTCGTCCGGAGGACAACAGGCGTCCACGAAATTTCAGCAATTCATACGCAACGCAAATTCTGTTTCATCTCAAAGTAAAGAAAGCCGAGATTATCTCCTCAAAAATTCCATCTGCGGCGGGATAACATCAGGCAAGGCTAGTATTGAACTAGTCACTGGAACGGTCGTCTTAGAAACAACACGATATCTGCTTCTCGGTTAAAAATATAAGTGAAATTCCTTTCACACTGAACTTCACTGACCCTTCTCACTTTGTGAAGTATTTCAAAAGAACCGCGGTGAAGCCCCACAGAAAGTGTATGTATAGAATCTTTCACCTAATTTGTAAGCAATTAAGATATAATTTTGTAAACAAAGAAGGCATATTTAACTTCGACGCCATGTGCAGCCATACCATGAAAGGAATAATCATACTTATTTTTTTATTTGTTACAACATTTGGGATAAATGCCTTTGCGCAACAAAGACCTGTTACTGAAATGAATCAAACGCTGGAGGCAGGTTTTATGAATCCTCCCATTGCATCACGGCCTAAGGCCATATGGCCGTGGGTCAATGGCAATTTCAGCCTGTCACAAATTACCTTCGAAATGGAACAAGCGAAGCTGAAAGGCATGGGCGGGTTTGATATTTGGGACGTCGGGACCATGATTGACCCGGATAAAATTGTACCAGATGGCCCTCCCTTCTTAAGTGATGAGTCATTACAGGGTATAAAGCATGCTGTAGAGGAAGGTGACCGGCTCGGGCTGGAAATAGGTTTGATTAGTTCAAGCAGTTGGAACGCTGGCGGCAGTTGGATAAAGCCTGAGCACGGCGCAATGGGTTTATTTAAAAAGGATACGATTATTTCCGGGCCTGCTGAATTTAATGGTGTCATTCCTTTTCCTTTTATTCCTGAAAGAAGGAGAGGCGAAAACAAAACATTGCTTCAGCGAGATTCCGTTTCCGGCCTTCCGCTGTATTATAAGGAAGTTGGACTTATCGCACATCCACTCAATGCAGATTCTTCTATAAGCAATGCTACATATGTAATTGATCTTCAAAAAAACAGGACGGCAGCATCGATATTAAATTGGAATGTACCGGCAGGCACATGGCGTATTATACGCTATGTGTGCGCACCAACAGGTCAGCCTCTTATGATACCAAGCCCGCGATCAAACGGTTTGATTCTTGATCATTTTAGTGCTGCAGCCCAGGACGCGAACCTGGCCTATATTTTCAAACGCCTGAAAGAAACGTTAGGCAGTTTAAAAAACCGTTCGTTAAAATATCTCTATGAAGATAGCTATGAGGTAAATTCAGCAGTGTGGACACCGCTGTTGGCTGAAGAATTCTTTAAGAAAAATGGCTATAGTATCATTCCCTTTTTACCTGTGTTGGATGGATACACTATCGGTAATAAAGAAACAACCGAAAGATTTTTATACGATTTCACAAAGCTTCTTTCTGACCTTATCATCAATAATCATTATGCGAAAGGGAGGCAATTAAGTGAGGAGGAAGGATTGGGTTTTTACGCTGAAGCTGGTGGCCCTGGCAAGCCAATTCATAATGTGCCGTTTGAAGACTTAAAAGCCTTAGGTTCTTTAACGGTGCCAAGAGGCGAGTTTTGGAATGGGCATACCGACTTAAATAAGTTACAAGTCATAAAAGGCATTGCTAGTGCCGCACATATTTACAACCAACGATATGTTGAGGCTGAAGCTTTCACTTCTGTCTGGCTGTGGCAGGAAGGTCCGGCACAATTAAAACCGCTTGCAGACAGGGCCATGTGTGAAGGACTTAACCGTTTTGTCTATCATACTTTCCCTCATACCCCACCCGAGTCGGGCAAACCGGGATGGGTATATAATTTTGGAACGATTATTAACACTACAAATGGTTGGTGGTCTAAATCAGAGGGCTTTCACCAATACCTTGGGAGATGCAGCTATTTATTGCAGCAGGGCGAGTTTGTAGGTGATGTGGCTTTTTATTATGGCGACGAAGCGCCGAATTTCGTTTCGCCAAAACATGTTCCAGCCACGCTTGGCCTTGGGTATGATTACGATGTAGTAAACACGGACGTAGTATTGAACAGAATGGCGGTAAAGAACAACCGTATTTATCTGCCGCATGGTCAATTTTACGAGGTTCTTGTACTCCCACAGGATGAACGAATAAATCCCCTTGTACTTAAAAAGCTGGAGCAAATGGCAGCCGCAGGTGCAACCATCATCGGGCCAAAGCCCAAACGTTCCTATGGTTTATACAACGACGCAGCCAACGATAATCAGGTTGTAGCCATAGTCAATAAATTATGGGCAAATGTAGACAGCAGCCTTGTGACATCACATACATATGGCAAAGGAAGTGTCTGCTGGGGTAAAAGCGTACGAGAAGTTTTAATGGATAAAGGCATCACTCCTGACGTGCAATTTGAGAGCATTCAAAATGATACATTAGATTATATCCATCGCCGTTCAGCAGCAGCAGATATTTATTTCATTCGAAACAAAAAGCCTCAAGCTATTTCCGGTACCTGCACTTTTCGTGTAAAGGGGAAGCAACCCGAATGGTGGAATGCAGAAACCGGTAAGAATGTTCAGATAACTAAATTTAGCATTGCTAACGAGGGTACTACGATTCCTTTGAATCTAGCCGCACATGAATCTGCGTTTATTGTTTTTAGAAATGCCAAAGCATTGCCAGCCCAACTGAAAGAAGCGATCGACAAAGAAATTATTTATACCACCAAAGGAATTGTCAAAGCGAATCAAAACGCATCAGTACCCAATCCAATCATTAACAACCCATGGGAAGTACGTTTTGAGCATAAGGGAAATACACCTGTTGTAGATTCGATGCAGCAGCTCTCGTCATGGCATACCTCAAAGAATCCTGGCATAAAGTATTTTTCTGGCCAGGCGGCATATTATAACAGTTTTGAAATAGCCGCCGGGGATTTGAAAAGGGATGGCGTGCTTTTATTATCTCTTAATAAAGTAAGAGAAATTGCAGAAGTATATCTTAATGGAAAACGGCTTGGCCTGCAATGGCATCCTTCTCAAATATTTGCGCTTACAGATGAGTTGAAAGCCGGGAAAAATTACCTGGTAATAGAAGTAGTTAATTCTATCAACAACAGTTTAATAGGTGACGCACTCAAACTAAAAGAATATCGGCAAATGCGTACCAACATTACCCGATTGCCTAATGCATGGCAAAAGCCTTTTGCAGAAGCCAGTTTAATAGAAGCAGGATTACTAGGTCCGATTACATTGCAATGGGGGTCGCTTGTAAGGTAAGACTGACCAACAGTTACCATAACGGTGATGTTTTTTCTTGTTATAAAAAGAGGAGTATGACACACAGTTTCCATAAAACAAAATTTGCATTCAAGGACTCAATTGTCAAAGCTTTGACAACATAGTCATCTAACGCGTATAAGCTTGTATGAAAAATGAAATCTTACAAAGGTCAAGAAGGTCGTTTATTAAAAGTACTTCTCTGGCAGCAGCGTGCTTTTTTATTGTTCCACGTCATGTGTTAGGAAGGGGCTTTACTGCGCCAAGCGATAAACTAAATGTTGGTGGCATTGGTGTAGGGGGAAAGGGAGAAAGCGATCTTGAGGAAATAGCAAAAAGTCCTAATGTGAACATTATTGCTCTATGTGATGTGGACGATCGCCAGGCTGTAAAATCACGGCAACGTTTCCCGAAAGCAAAGTACTACAAGGACTTCCGTGAAATGCTTGATAAAGAACGTAAAAATTTGGATGCCGTTTCTGTATCTACTCCGGATCATACCCATGCTGCTGCTGCTCTAATGGCCATGCGAATGGGGAAGCATGTATATGTGCAAAAGCCATTGACCCATGATATTTATGAGGCGCGTATACTCGAGGAGGCTGCTAAAAAATTTAAAGTGGTTACCCAAATGGGCAACCAGGGTGCTTCGAATGATGGTGTACGAAAAATGCAGGAGTGTTATAATGACGGACTAATTGGGGATGCAACAGATATTTATTGCTGGACCAACCGTCCCATATGGCCGCAAGGTTTTGGCAAGCCGTCAACGAAGGATGAAGTACCAACGGAATTAGATTGGAAACTATGGCTGGGTCCTAACGCGTGGGAGGAATATCATAAAGAATTTGTTCCATTCAATTGGCGTGGTTATCATTCTTTTGGTACCGGTGCATTGGGCGATATGGGCTGTCATATCATTGATCCTGCATTTAAAACAGTGGGTTTAGGATATCCATCAGAGGTAGAATGCAGTGTGGTTAATTTATATGAAGAAATGTGGAATGCATCTTATCATCCTGACAGCTTTCCCGCAGCTTCTACATTAAAATTAAAATTTCCCGGCAGAGCTGGCAAGCCCGACGTTTTACTGCGTTGGATGGATGGAGGGCTTATGCCTGATCGGCCCGAAGAACTAGGGCCCGATGAAGCTATGGGCGATTGGGGAGGAGGCGTTATAATAGTGGGCACCAAAGGAAAATTAATGTGCAGCACTTACGGTGAGAAACCTGTTTTGTTACCGCTTTCGCGCAACGAAAATATTACAATAAAACAAACAATTGCCCGTGTTCCCGAAGGTCACTATGTGCAATGGGTTAATGCCTGCATGGCGGGGTATGGAAAAAAAGAACTCAGCTCTTCCTTTGATTATGCAGGTCCTTTGACTGAGACTATTTTAATGGGCAATCTGGCTTTGCAGGCATGGAATATTAAAGATGCCAAAGGTAATTTTGGTGGCAGAAAAAAGCTGCTGTGGGATGCAAAAAATATGAGGATTACCAACTTTGATCAAGCTAACCGGTTTGTAAAGCGGGAGTATAAAAACGGGTACACATTAGATCTGTAACCTCACCGGGTAATATTTTCAAGTGTTTTGAGTAAACAAAATTAATTTTCATTACCATTAAAAATTAAACACATGTCTAAAACGCGACGTCAATTTTTATCCAATTCCACTAAATTTTTAGCTGCCACCGGTTTTTCAGGGTTGGTGCCTCCACCTGCAACTTCTTCTGCAGCTACATCAAAAGCTTCTGACAATGATAAAATTGTGCTGGGATTAATTGGAGCAAAAGGACAGGGAATGGCAAATTTACGCCACGCATTAAAGCAGCCAGGTGTTGAGTGCGGTGCGCTGTGTGATATTGATGATGCCATCCTCGCAGAGAGAAGCGCTGAAATTAATAAGATACAAGGAAAGGCTCCGGTGTTATATAAGGACTTTAGACAATTGCTAGATAATAAAGACATTGATGCCGTGATTATAGGGACACCCGATCATTGGCATTGTTATCAGATGATTGCGGCCTGTGAAGCCGGTAAAGATGTTTATGTTGAAAAACCTTTAGCCAACAGTATCAAGGAATGTGATTTAATGGTGGCTGCTGTACGCAAGTATAATAAGGTAGTTCAGGTGGGACAGCAGCAGCGCAGTGGTGGTCATTGGCAGTCTGCCATGCAGTTTATTAAGTCGGGTCAGCTAGGCGACTTAAGGAAGACGCAAGTATGGGCCAATTTTAATTATGGTGCTGGTCAACCTAAAGTACCAGATACGCCGGTGCCGGCAGGTGTAGACTTTAACATGTGGCTAGGTCCTGCACCAGAGCGTTCGTTCAATGCGGCGAGGTTTCACGGATCCTGGCGCATGTTTTGGGACTACGGCGGAGGCTTAATGACAGACTGGGGAGTGCATTTAATGGATATGGCTTTATGGGCAAGGGATGTTACCGAATTGCCTTTGTCTGTTGCTGCATCAGGTGGCAATTACGCTTTTCCTGACAGGGCACATGAAACCTTTGATACCATGAGTGTTACTTATCAAATGCCAGATCATAACATTACCTGGGAACATGTAGCCGGTATTGAAAATGGTCCATGGGGCCGTAATTACGGATTAGCATTTGTCGGCAATAATGCAACGCTTGTAATTGACCGTTCATCGTGGGATTTGTATCCGGAATCTTCCGGAGGTAAATATAAAGTTCCGGCTATACCACGACAAACAGGATACGACTCTCATGAAGCTCATCTTAAAAATTGGATTGAGTGTTTAAAAACACGGAAAGATCCTAACTGTACCATAGAGATGGGAAGACTAACGGCAATCTATACCCACATGGGTAACATTGCTTTGCGTACCAACTCAAGATTGGTATGGAACGGAAGCAGCAAGAACTTCGGAAACAACACTGCTGCTAACGCACTAGTTGTACCTCCTTATCGTAAACCATGGACGCTTCCTAAAATATAAGAGATAATATGAAAACAAACGTATCACGGAGAGCCTTCGTACGGCAGACGATGCTTGGAAGTATTGGATTACTTGCTGGCAACAGCTTATTGTTTGCTGAAGCTGGAAGTAGGCAATTGAAAGAAGTAGGTTTGATTTTAGGGGTTTTACGGAAAGAGTTGAAAGCGGATTGGGAAGGTATCTTGCGGAAAGTTGCTGAGATGGGCTACACCCATTTGGAGTTTGGTAACTACTATGGAGAAAGTGCAGCATCTTTCAAAAAGTTTTTAAAGGAAGTGGGATTAGAGCCATTAGCATCTGGCAACGCTATGGCACCGATGAAAAACCAGGATGTATTTAATAAGATGGTTGAGGAAGCACATTTCTTTCAAAAAAAATACCTTGTTTGCTATTGGCCCTGGATGGATTCCGGAGAAAATAAGAAGTTGGATGATTTTAAAAAAGCTGCAGAAGACCTGAATACCCTCGGTGATTTGTGCAATAAGAATGGCCTTCGCCTTGCTATGCACAATCACGATAAAGAGTTTGTTCCCGTGCAAGGCTTCGAATGGGGCTATGAAGTTTTACTAAAGGAGACAGATCCCGCCAAAGTAGTGATGCTGCTCGATTTATATTGGGTAACCAAGGGTGGCGGAGATCCTATTCGCTTATTAAAAAATTATCCTGATCGCTTTGAACTGTTTCACGTAAAGGACATGGATAAAACACCTGAAAAATCCTTTACATGTCCTGGTTACGGCAGCATCGATTTTAAAGAAATTTTTGCACAAGCAAAGAAAACAAGTATCAAGCATTACATTGTAGAGATAGACGAGACAGCAGACCCCATAAGCTGCGTTCAGGATAGCATTTCATACTTAAAAAAATTAAGGTACTAATCTTCAATTCTGGTCAGAGATATCTCTCCGTCGTATTTTTATCAGAATTAAATTGAAAACCATATACATATTATTCTAAAACAACTACAATGATCACGCACAGATTTTTTCCAATTACAACATCATTATTATGCTGCTCATTTCTTTTCATGGTTAACAGTATGCAAGCGCAGTCTTCTGGTGATGAAATGAAGCCCGGGATGACGGAGTTTTATGAGCCTGTACCTGCGGAAGTCACACCAGGCAAACCGACAGCCAATGCTTTTATTACGGCACCTTCTGATGCTATTGTTTTATTCGATGGAAAAGATCTTTCTAAATGGAAGGGTAAGAATGGAGGGCCAGCCAAATGGGATGTGAAGAATGGGGCGTTTACTGTAAAGAAAGGCGAAGGCGACATCAGTACCGTGCAGGAGTTTTATGATTTCCAATTGCACATAGAATGGTCTGCACCTGTAAATATCACGGGGTCTGGCCAGGCAAGAGGCAACAGCGGTATTTTTCTGCAAGGTGTTTATGAACTTCAGGTATTGGACAATTATAAAAACAAAACCTATGTAAATGGCCAGGCGGGTAGTATATACAAACAAACAGCACCACTTAAAAATTCATTGCGGCCCCCAGGCGATTGGAACGTGTATGATGTAATCTACACAGCGCCGCGTTTTAAGGAAGACAGTACTTTATTTTCACCTGCTCGTGTAACAGTCATTATCAATGGCGTATTAGTGCAAAACAATACGACCATCACCGGCAATACGCCGTATGTGGGCCTGCCAAAATATAAATTTCATGGAAAAGGCCCTATTAAGCTACAGGAT
>JBDSKX010000241.1:0-19712 GCA_039916665.1 Chryseolinea sp. | reverse complement strand
AAGGTAGTAGGCGTACCCCACGATAAATCCGGGAAGGAAGGAAAACACAAGGTCGCCCATCAACGTCCTGAATATCAGTAATAGTATCGTTGCGATCGTTACGCTTACGAGTGGCGGCATTGCCAGGCGCTCTTTATCACGCGGAAACTCGTGATGAACACCGTGAATTAAGTATTGAACTTTTTCTCGCAACCGGCTGAACGTTCCCATATGAAATACATAGCGGTGAACAATATATTCAACCCACGTAAAGCCTATAAACCCAAAGGCGAACATTGCTGTTGTCGTTGCAGCCGACAGAGATGTATGCGCGATGCTCCAATACAGCAAAGCTACTGCGAACGCGATCAATATCGACAGCGGTACTGCGATATGGGTTCTGGAAAGTTTCTCCAGAACCGGATTCGAAAATAGTTGCCTGCTTCCACTGCTTTTTGGTTTCAGATCCGTCATCGCACCAATGATTAGGTTCAGGAAAGAACAACAGACGCATACAGCCTTAAAGTCCTGTTAAGGCTTCCTTTGCAGCAGTTTTTTCCATTACTTTTTGATAGTATTCTTCGTATAATGGTAATATACGTGTTATATCAAACTCTTTGGCGCGCTGTAATGCGGCGGCTTTAAAGTTCGGTAAATTATTTTTGTCTAATATGAACAGCGCTTTTTGAGTCATGTCTTCAACATCACCTACATCGCTGAGAAATCCGGTGACGCCTTGAATATTAAGTTCAGGTAGCCCGCCCGTGTTGGAGGACACAACAGGAACTTCACATGCCATAGCTTCCAACGCAGCGAGTCCAAAACTTTCTTTTTCGGAAGGCATCAAAAACAAATCAGCAACCGACAAAACTTCTTCGACCGCTTCAAGCTTGCCTAGGAATCGCGTGTCATTTAATATATCCATTTCACGGCAAAGGGCCTCAGCTTTTGCACGTTCCGGTCCATCGCCGATCATTAAAAGTTTCGCTGGTATCTCGTTGTGTATGTTCGCAAAAATCTTAATCACATCGCCGACACGTTTCACTTTTCTGAAATTTGAAGTGTGAACGATAAGCGATTCTCCATTCGGACAAATAGCCTTTTTGAAGTGATCCTTCTTTTGCTTTTTGAATTTTTCGAGGTCGATGAAATTGGGAATAACCTCGATATCGTTGGTTATACTAAAAGATTGATAAGTTTCTCGTTTGAGATCGTGTGAAACGGCGGTCACGCCATCAGATTGATTTATGCTGAATGTTACTACAGGCTCATAAGAAGGATCCTTGCCAACCAGGGTGATATCTGTTCCGTGTAAAGTTGTGACCACAGGAATGATAATACCATGGGTCTTGAGGATCTGCTTGGCCATATACGCGGCAGAGGCATGAGGAATGGCATAGTGTACGTGAAGCAGATCGAGCTTCTCGTTCTTTGCAACACTTACCATTTTGCTGGCCAATGCCAACTCATATGGGGGATATTCAAATAATGGATATGAATGAAACTCGACTTCGTGATAAAACAAGTTCTCGTTGAGGAAGTCGAGTCTTGATGGCTGTGAGTAAGTAATGAAATGCACTTTATGGCCTTCTTGAGCCAATGCCTTTCCAAGTTCCGTAGCTACCACACCACTTCCGCCAAAAGTCGGGTAACATACAATTCCAATGTTCATGACAGGTTCCGTTCAGTTTTTAATGTTCAGTTTCTCTTCACTAGAGACGATAACCGCGCCACGTTTATTTTTGTTCACCGCCGAGTACTCACAAAGTTGTTTTGAGTCGCGGGTTTTTCTATCGGAAACTCGTCACAGTACGTAAATATGGCATCATAGATCACGTCTTGTATGCGCGAACGAATATTTTCACTATTTAGTTTGTTACTGCGATCAGGATATACGCGATTGGAAAGAAACACATACACGAGGTTGAATTCCGGATCTATCCATAGGCAGGTGCCTGTAAAACCGGTGTGGCCGAATGTTCGGGGTGACGCTAACAGAGATGTCGGACTGCTCCAGTCACTTTGGATAGGCTTATCCCATCCCAGACCGCGCCGGCTCTTGTCGAATTGCTTATTCGAAAACATCCTGACGGTCTCGGGTTTATAATATCTGTAGCCTCCGTAGGTACCTTCCTGCAGCAACATCTGTCCTAATTTTGCCAGGTCGTTGGCACTGCTAAAAAGGCCGGCATGTCCTGCAACGCCCCCCATAAGGGCTCCGCGTTCATCGTGGACTGTCCCATCGACCATCGTTTTTCGGAAGATCTTATCATATTCGGTAGGTGCTATGCGCTGAACTGGAAATCTTGTAAGCGGAAGAAAGCCTGTCGAATAAGCACCCAGTGGTTCATAGAAATGCTGGCTGACAAAATCATCCAACGGTTGGTTTAACAGCTTCTCTGCAACCCTTTGAAGGATCAGAAATCCGAGATCACTATAACGATACACGAAAGGCGTACGCGGTTGTTTATCGATGAGTTTTGATTTAACAATCCAGGACCAAACGGAATCGCGTATCACTGGTGCCGCATATAGATTTGACGAAACCTGCAGGGGATACTGCGCACTCTTTGTCCTGCTATAATAGAGGGGAAGAAAAGTCGAATCTTTCATCGTTTGGGGCCACATCGGAATGAATGGAGCGAGGCCTGCCTGATGCGTCAGCATTTCGAGTAAGGTGATGTCCTTCTTGTTGCTGTTCTTCAGCTCGGGTAAATAATACGATACCTTTTTATGGATATCGATGAGACCCTTCTCATACATGAACATCGCGGTCTGAAGTGTTGCAGAAACTTTTGTCAAAGAGGCAAGGTCATAGATCGTCTCTGAGGTGACAGGATTATTCTTGTTGTAATTGAGTGTCCCAAAATTCTTTTCGTAGACAATCTTTCCATCGCGGGCTACGATGATTTGCATGCCTGGAGTTGCACCAATTTTTATCGCCTCCCTGGCAATCGAATCAATACGCGCCATCGCCTTACTATTCATGCGTGAAGCTTCGGGTAAAGAATAAACGAGCCTTTTCAAGGACGTTGTATTTACGCCTGTACCTTCTCTAAGCTCTTTTGATGGTGAAAAGGGTAGCGCTCCAGTTGCACTCAGGCCTCCGAAAATAACCTCGGGAACTGCCCTTAGTGTTTCAGCTGTATTGACGTATGCTGTTACAACACTATGATACTTTGAGGCTGTTTTGAGAAATGTTTCATTTCCGAAATCGCAAAACACTAACTGTGCCGCAGGCTTTAGCATGTTGCTAAGACGCTCTACGCGACTCATAACATTCGGCTGTGTCTGAGGAAAAATTCCGATAAATGTAACATCGAAATTGCCCAACCCTTCGGCTAGCTGAACGAGGTCAGTCTTGTCGTCCAGATTGAAGTATTGTACCTGTGCATACTTTGTGAGATACTTGAAGAAGAGTGTGTTTGGATCCGTGACGTCGCTTCCAACATAGGCAAATCTTTTACTTTCAAGATTAAGAACAGGGATGATGTTTTTTTGATTATGAATTACTGTTACCGCTTGCTGGTAAAGTTGTTCTTTTAGAACCATTGCGGCCGGCGCATTTAACTTGGCGACGAGGTTATCCAGAACGATCTCCGGTTTTTTATACAGGCCAGCATTATATTTGGCGGCAAGAATCTTTTTGACCGACTGATCCAGCTGAAGTTGATACTGATCATCGGATTTAATTAACCTCTTTATTTTTTTAATCGCAGGTGATACGTCATTACGTTCTATCATAACGTCGTTCCCAGCTTGAAAAGCAAAGCCGGCTTCATCTCCATCTTTGCTTTTATCGGTAACTACTTTTACGAATTGGAGATCGACAAAAGTCAGTCCTTTGAAATTTTGTTTTTGGGTGATCCATCGCCCTGTAAACAGGGCAGACATCGTATTAGCGTCAAGACCGTCCTTCTTGTTAAACTTTACATTTTCATAAAATAAAGGAACATTCGATGACGCAGCCATCACGCCAGCGACATTGTTCTCGAATAATCCGGTAAAGGGAAGTATCCGTGCTGTATCAACGGTGGCCTGAACTACCGGTATCTCACCATCATAACCTGTAACCGTAAGTCCTTTGATATTATATTGTTTGGCACAAGCCAGGACCCCATTGTTCTGCATACCGAGCATGAACGCGGTGGCCTTTTTCGTAACATTGTTTTTGTTTTCTCCGAATGAACGATAACTGATCAACGGATCTTCAGGCTTCCCGCTAATGTCGGCAAGCGGTGCGAAATTTAAATTAAGCCCCATCACTTTCATTTGCCTTGCGATTTCTCTTCCCATAAGGTAGATCATTGAATCGTTGGCAATGGCGCCCAAAACCATAGGTCTGGGAAAACTAATGGCGCTATCGATTAGCTGACCAATACCCCATTCCGCGTCTTGTCCGACGAGAAGCGGAATCTTTGAAGTGCTTTGTAAATTCTTCGTAACTACGGCCTGATGACGCGGCGTTTCACGTTCGAATACGACACCCCCTATGTCGTTGTCCTTGACGTCGTCTTTGAGTTTGTCAATAACATCCTTACTGGCGTGGGAAGGTACGACCAACATAAAAAGCTGGCCAATTTTCTCATCCGTACTCATCGAGTTAAAGACGCTATCTACCCAATGGCCCTTGTCAGGCTGGGCAACCATGGTGGAGCACGTCGCCACCATGAGCGCAAAAAATAATGAAACTCTTTTCAGCATTAAACACGTTTTGAATATTAGGGATCAAATAGAAGGCCATTTCTGTACTCTTCTGGTATAAAAATAATTAATTCGCTCCGCTTTTCTTCATCGAACCTTTAAGATGATCATGCGCTGGATAACAGGAACACACAGCAGATGAGTGGGACAGAGCGGTGTTGTAATACCGGACATTGCAAAAAATCTAAACAATTCGACCATTCAATTATCGGAAAACCATTCATTAAACAATGGAAAGAGATAAGTTTGTTTGACTTAATTTGTCGATTAAATTTCTTGGGATTAAAGTCCGATTCCGCACCTTTGTCAATTGAGTTTACGTCTTTAGTTCAGCATGCAGGATATCATTCAACTTTTACCGGATTCCATAGCCAATCAGATTGCGGCTGGTGAAGTTGTACAACGGCCGTCTTCCGCAGTAAAAGAGCTGATGGAAAATTCAATAGACGCCGACGCATCGAACATCAGACTCATCTTAAAGGAAGCCGGTAAAACGTTGCTTCAGGTCATTGACAATGGAAAGGGGATGACCGAAACAGACGCACGCATGAGTCTTGAACGACATGCCACATCAAAGATCAGACGAGCTGACGATCTCTTTACCTTGAGAACAATGGGGTTCCGTGGTGAAGCCCTTGCGGCGATCGCCGCCGTATCTCAATTGGAGATGAAAACCCGCCTCACAACCGAAGAGCTTGGAACATTGCTTGTTGTGGAAGGCTCGGATGTAAAAAAGCAAGAACCAACAGCATGTGAAAAAGGCACGAGTATCGCTGTTAAAAATCTTTTTTATAACATACCTGCGCGGAGAAACTTTTTAAAGTCGAACGCGAACGAATACCAGCATATCGTTGATGAGTTTCAAAGACTAGCACTATCTCATCCTGAGATAGCTTTTCAATTGATAGAAACTGACTCAATCGAATTCGATTTGCCACCAGGGAAATTAAGTCAGAGGATTGTCAGCATTTTTGGCAAGCAATATCAGGAACAACTGACGCCATGCCAGGAGGAAACAGCGATGATAAAGATCTCCGGCTATCTTGGCAAACCACACTTTGCGAAAAAGAAACGTGGAGAACAGTTTCTTTTTGTCAACAAGCGGTTTATCAGAAGCAATTATCTCAACCATGCCATCATGACGGCGTTTGAAGGATTGCTGCCAGAAAATAGTTTTCCATTTTACGTATTGTTCATCGAGATCGACCCGAAGCATATCGACGTTAACGTTCATCCGACAAAAACAGAAATCAAGTTTGATGATGAACGTGCGATCTATGCCGTAGTTCTCTCAGCAGCACGTCAGGCCATCGGCTCCAGCAATCTTACGCCGGCAATCGACTTTAATGCTGATGTAAACATCATATCCAAATTAAGCAATGCTTCGGCGCAGTCGAATGAAGTATATTTTGAAGAACGCTTTAGCAGTGGTCTTAATCGATCTAATCTCGACCATTGGCAGAAGATATTTGAAGGTGAGGAAATTCGCAGAATAACTCCCGAGGCACCGCCAGAAATTCACACGATCAGGTTTGAGAGCGCGATTAACAAGTCTTCCGAGAATCCGGAAGAGAAACTTTGTTTCCAGATCCACAACCGTTACATCGTGAAACAGGTGAAGTCGGGGATGATGTTTGTTGATCAACAGGCTGCACACGAACGAATTCTTTACGAGAAGTTTATAAACCAGGTCAGGCATAAGTCCGTTGAAAGCCAGCAAAGCCTTTTTCCTCAAACCATTACCTTTCAAGCTGCCGACTTCGCCCTGGTACTGGAGATGCAGCAGGAAATTGAAGCTTTGGGTTTCAGGATCGAGATATTTGGGAAGAATACTTTTCTCATTAACGGCGTCCCTGCCAATATTTCAGCCAGTCGCGAAAAGGAGTTATTTGAAGGATTAATCGATCAGTTCAAAATCAATCAGGCTGAACTTTCCGTCCCTTTGAGTGAGAATCTCGCCCGGTCATTGGCAAAACGGGCAGCGTTAAAGGCTGGACAAATCCTGGTGCGCGAGGAAATGCGGTCGCTTGTGGACAATTTATTCGTGTGTACGAATCCGAATTATTCACCTGACGGCAGGCCGACCTTTTTTATTTTTGAATTGAGTAAAATAGAAAGTTACTTTCGATAGACTATATAGTAGTTACAACTGAATTATGCTAAGACTTACCCCCGTAGTAAGAAGTTTGATTATCATAAACGTTCTTGTCTTTCTGGCTGAAATGATTGGTCCAAAGGCAGACTTTGGATATTGTTTTGGCGGGCAAGGAGATGTTAAAGATGTGGTGACAGGCTTTCTTGCTCTATATAATACCCAATTGGATTGCTTCAAGCCTTATCAATTATTTACCTACATGTTCGTTCATGGCGGGATATCACACATATTCTTCAATATGTTAAGCCTTGCGTTCATGGGCCCTATGCTGGAAAACCACTGGGGTACTGGCCGGTTTACCGCGTTCTACATCTTTACAGGTATCGGTGCTGGCGTATTCAATATTTTCGTTTCGACATTTTTCGGCGTTGGAACATTTGGTACCATGGTAGGGGCATCGGGTGCCATATACGGTATACTGATGGGATTTGGTATGTTGTTTCCAAATATGGAAATTCAGCTGTTGATCCCGCCTATCCCAATCAAAGCCAAGTATCTTGTGCTTGTTCTCGGCGGATTGAACTTTATACTTGACAGGGGCGCGAATGTTGCCCACTTTGCGCACCTCGGTGGCGTAGTGTTTGCATTCATTTTGATCACAATCTGGAAGAGTCAGGGGAAGAATGACTAGAGGCTATGTTTGAAGAATTTAAGAATGCGTTTCAACGGCATAACAATGGTCATGTACAGTTGATCATTATTAACGTCGTTGTGTTCCTTGTTCTTGTGGTACTGAAAGTGTTCATGGATATTGCCAGTGCATCGGCGATCTTTCATGTCATACACGCGCAGCTTGCTATCCCTGCACCCCTCATTATCTTTCTGGGGAAACCGTGGACGATTATAACCTACGCTTTCGTTCACGACCTCACTGGCATTTTTCACATCTTCTTTAACATGCTTACCTTTTATTGGTTTGGTAAGGTGTTCGTCGAATACCTTGGAAGTGATAAACTTGTTGCCGTTTACGTGCTTGGCGCAATCGCAGGAGCAATAGCCTACCTGTTGGTTTATAATCTTATTCCATTCTATATCGACAGAATTCCTTTGGGAGGCATGGTTGGCGCTTCTGCGGCAGTCACAGCAATTACCGTCGCTGCGGCAACACTGTTACCAGATTATACCTTCTTCATGCTTTTCCTCGGTCCGGTAAAGATCAAATACATTGCAGCATTCTTTATTGTCGTGTCATTTATAGGATCTGTTGGTGACAATGAAGGTGGTAACGTAGCTCACCTTGGGGGTGCATTGATCGGATTTGTTTACATCAAGCAACTGCAATCGGGTGTCAATATAGGGGGATGGATAACGGCTACCCTATACTGGATTAAAAGCTTGTTTGCCCCTCGTCAGAATGTTAAGGTTACATACCGAAAAGCGTCGGACGTGAGAAAACCATCTAAAGCCAGCAACATTTCGCAGGCCGAGATCGACACGATCCTTGATAAAATATCCGATGGTGGATACGAGAGCCTTACGAAGGAAGAGAAGGAGAAGTTGTTTAACGCGAGTAAGAAGTAAGGAGCGTGATTTTTCACCGCGAAGGCGCAGAGAAACACAATACATATTTTTTCACTAGCCAGCGCTTGGCTGCTTCACGCAGTATTTTATTTGAGGGTGAAACTTAAAAAGGTATTTCTCTGCGTCTTCGAGCCTCTGCGGTAAAAATAAAATTCCCTATTTTGCCTGCTGCCTAAACTTCACGCTTATGAACAGGAGCCTTGCCCTTATCACGCTGTTGCTATGCGCATTTCAGCTCGGTGCTCAGCAAATCGATGAAGTATACAATCAAAAGATCAAAGAGTATACTACGGATCCGAGATTTTTACCAGAGTCTGTACTAAATATCACAGATGATCCTCACATTCCATCACCACGAAAACACTTTGGGGAAATCATAGGTGCGCCGGGTGTTATGCATCGCACAAAAGACATCTACGAATACTTCGAGACACTCGATGCCGCATCGCCGCTGCTCAGTGTAACGAAAGTGGGCACAACGGAGGAGGGAAGGGCTGTCAACCTTGTTGTTATCGGAAACGACGAATCGATGAAACGCCTAGATCATTACAAAAAGCAGATCGCGTTGCTCGCCGATCCGAGACAAGTAAGCGTCGCGGATGTCGATAAATTAATCAATGACACCAAACCCATATTTTATCTCAATGCAGGTCTGCATTCGCCTGAGATGGGTTCACCTGAAATGTTGATGGAGCTTGCCTATCGTCTCATCACTTCTCAAAAACCGGAAATAAAGAATATTCTTGATAAGGTAATTATTCTGATCAATCCTGCCTCTGAACCAGACGGCCGCGATAAACAAGTCGATTGGTATTATCGCTATACAAAAGCTAGAACCGAGTTCGAAGACGGATTCCCAAGATCATCACCATACTGGGGCAAGTACGTTTACCACGATAATAACCGTGATGGTCTGCAGATATCCCAGGCGTTGACGAAAGCAATTTTTAGAATCTATTACGACTGGCACCCTACTGTAATGCTGGATCTACACGAATCGGTGCCTTTGCTTTATATCTCAACAGGAACAGGACCATACAACGAACAGATCGATCCGATTGCCGTCGGCGAATGGCAGGTGATGGCAAATCATGATATCACGACGCTTGCTGCGCAAGGTCTTCCAGGCGCGTTCGACTGGGCATTCTATGATGGTTGGTGGCCAGGTTACGGTATATGGGTAGCCAATAATCATAACTCCATCGGAAGATTTTACGAGACATTTGGAAACGCAGGTGCCAACACGTACCTCCGCGATCTTTCGGATGATAAATATGCAGGCGACTCAGCGACCACCCGCGAGTGGTATCGTCCTGATCCTCCAACACGAATGGTGAATTGGTCAGCAAGAAACAATATCAATTATATGCAAGCTGGTGTGCTGGCATCATTGTCATATACTGCTAACAACGATAAACTATTATTGAAAAACTTCTATCAGAAGAGTGCTAACAGTATTCGAAAAGGGAAGGAACAAAAGCCTTATGCTTTTACAATACCCAAGGCGCAGCGCGATCCTGTTACTACAACCTATCTCGTCAATCAGCTTAGGGCTCAGGCGATTGAAGTGCACGAGAACGAAAAAAATTACATTGTGCTGCTGGATCAGCCGTATAGAAATCTGGCGGTTACATTGTTGACTAAACAGAACTATCCCAAGGAAGCAAAATTCCCACCTTATGACGACATCGCATGGACGTTGGGATTGTTGTATGGAGTAGACGTAAAAGCGGAGGACAGTCTTTTCTATAATAAATCAGAACTGAAATTACTGACGACGGATGCAAAATATCTTGGTAAAGTCGATGGTCAGGGTAATACCTATGTACTAAATTACAAAGCACAGAATACAGTATTGCCTGCGTTGTATTGGCTGAAGTCGCAGAGCAAAAGCGCAGAAGCGCTTGTGCTGGATTCGGCCAGTGTCATTGGTGGTGATACGCTTTCAGCGGGCGCCATTGTTTTTAAAAACGTAACGATAGATCAAGTCTTGAAGATGACGGCTCAATTCGGACTGGATCTCAAAGCGGCTTCTACTTTTACGAATACAAAAAAGCAACATACTGTCTCGCTGCCTCGCGTTGCCATCTATCATACCTGGTATAGCACACAGGATGCAGGTTGGTCACGCTACACATTCGAACAACTGGGAATTCCATTTACATCCATCAATAAAGATCATTTAAAAACAGGTTCACTGAAATCGAAGTTTGATGTCATTCTTGTACCGCGCGCAAGAGGGTCAGCGAGCGATTTCATTCATGAAATTGATCCGCGGTTCGGACCCATGCCTTACACCAAGACAACCGAGTATACTTCACACGGCGTTCCCGATGCAACTCAGGACATGACTGGCGGACCTGGATTCGTGGGGATTGCTCAATTGAAAAAATTTGTTGAAGAAGGCGGTGTATTGATTACACTGGATAACTCGACAAACATTGCAGCCGGCACTGGTATCGCGAGAGCACTTGAATCTTATACACCTGCAGGATTGTTTCATCCAGGATCGGTCGTTCAGGTAAAGGCGCGCAGACCGGGCAGCCCTGTACTTTATGGTTTCCCGGAAATTTTCCACGTGTTCAGGGGCATGGGTCCATTGTATCAGGTTGAGAAATATGATCGCGATATGATACTTCTTCAATACGGCACAAAACCTTTAAAAGATGAAGAACCTTATAAAGGTCAGGTGATGGGAATGCCGCCAAAGCCAGAGGTGAAGAAACCAAAGTCGGCAGACAATCAAACAAAGAAGCCCGGCGCTTATGTGTTATCGGGTATGGTGCGAAATGAGCAAACAATCATTGGGCATGGAACGATATTCAATGTTCCTGTTGGTAAGGGACGGGTTGTCGCCTTTACTTTTGATCCATTGCATCGGTACCTGAATCATCATGATGCGCCGCTGGTTTGGAATACGCTGATCAATTGGAATTATTTGAAATGATAATTTCGGTGATGACTTTATTTCTCACTGTGCAAGAACCAACGAGGATGTTTTAAACCCATCAACACGGAGTTTCACGGAGAAATGCTTTTAAAAATGGTCTATTGATATTCACGTCTTGATCAAGAATTAACTGATCCAATTACGTGGATGTTTGCTAAATGCAAAAACATAAATAAAAATGAAATGATGCCCGTGGCGCATCAATAACCAAATGATACCTAGTCCTACTTTGTCAAGTTCATGAAATCCCTCGTTGAAACGCAAGTCGATAATAATAACTCGTGTTTTATAGTGAGTCCCTGCTGTAGTTATCTGCTTTTCGGGGCTACGTGAAGGTGTGCGGATATCGAGTGCTTTATAACTATTTCGCACGGATGCTCTTATGTGCATCTTCTACTAACTATAACTACTTCGTACCAATACTAACATTCAATACTATGGGATAAACACTCCTTGATGTTTACCACAAACCCTAACCTTACAAAGTAGCACTAGGGGTATATTCTGTCGTAGTACGACTTCAAAGAGGCAATGATTTCTTCTGGATCTGTCGAGTAAAGAACACTCCGGCTTTGTTTATTAAACTCTGCAAGCGTGTTATAATATTGGACTTCGGATATCTGGTGATCAAACATAATGTCTTCTCTCGTCTCCTGATCATTGATCACCTGGATGTATGTCGCGATACGATCGTTTTCATTGATTAATCGAGTGACTTTTCTGCGTTCCTTCTGATCGCGAGTGAAGTATTCCCAAGGCGACGAGAACGCGTCGGCCTTAGACATCTTCACTGGCTTCTTGTGTTCTGAGCGGACTATCGGACTTTCAAATAACCTGTTTCCTGTAATCGTAACTTCCTTGAGCATTTGATATTTCTCACCCATACGGATCATAATATCTTCTTCTTCGAAAAAAAGTGGCAGTTCGATCGAATTGTAACCCACCATCGTCAACACAAGGGTATCGGCCAACTTCGTGGTCAGCCTGAATGTACCTGTACCGTTGGTTACAGCAACCCAATCGGTGCCTTTTATTCTAACGTGAACACCCGCGAGGGATTTCATAGAAACAGAATCCACGACGATTCCCTTCACAGTCCGCTGGCCAAAGGCGGCGACTGATGCCAGCGACATAATAATCAAAAGTACGATGGTGTTACTCCGGCACTTCATTACATTCTACAATCATAGGGGTTCATCTTTTTTTTACAGATGAATGCCGGGTGAATTAAGTTTTATTGGCCAGTTGTCCACAAGCTGCGTCAATATCTTTGCCACGGCTTTTTCTGATCCTGGTAGTAATGCCGTGGCGCTCCAGAAGGTCCATATACATGTTCAATGACCGGTCATCTGCCTGTTGAAAAATTCCTTCGTCGATTGGATTGTATTCAATCAAATTAACTTTTGAGGGAATGATCTTACAGAATTTCAAAAGCGCCCTGGCGTGTTCTTCAGTATCGTTAATACCCTTCCATACAACATATTCGTACGTAACCTTCTTCTTGGTTTTTTCATACCAATAAGTAAGTGCGTCTCCCAGATCGGATAATGGATTTGTATCGTTGATAGGCATAATCGACGAACGCGTTTCATCAAGTGCAGCATGAAGAGAGACTGCGAGATTGAATTTTACGTTATCGTCGGCCATCTTCATAATCATCTTAGTGAGGCCGACCGTTGAAACGGTTATTCTTTTGCTCGCCATGTTCAGCCCTTTCTGCGAAGTTATTTTTTCTATCGCAGAGATTACGTTGGGGTAATTCAGCAAAGGCTCACCCATGCCCATAAACACAATATTGGTGAGGGGCCTTCCAAAGTATAATTGAGCTTGTTCCTTGATCGCTACAACCTGATCATAGATCTCATCGGGGCTCAGATTGCGTTGTCTTTTCAGCTTCGCAGTAGCGCAGAATTTGCAAGCCAGACTACATCCGACTTGTGAAGAAACGCATGCTGTGATCCGTTTTTCAGTGGGAATCAGAACTGATTCCACTACCATGCCATCGAAAAGCGTGACAGCATTTTTGATTGTGCCATCAGTGCTTCGCTGAAATCGATCGACATTAATGTGGTTGATCGCGAAATTTTCTTTCAGCATTTCACGAAGACCGAACGAAAGATTGGTCATTTGGTCAAAATCTTTCGCTGATTTGTGCCAGAGCCATTCGTAAACCTGCTGCGCGCGGAAAGCTTTTTCGCCTTTTTCAGCAAAAAAAACCTTCAGCTCTTCGAGCTCAAGTTTACGGATATCTCGCTTGGACGGACTATCGACCATACAGCAAAGGTAGGCAAAAGTAATTCCACAAATAATCGGAAATGTCGGAGGACGACAGCCTATTTGATGCGGACGAAAACCTTCGTTTCACACACTTTGGCAGCATTGCTTATGATAAGTGAGTCGCCTTCCAGGCGTTCTACCGTATAGCCCTCAATGATTGTTCTTGATTTCTTGTCTAAAAAATAGAGGCCACTATCGTCATAGCGATACAGGAATGACTTCGAGTTATATGACTTCTTTTTACTGATAATTCTGGTGCTCTCCTGACCCGTCCGGTTATCGCGAAGTTCCAAAACCTGGAGACTGGCACCCGACATTCCTTTCATGTCGTCAATTAGGGCCTGTGTGTCGTCATCCTCTTTCCCGAGTTCATCCTCAACGCAAGTGCTTTGCTTAACAAGTTGCCAGCGTCCAATGATCGACTGTGAATAGGATATTTCCCCAGCCATGATCAGCAAGGCAAAAAAAATGAGGGTTTTCATAGCGAAGTCCTATTGATTAATTTAAAGTTACGAATTAGTTATGAGTTAAAAGTTAAGCGTCTGAGGCTCGACGACGTTCTTTCGTGGCACTCCAGTACCCCTCAGCCCTATTTGAGGTTTGGAAACACCTGATCCGTGCGTCAACTCATAACTCCTAACTCATAAGTTTTAACTAGTTTGCGGTTCTCACTTTATTAAACGAAATTTTCGCCCTTCAATCTAACACATGGAGAAAAGTAAAGCGATAGTGATTACAGGCGGGTATCTGACGAGCAGTAACGCCAAGACGGCACATGGACTTATCCGCGGAACAGACCGCTTCGAAATAATCGGATTTATAGACGAGAAGGCAGCCGGTAAGGATGCCGGAGAATTACTTGACGGTAAGAACCGGAACATGCCGATCTATTCATCGATCAGTGATTTTGTAAAAACAGGACAGCAGGCACAGTACTGCGTGATCGGTGTAGCCACGAAAGGTGGCATAATACCCGACTCCCTTCGTGTAATTTTGAAAGAGGCGCTTGAAAAAGGTTTTAATCTCGTAAACGGACTTCACGAATACATTTCAGATATACCAGAGCTTGCTGATCTCGCGAAGCAAAAGGGACTTGAGATCATCGATGTAAGAAAGCCTAAGAAGGCGACACAGCTTCACTTTTGGTCAGGGACGATCAAAGAAGTGAAATGCCCGAAGATCGCCGTGCTCGGAACCGACTGCGCCCTTGGCAAGCGTACAACAACGAGATTTTTGGTTGAGGCAATGAAGCAGGCAGGCTTTAAAGCAGAAATGATTTATACAGGACAAACTGGCTGGATGCAGGGCGCTAAATATGGATTTGTATTTGATTCAACTTTGAACGATTTCATTTCAGGTGAGATGGAACATGCCGTTGTTACCTGCTATAATGAAGCGAAACCCGATATCATTTTTATTGAAGGACAATCTGCATTGCGCAACCCGAGTGGACCTGCCGGCGCGGAATGGATCGTGTCGGCGGATGCCGATGCGGTTGTATTGCAACATAATCCGGCGCGCAAGCAATACAAGGATATGGAATACTATCCAGCATATTTGCCGGAGCTGATAGACGAAATCGCATTGATCAGGATGTATGGGGCGCCTACCGTAGCCGTTACGCTCAACACATCAAAAATAACCGAGCATGACGCAAGAACGGCCGCGGCAAATTATGAGAAACAGCTTGGCATTCCGGTGGTACTTCCGTTGGAAGATGGGCTTGAGGCGCTGGTTCCTTTATTCAAATCGATGATCTCCAAAAGTCTCGCGAAGGTGTGATTATAAATAAAAACCAAAATGAAAATCAAAGATATTAAAGCCTGGAGCGTTGATCTTGGCAACACTAAGCCTTACACCATTGCCTTCAAAACCATAGATGAGGTGTTGAATGCATTTGTAGAGGTTACGCTTGATAACGGCATTACAGGAATCGGAGCTGCAAACCCAAGCGAGTACGTTGTTGGAGAATCCCTGGAGCAATGCCTTGAAGCATTGCAAGAGAAGAACATTGAGTTTCTGATCGGTCGAGACATCAGAGAGTTCAATCAAATTACTTTTGATGTTTGGAAAAAGTTTCCTGAAAATCCATCGGCAAGGGCGGCGATTGACATTGCATTGTATGATGCATTCACAAAATTCCTGGATGTTCCTCTGGTCAAATTCCTCGGACAAAAAATCAAAAAACTTCCAACCTCAAATACGATCGGCATTAAGAACGTGGAGGAGACTTTAAAGGAAGCTGAAGAGTATAAGAAAAAGGGATTCAAGATTCTGAAGGTGAAACTTGGAAAGGATCTGGAAGAAGATGTTGAGAGAATCATGAAGCTGAGAGAAAAATTCGGGAATAGCATCATCATTCGGGTTGATGCAAACCAGGGATACAACCGCGAAGAAACGATCCAGTTTTATGGACGTTGCTATGATCTCGATATCGAACTGATCGAACAACCGCTTCCTGCAAAAGAAATAGCAGAGATGAAATCGCTTCCAAAGGAAGTAAGACAGGTGCTGGCGGCGGATGAGTCGCTGATAACACCTGCGGATGCACTTGAACTTATCAAGCCTCCGAAAGCTGCGTCTATTTTTAATATTAAGCTGATGAAGTGTGGTGGCATCAGTCAGGCACTGAAGATCGCAGACATCGCATTGCCTGAAGGGATTGATCTTTTCTGGGGATGTAATGATGAAAGTATTGTCAGCATAACGGCTGCGCTACACACAGCATTTTCCTGTTCGAACACAAAATATATTGATCTTGATGGAAGTCTCGATCTCGCACGCGATGTGGTGAAAGGAGGATTTATTCTGAAAGATGGAATGATGTCTTGTTCTGATAAGCCAGGGCTTGGCGTCGAGCGTATAGGCTAGCTGGTGAATTTGATTTATACCAAGAGGAATGATTAATCTTCGCACGCTATGCACTCCGGCGAACGCGGTGCTATTCAATGGTCACGATGGTGGGGCTATTTTTTGATTAGATTAGGCGTGTTGATTAGAAAAAAAGAGCCCATTGCAAATGCAGCGGGCTCTTTTATCTTATGATAAATTACTTTATTCCATTCTGCCAGGATGCCTCAGGTCCTGCCCCAATAACTTTCTGTATTTCTGCTGGTCTGAACCTTTGATCTTCATGCCATTCACTGTAACATCGTCATTACTGATCTCGATGTTATTGATCTGGTCTGAATCTTTCAGATATCCGTCTTTGACAAGTTCTTTTTTTGCCACGCGTTGAGATTCTTCCATTCTTTTAGTCCAATCTTGTGCCCATTTGTCGCCCGATATTTTCATATTTTCCGCGTTTGCTTCCAGAGCTTTCATGTCTGCGAATTTCCTGGCCTTCATTTCTGTCACGACCAATGCCTGACCTTGCGCATGGCGTGATTTCTCAGCTTGGATTGTAGCCACCTGGTCCAATTGTCTCGCGACTGAATTTGCATCCCTGTTTGCGTCTCTGAATCTCTGATTCTGTTCACGGATTTCGAAATTCTTGTCCGCTACTGCCGCTGCTTGATTTCCTATCCCATTATTTTGTCTGCGAACGTCGTGTGATTGATGCTCACGAGCAGAAGTGCCCCATTGCTGATCGTTGTCATTATCATTATCATCATTATTATCGTGATTGTCATCTGCCTCATGATGATCTCTGTTGAACTTTTCTTCAAGGCGCTCCATCATCTCTTCCATTTCTTCTTCATGTTGTTCATAGAATCCTTCAAATTTTTCTCTGAAGCTTTTTTCGAATTCCTTTCCGAATTCATCCCAGTCTTGCTGCCTATTGAAATGATCGGGTTGGATCGTGTCCATGCGGAAAGAAAATGGGACCGTTCTTAAAGATGGCATCGGCCCCATCATGGGAATTGGTGGAATGTTGACACGAATATCCATGCGCTGCATCGTTTCAATCGCAGGCATTGCAAAATCCATTGCTTCTATTTCAGGCATTTCAGGCATCTCGAAATGGAAGTCCATGTCAATAGGAGGAATTGGTGGAATTGGATCCATGTGCATGGAGAAGCCTGGCATGTTGAAATTCATATGGCTATCATCGTCGTCGCCATCATCATAAACTTCGAAAGTTTCTGAATCCCCATTCTCGTGAATGCGGATGATTGTCTTCTTGTGTGTGGATTGTTCCTTAATGGTCGTGTCAGACACAAAGCTGATCGGATCGGCTCCTTGCGTATTTTCAACGGCCAACGGTGTGGCTGATGGACGTTGTTGCGCTCTTGTTTCTGTTTGAATGGTGAGCCAGGATGCGCACATCAATCCCAGCACCAGTAGTACGGCAGGCACTAATTTTTCCCTGCCTGAATAACGTTGTACAGACTTTTCCATAATGCGTTTGATTCTTTTGAGTAAATGATTTTTATCTTCTGCGAGTGATAGGGCGACACCAGCTCTGGTGAGTCGGGCTTCTTCCAGTGATGCGAGTGCCTTAACATAGGCCAGTGGATTGCCATGAACTTCTAACACTGCGTCGTCGCAGCAATGTTCCCGTTCCCGTCGCATCATATCTGATAGCGCCCACACAAATGGATTGAAGAAGTAGATGGCTTCGAGGAACGATTGGAAGATATTTACGATGTAGTCGCCACGTCTGATGTGCGTGAGTTCGTGAATAAAGATGGTTTCAAGCTGCTCTGTACTTAGTCCGGACATCATTCCAACGGGCACAAGGATCATGGGTTTTATGTATCCCATTACTACCGGTGCCCGGATAAGAGCAGATTCAGCCAATACCACGTAGCGGTATACGCCCAATCTTTCTGCCAGCTGTTGAATCTTGGGTTCCCAACCTCCGTCGATCACATTTGATTGCGAACGTATTTTCGATACATACAAATAACCACCGAAGACTTTTAGCGAAGTAATCAATGCGCCAATCACCCAGACGAAGACGATAAATGACATGTTTACCCGTATAAATTCCGTCGCCACGGCCAGTATGCCGGGCGTTGTGTAAGAATCCTGGGGAATTTGATAGGTCGCAAGTCTGACAAGGTTATTGTTGGCCGTCACAACAGGCTGTGAAATTTCAGAAGGCAGCATCAAAACAAAAACGACAACTGATGAAATCAGAATGAACAATAACCCAACAGTTGCTACAATATAACGGAGATCCGACATACGCGATGGAAGCAATCTCAATGCAATCCACGTGATGCTAAAACAGAGAAATCCAAACCACAAGGAATGTAAGAGGGTCCAACCCAATGCCTCCGTTGTCGGTGAAGTAAGCAGTTTGGTAACAAAATCCATCATACACCTCCTTCAAGTTTTTCCAGATACTCTTTAATCTCACGAAGCTCTTCACGCGAAGATTTGCTGTTCCCAAGAGCACTCATCACGAGCTGGCTCGCCGATCCCTGGAAAATGGTGTTGATCATTTTGTCGAGAAGCTGCTGTCTGGTGTTTTCAAGAGAAGGAACAGCTTTATAAACGTGAAGCTTTCCTGACTTTTGCCTGGTGACCAATCCTTTTTCGTGCATAATCTGCATAAACTTAAGGATCGTAGTGTATCCGTTTTCCTCGTCTCCCCCGAGTGCTTCGTGCACATCCTTTACGGAGACTTCGCCCTTATCCCACACAATTTGCAGGATTTCAAGCTCTTTTTCGGTAGTCTTGATTGGTTTGTCGTTCATATACGAATTATTTCGTAATACAATTGTAAGAAGCAGCAACAGCACCTGCAACAGTTTTTACGAATATTTTCGTAATTAGTTCCACTTTTCACGACTTGATGTTTGTCTGGACTTATTGCTCAGTTCACTATGCACTCAAATTGAGTGTTGGAATACCAGATTCCTGAAACGCGGAGGAGAGTTTGCTTTTTATGAATTTTGTCTGCTTACCCTAGCTGATATCGTTTATAAATCGCGCTATATTCTAGTCAGATACACCAGCCAACTGGCAGGCGAAAATAAAACATGCGAGAACAACCATTCGATGGGCCTCATCCATTCGCTCACCAGGCCGCTCGTTGAACATTGAATTATTGATGTTGACATATTGATTATTACGTACCAAGAATCGATAAAAAAAATAGACCCCGGGAACCACCCCGGGGTCTTGACCAAACCCCTCAACCTTACAAATCCCTCCATTTAAGGAAGGAGGGAA
>JBDSKX010000240.1:0-5267 GCA_039916665.1 Chryseolinea sp. | reverse complement strand
AGTATGCTGATAAAGAGCAGTGCTATCATCATATATTTAAATTTTTTCGAATACGTCTATGAGTTTGAATAGAAGCCAGAAACAGCCGCAGCCAAGCGCAATCATTATTAATATCACCATGGATTTTTTGTGTTGATTTCCTGCACTTACAGGCAAGTGCGCAACCAATTATTGTAAGCAACTGATAATGTGGGATTTGAATAATGTTGTCGCATTTGAACCCTACAGAAGCTGAAGGGTTGTTTTCAGGAATTGAGGAGTTCGTAAGACCGAAAGGCGTTGCCTTTCCTTTGGCACTTGTATCCTCGACAACGAGGCCACAGCGTTATCTGATGCCCGTAAACCAACCCTACGAGCCACATATGATGGTCGGTCAGTAGCGAGCGGCCAAAGTTTTCATCCCTTCAAAACTGTTAAAGAATATGACAACTGGCGCGACTTACTTCTTATGAAGCCTTGTGTGATACTGAGGTTGTGAATATGAGAAAAGGATCGCTGAAGGTTATACAATCCCAAAGGCATTGGTGAAGAAGCCGTACCTCAATTTGTAGCAATGGCGACTGGTCCTGCGCAAAGCGTACCATTGATTTTCTCGAACAATATTACCTGAAAGCTACATGCGAATCATCCGGTATGGATGGCATACCGGCGGGCAAAGCATACCATGATTACCTCATCAAGTATTTACGACAACAACAATGTCTGCCGATGAGATTTTTGCGCGGCAAAAGTGAAGCCGACAGGATCACCAAAGAAATGGTGAACGTTAAAGATCAGATTGGATTCAAAGGAGAGGTAAAATCTATTCTTGCAAGCCTTCGTACGTAAAAGGAAGATGGAACACGTCCGGGCATTTTCTACGTGCCTATTCCAGATGTATAGAATTTACAACATGGTTACCTAGAAGATCTATTCTTACACGAAGCTATTCCCAGTCATCACTATCGGCGATCATTGGCAATGGAGAATACGAGATTGCCTGCTTTCAATGATCGTACGCTGAAGCGTCCAGGCGAGGGTTGGGCACTCGATGCCGAATCGCAAGGGAAAGAACTTGGCCTTTACACTGATCCATCAACCGGGGAATACTTAGTGGTGAAATACACCGACAATCCGAATTGTACTAGTATGCTGGCATCCATACACAGGGATGGACACGTGAGCAAGTGATAAAATATTCACCGGATCATGAAGCCGTAAGCGAGGCTGGTGTTACTTCTGAAATCGAACGTTATATGGGTCATCCCTGACAGGTGTTCTCGCATAATATAAGACAACTCAAACTTATTGAACTCCGTACCAAACAGAAAACAAATTAGGCAACAAAAATCGCATAGACGAATTCCACGATCCGTTGCTAGATCCCGGATGTGTACCGCTGAATGTATTGGCAGCCAAAATCGATAAACGATTGCGTCTAAATAGTAATTTTTTCACCCCAGGCAACGCGAAGCTGCAAAATTAGTAACAAGATTAACTTGCATTCTCCGCGCCTTTGCGTCTCCGCGATGAAAATACTCTGCCGAAAACACTAATTTTATCCGCGGAACCTACTCCCAACTTTCCTTGTTAACCACCCCATACGCCACCCTGCCACTAAATGAATATACTGTTAACCTATTTAAAAGCTTACCGCGGCCCCATTGCAATTGCCTTGATTCTCGCTACTACGAGCCAGGTATTCTCTCTCCTCGATCCTCATATCACCGGCAAAATCGTCGACAACTTTATCGAGAAAAAAGACACACTTCCACGGGATGAATTCATTCGTGGTATACTGTACCTCGTAGCGCTGGCCGTAGGTGCCGCAATGGTTTCGCGAATATCAAAAAATCTTCAGGATTATTACACAAGCATCGTCGTTCAAAAACTTGGCGCCAAAATGTACTCCGATGGACTTAAACATTCTTTGGAACTACCTTATCAGACATTTGAAGATCAAAGAAGTGGCGAGACCTTAGGCATCCTTCAAAAAGTAAGAACAGACTCTGAAAAATTCATTACACAATTCATTAGCATCCTCTTCGCAAGTCTCGTCGGGATGACCTTTGTGGTAATATATTCGTTGGCGGTAAGCTATAAAGTGACCTTAGTGTATTTCGCAGCAGTTCCAATCATCTCATTGACAAGCTGGTTGCTCAGCAGAAAAATCAAAGTAGTTCAGAAAAGCATTGTTAAAGAAACAACGGCGTTGGCTGGTTCAACAACTGAGTCGTTAAGAAATATCGAGTTGATAAAGAGTCTTGGACTTGCTAGCCAGGAGATCAAACGACTGAACAATACGACCTATAAGATTCTTGGTCTCGAACTTAAGAAAGTAAAGTATGTAAGGGGAATGAGTTTTCTCCAAGGCACGACTGTAAATTTTATTCGGAGCGTGATGATCGTGATCCTGTTGATATTGATTTTTGACAACGATATATCCGCAGGAAAATACTTTACGTTTCTATTTTACTCATTCTTTTTATTTACACCACTGCAAGAACTTGGGAATGTGATAATCGCCTATCGGGAAGCAGAAGTATCGCTATTGAATTTCCATCGCATATTGAACCTTCCGAAAGAGGCCAGGCCCGCAAACCCTATGGAGATCGGAAGAGTTACGAGACTTTCATTTGATGAAGTGAGCTTTAAACATCAGTCCGCCAGCACAAACGCGTTGAATGAAATTTCATTTTCAACCAACAACGGCCAGACTATTGCATTTGTCGGCCCATCGGGTTCCGGTAAAACCACACTCGTAAAACTTCTGGTTGGTTTGTATTTGCCAAAAGAAGGTCAAGTTTTGTTTAACAACATTCCTAGCACAGCCATCAACCTCGACGAACTTCGTGAGAAGATAGGCTTTGTAACACAGGATACTCAATTGTTCTCCGGTACCATACGCGAGAATTTACTTTTTGTCAGACCCAACGCGACTGATGAGGAATGTATGACCGTTTTACACAAAGCCGCATGTCAGTCACTGTTAGCCCGTGCAGATAAAGGTCTGGACACGCTTATCGGTGAAGGAGGCGTAAAAGTTTCCGGTGGAGAAAAGCAGAGGCTATCAATAGCCCGAGCGTTGCTCCGCCAACCGGACATTCTCGTCTTTGATGAAGCTACTTCTTCGTTGGATTCTCTAACGGAAGAAGACATCACAATGACAATACGCGAGATTTCTATTATTAAAGATCATATTACGATTCTTATCGCTCACAGGTTGTCGACCATTATGCACGCAGATAGGATCTTCGTGCTGGAGAAAGGTCATATTATAGAAAGTGGAAGACATGAAGAATTGCTTGTGGAGAAGGGACTTTATTATGCGATGTGGAGACAGCAGATTGGCGAAAAAGGAAGTGTGATGAAGGAGGCAATTGGTGTAAGGGCTTAGTCGCGCCAATAAGGATACGGTTAATTACTTTCAGACTGGAATTCTTTGCAGAATGAAATAATCGACAGTCAATAATCAATAGGGTCAACGATAATGAAGGTCTAGACCCGGGTTTCCTCAAAGCAAGGCGTGCGCGTCGTTGAGTTAAGAGATTTCCGATGCAATTCACTTCGATCCATGATTACACCATATCGCCCCAATATTCATAGGCCGCTGTTAAAATATTTTTAACACAATTGCGTCTATCGTTTAAAAACGCGCCAATTAATTCGAAAATTTCTATTAAGACTATCCCCAACTATGAGCCAACCACAAGAGTACAAAAACCATGTGCGACTTTACCCGCAACACCATCTGGTGTTTCTTCCTATCGCATTTATCGCGGTATGCTGCTCTGCCTGGCAGATATTTCAACAACACGATAACAAATTAGTTTGGTCGATGATCACCATCGCATTGACGTTGGTCCTTTGGTTGTCGATTATGCTGCGCCAACACTACGGCGTTACAGCACAGAACCGAATCATTCTCATGGAGATGCGCTTTCGTTACTATGTGATTACCCACGAACGGCTTGAAAAATATGAGTCACAATTATCTAAGGGACAAATATTCGCGCTGCGGTTTGCATCAGATGATGAACTCCCTGTACTTCTGCAGAAGGCAATCCTTGAGAATCTCAAACCGGATGCTATCAAGAAATCTATAAAAATCTGGCAGCCGGATTATCTTCGTATCTAAATTGGTGAAATACGGAAAGCGCCGTATTACTTGTGAATAATGATAGTGGATTGGATTTCGTAGAGATTTGTTCTCATGTCTCCACACATACTCTTTTTTAAAGCCTCTAAATCATCCCGAACATGGCCGTTTTTTACCGGCTGCATTATTGTACCCCGCTAGAGTTATCACCAAGTAAACCAAACAAGCTATGAAACTAAGTTCGCAATTCGTTATCCTAATATTGAGCACTGCAATCATGCAGAGTTGCAGCATGAAACCCAAAGAACCAACTGCTGAAGAAATTGCCGCCAAGGAAAAGGCTTCAGCTGACTCCATTGCATCAGTAGTAGAGTCTGAGAAAACCGCCAAGCGCGCAAAGCTTGATCAAGAAAATACAGAAAAATCAGAGAAGCGCAGGCTAGCGGCTGAAGAAAGATCAAAGAAAGCCCAGTTCTATAAAGACGGCAAAGGCAAAACCATTTATATTAAAGCTGAAGAAATGCCCACATACGACGGCGGCAACGAAGCGATGATGAAGTACCTCACAGATAACCTGCAATATCCTGCAGCAGCTAGAGATGATGGCGAAGAAGGAACAGTATTCGTAGACTTTGTAATTGATCCTAAAGGCAAAGTACAAGATGTTGCCGCTTCCGACGCTGTGAATGACAATGTAAACCTTGCATTGAAAAATGAGTCAGTTCGTGTGGTGTCATCGATGCCTAACTGGAAACCAGCAATGCACAAAGGCAAACCAGTGAGTGCAGCGTATAGTCTTCCAGTTAAATTTCAATTGGATTAATTATTGATCAGCATTAAATAATAAAAGTCCGGGCCACAAATGCCCGGACTTTTATTATAAGTGATAAGTGATTGACTGATAAAAGCAATTTCAATTGCTTTTCAATTATTCACCCTCTGCCGTTGGTTTTTTCTTCTTTATTACCACAATCCAACCACTTCCATCCAATTGCCTGGCATACACCTCAGGTTTTATTGCCTTGATAGCTTCTTCCTCAGACAATCCGATCAATTCATTCGCCCTTACTTTCCCATCATCAAGACGCTCGCTTGTTTTTGACTCCGAGAATTCAATCAGTCTTACTTTAACATTCTTGAGTTTACGGGTGAGCATGTACATAGGGAAGAGATTAGTTCGTAAAGATAA
>JBDSKX010000239.1:0-14318 GCA_039916665.1 Chryseolinea sp. | reverse complement strand
GATCAATCGGAAGAGAGATGGTGCTCATCCGAGTTGATTCAAGTATTTCGTCTGCCTGAGATGAATTGACGACTACCTCGTCCAACATAGATCCACTTAAAGTAAAATTGATTACTGTATCCCGTTTTAATTTGAAGGAGACTACGCACCGGCGATACCCCGTGTAACTGACGGCCAGGGTGATTGTATCAGTGGGAAAACTCAAACTATAAAATCCGTGCGCGTTCGAAGCGATTCCTGCACTTGACTTCAGGCGGACTATGTTTGCACCAATGAGGGACTCACCCGATAAAGAATCTTTGACAAATCCGCTGATGGAAAAACGCTGCGCCGTAGCGGCTATTGCAATTAACACACAACAAACAATCAAAACCGGTTGCTTCATTAGCCGCTAACATAAAAGTAAATATAACAATACGATCATAGGTGGACAAATGGATCCCTTTCGACCCGATTAAGTACACGAAAGGGATCCTTAAAACTTTATCTTATTAGCAATTTATAATAGCCCAGTGTGTAGGATCGCTAGAGTCTACGCCTTGTGAAGATCCTTCCATGTGTATCTGACCTAAACTCAACTGTGGGATTTGCACCGCCTAACCAATACTTGACACGGAGACAGAGAATTCCTAAAGCGTTGGGTTAGGGCAATGATTGAATAAATCATAAGCATATGTTTCAACTTCGTCAATCTTTACAAATTTTAAACTTGCATTCATTATCTTTGACTTATTAAAAAGGCAGATCAAATCCAATCAAAAGCCACCGGATGAAATGAGGTTTAACAGGTGAGTAGTTTTGAAATTGTTCTTATAATTTATTGATAAATAAATGTTTGTGAGGGTGAGTTCGAATCATCTCGCCCCGACTTGCCCGCTGAGGTTGTTTCCTTCGGGAGAGCTTGGCGGGCTTTTTTTTGTCGTAGTAAGTCGTGACCCGGTCGAGTCGGGGCAAGCCCCGTACATTTTGCTTCCAAGTTTTTATCAGCATAACGGAGTACCCTAATGAATCGCGTGGAAGCTTCCACAACACTTGAATGCTTTGTGAAATAAAATCTATCTTACTTCATCCTGATTTAGATGCGCTTATATGTCAAATATATTGGAGGTATGTAACCTGGCGAAAACTTATGATAACGGCCTCCAGGCAGTTAAGGGAATCTCTTTTGATGTAAGGCGAGGAGAAGTCTTTGGCATTTTGGGTCCCAATGGCGCCGGTAAGACCACAACATTGGAAATGATCGAAGGACTGCGTGAAATAAGTTCGGGGACTGTGGTGCTGGACGGCATTAATACTGCGGAAGAGCCCCATGTCATAAAGAAACGTATAGGAATTCAACTTCAGTCTTCGGCATTTTTTCAGAATCTTAAGCTGACTGAATTGATTGAAATGTTTGCAGACCTTTACGGATCGGATGTAAATCCGATCGACCTGCTTGCTGAAGTTGGTTTGAAAGAAAAGGCAAATTTTCTGGTAAAGAATCTTTCTGGCGGACAAAAGCAAAGATTTTCGATTGCTACAACGTTGGTCAACAAACCAGTTATGATCTTCCTCGATGAGCCCACCACGGGCCTTGATCCGCAGGCCCGACGCAATCTTTGGGAATTGATTATTCAAATAAAAAAACTGGGAACTACCGTCATCCTTACAACTCATTACATGGAGGAAGCACAATACCTTTGCGATCGGGTCGCTATCATGGATGATGGCAAAATCGTTGCCATGGACTCTCCGGAGCAGTTGATAAAACAATTAATAGCACGTGGTTTTTTACCAAACACACAAGTATCTCCAGCGACCCTGGAAGATGTGTTCATCGACCTAACAGGAAAAACTCTTCGCGACTAACATGCGTCAGAATATTCGCTCCTTTCTAGCCCTTACAAAGGCTTCGCTGAAAATGTATTACCGTAATAAGGGGGCAATTATTTTTACGCTGCTCATACCGATTGCGTTATTGTCAGTTTTTGGATTGCTATCAAAAAGTCGGGGTGGGGTAGTAAATGTTGGCTTGACGAATTACTCAAAGAGTGAAGTTTCAAAGCTTTGTGTGAAAACGCTACAGGAGATAAAGGCTTTTAAAATTACAGAACTGTCGGAATCACAAGCGGCCGCCGAGTTGGGTAAAGGGAACCTTGATTTACAAGTGATCATTCCCAAGGAATTTGGCGCATTAATGAATGGCCGGCCGTTAACGGGTAGTATCGAAACAAAGTTTAATGAAGGCAAACCACTGAACGGACAAATAGCCAACATGGCCATCATTCAGATTGTTTCTGATATAGATCGTAAGATAACTAACTCTCCCAGAATCCTCGACGTGAAAAGCTCGGGTGTCACGACCAATGCGCTTGGCTATTTTGACTTTATACTTCCCGGAATCTTATCCATGACTATCATGCAACTGGGCATATTCGGTGTGGCATTCAGCTTTGTGGCCCTGAAAGTAAGCGGTGCGCTGCGACGAATACAAGCCACCCCGGTGCATCCCATCTACTTCGTTTTTGCACAAGCAACGGTCAGGCTATTGGTTACGTTATCTGCATCCTTGTTACTAATTGCCTTCGGTACATACTTCTTCGACTTCCATATGCTGGGCAGTTATTTAACCTTCATTTTAGTATGCGTGTTAGGCATTCTAATATTTCTCGGGTTTGGATTTGCAATCGCCGGGTGGGCAAGAGATGAAACACAGGTCGCACCGGTCGCCAACCTTATCCAATTACCCATGGTAATGCTGTCTGGAATTTTCTTTCCCAGAGATGCATTTCCAGCGTGGCTCCAGAAAATTACAGATTACTTTCCGCTCACTTTTGTAAGCCATGCACTGCGTAAAATTGCCAACGAAGGCTCAACCCTCCTGGAAATTCCCGTCGACTTAATTGGAATGACAGTATGGTTAGTAATAATTTATGCACTTGCCATCAAAGTGTTCCGGTGGGAATAACAGGCATCGAACTTCGGATGTACTTTTTACTTTTCCGTTACATTGATACTCTACAATGCTATCTTAGTCAAATGATCTCGGCGCCGACTCTGGACTGATAACTTGCGTGATGAAGATGATGTGTTTCAAGACAATGTTTTTTAAGTGATGGAGAAATGCGCCTGGATTTTCACAACGATATAGTTTTAACATTTACTGATAATGGAATTTGCTCATCTGTAAGAGTGAACTCTAAAACGAGGCACCTCGGGAACAGGGTCTGGATTTAACATAAACTCGTGATACCTAAATGAAAAACAAAAATCTAGCACAATGAGAAAATTAAAATTACAAATGAGTATGTCCGTGGACGGTTTTGTAGCCAGAACAAACGGTGAACAAGACTGGATAGAATGGAATCAGGATGAAGAGTTTAAAAAGTATTATCAGAACGATTTAATAGACTCTGTTGATACTATCCTGATGGGAAGAAAAATGACAAATGAATTTTTTTCATATTGGGAAAATGTAGTAAATAATAAACCCGATAGTCCAGAGTTTCAGTTTGCACAAAAAATCGTAAATATTCCGAAAATAATTTTCAGTAAAACGCTTAAAACCATTGAAGGGAAAAACGCAAGAGTAGAAAATGGCGATTTAGTAACTGAAGTAAATAATCTCAAAATCAAAAACGGCAAGGACATTCTTGTTTATGGCGGAGCAAATTTTGTTTCATCACTTATTAAAAACAATTTGATTGACGAGTTCAATTTCTTTGTGCACCATACTTCAATCGGAAATGGTTTGAAGATTTTTACGGACACAAGAAAACTAAAGCTCACAAAAAGCAAATGGTACGAGTGTGGAATTGTTGCTAATCAATATATGCCAGACGAGTGATAAATGCTAGGCACGACACAGACTAAAAAACTTGGAATTGATTAATGCTTCAATACTATTCTCAAATAGCTGATGGAATAGTATTTTTTGCCGCAATTCGAATTGCAATAAAATGCCAAAACGTTATGAAGAACCTTTGTCTGACAGGTCAGTCGCTTGCCATTACTATTGGTGGCTTACTGCCGGCCGATTGGATGATAACTTTTCCGATTTAAGTACCGCTCCGACTACATTTTACAATGCTAATAAATACAATGCTAATAAATAAGCACGGTATTGGGTGAGAGTGAGGTTTGATATCGAACCAGGAAACAGTTCGCTAAAGACTTTCATTATCTTAAACTCATAGCGAAGATTTGGAGACTATTCGCTTTACCATATTCACAAGCGGAACATAGTCTTTTAGCGACATAGGTTTGGAGTAGTAATAACTGCAGCCCAGGTCAAAACAAAGCACCTCATCGTTCTTGCTGGTGGACGCTGTTAGGATAATGACCGGGATATCTTTCAGAGATGGATTGGCTTTGATTTCCTTCAATGTGTCGAACCCGTTTTTTATGGGCATGTTTAAATCCATAACAATTACATCAGGATCTGCCTGATGCGCTTGTAATTTGGCCAGTAGAACCATTCCGTTTTCTGCTGTGTCGACCGGGCCCTTATAACTATGGGTTAAAAATGCCTCCCTCACCAGAGAAATATCATCCTCATCATCATCTACCAGGTACACCATTTTTTAGCCATTTAACGCAAAATAGTTATTTTGGCAGGAAGTATATGGTAAAATACAACCATGGATATTATCAAACGTAATAATGTAAAGATTTCAGGGAAAGGCACAATACCAATGCTTTTCGCCCATGGCTTCGGCTGCGACCAGAACATGTGGCGGTATATAACACCCGCGTTTGAAGCGTCATATAAACTTGTGCTTTTCGATTATGTCGGTGCGGGCAATTCCGCTGTAAGTGCCTACAATGAAGAACGATATGCTAATCTCAATGGCTACGCGCAAGACGTCCTTGAGATTTGCCACGAACTAAGACTGAGCAATGTCATTTTTGTAGGTCACTCTGTGAGCAGCATGATAGGCCTGCTTGCTTCTATTAAAGAGCCCGCGCTATTCGATAAATTAATAATGATCGGGCCTTCGCCCTGTTATATCAATGAAAGTGAATATAACGGCGGGTTCGAGAAAAAAGATATTGAAGAACTTCTGGCCACGATGGATAAAAATTATATCGGGTGGGCAAATTTTCTTGCACCCGCAATCATGAAAAATCCGGAACGACCGGACCTCGGTCAAGAATTGACGGAAAGTTTTTGTTCAACGGACCCAAAAATAGCAAGACAGTTTGCTAAGGCGACTTTCTTTTCGGATAACCGCGACGATCTGGCAAAAGTGACCGTCCCCTCACTAATTATGCAGTGCTCTGACGACATTATAGCGCCCTATGAAGTTGGCGATTACCTGCATGCCAATTTGCAAAACAGTACGCTAAAAGTTTTAAAGGCGACCGGTCATTGCCCACATATGAGCGAGCCTGAAGAGACTGCCAACGCTATGCGTGAATACCTGCGAAGACAATCTGCCTAGAAAAATCCGCATGACTAACTGGCTTGACGTTGCACCGTGTGGATACCTGTCTTTTAAAGATGATGGGTCGATAGTATTTCTGAATAAAACACTATCCGGCTGGCTTGGCGTTACTGATGGGGAACTCATCGGGGCAAAGGTTGAGCAAATATTTACCGTTGCTACGCGAATTTTTTATAACACGCACTTTTTTCCACTCCTGAAACTGCATGGCAGGGCTGAAGAGATTTTCCTAACACTTCGCACAAAGGAAAAGGGCGACATTCCTGTTATGGCCAATTCGGAAAGACGCGTGGAAGATGGCGTTGCCCTCAGCCATTGCGTTTTCATGGCTATCTTTCAACGGCAGAAATTTGAAGAAGAACTTCTCTCTGCCCGACAAGAAGCTGAGACGGCTTTGAAGGAAAACAAATACCTCGAAGAACTTCGGGCTACATTGGAAACGCGGACCCTTGCACTCGAACGTCAATTTCAAAAACAGGTAGTTCAACACTGGAACCTAACCCAATTTAATAAGATTGTGTCGCATGACTTGCAAGAGCCCATTCGAAAAACCTTATTATTCGCCGACATACTCACCCGCGATCTGGCAGACTCACTGACGGAAAAGGCGATGAAGAGCATTGACAAAATCAAGAAATCATCGCTAAGACTAAAGAGTCTCACATCCGGGCTGCAACAGTACCTTATGGTTGATTCGGACAACTCCCACACAGACGTTGACCTGAATGATGTAATGGAGGCAGCTATAAGAAAAGTTATAAATGGTCGCGGACTGAAGACGCTAAACCTGTCTTACAAGCCGATGCCCGCATTACGCGGCTACCGTGCGCAACTGGATTTGCTTTTTTACCACCTGTTCGACAATGCCGTTCAATTCGCGCATCCGGATCGGCCGATATTTATCGACATCAAGTGGGTCGTAAGTGACGAAAATCTATACAAAATGGAAAAAGAAAAGTACGTGTTTGTCGAACACCTTCGCATACGCGTATCGGATAACGGTATTGGGTTTGAAAATGACTACAAAGAATACGTAACCGGGCTGCTGAACAAACTGAGCCCGTCGACTGAAGGTCTCGGCATTGGTCTATCAATCATTACGAAAGTGATCCACAATCATAGCGGTACGCTGTCGATCGAATCAAAGAAGGATGAAGGTAGTACGTTCACAATTCTTCTGCCTACAAAAATTTATGATGCTCCCACACCTGCCGGCGGGTTCTAAATAGAATTATTGGATCGTTTGCGATTCTGCAACCCTTGCGCTATGGCCCTAATAAACAGGGCAGCAATAAGCGGTAACAACGCCGTATTCAAGTCCTGCGGCAGCCAGTTCCAAAGAAGCAGAAATGTTCCTGATAACAGCGCTACACCTAAAAAATAGAACCGTATCCAGGTCCACGTCTTCTTCAATACAAATGCCATGAAAAAATTCGTTGGTAATGCCCAGACAAGATTCAAGTTGCCAGCCGTGGCTTTGTGATCGGTACCAAACCAAAGGAACAGCAGTAAAAATCCTATCAGCCCTGTAATCACCAACAGTATCGCATCAAACCAATAAGAAATTGTTCCGCGTTTGAAATCGTATAACGTGATCATCACGGCAATCGCCAATACAACGCAAAGCGTTATAAGTGGCGCACTACCCGGCCTATAACTTTGATCGTTTGGGTCGAACCAAATTGTTTTATGATGTACCAGTTTTCTATCTGAACCGCCAGTGTTGATCATAGCGTGATCTAATGCCAATTCCAGATTGGCAGGGAGGAACATATATTCCATTCCGTTAACCTTCTGCTCAGAAGGAGCCCCAAGGCAAATGTCGATTCCTAAATCACTCCACGGATGGTTTTTAAGATACACGTCTGTAAGACTTCTGAATGTATTTTCCGTACCGATTTCTTTGGGGAGCACAAACTGAACCTCACCTTTCATAGCAACAACCAGAGCATCACGGATCTTAGTTGAGCAATTGTTATAAAAATAATCGTAACGATATTCACGGTTTTGGGGTAAAGAATTCTGCTGCAGATAAGAGTAGAGTTTTTGTTTTTGATCACCCGTTAGGTCCAGGTAACTCTCATGCACATATCGGTTTTCTGTTATATAGGCTCTCTTAAACGGCTCATATTCCTCTATTATAAATTTATAGTTGAGGAACCCCTTTGCGAAATTCCAGTAGAAATTTGCTTGCTCGAAATCAAATGCTCCGTAATCACAAACAATATTAATGCCCGTGACAGAATCCTTGATATGAATTGCCGTGTGGCCGAACGCCGCGTACAGTTCGCCGTTACTTGGTCCACACGTTAGAATGGAGATGTCTGCTGTTTCAGACAGTTGACCATGCGCGGTCGTAATAACCACACTACAAATAGAAACAAGTAAAGCACGCAGCATGTCGCAATATAAGAAGCAAATCGCCAATCGATAAATTCTCCGTCAGTTGACTTACTGTCAATTGAAGTGGCATACTATGGAGCAGAATATCGGGTCAAGGTTTTTTACGAGCGCTACTTCTTTGCAAGCATCAAACGCAATAACTTAACTTCGGCGACATTGCCATTTTGAATTTTGGATGCTCTGAGTTTTACAATCTGTTTGCCTTCACCGATATGATAAACTCCTATTCTTAAACGCTTCCACTCACTCATCTCATACGCCTCTTTTCTTGGAATTCTGTCGGGACTTGGAATTTGTTTTGAATAAAATGCTTTCTCAATAACTACTTCCTTTCTTTCACCGCCTATGCTGCATATAATATGGGAACCTACGTCCTTTTTTTTGCACAAATATTCAATCTCTACCTCATAATTTCCTGGGTTTTTGCAATCAATTTCCCAATACAAGCTATCCTTCATACTATTCCATTTTTCGACCCAGTCATGCGACCAGCCATGTCCTTCTTTAAACTTTATCCCGGAAGATAAAGTCGCATCGGTTACTGGTAGTTCTGCGCCAACTGGTGAAAGTACAATTGGCTTGTTATACTGCACGTGTGCGATAGCATCCGAAAACCACGCCTTGTAGTCATTTAAATATTGACTTGTTATGTCATTCTTAACCGAGGCCTGGTCACTTTTTTCTTCGGGATCTTGTGACAGATCATATAATTGAAGTTTGTCTTTTTCGTAGACGAAACGATACTGATTGTGTCGGAAACCTCCCGAATTTAGCTGAGCAGGTACCTCCATAAAATTTACATGCGTGTAGAGTTTCCGGTGGGTGTCAAACAGAGCAGTGTCATTTAACAGTAATGACGCCAGGCTTACTCCCGCCAGTGGCCGTCCGGGAATCGCTTTTAAATTACATAAGTCCCGAAGCGTAGGATAAATATCAACGTGCGCTGATGAATTTTCATTAGTTTGGCCTGCTCGAATATGATTTGTCCAACGAATAAAAAAGGGGACACGAACACCACCTTCATGGACAGTTCCTTTAATGCCCCTCATCATACCGTTGTACCGGACGCCGTTGGGTCCGTTATCAGACAGAAATACGACTATGGTATTTTCTTCAAGGTTGTGCTCTTTCAAATAGCTTAAAATTCTGCCAACATTGTCGTCAATGTTTTCTACCATCCCATAAATGCTGGCCAATTCATTATCCAAACCTTTGGCTTTATATTTATTGAAGTATTTATCTGGCACCTGGTGGGGAGCATGGGGAGCATTATAAGGAACATAGCAAAAAAAAGGGCTATCCTTACTATCCGACATAAATTTTAAGGCAGCATCAGTTAACACATCTGAGATATATCCTTTGGTCTTAACCATTTTGCCATTCTGGTTAAGCTCAGTATTAAAATAGTTAGACCAATGCCCAGCACAGAATCCTAAAAATTCATCAAAACCCTGATCGTTCGGACGGTTAGGATAATTTTGACCGTTGTGCCATTTACCAAAGATTCCTGTTCGATAGTTATTGGCTTTGAACAATTCTGCAATGGTAGTTTCATCGGAATCCATGACCTCAAGTCCTTTTGAAACTGATAGCACACCCGTGCTTAAATGGTATCGACCAGTTAATATGCTTGCTCTGGAAGGAGCACATAGGGGACTCACATAGAAGTTAGTTAACTCCATTCCACTTTTTGCAAGATTGTCCAAATTCGGTGTTTCAATGAAACGATTGCCATGCAAGCTTAAGTCACCCCAACCCTGATCATCCGTAAGAATCAGTACGACATTGGGTCTACTTTGGGCAAAGACAAGGGTATGAAGAAGCAGTGTCGCTGTAACAAGAAGATATTTATAAAGAGTCATCTTTTCTATTTTACGTTGCCCGGCCATTGATTATGCAAGTTGTGTGCTCCCAGCATGACTGCAGGTTTCCAAGATATCAAATATTCCAGAGATTGAAAGACGATTACAGGCGAGGTAATGATGCCTGATGGCATGTTGTTAACGCCGTCAAATCAATTTTCGCCATTACATTACTTACGCGGATAGTAATATCGGTCACCCACTATTCGAGCAAGGCAAATCTCAAACTTCCAGTGTAAATTTTGATCGATTGATGTCAACTCGAATTTATCGCTGTTCTTTCTTTTGCAAATTCCGCGAAACAAGTTGTATCCTTCACATATTATCTGTCATCGTCCTTTATTAGGGTTATCTTTCAGTAGAAACTAGAAGCTTAGATAATTCTGAATAGTGTGATAGGTCCTTAAACACTGAGAGAATATGGCTGAACTCCGTAACTGGAAGGTGAATGCGCAGGTTTCCCAGGACAAATCAGATTACGCAATGAACATCAAATACCCACTTGAAAATATCTATACGTTATCTATAGCGGAGATTGTAAAATCTTTTCAGACCGATGCGGGCAATGGCATCACCACATCTGAAGCAATAAAACGAACAAAAGCATTTGGAGGCAATATCTACCAAATGCAAAAACAAAAAAGTATTTGGCGAATACTGGTTCAACAATTTGTTAGCCCAATCGTCTACCTGCTGGTTTTCGGCGCATCAGTTTCCTTCTACTTTAAAGATTATCTGGAAGGTATCTCTATTGTCGCTGTCATTTTCATTAATGCAATTATTGGCTTTCTAATGGAAATGCAGGCGCGAAGTTCCATGCTCGCCCTGCGGAAGATGGATGTCATCAAATCAAAGGTGATAAGGGAAGGAAAAGTCATGGATATTCCCGCTGAGAAGTTAACGCCCGGAGATGTTATCGTGCTGGAAGCAGGCGATGTCGTTCCTGCAGACGCAAGACTGATAGAAGCAAATCAATTACAGTGTGATGAATCTTCGCTTACAGGAGAATCCATTCCCACAATAAAGCGTACAGACCAGCTTGCCAAGGATACAGCCCTGGGAGACCGGGTCAATATGGTATTCAAAGGAGCTTCGGTAATGAATGGGAATGGCAAAGCCGTAATCACCGGTATTTCCAAACACACCCAATTGGGAACGATCACTTCATTGGTGGAAAGTTCGGCTTCTGCAGCCACGCCTCTCGACAAGAAACTCAATGCGCTCAGTAAGAAATTGATCTGGATCACCCTGGTGATGACATTGATCTTTGCTGCCACAGGAATTATTCAGGGAAAGAAATGGACATTGATCCTTGAGACTTCCATTGCTCTGGCAGTGGCGGCCATTCCAGAAGGACTTCCGATCGTGGCAACCATTGCTCTTGCTTATGGAATGTTGTTGATGGCAAGACGTAACGCTATTGTGAAGAAGCTGTCGTCGGTTGAAACACTTGGCAGCACGAGCGTGATCCTTACCGACAAGACAGGAACCTTAACAGAGAATAAGATTTATGTAGACACATTCTCTTTTCCCGGAGAGCAGATGCAGGTGAAGATTGAAAATAACGTGCTTCGGTTTGATCATGGACACATTGCACGAAGTAAAGAAAATTTTGAAAAGCTAAGACTGATTGGAACGTTATGTAATGATGCAGCCAGTAAGAACGACAACGAAAAAAAGAAAGCCACAGGCGACCCGATTGAGATTGCACTTCTTCAACTCACTGCTGCTTCCGGAGCCAATTCGGAAGCGATAAAAAAGGAATACAAACGTCTGGATGAGGTGCCCTTTAATTCGGACACGAAAATAATGGGAACGTTACACCAGGGCCCTGAGAAGAATTTTGTTGCTGCGAAAGGTTCTGTGGAAGACTTGTTGACGAAATGCACCAAAATGCAATCCGGCACCTCTATTACGGAATGGACTTCAACTGAAAAAAATAACGTACTATCTGAATCTGAAAAGATGGCAGCAAATGGTCTGCGGGTACTGGCATTTGCCTATAAGGAGGGAACATTTAATAATGAAAATTATTTGTCTGATCTGATTTACGTGGGTATGATAGGATTCTTAGATCCTCCACGGTTGGATATTAAAGAGGCGATACTTACTTGTCTGAAGGCTGGAATCCGGATCGTAATGATCACTGGAGATCATCCCATGACTGCGCTCAACATTGCAAAGAAGACAGGGATGGTGGAGCAAGATGAAGAGCGGGTAATTGCCGGCAAAGATCTTCCCGCAATGGATAGACTTACTGAAGCGTGGAAGAAAAAGATACTCAGCACTTCAGTATTTGCGCGCGCAACGCCGAAGCAAAAACTAGAAATTGAAGATGTATATCAAAAAGCCGGCAACATCGTTGCAATGACGGGAGACGGTGTCAACGATGCGCCCGCGCTCAAGAAAGCAGACGTTGGTATTGCTATGGGATTGAGAGGTACAGCGGTCGCGAAAGAGACTGCGAGCATTGTGCTTAAAGACGATTCATTCATTTCGATCACTGCGGCAATAGCACACGGTCGCGAAATTTTTCAGAACATTCAGAAGTTTGTTATCTATCTGGTCTCTTGTAATATTAGTGAGATTCTGATTGTGACCATGCTTGGTTTATTTGCTCCTGCCACCACGCTGCTTCCTTTGCAAATTCTTTTCTTGAATTTGGTAACCGATATATTCCCAGCCCTGGCATTGGGTGTTGGCAGAGGAGATACTACTGTTATGCAGCGTCCTCCCAGGAATTACAACAAGAACATCATCTCTAACAGAGACTGGGTTGTTATCTCTATATACTCATTGACCATCACACTGTCAGTGCTCCTGGCTGTTTTGTTTTGCAAATATTACATCACTGCCGATGCAAAGCTATTAAACAACATCGCTTTCATCACATTGACGTTTGCACAGCTCTTTCATGTGTTCAATATGTCTTCGCTTCATTCAAAATTAATTGTAAACGAAATCACCACCAATAAATTTGTCTGGCTTGCATTGTTGATTTGCACCGGATTGCTGGTGTTGGTTTTTATATGGCCTCCCTTACGTCTGGTTTTAAAGCTGAATGTGCTCTCGGCTCAGCTTTGGATGGTTGCGATAAGTTCAGGGTTAATCCCATTGATTGGAGTACAGGTTTACAGGATGATTTGGCAAAAAAATCGGACAAGGTGAACTACAACAGAGCACGATAGCGTGACTCATTCATTTGATTTTACACTATGGCTGGCAACAATTTCAATATCGAAGGTTTATCTGACCAGCAAGTTACTGCCGCCAGAACGAAGTATGGGCAGAATAGATTAAGTCATAAAAAGCGTAGTGGTTTTTGGGATGCACTGGTGGGTTTAAGCAAGGAACCCATGGTACTACTGTTGCTGGCCGCATCCACGTTATACTTTATCAGTGGCGATAGTGGTGACGGTATTTTTCTCTCCATTGCTATTGTACTGGTCGCGACCATTTCGTTGTACCAGGACTCCCGCAGCCGCCATGCGCTTGCCAAGCTGAAAGATTTTACACAGCATAACTGTTCCGTTATTCGCAACGGTGCAATCGTACAGATAAAAACTGAGGACCTGGTTGTGGGTGATAGCCTGATGATGGAAGAAGGCACCTCTGTTGCCGCGGATGGCATCATTGTCCATTCGAACGATTTCGCGGTAAACGAGTCGATTCTCACTGGCGAGTCCATGGTGGTGTATAAAGACAGCGCCAAGGAAGATCACGTCGTGTATGCCGGAACAACAGTAGCCAGTGGGTTGGCTATTGTTACGGTTAGTGCCATTGGTAACGAAACGAAGCTTGGTAAAATCGGCAAAAGCCTGGAGAGCATCAAAGAAGAAAAGACCCCACTTGAATTACAAATCAACAGTTTTGTAAAGAAGATGGTGTTTGTTGGCGCTATTGTTTTCTGCATTGTGTGGGTTGTGAATTACCTGCATTCTCACAGTTTACTAGACAGTCTGCTGAAAGCTTTAACCCTGGCGATGAGTATTCTTCCGGAGGAGATCCCTGTTGCCTTTACCACCTTTATGGCCATGGGCGCGTGGCGATTGATGAAGATGGGTATTATCGTTAAACAGATGAAGACAGTTGAAACGCTTGGAAGTGCTACCGTCATCTGCACCGATAAGACGGGTACAATCACGGAAAACAAAATGAGCCTGTCAAAACTTTTTGTAATCGGCTCCTCAAAAATCACGAACGCAGAAGAGGCTTTGAATGAAGCGGAAACAAATCTCGTTCGTATCGCCATGTTTGCCAGTGAACCCATTCCATTTGATCCGATGGAAAAAGCACTGCACAATGCATACAGCAAAGCGGTTTCTGTCGACCTACGTCCCTCCTATCAACTGGTCCATGAATATCCGCTAAGTGGAAAGCCACCCATGATGACCCATGTTTTCGAAAATGAATCGCATAACAGAATCATCGCTGCAAAAGGTGCACCTGAAGCTATTATTAACGTATCTGACCTCGATGCATCAGAAAGAAAACAAATTGAATCTGCCATCACCCAGTTAACATCCGATGGGTTTCGTGTATTAGCCGTGGGTGAAACTTCTTTTGCGGGCAATAACTACCCCGTAACGCAACAGGAGTTTCGATTTACATTTAAAGGCATTGTTGC
>JBDSKX010000238.1:0-11848 GCA_039916665.1 Chryseolinea sp. | reverse complement strand
AAAATTAATTTTTTCTAACTTTCCCATAGTAATTTTGTTTTAATTAACTCTAAGCCCGAAGGGAAATAGGCGTGGGATTCTCCTAAGCGGGATCCCTGCTACTAACAGGGTCACCAATATTTCACGCTCTTCCTTCGGAGCAATTCTCTGGAACAGGAATTAATCACTATCCGGCACTCGGCTACGCTGCTTAGAGATCCAGGGAATTTAGTTCATTTCATACTCAGTGCAGTGAACCATCACTGTATATAACCTCTGGATGACAGACTAAACGGCGGTGTGCTTCCCATGGCAGACTAACTGGATGAGGTACTCACGGATGACAGGCTAAAACGATGGTATCCTAGTCGAAATATCAACCCAGGGAGGATCATTCCATTAATTAACGTCTCTTTCCAAGCCCTACCTTTTCCTTTGATATACTTTTCCCTCCTGATTGCCTGCTCAATGTCTTGAAACCCCTCAAAGTAGATCAGTTTGTTGACCTCGTATTTGGCTGTAAATGACGTGGTATGTAGTTTAGTTTTGTGTTCCAAGTCTGGTCGATATATCTGTGGTTACTCCGGTGTATAATACAGAGTTATTCTTGTTGGTTAGGATATAGACCCACGCATACGGCAGCTTATACAAACATGCCTGGATGTGGTTACATATTCAATCCGATTTTCCTGCCGTTTTGCTTTGGTGTGGAGGTCACAATCAAGGGGCCGACACTATGCGTTCGTTGCTATCGCTACAATAGAAGACGCGTAGGTAAAATTATAGCTGGGTTTAATACCTGCGAGTTTCTGGATTTTCTGAACCACAAGTTCCGCGGTTGTAAGCGGCACCCTGTTTGTAAATAAGATTTGCTCTGTTATCATCCCCGCCTGAAACAATACTTTTGATAAAGTATAGGGTGTGAACCAGTAGCGGTGATCAGAATTAATAATTTCAATTGAATTAGCAGCCCCGCGCATTGTTGTTTGCGTCCAGGCGTTTGGGACGGTAATCACAATTTTATCAAAACAATCAGAGTAGTTTGAACGGATGTCTGAAAGATACTGGACAGGATTGTCGATGTGCTCGAGTAATTCGCCCAGGATGGCATAATCCCATTTCTCGTTCTTTATTTCTTCAAATTGGATTTTTGTGAAGTCACCCAAAAGGATATTTTTAAATCCAAGGTCATTCTGCACATATTGAAGTGTTTCTTTGTCGATGTCCACGCCGATGCAAGACTTGGCCACGTCCGTAAGTTCCTTATGAAGCCATTGACCTCTGGAAATTTTATCAGCGATCAATGGTTTATGATCAAGGCATCCCAGGTGGACGACCTTCTTACCGCGGGCAAGGTCTTTCAGGAAGTCGATTCGTTTGGGTATAGGACCTTTAAATGGGATAGGTACATCGATCCGGTTAGCAAATTTTTTACTCTTAAGATAATCCCAGATATTTTGGTCAAACGTCATGCTAAAGCTTCTGAATTTCAGCGACAAAAGTAGAGAAATTATTCTCGGCGTTGTACCGGGTATCCCAGTTTTGAAAGGCGCTGTCGCGCATAGCCTGATAGATATCGAGCGGCAAGCCCAGTATCTCGGTGATTTTGTTGGCAATCTGTGTTGGCGCCGCGTCGACCGGGAATAATCTCCCGCAATAATCGTTTACAATCTCTGGAACTCCTCCGACGTTCGGGCCAACGATCGGGATACCGAAGGACTGTGCTTCCATCATTGTTACGGGAATCCCTTCAGACGAACTCGTATTTATAAATAGATCAACATAGGTCGAGCGGTAAAAATCATAAAGTGCAGAAAGGGTCAGATTGCCCAAAAATGTAAATCGGATATTCGACTTAGCCGACAGCACCTGCCGTGCCCTTGACTCAACGTTATCCTTCACGGCACCGTCACCTATGTGAATCCAATGGATTGTCTGGTCGAGATGGGAGAGTGCATCGATAAGCAAATCGACACGCTTGACCGGAACTAGAAATGAACAACTCACCAAGGTAAATTCTTTCAGTACTTTTTTTGGAGCAAGGCCAGGCCGAGCGGTGCCTAATCGAGATGTCGTTATTTTATTCTGTTCGTGATCGCTCAATTGTCGGCGTAAGTGTTCACATCCATCTGTCGAGATGGCGAAGATTTTATCCAGGTTCAGCGCCAGGACGCGTCTGAAGGGTAGGTACTTGTAAGTGTGACGATGTTCATAAACATCGCCACCGTGAGCACGGGATATCCTTTTGATATCGAGACCCGAAAGCTGCACAAAAGTAGTTGCCAATGCCGAAGAAGTGAGCCAATATGAATAGAGTGTTACTGAGTATGTTATGCTTTGCTCCTTAAGGATTCGTTCAATATGGTATGAAGTGACCAATCCTTTGATTAACACATGGATCATCTCACCAAATGCTCCATGAATAACAACGTTCTTACGTTTGGCGAGCCAATGATTTTCATCCCGAATATATGCCAGAACTTTTGGCGCATTTTTGATAAGCAGCCATCCGATCAGAAGCTTTTCTTTCCAATTGCTTTCGGGATTTATTCTGTAAACGGTGACGCCTGATAATCGGCGCATCTCCTTACTCACAATATCACGTGCAAGGATAATGACCTGATCAAACGCAGCGGTGAGATGCGGAATCTCCTGTTCAAGAAAAGACTCAAAGGGTCCGAATGGGAAGTGATTCGTAATTAGGACGATCGATGACTTTTTTGACTTGGCCATTTCAACCGGTCCACTGATTGGAGAATATAAATTGATAGGTGCAGCGATTCATCCGATAACGTTTTTAACTAAGTTTTGAATGATGATGGCGTTGTTCTCTGCATTAAGCGCCTTTGCAGCGGCTTCCGAATTTATCTTGAATTGTTTGATCTCTTCAAGAGTAAGGTTATTCATCCGTTCTGCTAGAGACGCTGGAGTGAAGTCAGCGGACACAACGCCAATCTTATATTGAGAAACAATCTCAGCCATCTCGGGCGTTGGCCCAATAGCAACGCCCAATCGACCTTGTATAAAATCGAATAACTTATTGGGTAAAGTATTCTCATAATTAAAGTTAATAGGTGGTAATAGAAAGAGGCCCATATCGTATTGATTGACGGTCTCAACTACTTTAGATATAGGGACGGGATCGAGAATTTTTATCCGTTTGTTGCCGCCTGCTCTTTGGCGGAGCACATCAATATAACCTGAAGTAGCTTGTGAAGCGAAACCTGGTTTAAGCAGAATTAAGTCGAGCGTGTATCGATCATCCAGCAGGGAGATCAAATCGATCATCAATTCCAGCCTTCGAGATGGAGTGGCGATACCATGATGTACAAGTCTGATAAGCAAATCGTTAATCGGCGTTGGCTCAAGTTTTGAATACACATTTGCATTCGTGACAACCACCGGTTTTGATTGAAAATGCTTCTCATATTCGCGGGCAAGCCCCTTACCCACAGTCATCATTCCCGAGGTTTTGGGAATATAAACCCGACAAAGCCAAGTATTGAATTTTTGAAAAAATAGTCGCCACGATGCCTTGTCTTCGAAGTGCCGCGGAGCGTACTCATGGGCATCAAAAATCACCTTTGGGCTATACGGAAAACTGAACGCAATGGGGAGTGTTTCTACATCATTCGCAACGATCAAGTCGAACTGGTACGCCGATAGTTTTTTTACAATGAATCCATAATCATGGAGGACGCGATGTGCAATCGGAAACAGACGGGTGAGTAAAAAGAAACTTGCGACAGACTTCCGCAAGAACGTTAAAGGAGTAGGCTGAATAGTTATTAATTCATAACCTTGACTCTCTTCGCCACCGAAACAAACAAGGGTCACCTGATAAGTGTCTTTTAGCGCAGCCACCTGGCGCCTTACCCGCGCGTCGTGTTTTATGTTACTGAGGACGAGTATGAGTATCCGTTTCTTCATTTCAGGTTCCGGCAATCTTCCGAAGGCGGGTTGGATTCTCCTTCACATACGACTCCCAGCTAGTTCCTTTTGCCTTTGCCGCCGGCTTTTGATAATGATGACACAATGCCACCGCCAATGCGTCGGTGGCATCTAATAGTTTGGGCAGTTCTTTCAACGCGAACAGAGACATAATCATTCTGGCGACCTGCTCTTTTGACGCATTGCCATTTCCGGTAACTGATTGTTTTACTTTCTTCGGAGCATATTCAACGATGGGAACCTGACGTGCGAGTGCCGCAGCCATCGCGACTCCCTGTGCTCTTCCCAACTTCAACATCGATTGCACGTTCTTTCCAAAGAAAGGAGCTTCAAGGGCTACTTCGTCTGGGTTAAATTCATCCACGAGGCTGATCACGCGCTCGAAGATCTTCTTCAGACGAAGTTCATGACTTTCATATTTGCTAAGCTGAATAACGCCAAACTGGAGCAACTGAATTTTAGAGTTAATAATCAGGATAACACCATATCCCATAACGTTCGTACCAGGATCCAGACCGAGAATGATCTTTTCTTTTTGCACTTTTCCCACGCAGCAAGATAGGCAGCGTTTATAAATTATTGAAATTGCAATGATGACGATGTTCTTTATCACCATCTTTTGGCTTTACGCGATCTTCGTTGGTCTGTTGATCGTTGGATGGAATAAGTCGTCGGCTGTTGTTGCCAACGATGACCCTGGATTTGATCCTTTTGTCTCGATCATTGTTGCCGCGCGAAATGAATCATCACGAATTCCTGAACTGCTAAGAAATCTTTCTTCACAGCGAAATGTCAATTTCGAAGTGATTGTAGTAGATGATCAATCCGAGGATGATACCGTTTTGGTCATCAAGGCTTTCGGGAAAACGGATCAACGGTTCAAAGTGATAAGCAATGACGGCACAGGTAAAAAATCAGCAATCACTACGGGTGTTGGCAAAGCGACGGGTAGCATCATCGTTACGACGGATGCAGATTGCCAGGTCGGTCCCTCTTGGGTCCACAACATTTGCACAGCCTTTGGTGATCCAAGGATCATGATGGTATTTGGAGGAGTAAGGATGAAGGGTGATTCATTCTTTGATAAATTACAAAAACAGGAGTTCGCAAGTTTAATGGGTTCGGCAGCTGCTGCTGCGGGATTAGGTCAACCTGTCATGTGCAATGGCGCGAATCTGTCGTTCAGACGTACAGCGTTTCTTGAGGTAGAGGGTTATCAAGGCAACATGGAGATCGCCTCCGGCGACGATGAGTTTCTCATGCGGAAGATAATTGCGAGATACCCTGATTCCGTTTGCTTCGCGCACAATAGCCAAACAGTTGTAACGACAGTCACCAATTCCAGTGTGAATCAGTTGTTAAACCAGCGACTTCGTTGGGCCGGAAAGTGGAGAAAGCATAACGGTATCGTTAGCACGACGATTGCATTATTTGTTTTTATATTTCAACTATCTACACTGATTATCATAACATTAACATTGTTTCATTCGATCAATGCTGTTATATGTGTTTCCTTATTGTCGGTCAAGATGATGTTAGAATTTGTGTTCCTTCAGAAGGTTAATAGATTTTTAAATATCCGATTTAATGTATGGGCATTTCTCACGCTTCAGTTGCTTTATCCGTTATACGTCTGTACGATAGGCGTGCTCTGCAACTTCATGGGTTTTGAATGGAAAGGAAGGCCCCACGCGAAATCCCAGAGGATAAATGTAAGGGAAACGTCTAATTAGTTGCCAGGCAATCCCAGGATCACGGTTTTTTGATGACGAAAAACAAATCATGCGCATTACATAAATGATTGTGAGGAATGCGCTTTCAGGTTAACTTTGTTAGATAATGACTGAGCAGACCCTCAAGACAAAGTTTGAGATTAAGGAGCTTGAGCTGAATGCTTTGCTCGAGATCACCCAGGCGATTAATAATAATCTGGCGGAGGAATCGCTTTATAAGATTTACAACTTTACCCTTCGATCCAATCTTAATATCAAGAAGCTTGCGCTTTTCGTACTTGATGAAGAGTGGAGTTGTAAGGTTAGCTTCGGAACAAAAAAAGCTTTCCATAAAACGCATCTGTTGCCGGAATTCAAGACGATCCAGGATATCACACACCTGAAGGAATTTAACGATTGTGACTTTACTGTTTTTGATATCATCATTCCCGTTACTCACAAGAGCACCACGCTCGCTTTGGTATTTGTTGGCGGATTGGAAAAAGACGATCCGCGTTATGAGAACGAGGACGGAATCAAATTCATACAAGCGCTGAGCAATATCATTATCGTTGCTATTGAAAATAAAAAACTGGTCAGAAAGCAACTCAATCAGGAATCATTTCGAAAGGAACTAGAAATTGCCAGTGATGTTCAGCAATTTCTCTTCCCGGACAAACTTCCGAATACGCCGCAGTTGAAAATTGAGGCGAGTTACCTTCCGCACGATTTGGTAGGGGGTGACTATTACGACTACATTCCAATTAATAAAAACCAGTTTCTGATCTGCGTGGCTGACGTGAGCGGCAAGGGAATTCCCGCGGCATTGATGATGTCTAATTTTCAAGCCTCTTTGCGAACGCTATTGAGACAGACCCCAAATCTTCAGGACATCATTGAAGCGCTGAACTTTCAGGTATTGGAGAACACAAAAGGAGAGAAGTTCATCACCTTCTTCGCGGCCATCTATGATATCAGATTAAAGACGATGGTGTATGTCAATGCCGGGCATAACCCGCCGATCCTGATCGATAAGAAGCATGGATTGAGGTTGCTCGAGGATGGATCTACTGTGCTGGGTGCAATGCATCCGCTGCCGTTTCTCAACGAAGGATTTGTTACAGGAATTGACGACTTCCTGCTTTTCTGTTATACAGACGGATTGACTGAAACCATTAATGAGGAGGGTAAAGAATTTGGATCTGATACACTGCTTGATTACTTCTCCGCCGATGGCATTCTGGTCAAACCGTTACAAACCATTCACGAAGATCTGATCGTGGCTTTGGATACTTTCAAAGGCAGAAAGGGTTATCATGATGACATTACAATACTTTCTTGTCGTGTAGGCTGATCTGAACAATCGATGATCAAATGATTCATCGCACACCTTTTATACTACCGCTTTTGTATCCAACCCTTACGTGGCGGCAGCCTGTTCAAGGTAAGGAGCTTTTTCTCACGTTCGATGATGGGCCTGTGCCCGGTCCGACTGAATTTGTTTTAGAGACGCTTGCATCAAAAAAGGCACAAGCGACGTTCTTTTGCATTGGTGACAATGTCAGAAAGCACCCGGACGTGTTCAGGAGAATCGGAAATAACGGTCATGCAATTGGCAATCACACTTTCCAGCACAAGAACGGCTGGAGAACAAGCGCAGCGGATTATGTTGATAATGTAAAAGCATCTCAAGAGATTATGGAACAGATCGGAATTGGTCATTCATATCCGGATCAGAAACTCTTTCGTCCGCCTTACGGGCGTATCACTCGCCGGCAGATACGTATGCTCAAGGAGTATAGGATTATTATGTGGGATGTTCTTACGATTGACTACAACGCCAGATTGGCGGGTGAACGATGTCTTTCAAACTCAATCAAAGCAACCCGGAACGGATCCATTATTGTATTCCACGATAGTTTGAAAGCGGAAAGAAACCTGCGTTATGCGCTACCGCGATTTATCGACCACTTTCATCAAATGGGTTTCAGTTTTAAAAGTCTTGCGTTATGAACAGGGTTCTTATCGCACCACTTGACTGGGGTTTAGGACATGCAACCCGATGTATTCCGATCATCGAGGGTTTCCTTCAACGGGATGCTGATGTAATACTTGCGGGGAATGGCGACTCATTACAATTGCTCGCCAAAGAGTTTCCTGCATTAAAATATTACGAACTGCCTGGCTATAATCCGAGATACTCCGAAAGCGGGATGATGATTTTAAAAATGATCGCGCAGGTTCCCAGATTCCTCAACGTCATTCGCCAAGAACATAAAGTACTAAAAGAGATCGTTTCAAAAGAGCGAATCGACCTGGTTGTGTCGGATAATCGATATGGGTGCTGGAGTGATAAGGTACCTTCAATCTTCATCACGCATCAGATTCATATTCCGGTACCGCATCATTTCGGGCTCAAACATTGGGTGAACAGGTACAATTTCAGACTTATCGAAAAATTCACAGAATGCTGGATACCCGACTATCCAGGCCATCACAGCCTCGCTGGGAAATTGATGCGGACCGAGAAAACCGGTTTGTCAAACGTTAAGTTCATTGGCAATCTTTCGAGATTCAAACGTAAAGATTTGGGAACGATATCGCATAAGTTCGATGTACTCGCGGTATTATCTGGTCCAGAGCCGCAGCGTACTGCGTTGGAAAATATATTGATACGACAGTTAGCAAACTCCGGACTGCGATACTTTATCGTTAGAGGTGTCATTGGAGGACACAAACCAATAGCCGAGTCTGTACCTGCAGCAGATTATATGCAGACAGCGGAACTTCAATCAATGATCGATCAGTCCGATTGCGTCATTGCCAGAAGTGGATATACTACGATCATGGATCTTGCACGACTAGGAAAGCGCGCGATTTTTATACCCACTCCAGGGCAGAGCGAGCAACGATACCTTGGAAGGCGACTGATGAAAATGCGAATTGCTCTTTGTGTGGACCAGGGTAAATTTGAACTGACAAAGGCCCTCAAATTATCCAAGAGGTTTATCGGTTTTAACTTTACTGAAGATCGATTTAATCTTTTGGACCCCGCGTTAGATGAAACTTTTGCAAATTTGCTGAACCCTTCGAAAATGGGATTGAAAAATCGGTAAAGACATGAAGAGTTTCTTTAACAGTTTCAGTTATGCTATCCATGGTATTTGGTCTGGAGTCGCTGACCAACTGAATCTCAAGGTTCAGATCGGGGTTGCCTTAATAGTAATCGGCGCTTGTTTTTATTTTAATATCGAGCCTTTAGAATGGTGTATCATTCTTCTTTGTATCGGTGTAGTCCTCGGACTTGAAATGATGAACTCTGCAGTGGAAAATCTGGTTGACCTGGTGACGCTTGAACGAAAGCCACTCGCAGGCAAGATCAAGGACATTGCCGCAGGTGCTGTGCTAATGGTTTCATTCATTTCGATAGTTATCGGCATTGTCATCTTTAGAAAATACGTGTTGCTATAGGATGAGCATTTGTATACTTTGATCCCTCGCTTACATTCTCATGAACCACTTTGTCGATACCCATGCCCATATTTATCACGCCGACTTCAAAGTAGATCGCGTAGACATGCTTCAGCGATGCCAGGAGTCTGGCATTGGGAAAATTTATATGCCCAACGTGGATCATGCCTCGATCGACATGATGATGGAACTGGAAAGCAGATCGGAAGGACATTGTCATTCGATGATGGGTTTGCATCCCTGTTCAGTCAAAAAAGGTTTTGAACGCGAACTTTATATTGTTGAGGAGTGGCTCGGAAAAAGAAAATTTTCGGCGGTAGGGGAGATTGGTACAGACCTTCACTGGGATAAAACGCTTTTTGATCTCCAGGCGGAAGCCTTTACGATTCAGGTCAATTGGGCAAAGAAATACAGACTTCCTGTTGTTATTCATTGTCGCGAGAGTATTGATGAAACGATAGACTTGGTCGACGACCTCATGGATGATGAGCTGACAGGCATTTTTCACTGCTTTTCGGGAACGACGGTGCAGGCTAAACGCATTATGAGACTAGGATTCTATCTTGGGATTGGTGGTGTTGTGACATTTAAAAACGGCGGACTTGATAAAGTAATTCCAGAGATTGGTCTCGAAAAGTTGGTGTTGGAGACAGACAGTCCTTACCTCGCTCCCGTACCGCATCGTGGCAAACGGAATGAGCCGTCGTATATACCTCTCGTTGCGGACAAGCTGGCGTCATTGGTGTCCAAACCCATCGAAGAAGTTCAGCGCATTACAACCGAGAACGCGTCCAAATTATTTGATTCAAATAGTAAATGAATGTCAAGAAAGTAAATTTCAATACAGCACATCCAGGCAAAGCTCGTTCACGTGTGCTGGTGATCTATACGGGTGGAACTTTTGGAATGAGCTATGATCGCGACGGCGTCCTGGTGCCATTTGATTTCGAGTATATTCTCACGCAGTTGCCTACTTTGAAAAATCTGGCTCTCGACATCACAGCTTTTTCGTTTACCAAACCTATTGACTCTTCTAATATCGACGTTGATCATTGGAAACTGATTGGTGGAATAATCAGTGAGCATTATCAGGAACAGGATGGGTTTGTCGTTCTGCATGGGACAGACACCATGGCGTACACAGCTTCTGCGCTAAGCTTTATGCTTGAAGGCCTGAACAAGCCTGTTGTTTTCACCGGTGCGCAACTTCCGATTAGCGAACCAAGATCCGATGCCCGCGAACATCTGATCACAGCACTGGAGATCGCATCGTCCATTAAGGACGGTGTTTCGCTTGTTTCTGAAGTTTGTATTTACTTCGACTATGAGTTACTGAGAGGTAATCGGTCGAAGAAGGTGGAGAGTATGCAGTTCGATGCCTTTGATTCCGGAAATTATCCTGCACTTGCCAAGGCAGGAGTGAAGATTGACTACAACTTCGCCGACATACGCCAAGGACAAAAGTTTTCGAGCCTCAAACTTCGTGATAACTTTGATACCAATGTCGCGATACTAAAACTCTTCCCGGGAATTGCGCAACCTGTAGTTTCGTCAATACTGAATGTGCCGGGAATAAAGGCTGTCGTGATTGAAACTTATGGTTCGGGTAATGCGCCAACCTTGCCGTGGTTAATTGATGAATTCAAGTCGGCTATTGATCGCGGAATTATTCTGTTGAATGTATCACAGTGTCCGGGAGGTCGCGTATTGCCCGGCCGTTATGAAACCAGCAGGAAGCTACAACAGATCGGTGTGATCAGCGGTGCAGATATTACGACCGAAGCGGCGTTGGCCAAGTTGATGCTCCTGATTGGAGAATATGGAGTTGATAAAGCGAGACAGATGATTGGTGTCGAACTGGCTGGAGAATTAACGCCCTGACGTTTGTGATGTTAATTGATACGCAGTCTTATACCCGCACCGAAGAAATAGTTTAACGGTGTTCCGGGGTTTTTATTAAACTGATATCGGAAGTTGCCATAGATCGAATAATTCTCCGTGATCTCAAAAAATCCAGTTTCTTGCAGAAATGGCTGATCTGGTTCATACGGATTAAAAGTGTCGTATGACCCATACGTTGTTTCCAGATCGATTCGATCGTGCCGATAGCGCAGGCCAGTTTTCCAGACTGCATAATTTTTGATTCTGCCATTAAGTGTCGGCCAAGCCTCAGTATTTTCCATCTCCGTCGCGGAGAAGACATACCCACCTGATGCGAGCAGGGTAAACGATTCAGATAGCTTGTATCTAGACTCAGCGGCTATAATTTCATTGGTCTTTCTATAGGGATCTGGATAAAGGATCACGTTATCCGAAATTCTACCAATTATTCGAAAAATATTATAAAACCATTTGGTTTGAAGTTCGAGTTTATAATGATAATAAGAGTTGAAGTGATGAGGGCGTTCACCGTATCTCAAACCGCCTTCAATCCTTAATAATTTATTGATTCTAAAATTGGCAACAAGGTTTTGGTCGACACGCCAGTTTCCTTTCACATCCGATATTGCGCGGACGTAAGCGAGCACAGTGATTTTTGCTACTGGCCTTGCAATTTGATTTGGTCGGCTTGTACTATCGTTCCTGGATTGGGCGACGCATAAGCAGCTCATTAGTAACGACAACAGTATTAATGAACTGCGCTTTCGATACTTTCGGCGAAGGATGGAGGAACAATAAAGCGCTGACAAGGGCATTATCTACTTGGTGGTATTGGTCAGCAAGTTAGTAACTGA
>JBDSKX010000237.1:0-32155 GCA_039916665.1 Chryseolinea sp. | reverse complement strand
GTTTTACGTTATTGTCATCTTCATTCAAAAGATAATAGTTGTCTTTGTAATAAAGGAACATCGTTCTTTTGTTGTTGCTGAAGAATTCCATGATCTCGTATAGATTCTTTTCAAATACTCCATAAAGGAACAGTTTGTTTTCCTTGAACTGATAATCGAAATGATACTTACTGTTGGCAACAGCTTCCATGGCGATGGAAGGTGTTACAGCAGTCGAAGACTTCACCCCATCCGACGTTATCGACGAAGTATTTGAAGACCTTGAGTCTTCGTTTGGATCGAATACATCTCGCACACCTGGCGTGATTGTTCTATCATCGACTTTTTGAGAATCTGACGTCATTGCTTCCTGGGAAGCAGTGGGCTGAGTCTTAACCTCTGTTTTAGGTTTTGTAGACAGCTCAGTATCGCCAAGATCACCTGTTTCAACTTCTTGTTTGGATGCATCTTGTGGTGCAATCTCTTCCGGCGTTTTAGAGAATAACTCTTGTTGCGTAATAGGAATTTCAGTTTTTCCATCTGGCCGGAAGTAGAAGTAAAGTCCGGTACCTACGAGGCCCGCGACAAGCATCCATGCACCAGCTTGAACCAGAGGTGAAGTTCCGCTTTGAGGTATCGAAGAAACGGGCACGTTGTTCAGCATTTGTTTGAGCTGAGCTACTCGTGCTTGCTTGATCCCATCGACCACGCGGGTTTGCAAATGGTATTCTTTGCTGAGGTCGGCATCTTTTTGTAATGCTTTCTCAAAGGCCACCTTTTCATTCGCGCTTAAACGGTTGCCCAAGTAGTCATCGAGCAACTCTAAATCTCTTTCTGAAGCCATAAAAAATCCTAAGTCCTTATCCTAAAATCCAAAATCCTGTCCTCGTTCTAATCTAAGAAGTCCTGCTCAGAATACTGAGCCTTCACCAACTCGTCCAACTTCTTTTTGCACTTGTACTTTTTTGTCTTTGCGGTATCGGTGTTTGCAAAGCCAAGCTTCTCGGCAATGTCTTGCATAGACATCTCTTCAAAGTAATAGTACATCAAAACCTTCTTACAGGTTTCGCCCAGTTGATCGATGCATTTTGCAAGGATCTTTTCTCTTTCCGGCCCGTCAATATCCATTGTTACCGAAGCATCTTTTTCCTCGTTCGAAAGACGTTTCTTGCGGTCTAACTCCTTTCTCCACAGATTTTGGCAAATACTATAGATGTAGGTGCTCATCTTCGAAGTCAGAACCAGATTTCCTGAGGTCGCTTTCTGCCAGAATACAATCAATGCATCCTGATATACGTCGCGCGCCTCATCTTCTGTGCCGCTGTTGGTGATAACCATCTTGGTCATCATCCGGTAATATTTCTGGTATAAGAACTCAAGAGCTTTTTCGTCGCCTTTGCAAATGCGCTCGAAGATCTCTTTCTCGTTCATATTGGAGCTCGACCTAGATACCATGGTTTAATCCCTTAGTAACCCTTTGATTACTCTATTTTTAGATTTTGACGACAGAATACCTCATATCCTCGATGATTTTCCTTGCTCCAGGGTTCGATAGGAAAGCGTAACACCGCGACGTAAAACGTCCTGGTACCATTGATCTGGAATACAAACCTGTTTCGCGTGAAGTCCGATGAATCGTTAGGGTTGCCATGAAGACAGCTCAATCGTGAATGGTTCAGTCCACACGTCGGTTCTAGTGACTTGACTTTTCCTGACCGTAATTCCGGCAAGGATGGAGCATCACGTGAGCGATCATGGGGTATGGCTGCTATGAGTGACTTCTCTATCAATTTCACATCCGAAATATTACTCAAGAGATTCAAATAAAAAATTGCCCGTGTTAAGTAAAAAATCAACGATAAGGGGTGAAAATCAGCCTAAATATATGGCTTATTTGTCAATGGACTAAATTCCGAACATCTGCTTCAGGGCATTCCAAAGACTTTTCTTGTTGCTGTCATTCAATTGATCGAGACTATCAGCCTTAAGAATAGAATAACCTTCCTCCTGAACCACTTCGTACGATCGGTCCGTTCCATTGTATTCTGATCCAAACGATATCACATGTGCCGGTCCATAAACACTAATCTCTTTGCTCGAAAATTTCTTAAGAGAAAGCAGGCGTACTCCGGCAAGATTGAGTTTAACCGAACCCAATATCCTACTGAGGAGTTGGTGCTCTTCTTCCTTTAAGCTCTCCCATGAATTTCCGATGACAACTAAGACATTGGTCCTGATCGAGTAGACTTCATCGTTAAAAGTTAACTGTGCTATTTCTGTATTCATTATTCCGTAATATCGAAAATTGATTTGAGTTCTTTTGCGTCTGACGGCTTCATTCTTCCTGCAAGAATGAGACGCATTTGTCTCCGTCTCAGCGCACCGTCATACATCGCTCTTTCTTCTTCGGTTTCAGGCTCGACTTCAGGAATTTCAGCAGGTCGACCATTTTGATCAACCGACACGAAAGTAAAGAAAGCACTATTGCTCTCCATTCTTGTATTCGCCGGAATGTCTTCCGCCTCGACATCAATTCTCACTTCCATAGATGAACTGAAAGCACGCGTGACTTTGGCCTTGAGTGTTACGACGTTACCAAGTCTTATAGGCTGCTTGAACGAAATATTGTCTACCGATGCGGTAACGACAATGCGGTTAGCATGTTTTTGGGCAGCGATGGCCGACACAATGTCCATCCAATGCATGAGGCGTCCACCCATAAGGTTGTTCAGCGTATTAGTGTCGTTGGGAAGTACCAACTCGGTCATACTCACAAACGACTCTCGGGGAAATTTTTTCTTACGGGACATGTACGGGAGCAGGGGTTTGATGTATCCGGGGCATTTATCAATGTTGTCCAACAGAAAATTTTAAAACTAAATGACTCCCGTTGGCCTGTTTCAATCGTTACCAAAGAACTAATAAGTGTTAGGTGGTGCAAAAATCATTAAAAATACTTTGCAATCAAGTTTATCATTTCATTATTTCGACACGCAATGAAGCAAGCTACTAACAGATCTTTCCTCGTATCGGCCAATTCCATTCGGTCGACAGCTGCTCCCATCCTCACGTTAACCATTATCGACACTATTACTATCATTACGGGGTGACCCGTGCATGATTTAAACCCCGCCATGTCGAATATTGTCTGCTCCAGGAGTTGGCCATCCGATGCCAATTAAAGTAACTTTGACCCCATATTACATCCAACAGAAATTGCTTAAATGAAAGTCTTAAAATTTGGTGGTTCTTCAGTAGCCACTCCGTCGCGCATCAACGCCGTCATCGAAATCGTAAGCCCATATCTCAAAGAAGAAGTTGCTATCGTTTTTTCAGCGTTCGGGGGAATTACAGATAATCTTATACTGATCAGCAAACTTGCGCTGGAAACGAATCTGGAATACAAAATAAAACTTGATGAGTTAGAGAAACGACATCTTGAAGCTGTGCGTGAACTTGTTAATATACAAAGGCAAAGTGGTATTCTGGCACAGGTTAAATTTATGGTCAATGAACTTGAAGATGTACTTCATGGCATTTACCTCGTGAAAGAGCGTACACCGAGAACACTTGATTACATTATGAGTTTTGGTGAGCGCTTGTCTGCTTATATCATTTCTGAGGCCTTTAAAGACAGGGGCTACCGTGTTGCTTTTCTGGATGCAAGAAAAGTAATACGCACCGACAACCAGTTCGGATATGCCAAGGTAGATTTTGGAGTTACCAATAAGCTGATCATTGACTACTTTGACCAAAATCGCGAAGTCCAGATTATCACTGGCTTCGTAGCCACTTCCGAAAGCGGCGAGACTACAACTTTAGGCAGAAGTGGATCGGACTATACTGCAGCAATTTTCGCGGGTGCGCTAAAGGCAACCGATCTTGAAATATGGACTGACGTGGATGGTATGATGACGGCTGACCCGCGTAAAGTAAAAAAAGCTTTCACGGTACCACAGATGAGTTACGAAGAGGCCATGGAGTTGTCACACTTCGGTGCTAAGGTGATCTTTCCGGCAACTATGCAGCCCGCAATGGTCAATCATATTCCGATTTGGATAAAGAATACGTTTAATCCAAAATTCAAAGGAACTGTCATTCATTCAAAGGCCGAGCATGGTAAGATGATTAAAGGTATCTCGTCAATGAACGAGGTAAGCCTGCTTAGTCTCCAGGGTAGTGGATTGTTGGGTGTGGTGGGTGCTTCGATGCGTTTGTTTGCAACGCTCGCCAGAGAGCAAGTGAATGTCATTCTCATCAGCCAGGCTTCGTCGGAGCATTCAATATGTCTGGCTGTTGAAAACTTATTTGCAATCAAAGCCAAGCGCGCCATTGAAAAAGAATTTCAGTATGAGATCAGGAACGAGGAGATAGACGAAGTGCAGGTAGAAAATGATTTATCGATCGTCGCCGTCGTGGGCGACGGAATGAAGCATAGCCCGGGCACAAGTGGTCGGATGTTCAGCGCACTTGGAAAAAATGGTGTGAATGTGATGGCTATCGCGCAAGGCTCATCAGAGCGTAATATTTCAGCGGTGATACCTCAGCACGACGCGGCGAAGGCGCTGAACGCGCTTCATGAAGCATTTTTCCTTTCCGATAGAAAATTATTACACGTGTTCATCGTTGGCACTGGCCTTATCGGGAAGGCATTGTTGACGATGGTGAAAGAACAGTTCGGAAAACTCGCGAAAGATAATCTTCTTGAAGTGAATGTGGTGGCGGTGGCCAACAGCCGGAAAATGCTTTTTAAAGAGGAGGGACTTGACCTTTCGACTTGTGTTGATGCTTTGTCAAAGCATGGTAAGGAAATGAGTATGGCATCATTTTTTGATGAGATGACGGCGTTAAATCTCTCTAATAGTATCTTTGTGGATTGCACGTCCAGCCCGGACGTTACTTCATTTTACGAACAGATATTGTCATCCAACATTTCGATCGTAACGCCTAACAAGAAAGCAAATTCGGCATCGATGGAAGAATATATCGCTTTGAAGGCGGTAGCTTTCAGGCGTGGAGTGAAGTTTCTTTATGAAACGAATGTCGGTGCAGGTCTTCCGGTGATCAACACGATGAATGATCTTCTGCTGAGTGGCGATAGCGTTGTTCGCATTGAGGCGGTACTAAGCGGGACGTTGAATTTTATCTTCAGTTCTTTTGAAGAAGGAAGAAAGTTCAGTGAGGTTGTGAAAGAGGCAAAAGCGAAGGGCTATACTGAACCAGATCCAAGAGATGATCTGAATGGAATGGACGTGGCTCGCAAGATCCTGATCTTGTCGCGGGAAACTGGCCTAACGATGGAACTGAGCGATATCAAAGTTGAGAACCTTGTGCCTGAAGCATGTCGTGGAGAGATGACTGTCGATGCTTTTATGACTGCCATTGAGAAGTATGACAATGAATTTGAAACTCTTCGGAAATCGGCTGCTTTGAGGAATGAAAAGCTGCGATATATGGCGATTCTTGACAATGGTATTGTAAGCATTAAGCTTGGCTCTGTGGATCAGAAGCATCCTTTTTATTCTTTGTCGGGCAGCGATAATATTATATTGCTTACCACGGCGAGATATCACGATCGTCCTATGGTTATTCGTGGTCCTGGCGCCGGTGCTGACGTGACTGCCGCCGGAGTATTCGCAGACATTATACGCATTGGCCATTATACGAAATGAAGCCCACTTCCATGAAATCGGTAAGAGCCATAGCGCCTGCGACTGTAGCCAATGTAAGTTGTGGGTTCGACATCTTTGGATTTGCGGTAGAAGCCCCTGCCGATGAGGTGATCCTTACCATGCGTGAAGAGCCAGGCGTGGTCATTAAACAGATTACCGGAGACGAAGGAAGGCTGCCATTGGAATCCAGCCGGAATACCGCTGGCGTGGCGGTTGAGGCTTTCCTCAAGGCTCTTGACAGTGATGCAGGGATAGAGATTATTCTTCATAAAAATCTTCCATTGGGTAGCGGAATGGGATCGAGTGCAGCAAGTTCTGTTGCAGCGCTTGTAGCAGTTAATCAGTTATTCGACAATCCATTTTCAAAAGAGCAATTGCTTCCGTTCGCTATGGAAGCCGAGCGTATTGCTTGTGGTTCTGCACATGCAGACAATGTAGCTCCGTCTTTGCTTGGAGGATTTGTGCTCATCAGAGGATACGATCCGCTGGATGTAACAAGAATTCCTACGCCGTCTGATCTGTATTGTACGCTAGTACATCCTCATCTTGAATTAAAGACCTCGGATTCAAGGCGAGTGCTGAAGGCAAACATTCCGATGAAAGATGCGATCACGCAATGGGGTAATATCGCCGGGTTGGTGGTCGGGTTGATGAAACCTGATTACGGATTGATCATGCGCTCACTTACTGACGTAGTAGCTGAACCAATCAGGTCAGTATTGATTCCAGGATTCACTTCGATAAAAAGTGAAGCTGTTAAGCTGGGTGCGCTGGGGTGTGGTATTTCAGGATCTGGCCCAACTATTTTTGCGTTGAGTACGGAATATGCGATCGCAGAGCGTGTAGGTAATGCAATTCAGAAGCAGTTTGAGTTTCTAAAGTTGAAGAGCGATGTGTTTGTATCTCGAATCAATGGAGTCGGGGCAAAAGTCGTTGAAGGATAACAACATTGTAGCAGCATTTGATCATGAAATTTTATAGTACGAACAGTCCCTCTTTAAAAGTTGATTTACGGCAGGCGGTTACGCAAGGACTGGCGCCGGACAACGGCTTGTATATGCCTGAAGCTATTCCAAAGCTTGAGGATTCATTTTATAGATCCATTGAACGAAAATCCCTGCAGGAAATTGGGATAACGGTAGCGACTGCAATGGTCGGTGATGCCGTTCCTGCAGACGAGTTAGCGCGAATTGTTAAACATACGATTCAATTTGATGCTCCAGTGGTAGAAATTGAGGATAATGTATACGCTATGGAATTGTTTCATGGGCCAACCCTTGCCTTCAAGGATTTCGGCGCGCGATTTATGTCACAGTTACTTGGCTATTTTGCAAAGGAACAGAAACAGGAGATTGTGATATTGGTTGCAACCAGTGGTGATACCGGGAGTGCTGTAGCGAACGGATTTCTCGGAATAGCGGGTACCAGGGTAGTTGTTTTGTATCCGTCGGGCAAGGTGAGTGAAATTCAGGAAAAGCAGTTCACAACTTTAGGACAGAACATCACAGCACTTGAGATAGACGGAACATTTGATGATTGCCAGAAGCTTGTCAAGGAAAGCTTTTTGGATGACACATTGCGCGGCAAGTTCTTCCTGACCTCTGCGAACTCAATCAACATCGCGAGGCTTATTCCACAGTCATTTTATTATTTCTATGGCTATGCACAGCTAAAACAAAAGAACAAACCTGTTTCATTTTGTGTGCCGAGTGGAAACTTTGGAAACCTCACGGGAGGGCTACTTGCAAAGCGAATGGGCCTGCCTATCGGGCGCTTTATTGCAGCTACTAATAGCAATGACGTTGTACCAGAGTTTTTGAAAACCCGCCAGTATACGCCCCGGCCCTCAATGTCAACGATTAGTAATGCCATGGACGTAGGTAATCCCAGCAACGTCGCGCGTATTCTTGATTTGTTTCATGGCGATATCGATGCTATTCGTGCTGAGATTGAGTCTTATTCTTTCACCGACGAGGAGACGAGGCAAGCCATGCGTAAAATTTACAATGAGCGGAAATATGTGATGGACCCTCACGGCGCCGTCGGATATCTTGGGCTGAAGAAATTCATGAGAGATTCAGGGCCTGTATCTGGCGTGTTTCTTGAAACCGCACATCCTGCAAAGTTCAAGGATGTCGTTGATGAGACGCTGGGTATCAATCTTGAGATACCTGTACCGTTGCAGAAATTTATGCGAAGCGAGAAGACGACGATTAGAATGGGGAAGGAGTTTCAGGAACTCAAGGATTTACTTTTGAGTGCATTTTAGTATTGGTAGGCAAGCAAAGCCACAAGTTGCAAGTTATTGCGTCGGGAATTTAGATTTTAGCATTTCATCTGGCTGGGTTGGACATAGCCTTCGGCAATGAGTGCAAGCTTTAAGTCTTCATATTTCGAAAGTTCGCAGACTCATGACTTGAGGCTTTATCGTGATCTATTTCCCCCATCCATCAGCTCCCAAAAGCGGCACAAATGCAAAGTTTGCGAATTCTTCTTTGATCATCTTATCTCCCTGCTTCCTGATCAGAACCATGCTCTGTTTTTCGCGGTTTCCGACAGGGATAATAAGTATTCCGCCGTCAGATAGCTGGTCCGTTAACGCAGTCGGAATTACAGGCGCGCCGGCTGTAACAATGATTTTATTATACGGTGCCTTCACGCGCAGTCCTTTTGATCCGTCGCCGTAGAAGAAGTTTGGCTTATAGCCCATTAGTGGGAGAAAGTCGCGCGTCCGTTCGTATAGCTTGCGGTTGTACTCGATCGTGAAAACCTTGGCGCCCATTTCCATTAGCACGCACGCCTGATATCCTGAGCCAGTACCGATCTCCAGGACTTTGTCGCCCGGCTTGAGTTCGAGCTTCTCGGTTTGAAAGGCAACGGTATAAGGTTGCGAAATCGTTTGCCCTTCTCCAATTGGAAATGCTTTGTCCTGATAGGCATGCTCGAGCAATGAACTCTCAAAAAAAATGTGTCTTGGAACCTTGTTGATAGCTGCTAAAACTGCCTCACTTCTGATTCCTTTTTCAGCCAGTTTTTTGACCAGTTTTTGCCTTAACCCCCGCTGTCTGTAGCTGTCTTCTACCATGTTTACAATAAAGTGGATTGTTTGTGGATTGTTTGTGGATAATTAGTTAATAATTTGCTATACAGTTAGTTACAAAATATCGCATTTTGGTTGTTGTGTGAATAAATGTCATTTTCTAATGGTGGATGGTGGAAAAAAAGTCAAAATCTCACGCTTTACAAAGTTTCAAAAATTCTTTAGGAAAAGTCGAACTTATGCTCTTACTTTAAAGTTCTCTCGACACAGTGAAAAGCTTTTTTGCCATAGCGTTCATATGTGTTTTATCTGACCCTTGCAGTAGTTGTGACGCAAATCATAAACTACTGTACGGGCAGAATAAATTCTAAAAGCCGATGAGCACAAATGGCGCCCAATAATAGGGCGACCTATACTTTTCCTGGCTCATAAGCGATAGTTTTGCCACCCTCAAATTTTCCCCATAATCATCAACATTTCCCTGTAATACATTCTTATAAAATTCCTTCATCAGAATTGCGGTCGACTCATCCGCCACACTCCAGAAAGACACCAAAATATTTCTTGCTCCGGCATAAAGCAATGCGCGCGAAAGTCCAATAACGCCTTCACCTTTCGAGATCTTTCCAAGACCAGTCTGACATGCCGAAAGCGTCACAAGATCCGCATTCAATTCAAGATTGTATATCTCGCCTGAGAACAAACTTCCGTCTTCATCAGAACTCCCAGACTGAAGAAAAATACGCGATAACTCGGGCCTCTTTTCATCCACTACCCCGTGCGTTGCAAAGTGGAGAAAACCGTATTCTTTTAATACGCCAGACTTTGCAATTTTTTCGTCAGCCCGACCTCGAAGAAACGCGTCACTCTTTAAATTCTTGACTGCGAATAATTGAGCAATACCATTCACTTCCGATTCGGTGCCTGGCAGATCCGGAAGTTGTTGAGTGGGCATGAAGGTCACTGGAGCGCATAGAAATATTGATTTATCAGTTGACGCCGGCGGCGTCGACCTTTGAAGAATCATCGATGCGGCAAACTCGTATCTAACATTGTATTTCTTCAGCAGGTATGGAAAAGTGGTTAGGTCATCGCCTGATTTTATCTTGCGCGTCAACAACGTTTCAAAGGGAATAATGCTTAGCCGTCCTGTTGGAATAATCACCAGCGCTTTAACCGAATGTGGAATGGACTTCGGGATCAATACCTTGGATAAAGTCGAGGCTGCAATCCTGTAAGTTTCAATGGCGTTAAAGTAAAGACTGTTTCTGAGTCCCGTAATCACCTTTTCAAGGTCTTTGGACAGTGGTGTGTTTCTAACTTTGAATTTGGTTTTGGTTATAGTGAACTCATACAAATGATTGTTCTTGTCGTCAATGAAATAACTGACGATTGCTGTTTTGCGGTCGAGCTTGTTCTGCAACTTGAAGATACTGGGTGAGGTGTTGCTGTACTTAAGGTTATAATACTCTGGATATTCTTTTTCCAGTCGAGCAGTAAACTGTTCGTACTTTCGATTCATAGAAAATAAGTATTCTCTCAACGTGCGCTCTTCTATTGGAGAGGGCTTTTGAGCCAATTGTTGGGTCAGCAAAGCAATCCCTGCCTTGGCTTTTCTCTCTTCCTGCAGCAAACTCTCAGGTATTCTTGCAAATGATTTGGCATTAACATCTGATATCGCTTCCAGTAATACCGCTGATTTACTCTTCTCCGCAAAGTAAAAACTCAATGCGTACCACTTCTTTTTGTTTGCTGCGACTTCCCCAGTCTCGTAGCTTATGCGAACACCACTCGCGTATACATCGTTGGCAATCACTCCCAGAATGATTTTGTCGCTTTCACTCGATATGTGTTGACGAAGTCGGTCGATCAGAGAATCGCAGGCCTGTATTGTTTTTAACGCCAGAGTCAAATCAGACATGCGTATAGTCTCCCCGTAATAACGGGCTTCAAGCGCCTGTGCCTTATAAAGTAGGCTGTTGATCAAAGTCCGGCCGTTATAATATTCTGACAACGAAGGATTTTTTCTGACGTCAGCAGCATCAAAATTTCTGACGTTTGTAATCAGAGAACTTTGGTAGTCATTCAAAGCATCATCGTAGCGATGTTCAGCGAGATTAAGATTGCCTAACGCATTGAACACTACTGCAATATCAGGATGCTTGCTGCCGTAACTTTCCTGATACATAGTTAAAGCTTTTTGATAATATTCACTGGCTGTTTTTGGATTGTGTATCTTCAAGTACGTTTCACCAAGATTAAAAAACAGGAACGCCTTGGTGGGATGTGCCTTTGTATAAATTTTCTCCCATGTCCTAAGCGCGGATTCGAAATTGTTGATGGCATCTCCATAAAGCTCAAGGTTTGTATAGATGAAGCCGATGTTAGTATTGGCGATGGCAATCTTCGGATGATCTTTGCCATGGAGTTTTTCATAAATCTTAAGCGCCTTCTCGTAATATTCAAGTGCTCGATCATTGTCCGTCTGGCTGTAAACGAGTCCCAGATCATTATATGAGGCAGCGACCCATTCTGAATTCTCCTTCAGTAACTTTTGGCGGATTGACAATGACCGCCCAAGCATTTCTTCGGCCTGTGTATACTTACCTGTTGCGCGATAGAGATTTCCAATGTAAGAAAGGACCTGAGCCGCATCGAGTGAGTTTTCCGATTTGTCCTTCGCAAGATTTTGAAGGGCCGCAGAGAAGTTTTCAAACGCCTGGTCGTAGAGACCCTCGTTCAGGTAAAGCGATCCGTATGCCGACTGGATAACTGATTTCTGAAATGGAGTCTTTGCCTCAGGCTGAATCGTGGATAGTAACTCTTCTGAATCCGCGAAGCGTCCAAGGCGGGTTAGTGCATCGGCTTTCTTACCGATAAGGATGATTTTTTTCTCATCCGGAATGTTACCCTTCAGCTGAGCATCTACCCACTCCGTTGCTTTTTCGAATTGAGCGTCAGAGATTAGTGAGTCCACGTGCATCAGACTTTGCGTATTTCCGTTGTAGGAAAACAATACCATTGATGATATGATCAGATATCTTATCATACCTAGAAGCGATAGCAATAGCTTATGCTGGAAACGAAATGCCTTGTGAGGCCATCGGGATTTAGCTCGCGTTGCCTGATCTTGCGGCCTACGAGAAGTTTGATACCCGATCGAACATTGAAATTATAGCCTGTGGTAAGTATACCTGACAACGCCATCCCTACAGTACCTGGCTGCGTAATTCTTTTCCCGGTCGGGTCGCTGATCACATCATTATTAATTCTGAAGATAGGGAGTAATCCCAGTGAGAAATTCCATTGAGAAAATCTAAAGTTTCGTTCAATACGCAGCATAACATCCGTTCCGCGTTGAAGGAGTTTTGATTTTGGATATCGTTCGACGTACGACTGATCTTCACCACTTCCCTGCCACGCGGTCCAGGCAAATTGATTGTGATTTTTATTAAATGGATGCTGGATGCCGGTTGCGAATAACCAGTTTCTGGAGATTACTGAAATACCCGCGATCGCGTCGTAAGTTCCGAGACTCGTTTGATAATACATAGGCAACGGTCTTCCGTCGACACTTTTATCTGATCGGTTTGTCGCGATTTTCCCACCGAGCGTCAGGTTTACATCAAAAGATGCCTTACTAACTATGTTTCGTGTAATGCAAAATGATATATCGCCCATACCAGAAGTGTTGGCGAGTCTGCCGGAAACGGCTTGATAAGGAAGTTTAAGTTGTAGAGATGTCTTCTTATTCAGGCTGAAGTTAAGATCTGCAGTGGCGACATAAACAATTGGTGTGAGTGTAGTCGATCCCCTGTAGAAACTAATTTCCATAGAGCGAAGCCGCAGTTCAATTTTTTTACCGAAAGGCTGATCGGGTTTCATTGCGCCCATCGTGCAGAAGCCAGCGTCACTGCAACCCTGTCCATAGACAGATGCAAATGGTAACTGCACTAAAATAAAGACTAGATAAAGGCCATCGGCCAGGCGCATGGGGGAGTAGGTTGAAGCGCGAAGGTAGACTAAAAATTAAAAACCCATTACGTAAACGCAACGGGTTTTTATTACAGGACTCAGCAAATATCTTATTACATACCCAGTGACTGGTTCTCAATCGAAGCGAGTTCCAATACTTTCTCGTATTCGGATGCGGAAAGGTCGTTATAGAAATAGTGAACGGGGTCAACCTGACTGCCCTTGATCAACACTTCATAGTGAAGGTGAGGCGCGGTTGAGAGACCAGTGTTACCAACATAGCCGATAAGGTCACCACGTTTTACGTTTTGGCCAGCCCTTACTGCAAATTCATGCATGTGGGCATATCGCGTCTTGTAGCCGAATCCGTGATCGATCTCGATGGATTTTCCATATCCACTGAAATTCACCTTAGTCTCGGCAATAACACCGTCAGCGGTTGCATAAATTGGAGTTCCAATGGAGGCGGCAAAGTCAATACCCATGTGCATCTTCTTCACTTTGTAGATCGGATGCGTTCTCCATCCAAAACCTGAGGCAAGTGCCACGAGTTCCTTGTTGGAAATAGGTTGGATCGCCGGGATTGATGCGTAAAGTTTTTCTTTCTTTTCTGCCAGAACGGCTACTTCATCTTGTGACTTCGTCTCGATGTAAAGTTTCCTTCTGAGAAGGTCAACTTTTTCATTTAATGTAATGACAAGTTCCTCATGTGAGAAATCTTTTTCTTTGATATCACTGTATCGGTCGGATCCACCTATACCCGCGTGACGTACAGATTTTTGAATAGGCTCAGCGCCAAGCACGATGCGATAGATATTGTCGTCGCGGTGTTCTACGTTGTCGAGGATCGCGCTGAGATTTTGAACATCTGTTGTTAATTTACCGTAATAGAACTCAAGCTCCTTTACTTCGTTCTTCAGCATCAATTCTTTTGGTGACTCGAAGTAGCTGCTGTACAGAATGAGCAAACCTACCGCCATGGCTACGGTCATTGACATAATTCCGAGGCCGTTCAGTATGACGTCGCTGGTTCTGGTTTTGACGCGCTCGTACTTGCAGGTTTCGGTGTCGTAATAATATTTTATTCTTGCCATAGATTATAAATATAACTAAAGGGGCCTGAACGCTTTTATCACATCTTCATTACACTCTATAAACGGTCCTTCCAGCAGTTCGATGCAATATGGAATCGCTGGGAAAACGGCGTCGAGGCATTGTCGTATAGCCCTTGGTTTGCCTGGTAAATTTACAATTAAAGTCTGGTTCCTGATGCCTGCAGTCTGCCTCGAAAGAATGGCTGTTGGCACGTATGTAAGACTTTTAGCTCTCATCAATTCTCCAAAACCAGGCATCATCTTGTTACACACGGATTCTGTGGCCTCTGGGGTAACATCCCGTTTTGCCGGACCAGTTCCACCGCATGTAATAATCAGACAACATTTCTCCAAATCAGCCATTTCTATCATCGTTTGCTCAATCAGGGATTGCTCGTCGGGCACAACAGCATAAATTTTATCCCAATTCCCCTTAATGTAAGCGGAAAGGGTTTCTACGATAGCTTTTCCTGGAATATCCTCATAGATACCCTGGCTGGCCCGATCTGAAACATTAACGATGCCAATTCTGATTTTCATATGATTCTAACGGGCGAAATGGTTTTCTAGGATATTGACGTTTTAAGGTTATCGGTTCTTCCTTTGCGGAATACCTGGCGACCTTTGTTTATTCCTTTTCGAATCTCTTTTTGCGCTTCTTCAGGTAGCGCAACGATGTCCATGCATGCGGTTGAACAACACGCATTATACTGAACAGCACAATCTCTGCATTGTATGAAGAGCAAATGGCAACCGTCGTTCTTGCAGTTCGTGTGATCGTCACAAGGCTTAGTACATTGATGACAAACAGCGATGATATCTTCAGAGATCCTTTCACCCAATCTTTCATCGAAAACGAAATTCTTTCCGACGAATTTATTCTCCATGTTGTTGGTCTTAACCTGTCTTGCGTATTCAATAATGCCTCCATCAAGCTGAAATACATTCTTGAATCCCTTATGTTTCATCCAAGCGCTCGCTTTCTCGCATCGGATTCCACCAGTACAATACATCAGGAGATTTTTGTCCTGCTGTTCTTTCATCAGTTCTTCTACAACCTGGAGTTCTTCACGAAAAGTATCGACATCCGGAAGTACAGCATTTTTAAAATGTCCAACCTCGCTTTCATAGTGATTCCGCATATCAACAATGATCGTGTTTGGATCATCAGCAAGTTGATTAAACTTCTCAGCATTGACGTGAACGCCGGTCTTACTGGAATCAAAAGTATGATCGTCCAAACCATCGGCAACAATCTTTTTTCTGACAAGTATCTTCAGTTTGAAGAATGATTTGCCATTATCATCGATAGCGATATTAGTCCGTATATCTTTGAGAAATGAGATGGTATTTAAATATGTCTTGAAAATGTTAAGCAATGTCTGAGGGACACTGATCTGTGCATTGATGCCTTCCAACGCTACGTATATCCGTCCCTTTACTGACAGGTCTTCAAGTCCGGTATAAAGTTCATCTCGGAACGCCTGAGGGTCATGTATCTGGTGATACTTGTAAAAGGAGATGGTCACCCTCTTGTCAGAGGCAACGCGCATTTGTTCTTTCAAGGCGCGACCATTGATTCTGTTGTACAAAGCCATAAATGATTAATTGCAGTTTAATCAACTGCAAATTTAATTATTCCTGACGAGATTGGGAAAGCTGATTAATCGTGCGGCCGGAGTTCGCCTCTCAAAAGTCGGTTGTATTCTTCGCAGGTGAGCCATCCATGCTCATCGCAATATACACACGTTTTGTATTCGGATCCGAAGGCGCTTTTCTTGATAACGACATGGTCGCCTTTGCATACCGGGCAAGTTACTTTTCCTGAGGGACCACAATCAATATCATAGTTTTTGGATAATATCTCTTCCGCCCGGACCGTGGCATTCGCCTTTTCCTTGAGATACTCCTGTTCTGATTTAGCCAGCCAACTCACAGCCTCTACTGAATATTGACCGTTTGTGCCTTTCAGCTGGATATATTTATTAAGCCAGTCAATACTTTGTTTATACCGCTCCATGTAGTAGGAATTCTTACCAAAGAAAAAGGTAAGGTCCGAAGGAACACTTCTCACATTCGCCAAAACGTATTGAAACTTCTTGTCAGCAGCCAGATAATTTCCGATGTCCATGAAGTAGACCCCAGAATCAAGTTCGCGCAGTAAGGCGGTCTTTTTCATTTGCTCCTGCTGAAGCCGGAATTCTTCTACTTTGGTTTGCTGGCTATAAGCCTCCAGACTAAACACGGTGATCAGTAACGTCAGTAAATACTCCTTCATTCTGTAAATCGTTCTTTCTTCAGATCAAGCCATTCAAGGGCAGCACCATAAAAGATGTCCTGTTTAATATTATCATCAAGATTGATCTTTTCAATAAACTTTCCAATCTCCAAATCACCCAACGGGAAAGGATAATCCGATCCCAAGGTAACCCGCTTTGAACCTTGCAGGCGAAGCACATATTCCAACATGACTTCGTCGTGCGTGACGCTATCTACCCAGAATTTTCCCAAATAATTTCGTGGGCCAACATTGTTATCTATCGCAACGAGATCAGGTCTGCAGTCAAATCCGTGTGAGATTCTTCCAATCGTACTTAAGAAAGACCCACCAGCGTGCGCAAAATTCACTCTCAACTTGGGTAATCGTTCAAAAATGCCGCCAAATATCATAGAGCAGATCGCCCTTGAAGTTTCGGCTGGCATTCCTACGAGCCAGGGAAGCCAGTATCGCTGCATGTGCTTTTGCCCCATCATGTTCCAAGGATGGATTAGTACTGCCAGATTCAATTTTTCGCACGCTTCAAAGATTGGGAAGAATCTTTCCTCATTTAGATTCAGATCGTTTATGTTAGAGCCGATCTGCACGCCGCTGATTCCCATCTGACTGCACCGTTCCAATTCCTGAATTGCAAGTTCTGCATCCTGCATGGGGACGGTCGCCAACCCCAGATAGTTTTTAGGATGGCGTGAAATAAGATCAGTTATATGGTCATTGAGAAATCGTGAAATATCGAGACAGTCAAATGGTTTTGCCCAATACGAAAACATAACCGGGATCGTGCAAACAACCTGCACTTGTGTTTGATATTTCTCGTAGTCCTTGATCCGAAGTTCGGCATTCCAGGAGTTCTCTTTAATTTCCCGAAAGAATTGGTTGCCGCGCATCATCTTGGCGGAGCCGCGCTTGTGATGCTGTAGGTATATAAACTCTCCGTATCCATACTTTTCACTCCAATTCGGGAGTTTCTTGGGCAGGATGTGCGTATGGCAATCGATCTTCAGCATACTGTCGGACAAACAATCATGCAATATCCAGAAATTTATCAGCGCATACGTTGGTGATCATTCCAATCCTGGAAAAAAATAACCTGAATGCGTCCCAAATTGGTCTGGATTGAGTGTGGTGATCTCTTTTTTTGCGGAAGACTCTTCTCCCTAAAAATAGGTAAAAACGTCATTTTCATTCTAATTTCGCCGATTTTACGACCTAAGACTGATGTTGAATTCACTTATGGTGGACCGTGGCATTATATTCTCTCCTATAGATGAAAACCAAAATACCATGAATATTCTGCTCATAGTCATTTGCTTCGCGACGCTCTATGGCGTGTTTGCATTGATTGCCTTCAAAATTGTGAAGGTGTTATTCCCAGATAATGAATCAGACGACAAACGCTGGAGAATCAAAACCACGGAGACACTATAATAGGATTGCCTTCGGCAATTTCACTTTCGCCTAGAGTCACTTTTTTCAGTCACAATTATCCAAATCTTCAGCATGATGCGGAATTTTATCTCGACTAAGCGTGATTTTAACCGTCTTTTATCTGTCGTAACTTTCTGAATATCAACTTTGTAGACAGATATTCTAGAATTTGGCCCTCTTATTATAGCCTTTGTTTCATAGATTGGAGTTGATAGGTTTAAACAATTCAGCTATGAATGCAGTAATTCGATCTAATCAGCGCGCAGATCCAGCCCCATCGGTATCAATAGGATCGTCAAAACCAGGTCTGGATTTGCAAGATCAACTTGTGAAGATCCGAAAGGAAATTGTTGAGTTACTCAGTTTACTCAAAGCACTATAATTCATATCCAGTACGATACTGAGGTAATCAGCGAAGGGCATTGGCAGAATCTACTTTAACGTTAGTCACCAGATGGCAAATTGTTTCTGCATCACAAGGACTATATCTCACCATCTCTCATATATGTTGAATCACTTCACAACGAAGCCGTCATCGCCACCTGATGACGGCTTTTTTCTGTTTAATGATGGTCTGGTGATTGACGATTGAGAGACTCCTTGGGCGATCGTTGTCGTTTTTAGTCATCTCTTTAAATAAATGATAAATGTTTTCCTTTAGTCAATCAGAGAGGAGACGATGAAATAAATAACGATTGAAAGCAGCAGAACAGCATACATTATTAAATCTACTTTAATGTACGGCTTATACTGCGCATACAATTCTCTCAGTTTTTTGAACATGTTTATTGCGCCTTTGAGGTTGTCGAACGCAACAAAAGTAACCATTTGTCGAATTCTACGTCTCTATGGGTACTTGCAGTGAATTCAAATTTGTTTTTCGCCCGCATAGGGGTGTTGATATGTTTGGTTGTCTGTAAGGAAATTAACCCCATGTTGAATGTTTAAAAAATTACTTCTGACCACTCTGGTCTTTTATTCGTTATTAGTCGACGCGCAAGATAAAGTTACACTAAACGGTTATATTAAAGACTCCTCCAATGGAGAGGAATTAATTGGAGTAACAGTATATCTGCCGGAACTTAGAGCAGGCACGGTTACGAATGCGTATGGCTTTTACTCGTTGACGCTACCCAAAGGAATCTATGAGATTCAATTCAGTTATGTTGGATTCCTTTCACAGACTACAACGGTAACGCTGGATAAAGATGTATCGCATAACATTGAACTTGCGTCACAATCACAGGTGATCCAGGAGGTTGTGATCTCGGACAAACGTGTAGACGAAAATGTAGTGTCGCTTCAGATGAGCAAAAATACATTGGACCTGACCAGGATCCGTAAACTGCCTGCGTTGTTTGGCGAGGTAGACATCATTAAAAATATCCAAATGTTGCCGGGAGTGTTAACGGCTGGCGAAGGTACCTCAAGCTTCTATGTCCGGGGTGGTAGTGCTGATCAAAACCTCATTCTGATTGATGAAGCACCAATCTACGATCCATCCCACTTGTTCGGTTTATTCTCTGTCTTTAATGCGGATGTTATCAAAGATTCAGAATTATATAAAGGAGGAATTCCTTCCAGATTTGGTGGAAGACTTTCATCGATCCTTGAAGTGCGCACGAAAGATGGCAACAACAAGGAAGTAAAGGTTTCAGGTGGAATTGGCACAATGGCGAGCAGGCTGATGATTGAGGGACCAATTAAGAAGGATAAAAGTTCTTTTATTATTTCGGCCAGAAGATCTTATGTTGACTTGTTTCTAAAGGCCGCCAATCAGGATAACCTTGTTAACTTCTACGACATCAATGCAAAATTGAACTGGAAGTCAAACAACAGGAACCGCTATTACGCCGCATTTTATACCGGACGGGATATGTTTAAGTTTGGGAATGACTTTGGATTTGCCTGGGGTAATCGCACCGGTACTTTCAGGTGGAATCACTTGTACAACGAGCGGTTGTTTTCAAATTTGTCCGTTATCGGCAGCAAGTTCGATTACAAACTTGAGCTAAAGGATCCCGTACAAGGCTTTCAGTGGACTTCCAATCTTCAGGAACTTAGTGTAAAATATGATCTCACTTACTTTATTAATACCAACAACGAGCTTTCATTCGGCTACCACGTAACCGGTAGACGTTTTTCTCCTGGAAAAATTTCACCCAATACGGAAGGCTCTATTTTCGACGAAGTGGAATTGCAGCATATGCACGCGCTCGACCATGCATTTTACCTCAGTAATCAGCAGCGCCTGACCGACAAACTTACCCTCGACTATGGTGTCAGACTTTCAGTATTCCAAAGTATTGGCCCGGGTGACGTGTACACCTATGATGATCCGACCAATAACAGAAATGTTGAGCGCACAGACACGCTTCATTATGGCGCGTGGAAAAATATCAAGACCTATGTGAATCTTGAGCCGCGTATAGGGGCCCGTTATATATTAGGGGAAGGCCAGTCAATTAAATTGTCTTACAACCGCATGGTGCAAAATACTCACCTGATTGCCGCAGGTACTGTTCCGGTTCCCTTTAATACCTGGAGTCCAAGCGGATATTATCTCCGGCCTCAGATGGCCGATCAGATCGCTGCGGGTTATTTTCGAAACTTCAAGGATAACATGTTTGAGTTCTCCGTCGAGGGATATTACAAAAACATGCAGCACGTCACAGACTTCGCTGACAATGCCGACATCTTTTTCAATCAGGATCTGTCAACCGAATTTCGTCAGGGACGGGCTTGGGCTTACGGTGCAGAGTTTCTGTTAACAAAAAAGGAGGGTAAGTTAACGGGAACTGTAGGTTACACTTGGTCAAAGGCGCTTCGTAAGATCAAAGGGGTAAATCTCGACAGAGAATTTTATGCCAACTACGATCGCCGTCATGTCGTGAATGTGCAGGCTGCTTACGACATGAATGCAAAATGGACGTTTGGCGCAAATTTCACATACAGTACAGGGCGACCCACGACGTTGCCAACGGGGAAATTTGAATACCAAAATTATAACCCCGATGTTATTTCCGAACGGAATGGTTACAGGCTGCCGGCGTTTCACAGGTTAGATTTGTCGGCTACACTAACACCCCAGAAAAACGCAAGAAGAAAATGGCAGGGACAATGGGTGTTCTCGGTTTACAATGTCTACAACAGACAGAATCCATTCACAATTTATACAAGGACAAAACAAGATTCAGATGGCAATGTGATTGGAGATGGTCGTACAAAAGAAGCGCGCATGATCTACCTTTTCCCGATTCTTCCTTCTGTTACTTACAACTTTAAGTTTTAATCAAGTCATGAAAAATATTCTGATTCCAATAATTGTACTATTCATATTTTCCGCGTGTGAGAAGACTGTCGAGCTTGATCTTAAACAGACTGAACCACGGATCATCATTGAAGGCCAAGTCACCAACAAGTCGAATTACCAGTATGTAAAAGTTACCAAATCCATTGGATTTTATGATTCTGGAGAGTCACCAAGAGTAGACAATGCATCTGTTTTTGTGACGGATGATCAGGGTAACTCTTTTGCTTTTGTACACAACCCGCGAAACAACGCAGACTCTATGGGGTATTACCTGCCTTCATCAGAGTTTGCAGGAGAGATTGGCAGGACCTATAAGTTGACAGTATCAATCGATGAGCAGGTGTATGAAGGTTCAGATTTTCTTAATCCTGTGACAAAGATTGATTCGCTCACGTCAAGGGTAAATGACGATGAAAAAGATGATCCAAAGGATTACAAGAAGTTTTATGAAATACTGCTATATGCCAAAGAACCGCAGGCAACGACAGATTACTACCTGTTCAAGTTCTATCGGAATGACTCGCTGAAAGTTTACAACGACACAGACATCTACTTCGCTGATGACGAGGTATTAGGAGAAGATATTGACGGCATTCCATCGCCAATATTCTTTGCACCAGGCGATGTTGGCAGGGTGGAAATGTATAGTTTGTCAAGGGATGGCTTTGTGTTCTATAATGATCTGCAGAATCTTTTACAGAACGACGGTGGTTTATTTAGTCAGCCGCCGTCTAACTCCAGGAGTAACCTTAGCAATGGTGCTCTAGGATTCTTTCAGGCCAGCGCCATGGAAATGCGATCAATTTCCATTAATCAGTAGAGCAAATAGTTTTTCTGTAGTTGTTTTTCACAAAAGGTAATTTCATCTTTCCATCTAAAGACAAGAGGGTTGATGAAAGTATTGCCGATCGTTATGGTGTGCGTTTTGGCTTGCATCGCGGCAAGCGCTCAGACTGAACCGGTGTTGGAAAACAATCCAACGTTTTTAAAATGGAGACAGGTTAACACGGAGCATTTCCGAGTCCTGTTTCCGATAGGGTTTGATGAGCAGGCAAAGCGTGTAGCCAATACACTGGAATCTATACATGCTCCTGAAGCCACTAGTTTGGGCCGCAATCCCAGGAAAATATCCGTCATTCTTCAGAATCAATCCTCCATCTCGAACGCATTCGTTTCGATGATACCCAGACGGACCGAGTTTTATACTATGCCTACACAGGACAATAAGTTCCTGGGTACAAATGACTGGCTGGATCTGATTTCATCTCACGAGTACCGCCATGTCGTGCAATATCGTCATGCTATAAGAGGTTTGAACCGACTTATATATTATGTGTTTGGTCCGACAACGCTTGTAGGCTCTTCTCACTTAGCAGTACCGCAGTGGTTTTGGGAAGGTGATGCAGTTGCAACTGAAACTGCCTTTACGCCATCAGGGCGGGGACGCATTCCTTACTTCGGCCTTGTATTCAAGACGAACCTTTTGGAAGGAAGAACTTTCAGTTATAACAAACAATATCTGCGCTCATACAAGAATAACATTCCTGATCACTACGTGCTTGGGTATCATATGGTGAGTTATCTGAGGAGAAAGACTCAGGATCCTGAAATATGGAGCAAAGTTACTGAACGGGCATGGAATATTCCGATCATGCCATTTACATTCTCGAATGCATTGCATCGCGAAACAGGATTGTATGTTGTGGCAACATACAATGAAATGGCAGCAACATTGAAAAAGGAATGGCAGGAAGAAATTGACAAGCTTGAACTAACACCTTTCGAAGTTGTATTGAAACGACATGGGAAGGCTTACACGGATTATTTTTATCCTCAGACTGCGCAGGACGGATCCTTGCTCGTGATGAAAAAAGGTATCGGCGATATCGAAAAGTTTATTCGAATCAGGGATGGTGTTGCTTCAAAAGAATTTACCCCTGGTTTTATTAATGATGCTGGTATGCTTTCAGCGGAGGCCGGCAAGATCGCGTGGACAGAATACGGATTTGATCCACGATGGCGCGTAAAGACATTTTCGCGAGTAAGAATATATGACGAAACCTCCGGAAAGCGATTTACAATCGGCGGAACCAAAGGGAGACTAATGGGTGCATCGCTTGCTCCGGATGGTAAAAGAATTGCAGTTGTAAGCTCAAACAATAATTATCAGAATGAATTGATTATTCTTGATGCCGCGTCGGGAAAAAAACTCGCGGGCTATACGCATCCTGAGAACCGTGCGTATTCGATGTCGAGATTTTCAAATGACGGCAAATCGCTTGTCGTGTTGGAGACATCAAAACAGGGAAGGCGGATCGTTTCATTCGACGACGGGCTTTCAGAACCTAAAGAACTTCTCAATACAGCAACCGAGAATGTTGGCCATCCCGTATTATGGAATCAGCACTTGTTTTTCAACTCTCCGGTGAGTGGTATTGATAATATTTATGTCGTCGATCTCGGGTCTGGCAAACGCTATTCGGTAACGACCAGTAAGTATGGTGCATATAATCCATCGGTCTCAAAAGATGGTAAGTGGATTTATTATAACGATCAATCCAAAGATGGATTAGATGTTGTGCGTGTTCCTTACGAGGTGAGTCAATGGAAACCATATCAGACTTCTGAAGAATCAACTTATCAGCGTCTGGCAAATAATCTTGTCAACCAGGAGAAGAGCGGTGATTTCTGGAAAGGGATTCAGCAAAAACCGCTAACCGTAAAAAAGTATTCGAAAATCTCCGGGGTATTGAATCCATACTCCTGGGGTGCGTTTGTGACCAATGATCTTGCGCAAATCAATGTCGGTGTTTTAACGCGTGATATTTTGAGCACCACTTCAATTGGTGGTGGTTATATGTACGACTTGAATGAGAGAACCTCTGCATGGAAAGCGAATATCAGTTACCAGGCTTTGTTGCCAATTATTGATGGCAGTTTTTTTAGCGGTGACAGACGCAATACCGAGAAGGCCTTTGGAAACCAGATCGAATTCAAATGGAAAGAGATGACGGTTGAGGGTGGTCTGCGTATTCCTTTGGTGCTTACCAACTCAAAGTACAGCAGGTCATTGACCATAGGCAACTATGTGGGCTATACGCACTCCTCATCATTCCAGAATACGGTGAAAAAAGATGGCGAAATAATTTATCGCGGACCAGAAAGAATTACACCACTTTCAGGTGTGAATGATTCACTCGTGTTTATTTATAAGGATCAGCTGAATGATGGAAATCTTCTCTACAACAAATTCACGTTTACATTCTCCAACGTACTCAAACGCAGTCAGCGTGACTTTCTTTATAAATGGGGACAGACTTTGAATCTTGAATCTTACAGCACGCCGTACGGTGGTGACTTCAAAGGCAAGTTGTTTGCAGCTACCGCTACATTTTACTTTCCAGGCATGTTCAAACACCATTTCTTTTACACACGGTTCGGCTATCAGGAAAGTCAGCAAGCCTTTGAAACCAACACGTACACTTTCAGAAACAGGATTGCAAAACCACGTGGGCAGAGTTTTCCGGATGATGCGACATTCGTGTCAGGATCGGCGAACTATGCGTTGCCTTTGTGGTATCCCGATCTCGCGCTCGGCCCTATTCTCAACATCCAGCGGATCAAAGCCAATTTATTCTACGATGTAGGGAAAGGGGATGGCCATGTTTACTATTACAATGGATACAACGATCGCATTTACTCTACCACCAGTGATCAGATCTATCAGTCCGTCGGAATTGAGACGACTTTTGACATAAACGTCTTCCGTATCCTTCCCAAGATCGAGCTTGGGTTCAGGTCAACCTATCGGATTGCCAATGATTACAATACCAGCGGCATGGTATTCGAGTTTTTGGTGGGTAATATCGGCTTCTAATGGCTTGAAAATCGGATGATTTAGGCTTACTTTTGGCCATCTAAATTTTAAAGTAAATCTACAAGCGACAATGGCAGAGATCATACGCATGCCCAAGATGAGCGATACCATGACAGAAGGCGTGGTAGCGAAATGGCATAAGAAAGTGGGGGACACTGTAAAGTCAGGTGAGTTGATGGCAGAAATAGAGACTGACAAGGCCACCATGGACTACGAATCATTCAATGCTGGAACTGTATTATATATTGGTGTCCCCGAAGGACAATCGGTTAAGGTAAACGGTGTTCTGGCTATCGTAGGAAACAAAGGTGAGGACTACTCGGCGTTATTGTCGGGTGCGGCCAATGCGGCGGCTTCCGGAGGAAAAGCTGAAACACCTAAGTCTGATTCAAGCCCGGCCCCGACTTCGGGGTCTGCGGCAGTTGCTACGGCACCTGCCCCAGTTGCCTCGGGACAAGCAATTGATACTAAGGGAATCAAAGCGGAGATGGTTTTGATGCCGAAGATGAGCGACACGATGGTAGAAGGCGTCGTAGCTTCTTGGAACAAGAAAGTTGGCGATACGGTAAAGGCCAATGAGCTTCTTGCCGAAATTGAAACTGACAAGGCGACAATGGAGTACGAATCGTACAGCGCTGGAACGTTGCTGTATATCGGAGTCGAAGCTGGTAAGTCGGTTCCGGTGAACGGTGTGCTCGCTATCATTGGCGACAAAGACGCGGACTGGAAAACGCTGCTTAAAGCTCACGAAGCAAACGGCAGCGGCGAATCTGCTCCAGACGCAGCGCCAGCTGCCGGCAAGACTGATCAACCTGCAGCTCCTGTGGCGGATGCCAATGCGGATCACCAATCCAATGGACGAATCAAAGCGTCACCATTGGCGAAGAAAGTTGCTAAAGACAAAGGATTAGATATCGCGAAGATTGAAGGCTCAGGCGATCAAGGGCGAATTACCAAGAAAGACGTTGAGAATTATACTCCAGCGACCTCGGCACCAGCCTCTAAATCTGCCACAACTTCTGCGCCTGCACCGGTAACACTTCCTAAAGTGGTTGGCGAAGAAAGCTTTGAAGATGTCCCCGTATCACAGATGCGGAAAGTTATCGCCAAGCGTCTTGCAGAAAGCAAATTCTCTGCGCCACATTTCTATCTCACGATGGAGATTAACATGGACAAGGCTGTTGAAGCCCGAAAGAGCATCAACGAGGTAAGCCCTGTGAAGATATCATTTAACGACATGGTCATTAAGGCAGTAGCCGCAGCGTTGCGTCAGCATCCTGACGTCAATGTCAGCTGGCTCGGCGACAAGATGAGGAAGAATCACCACATACATGTCGGTGTTGCCGTTGCCGTGAAGGATGGATTGCTGGTTCCGGTTATCCGTTTTGCGGATAACAAATCGCTGTCTCATATCGCGCAGGAAGTAAAAGTATTGGCTCAGAAAGCTCACGATAAAAAGCTTCAGCCCTCAGATTGGGAGGGAAGTACATTTACTGTTTCGAATCTCGGTATGTTTGGAATTGAAGAATTTACAGCAATCATCAATCCACCAGATGCATGCATCATGGCGATTGGCGGAATTAAAGAAACAGCGGTTGTTAAGAACGGACAGCTCGCTGTTGGCAACGTAATGAAAGTCACGTTATCATGCGATCACCGCGCAGTCGATGGAGCTGTTGGTTCAGCATTCCTCAAAACTTTCAAAGGTCTGATGGAAGATCCGGTCAGAATTCTCATTTAACAATATATTCACAAGCCCTGAGTCATCTCAGGGTTTTCGCTTTTTAGTATCATGGAAAAAATTCATGCAACAACCATTCTTGCTGTTCATCATAACGGACAAATGGCAATTGGAGGAGATGGACAGGCAACAATGGGCAACACAATTGCCAAAAGCAATGTCAGAAAAATAAGGAAGCTTTCTGACGGCAAAATCATTTCAGGATTTGCCGGATCTACTGCTGATGCCTTTACACTCATCGAACGATTTGAAGAAAAGCTCAATAGCTACGGTGGCAATATGAAACGCGCCGCGATTGAGCTCGCCAAAGATTGGAGGATGGATCGTTTTCTCAGAAGGCTTGAGGCAATGTTGATCACTGCCAACAAAGACGAAATACTTGTGCTGTCAGGAAACGGCGACGTGCTTGAACCTGATAACCAGGTCGCCGCCATTGGATCAGGTTCAATGTATGCTCAATCCGCAGCGTTGGCGTTGAAGAAACACGCTCCTCATCTTACTGCCGAAGAGATTGTGAGAGAAAGTCTGAACATCGCGGCGGATATATGCATCTACACGAATCATAATATTATTATTGAGAAGATTTAGGTGCGTTCATAATACTCCACACCTAGCATTTAATATATCGGCATTTAATCTGTTGCCGGCTGGCAACCCGCAGTGTTGCGTGTTTCTATTGATGTTGAGTGTTATGAATCAAACTACAGGATCCTTCGCCGGCGTCCCGTTTTTCTTTCCATTGGAATCTTCCAACAGAATCACAAAAGGGCTTAGATGAGTACTGTGACTTAATAGAATTTTCAGCACACCAATGCTAGGCACGGCGAGAATCATTCCCGCTATTCCGAGGATCTTTCCACCAAGCACAAGGGCGATAATTGCCGCGAGCGCATTGATGCTTACTTTAGATCCTGTAATTCTTGGCGTGATGAAGTTTCCCTCGAAGAATTGAACGGTCATGAATACAGTGATGACACCGACCGTATACCAGATGCTGTCTTTTGTAATGAGCGCCATCAGCACAGGAAACATGGCTCCGATAATGATTCCGACATAAGGTATGATCGTCAACGTTCCTGAAAGTATTCCAAAAAAGATGGCATGATCTATCCCGAGGGCTAATAGTCCGATACAATTGAGTGACGCGATAATTAAAGTGACAAGTGTCAGTCCGGAAATATACCCTTGTACGACCCGTTCAATGTCTCTTCGCCATCCCATTTCCTGATAGTCAGGAACAAGACTCAGGAAGAACTCTTTAAACTTTAGTCTGTAAATCAGAAAAAGAAAAATATAGATTGGTATCTGAATGAGGGTTGCAATCGCGCTGGTGGTCGTAAGGAGAACATCACCGAGATAAAAACTTACGTTCCTTACAAATTCTCCGAACAGCTTATTCTGATCAGTTGTGCTTATTCCAAATTCACTTTTCAGAAATTTACTCCCGTCGTTCATTGAGTTTTCAAACTTTGCCTGCAGATTAGGTAAGTCGTTCAACAAACCGACAACCTGATTGACGATCAGCCAGATCAATAGTCCCATCACGATCATCGTAACGGCCAAAACAATGGATATCGAAAGCGCCGTTCCCATTTTACGTTTCTCCATCCTTTTGACGACGGGAAGCATTACGACAGCAAGCAATCCGGCGAATGCCATTGGGATAACAAGGCTTTTTGCGAGAATAACGGCCGTGATGGTAAGCGCAATGACAACAAGAAGTTTATAGATGTAATCGAGACGATCAACAGGTTGAGGACTGGGAGTCATAAGCGAAGGTAAACATTATCGATAGCGTTTAAAATCAAGGCACAGGAATCTTTAATCTCATCGTCATCAATTGTCAATGGTGGCGCGATTCTAAAGCTGAAGGGATGGGAGAGGAACCAATAGCAAATGACGCCAAGGCTTTTTCCTTCCTCAACAATTGATGACACTATCTCTGCTGATTCGAAATCAATCGCGAACATCAGACCAATGCGTCGGATCTCTTTAATAGCATCATGACGCAGAAGTTGCTCGATAAGGAGCCCTTTTCTTTCCGCATCCGCAAGCAGGTTCTCGTTTTCGATTACCTCAAGCGTTGCCAGTGCTGATGCGCAGCAAACCGGATTGCCGCCAAATGTCGTGATGTGTCCGAGCATAGGGTCATGCGTGAGTGATTTCATAATCTCCCTGCTCGAAATAAAGGCGCCGACTGGAAGTCCGCCGCCAAAGGCTTTAGCAACAGTGAGGATATCTGGCACAATATCAAACTGCTGAAAGGCGAATAGTGTGCCGGTCCGACCCATCCCACATTGAATTTCGTCAAGAATTAAAAGTGCTCCTTTGTCACTGCATCGTTTTCGCAATGCTTTCATGAACGCCTTCGTCGGTATTCTTACCCCGGCATCACCCTGAATTGTTTCGACAATGACGCAGGATGTTTTTTCCGTGATCGCGGACAACTCGTCAATCTCATTAAAGTTTAAAAACCTGACGTCAGGGAGAAGTGGTCGGAACGCCATCTTCTTTACTTCATTACCCGAAACGCTCAAAGATCCGTGCGTGCTTCCATGATATGATTTACGGAACGAAACGATCTCGGTCCTGCCTGTATATCGCTTCGCCAGCTTTAGTGCACCTTCATTGGCTTCTGTTCCGGAATTTACGAAATAAGTGTTATTCAGGTTTGAAGGAAGAAGGTCAGCAAGTTTTTTGGCGAGCAGGTTTGAAGGTGACTGAATGTATTCGCCGAAGACCATCACATGAAGGTGCTTGTCGAGTTGTGCTTTGATTGCAGCGACCACATGAGGATGGCGATGGCCTATGTTGCTCACACCAATTCCTGATATCAGATCTGCGTAGCGTTTTCCATCTGGACTATAAAGGTACAGGCCTTCTGCTCTTTCTATTGGAATCAGGTAAGGAGCATCACTGGTCTGAGCCAGGTAGGAGAGGAATGTTTCGGCGCTGAGGTCCATCGCCTCAAAACTAGGAAGAAGTTTGAAGTTTGGATGTTGATTGTTGATTATTGAGTGCTACCCTCTGGAACCCATAAAACTAAAAGTCCCACGCGAGGTGGGACTTTTAGAAACTAAAAAACTATTGAACCTTTAAATCTGTCCCCTGCATTCAACCACGACCAGCCCTTCTGGCCGTTGTTGAATCACAAGGCTTGAGTCTTGCGACCCAATCTCGGTATCAGCGTTGGTTGCTAGGCATTGACGTAAACGGAAACCAACATTCCGACAAGAATAGTTGAAAGTAAAACCAGAATTTGTCTCACTCTGGAGTTGACTTTAGAATTTGAGGTTGCTCTCATGTATGCCATAAAAAATGTTTCTGATACGCAACAAATGTCGACAATCCAGTAGAGTGACTTCAACCTAAACTTGAAGCAAATCATACATCGGTAGGCTTAGATGAAAGTGACGGATAGATCAGCGTTGCTGGCGAACGTCTATAATGTGTAACTGAGCTAAGGCTTTTTTTGCCTTTCGCTATTTTCTACGAGGGAAATGAAATTCTTAATTATCTCATTTGGTACTGTAACTGATAGGTGGTATTGCTCTATTTTCCAACCATTTGCATCTTTTGAAAGTACTCCAGAGCCTCGGCAAACACCCATCCAAGTTGTCAAAAGTTCTGAAAACCATGCACTTTTGCCATCAGATGTTACATGAATATTACGATCATATGGGGTGAACGACCAGGCTTTTCCTTTATCAAAATAAGGCTTAGCAAACGTCACAAACTCTTTTTTTGACCATAGCTCACTTTTATCAGTGCCAATGTACGTGCATGTTTCTGACATACTTCCAAAAAATACGGTAGCATCTGCATCACTTGCTGCTTTATGCCAGCGATCAATCAAATTATTAATGTCCTGATAAGATTGACCAGTCACGAAAAGGCTGCTCAGCATAAAAGTCAGGACTAGAAAATGCCGCTTCATGAATTGAAGTATTGCGTGAGGATTAAACCTCGTAAAGATTCAGAAAGTCAAGTACTTCCTGTCTTACATTCCGACCGTTGCTTTCATCTTGATCCTCGGTCGCGATCGATTTAAATAACTCACTGACAACCCGAGGTTTAAACCCCAGTTTGCCTGCGTAGATCGTGGCTACCTCAAGCTCAATGTCTTCTACCACTTCATCCAGATAGATCATGTAGACCAGGTGATAAACAGCTTCTAGTTTGTCGATCTTGTCGCCAACTGAAGTAAACTTCAGGTTCGACATATCGATGTTGGCAGTATTTAAGTCGTCGGGAGTTAGCTTTAACTGGAAGCCCCATTTCAGCAGGCATCTGAGGAAGCGGCTTTCAATCCTTTCATCTCCAAGAAATAGCGCGAGGATATTAAAATAGCTTCTTTTCACAGAAGACAGTTGATCAGCTTTAAGCTCGTTCATAGCGGTAATTTGTTAATTTGGGACTGGGCAAGGTAAGGTATCGGCAGGCGTAAAAATAGCTTATCACGGTCACAAAACAGCCTTTCGGCGACTACAATTTCCAGATTCTGCATGCGTTCCGGATTGCGTGATTGCGCTTTATCCTGACCTGCCTCGCGGACAGGCGAGAGGGACAACACATTGTAGCCCAGGGTCGCCGACGACGCAGTCGGAGGCCACCCTGGGTATAGTGCACAGTAGTTTCCCTGACCGTGTAAGGGTCGGCCTTTCAACCCTCGCCAAATTCCGACAATTTCAATTTCAACACGACATTTTCATCGATCCGACAATATCAGGACTGAATATCATTTTACCTATTCAAAATGAGGGCATAATCAGTCTGCCACTAAAAATGCGTCAATTTTTTGGAACGCGTGCTGAAATGCCGATCCTTAACAGGGTGATGGAAATTTGGATATGGATGCTTAGAATCAAATTCGACTTCAGTATAAAATGTCAGTTGGAACGATGGCGCTTTGTCCTAACCTGCCTCGCGGACAGGCGAGGAGGGTCAACACATGGTAGCCCAGGGTCGCCGACGACGCAGTCGGAGGCTACCCTGGGTATAGTGCACAGTAGTTTCCCTGACCCTGTAAGGGTCGGCCTTTCAACACAAGTCACACAGGCCTACGCTTTCAAATTTTAACAAAACATTTTCATGGTGTGGGAAATTGAATAATCAATCCCACATGTGCACACGACATGTGGGATTGATTTCTAATGCAGTCATTCTTTTTATCAGGAAGAATGGTCAGAAAATCTGAATGTGTCACGCATTAGGATGTGCGCTGAAAGGCCGACCCTTACTGTTATACCGTTTTATGATGCACGTTTACCCGGCGTAGCCCCGACTGCGTCGAGAGCGACCCTGGGCCAAAACATCAGCATCAGAATTCTGCCTCTTAACTCTATGAAATTGCACCCAAGAGACGACAGGTATCATTACAGGCACCATCATAGCCCAGTGATTCTCCCGACAACATTTCTCAGCAACAAATAACTATTGACAGAACTGCCGCTCCAGTTCTTGAATTTCTGTCGCGCCCAGTCGCTTAGCCTTTGAGATATCCTGGCACACGGTATTTGAGTTTCCTAATTTTGAATTGGCAATAGCACGGAGTTTATAAGCATTGCCGGATGCAGGATTCGCCCTGATCGCGTTGTTACATTCCTCGATTGCATCGGGATATTTTCCAAGGGAGATATTTGCTTCCGCACTGCCGATCAGAACGTCAGATAAGAGCTCAGCCGTCGGCGCAGTTTCAGACACCGCCATCAATGACGCCTGACCTGATAACTTTCTCATTAATATGCTCTTAGATATG
>JBDSKX010000236.1:0-40178 GCA_039916665.1 Chryseolinea sp. | reverse complement strand
TCACAGGACAGCCAGTTAACAGCATTATCTGTCAGGGAAGCAATACATCGTTCACAGTCAATGCCGGAGCAACGACATCTCCAAATTATCAATGGCAGGTAAGCACCAATAGCGGTGTTACTTACACTAATCTGACCAATACTGGTATTTATACAGGCGTCACAACAGCAACACTAAATCTTGCCACGACACCTGCCGTTAATAATGGATATCTATATCGTGTTATCGTAGGCGGTGCATGTGCTCCGGTAGTAACAAGTGATGGCGCGTTATTGACTGTCAATCAACTTCCCTTGATCAATACTCAGCCGGTGACTGCCACCATCTGTGAAGATGGAACTGTACAATTTAGTGTGGTGGCCAGTGGAACCGCGCTTACTTATCAATGGAGAGAGCAAGGCAACCCGCTTTCAAATAACGCGACTTACTCAGGTACAGGAACTGCCACATTAACGATTACGAATGTTGCCAGCGCACTTAATGGAATGCTTTACGACGTCGTAGTGAGTGGCACTTGTATATCACCGGTAATCAGCGCGCAGGCGACGTTGAATGTCAACGAAAAACCTGAAATTACGGCGCAGCCCGTTAATAGCGCGATCTGCGAAACCAGCAACACCTCATTCATTGTGAATGCAGGTGTTACAACTGCTGCCACTTATCAATGGCAGGTTAGCACTAATAGTGGCGTGAGTTATGCGAACCTTACCAACGCAGGCATTTATACCGGCGTAACATCGGCGACATTAAATCTGACTGCAACACCGGCTGTTGCCAATGGATACCTGTACAGAGTACTAATTGGCGGAACATGCATACCAGGCGTTACAAGCAATGGAGCTTTACTTACAGTCAATCAAATACCCATAATTAATACTCAACCTGTTACTGCTACAGTTTGTGAGGACGGTACACTTCAGTTCAATGTTGTTACTACGGGAACGGCACTTACTTATCAATGGAGGCAAGAGGGAACACCCTTGACCAACAATGCGACTTATTCAGGGGTTGGGACTACTACGTTGACAATTGCTAACGTAACGAGTGGTTTGAATGGTCTACACTATGATGTGGTTGTTGGAGGAACATGTGCACCTCCTGTAACCAGCGTGCAGGCGACCCTCAATGTCAACGAGAAACCAGAAATTACTTCGCACCCTGGTAACAGTACAATCTGTCAGGGTAATAATACGTCCTTCACCGTTAACGCAGGTGCCACTACCGGGGCAACTTACCAGTGGCAGGTCAGCACCAACAGTGGATCAACCTTTACCAATCTTACGAATGCTGGTATCTATAGCGGTGTTACTACCGCGTCCTTAAATCTCACCACAACGCCACCGGCAAATAATGGTTATGTGTATCGCGTCATAGTTGGGGGTACGTGTAGCCCTGCCGTGATCAGCGATGGGGCATTGCTCACGGTGAAACAAAATGCAATTGTTGCACTGCAGCCAGCTTCAGCTGCGATATGTGAAGATGGGACAGTCCAGTTTTCGATTGCTGCTTCAGGAACGGGACTGACCTATCAATGGAGAGAGAATGGAGTTCCGCTTTCAAACGGGCCAATTTTCAGTGGTGTGGCAACGCCGGTACTTACACTGGCAAATGTTCCCAGTACTTTCAATGGAAAGCAATACGATGTTATCCTTCTTGGGGCTTGTCTGCCGGCCGCCAGCGCTGTTGCAACATTGACGGTGAATGAAAAACCAGAGATCACAGCTCAGCCAATAAACGCTTCAATTTGCCAAGGCAGTAACACCAGTTTTAATGTGAATGCAGGGGTCACTACGACGCCGACCTATCAATGGCAGGTGAGTTCTGACGGGGGAGTAATATTTACAAATCTTGTTAATAACGCTGTATACAGTGGGGTAGCCACTTCGAGTTTGAGCCTTACAAATCCATCACTGCTGCTCGATGGACTACTTTACAGGGTGTCTGTAGGTGGGTCTTGCGCGCCTTCTGTGGTGAGCAACGCTGCTATCCTTAGGGTTAATGATAATCCTGTCATTGTTACTCAACCTTCCCCACAGGTAATTTGTGAAAACTCACTGGCGTCTTTTACAGCTTTAGTAACCGGTACGGGTTTAACATACCAGTGGCAGGAGAATGGTGTTAATCTTGCGAACAGCGCTGTGTTCAGCGGTGTTAATACGCCGACGTTGACGATCACGAATGCATCGCTTTTATTCAATGGACGCAATTACGCAGTTTTGATTACAGCCATTTGTGGTACGTTAACGAGTTCTAACGCATTACTAACTGTTAACCGGATACCCAATGCATTTGCTACAGATGCAGCCATTTGCAGTGGCCAGACAACCAGTGTGGCAATTACCAATCCAAATGCTGTTTCTTCTACAACGTTCACATGGACGGTGCAGAGTTCAACGAATGTTTCTGGCGCATCTGCTGGTCTTGGATCCGTTATCAGTCAGACGCTCACATCAACCGATGGTGTGAATCCTGGAACAGTTACCTATTTAATCCAACCTTCCGCGGCAGGATGTAACGGTACACCTTACGCTGTGAATGTATCAGTGAAACCCATTGCCGATGCGGCCGCTTCTCCACAGAATATATGTTCAGGAGGAAGTACAAGCGTGGCGATCACAAACCCGAACGGTGTAGCGGGCACAAGTTATTCATGGACCGTGTTCAGCTCATCGAATGTGACTGGCGCTGCGGCAGGCAGCGGCGGAACAATTAGCCAGGTGCTCACCGCGGCAGACGGCATTAATTCTGGTACCGTGACTTACAGAGTTACTCCAAGCGCAGGTTCTTGTCCTGGCGCACCAATAGACGTGATCGTTACGGTGAGTCCAAGTCCGGTAATAACCAGTGCGTCCACTTCTTTAATTCAAGAGATTTGCAGTGCAACGGCACTTAACTTTTTACCAACTTCTTCCATTACAGGAACTACATTCAATTGGACATCATCCGTCATCGGTACCGTATCTGGTGTAAGTCCAGGAGGGAACGGCGCAATCACAGACACACCTGTCAATTCCACATCGTCTAATGCAGTCATTATCTATACCATCACACCTGCAATTTCAGGATGCAATGGTAGTGCGGTAAACTATGTAGTTACGGTCAGACCGGTAACGTCGGCTTCAGCTTCAAATCAGATCATTTGTTCGGGATCAAGTTCTAACGTTGTCATTACAAATCCCAATGGCGTATCTGGCACAACCTATACATGGACAACGTCTGCCACTAATGCGAATGGTGCTGCAGCGGGCTCCGGCAATGTAATCTCACAGGTGTTGACGTCAGTCGATGGACTCAACAACGGCATTGTCACTTATACAATAACACCAACAGCCAACGGTTGCCCTGGACCCACATTCCCCGTGACTGTAACGGTGAAGCCTGTTCCAGTGATGACAAACAGTCCGACGAGTCTTTCACAACAAATTTGTAGTACTGAGATATTGAGTTTTGTGCCTGCTGCTTCTATTGGTGGAGCGACATTTTCGTGGACGGCCACAATCTCAGGACCGATCAACCCTGCGACAATTACGTCTCCCGGGTCCGGAAACATAACGAACGCTCCTCAAAATACAGGTAACGTGAATGGTACGGTCACCTATCATATCATTCCATCGTTTAATAGCTGTGATGGCAATGCTATGGATTTTGTGGTGACTGTAAAGCCGCTACCGTCAGCGTCCGCGTCGGCAATGATTATATGTAGTGGTCAAACAGCAATTGTAAACCTGTTACCGGCACCACAGAATATTCCTGGGACGACGTTCGACTGGACTGCAGCGCCATCGGCGAATGTTTCAGGTGCGGCCAATGGAAACGGCTCTACGATCAGCCAAACGCTTTCGACAACAAATGCGTCTATCGGTACCGTTATGTACACCATCACACCTATGGCAAATGGGTGTGTGGGACCTACCAGTACGGTTACTGTAACGATCAACCCGACTGCAAGTGTAAATGCAGGTGCTGATTATGCGGTTTGCGAACCTGTAACCATTCCTATCAGTGGTACCATCGGAGGAAGTGCCACGTCAGGTAACTGGACTTTAGTATCTGGCGCAGGAACTTTATCTGCGTCTACTGTGAGTGGTACAACGGTAACCGCTAACTATACAGTTAACGCTTCTGATATCGGCAGCCCTGTAACGTTCCTGCTTTCGAGCAATGATCCTGACGGTGGCGGTCCATGCTCCGTGTTCGCGGATCAACTCATCGTAAATGTAAACAGACAAGCCAGAGTGACATTACCTGCCAACTACGTGGTCTGCGAACCAGGAGTGATAAACCTCGCAGGTGTTTTGAGTGGTAGCGCAACATCAGGCCTATGGAGCGTTGATACAGGAAACGGTGTGTTGTCTGCTTCCAGTGTAACGGCTTCCAATGTAACAGCATCTTATACAGTTCCTGCTTCGGACGTAAATACCTCACTCGTATTCAGGTTAACAAGCAATGATCCAGACGCGTCTGGACCATGCGTTGCGGAATCATCGACTATAGATATTTTTGTTAATATGTCTGCCAATGTGAATGCCGGGAGCGATTTCGCCGTTTGTGAAAACCAGCCGATTAATCTTGCAGCGACCGTGAGTGGATCGACAGCTTCAGTGCTCTGGAGCGGAGGAAGCGGCGGAGCACAATTTTCTCCTGTCAACAATGCGAATTCAACATATACAATTACACCAGCCGATATTACGGCGGGTGGCGTTACGCTCACCATCACAACGAACGACCCTGACGCGGCAGGACCTTGTACGGCGGCTTCCGATCCTATATTTGTGCGCATCAATAAACTACCTGCAGTTTATTTAGTGGGCCTTGAACCTATCTATGCAGAGAACGGCGGTATCGACAATCTTGACGGTTTCCCAGTCGGCGGTGTTTTTACAGGGCCAGGAATCGTAGCGGGAACAAACTTGTTTAATCCGGCCAACGCTGGGTTCGGCACCATTATTATCCGTTACACGTATGTTGATCCGGCAACAGGATGTTCAAATTACGTTGAAAAGAACACCATCGTAAACCCGCTTACCGATATTGATTTTTACATCAGAGAAGATAATCGCGTCACCCCTACCGGTAATCCACAAATATGCGCGAACCAGGGTTATCTCACATTGGTGGGTGTTCCAGATGTAAGCGAAGGATTCGATCCGACACTGTTCAGAGGTATTTCTCCAGAATTGGCAGGCAGGATTTCATATGATGGTACGAACTGGAAGCTTCTTACCGACGGCTTGAATGCCGGCTCTTACTTATTGCAATTCATATTTACCAATGAGTTCGCTGCGACAGACACGCTAACAAAAGACTTGGTTGTTTTCTCAGCGCCAAAGGCGGTTATTGATCTGGGAAACAGTTGCATTGATGATGTGGCAACATTTTTGGAATCATCCAATATTCCAAACAACCTTTCTGGCGGAAGCATCGTCACCTGGAATTGGTTCTTCGATGAAGGATCAAATGGAAGCAGTGGCTCAACAATGGAGCCTCAATACCAGTATTCAGCTCCTGGCCCAAAAAACATTTCACTTGAAGTTGTAACTGATCAACAGTGTAGAAGCAAAATCTTCAAGGCGATCATTATTGGTAAACCGCCTGTACCTGATTTTTCATGGACGTCGTATTGTAAAGGTGATGCTACGAAATTTAAAGATCGTTCTATGTCAACCTACGGTAACGTCAATAGCTACACTTGGGATTTTGCAGACGGAGGTACTTCTATTGCGAAAGACCCGTCACATAAGTTCCTGAATTTTGGCTCTTATCCTGTGAAACTTTCAATAGGAACGGATGCGGGATGTTTTGCAGACACTACGAAACAGGTCTACATACAGGATCTTCAGACCCCATCGCCTGGAGATCCCTATTCGATCAACTTCGAGGATGGTCCGGAGACATGGGTAGCAATAACAGCCGAAGGTGATTTCAACAACAGCTGGATCTTTGGCTTGCCAAATGGGCCATATATCAATAGCGCTGCATCGGGATCGAATGCATGGTGGACCGGAAGAAATGCAAAGTCTTACTACGACAATGAAAAGTCTTACGTGATAGGGCCTTGCCTGGATTTGACCAATCTGAAGCGACCTATGATTTCGCTGAATTATCGGGTTGATACACAAGCCGGATTTGATGGTGCTGTCATGCAATATTCTGTCAATGGTGGGGCTACGTGGGAGACGATTGGTGATGCCGAAGGTGGTGGAATCAACTGGTACAACAGTCGGAATCTTTCCGGGCAACCGGGAGGGCAGTCTAACTTTGCATGGTCAGCCGGGTCAGCGCAAGACACTGTAGGAAAATGGACGAATGCAAGGTATAATCTTGATCAGATTCCGTTTGCCGTAAGAGACACTGTAATTTTCCGAATGGCATTTGGATCAAACGGTGATACAGGATGGGATGGATTTGCATTTGACGACGTTTTTGTCGGAGAGAAGACCCGGAATGTTATGGTGGAAACGTTCGCGAATGTGAACGTCACCGCAAGTAATAATGCGACGATCGATTTGAAAAAGAAGTATGCAGACCAATTTCTGAAGAAGGATTCGTCAGACTTTTTCTTTGTGGAGTATCACGTTCTCAATGCGGTCGGCAGTTCAATACCGGATCCTGACCCAGTCAGCGCCGGCAATAAGCAGGATCCCATAGCCCGGGCGTTGTTATATAACGTGGCCCAACCTCCGTCGACGATTATGGATGGTATGCAGGATGGTAATTTATTTAACGGTTACACTGGCAACATTACGGCAATAGAACTTGACCGTCGCGCCTTGATAGATCCTACATTTAAAATTGATATCGACACGGTTAATACATCGACTTCAAACACCAAAGTACGACTGGCGCTCACGTATACTTATATTGATTCGACCGCCCCGCTTCAAAACCGTGTGACCATGCAGGCAGCGATTGTTGAAAAAGGTGTAGGCAACAATGGACCTGTGGTGAGAAAATTGCTGCTCGGCAGCGAAGGTAAGACTGTTGACAGAACCTGGAATAGAGGCGATAAACAGATCGCTGATGTTGACTACGATATAGAAGTCCCAATTGCTAATTCTGACAGTGTATTCATAGTCGCATTTATTCAGGACAATTTTCCAGGTGCTGGTCAGTCAAAGAAAATACTGCAATCAAAGATTATAGGGTCATACAGAAAGAAGAGCCTCAATGTTACAAGTATTGAAGACAATCCTATCACTGGTGAACTGAAAGATCTAAGTGTTTATCCTAACCCGGCATCGAACCATGTGAACATTAGTGTTCCGATCATGCTGATGAGGAACTACCAATGGACTTTGATTGATCAAAGGGGAATAACAGTTCTGGATGGGGATCTTGCACAAGACTTTACAAATGGTCCTCAGGAGATTGACATTAGTCGTCTTGCAAATGGAATTTACTTTATGTCGATACAGACAGGAGAGAAATCAATCATTTATAAGAAGATAGCCGTGATGAACAAGAATTGATTATTTATGAATTAATGTCGTTTAGTTAAGGTTGAAATTTCCGATTTATCATTTTGATACACAACTCTGGTACTTTCCTCTCCAAGCAGACGCACTTGTGCCTGCTCAATAGCGCTCTGTCCTTTCAAAGACAAGGTGCCATCGCCCAATAGAAAATCTTAGACTAAAGCAGAATGTGATTCGAAACGTCGACATCACATTATGAATTATTGATTATGAATTGGTCGGTCTCCATGGCCACGATGATGATCACTGTGCAAACCCTTCCTGAGTGGATCTCAGTGATTTTCCATTTTTACGATTTCTATTGGAACAACTCAAAGTCGGCCAATAATCGAAGCACTCCACCTTCACTTAAATGCGAGTCTTTGACGACCGTTTAAACCCTACCCCATTTTGCAGATCATTTAAGGGTATTTCCCCCTTATGCACTCACATTTACAAATGGAAAAAGGCCGGTTGGGGTAAGTCACTGGATCAACGGACATAAGGCACCGACGCCCATAGCGGTACTCTACCGCCACAAGATGATGACCTGTTTAACCTATATTATCCCTAGGTATACCCTAGGAATACCCTGGGAAACCCCTAATAAAACCCTGGAATTATCCCAGGATTATCCTAATTTTAGTACAGGTATGGACGAGTTTAAATTAAAGTCCAAAGGGCTTTGATACATACACCGATCGGTAAGAAGGGACGATGTTGTGGGGAACGAGGAGAATGATTGAGGATTTGAAGTGGATAAACCAGGGGAGTTTAGGACTTGGAGATGCGCTCAACCAGATCACTATTAAATGATGTGAGTAAACTTAAATTCTACGCATATGGCATTTCAAAAAGGTCTTATTAATCTTGAAGGTCGCATTGACAACCTGACGTTCTTTCAAACAAAATATGGAACGGTAGTCCGAAAAAAGTCTGGCATTTCAGGTGATCGTTTGAAAAAAGACCCTGTATTTGTTCGCGCCCGTGAGAATATGTCGGAATTTGGCCGGTCGGGCAAAGCGACTAAACTTATTCGGGCAGCTTTCAAAACGCAGATTCAGAATTTTGGCGATGACCGTTTCACACAACGGTTAGTTCAGACGATTATGCGGATCATCAAAAGCGATAACGTTAATAGTCGTGGCGAACGCAATTTTGTGAACGGCGATGTCTCACAAATGTTAACGATGCAATTCAATATGCAAGGTGCATTACAACAATCGCTGCTTGCACCATTCACCTCATCAATTGACAGGCAGACTGGTCGCCTGATCGTTGAGGTACCTGGTTTTGTTCCCGCCGACAAAGTCTCTAAATCAACCGGAGCGACTCACTTTCGACTGATAGCAACTGCTGCCGAGCTTGATTTCGCAGCAGAGATGCACGTTTCGCATGAGGATGTAACACCCGACCTGGTTATTGGTTCACAGGTGGAGACCGTAAAGCTGATGTGTCAACTGCCAGAATCAAGTTCGAAAACATTGTTGTTGACATTGGGCATACAGTTTGGTCAAGTGAGTAATGGAACTTTCTATCCCCACAAGGACAAAGGACACAACGCGATGGCGTTTATTCAGATTGACAAACCAGCATAAAATGCCCAGTGTCTGATTTCGAATTGTGAATGATGCTTAAGCCGGTACGGCTTCTTTTGCAAGTTCTGGAAGAACAATTTTACACTGACTTACGAAGTCTGAAACTACATCGGGAAGTTCATCGAGTTTTGTTACCAGTTTGCTATTCTCTTCAATGAACAGTATACTGGAGCGCAGCGGAGTCAACCCCATCAAAGTAAAGGACGGTTTTATCTGGTGCGCCATTCGTGCCAGCCGTTCCCAGTCTTTTCCTTCCAATGCAACCTTCATCTCATCCAATACAGGTGGAATAGTCTGCGTAAAAGTTAAAACCATTTCACGAATGAACTCTTCATTATTTCCAGATACTGAACGGAGGTAATCGAGATTGTATAATTTTGACGCGAATTCAGGCGATACCTTCTTCTTCACTTTTTCCTTTGGTGTAATGTTGAGGTCTTTGAATAGCTTGCGATAAAGATCATCCGGGGTAAAAGGTTTTGGAAGATAATCATTCATGCCCGCGGCAATACATTTCTCAACATCAGCTTTCGTGGCATTTGCAGTAAGTGCAACGATGGGAACATTTCCTTTCGGGGATTCCATTAATCGAATTGCTTTGGTGGTCTCATAGCCATCCATAATAGGCATTTGGATATCCATCAGAACAACGTCGTACTCATGGTTCTTAATCTTTTCAATGGCAACCAGACCATTCTCAGCAGTCTCTGTATAACAGTTCCAGTTCTTAAGAATGCTCTTTGCATAAAGCCTGTTGATATCATTGTCTTCGACAAGCAGAACAAACAGTTGGGAAACATTAGCATTCGTAAGTGCCTTGGCATTCTTCGGAAGAGAAATAGCACTCGGCTTACCAATCGTGTAAGGGATATGGACGATAAAGCTGGAGCCTACGTGCTCCTTGCTTTTCACCGTTATGCTTCCCTTTTGTAATTCTACTAATTGCTTCACGATCGTTAAACCCAATCCAGTTCCGCCATATTTACGAGTGACGCTGGCATCGGCCTGACTAAAGCTTTCGAAAATAGTGTCGAGTTTTTCCTGGGGAATACCCACTCCCGTATCCACCACTTCGATACGGACAATACACGCGCCCTTCTGTTCTTTTTCAGCCATGCAGTTCACTTTGATTGAACCTGTATGTGTAAATTTAACGGCATTGCTAATCAGGTTGATCAATATCTGATTGAGTCTTACGGGGTCACCCATTAGAATCTTGTTCAGATTATCATCGATATGATACTCGACCCCGATTCTTTTTTCCCTCGCCTGATAGGTGAACGTGCTGATCAAAGAAGGTAGTATATCCCTGAGGTTGAATCCGATTTTCTCGAACTTGAGTTTACCCGACTCAATGGCCGCCAGGTCGAGAATGTCATTGATTATAACCGTGAGATTTTCAGCGGAATGTTTGATCGCATTCAGATAAGTTTCGCGTTCTACCGGACTCGGATTTTGTCCGAGCAGGTTCGCCATTCCGACAATACCGTTGATTGGTGTGCGGATTTCGTGACTCATGTTGGCGAGGAATTGCTCCTTGGCCTTCTGAAGTCTCACCAGCTCAGCTTCATCATGTTTGCGTTGGGTGATATCACGACAATCCAGAATAAACCCTTCAATGTTTTCTTTATGTTTTAGATTTATCGCGTTAAACTCAAGAAATCGGAAGGTGCCATCCTTACAGAGAAATTGAAATTCTACATTTTCAGAGAATGCGCGTTTTTGACTTTGCTTGAATTGTTTCTTGAGTTCGTTAAGGGTGTCAGGCCTTATGTAGTCGAAAAAATTTTTACCAAGGAGGCTGTTCGATCTATAACCCAGTGTCTCATGTACCGAGGCGTTGTGATAGTGAATGCTACCGGTATAATCAACGACCAGAATGATATCTGAGCCATCTTCCACAACTGCTTTGTAGAAGGATCCTTTTTGTACGTATTGTTGTAGCCGCATGAGTTATTAAATTCCGGCCTCTTCCATTTCTTTCAGATAGCGATACAATGACGACTTGCCGATGTCCAGCTTTCTGGCAACTTCAAGAACATTGTTGTCGTACTTATTGAGAAAGTGACGTATTATCCGGTACATGAATTCCTGCATAGTCATTTCCTGATAAAGGAATGACTCCATACGGGCTGTGCTGTTGAAGCTGATATCCTGAGTTCGTATTTCCTGATCCTCCGCCATAACAGCTGAAAGTTCTATTATTGACTTCAACTCTCTGATGTTTCCAGGGAATGGATATTGCATGATCTTCTCCTGAGCTTCCTGCGAGATCTTAAATTTTCGCATTTGGTTATCCTGAGCAAAATTGTCCAGAATATGTTTGGCGATTAACAAAACATCGTTGCCCCTTTCGCGCAATGGCGGAAGGTGAATAGGCAGACCCAGCAAACGGTAATAAAGATCTTCTCTAAACCTTCCTCCCTTTACTTCTTCTGCGAGATCTTTGTGCGTTGCAGCAATTATTCGTACGTCGAGCTTAATGACTTGATTGCCTCCGATCCTGACGACTTCACGTTCCTGAAGAACCCGAAGCAATTTTGCCTGAAGGCTCAGATCCATATCGCCTATTTCGTCCAGGAATATCGATCCTCCTTCTGATTCTTCGAACTTTCCAATTCTGCGTGTAATCGCACCGGTAAAAGCACCTTTCTCGTGACCGAATAATTCGCTTTCTATCAGTTCACGGGGAATGGCAGCGATGTTTACAGCAACAAAGGGCTTGTTCTTTCGCTTCGAGTTGTAATGAATTGCTTTCGCGACAAGCTCTTTACCTGTGCCGGTCTCTCCTGAAATACTAACGGAGATGTTGGTTTGTACAGCCTTTTCCAAGAGGGAAAAAGTCTTCTTGATGGCAACGCTGGTTCCTATGATGCTCTTTTCAAATTCGTATTTCTCGGATATCTCCTTTTTCAGGTGATCGATTTCTTTGATGAGGGAGGTCTTATTTCTGGCGTTGTTGATCGAATTAAGGAGCCGGTCCTTTGTATCGTGATCCTTGGTGATATAGTCGAATGCGCCGGATTTAAGCAACTCTACGGCTGTATGTATCTTTTCCTGGGCCGACACGATAATAACGCTCGTATTCAGATCCTGGCTGCGAATCTGGTTGAGCACCTTTTCGCCTGGCATATCCGGTAGCGAATAGTCAAGGGTGATGATAGCAGGATTCTTGTACAAATTGGCCAGGCAGTCTTTTCCCGTGGTATAGTATTCGACTTCATAGTCTGGGTTGAGGCCGAGCACATATTTCAAAAACTTGGTGTAAGCAGGATCATCTTCAACGACGAAAATTTTAACGGGATCTTTTTCGTACATGGTTCACAGAAAGGTTAAAAAGGTTTGAATTGTCCCCGAATTTTATAAACAATACCTGGGTAAAAAAATGCAAATCAATACAATATATGCCATTAGAGATAAACCTGCGGATTTAGACCAAAACAAACCCGAAAAATCCGGTTGATTGCTTTAAAATTGGATGGCTTAAATTGCTGCCCGTTATATGATCAAGGAATTTGTCAATCTCACGGATAGAGAAGTGGAGCTTATGTTGAAGGCTCCTGTGCTGGTTTGTATCCTCATCGCCGGGGCTGATGGTACGATAGACAGGAAAGAGATAAAGGAAGCAATAGCTCAAACTCATAAAAAGAGTAAGGCAACGCTTACCGAATATCTCAATGAAGTGTCTCAGGATTTCGAAGACAAGCTGAAGATATTGATACAAAGTTATCCGCGTGAATCGATACAACGAAATCCGGTGATCATGCAAGAGATCACTCAACTCAACGGGGTGTGGAAAAAACTCGACCGACGATATGCGACCCAGGTCTATCAAATGTTGAGAGAGCTGTCCGCCAAAGTCGCGAGTTCGTCAGGAGGCATCTGGGGTGTTAACACTGTTGGCGAAGAAGAGGCGAAGTATCTTGAGCTTTCTACTCTAAATGATCCTGCCAAATTATCTTAAGGTTTTTTAGGTTGTGATTCATTTTTGTTTTCGCTGCAATGTTCATCTTTGCACCAGAGAAATATGGCCTCGGATTCTACTTTTTTTGGAAGGTCGGTTGTTCCGTTCCGACTTGTGTTCCTCATGTGGGCAGCATTCTATGCCGAGTTGGTACTAAACATTCCGTTAAGCGTGTTCGGAATTGTTCCAAGAACCTTTCAAGGGCTTATCGGAATTCTCACTGCCCCGTTAATACACGGTGATATTCTTCACCTCATCTCCAATACAATTCCGATGCTGTTCCTCGGCATCGTCCTGTTCTATTTTTATGGACAGATCGGAGGGAAGGTTTTCCTGCGTGCGTACTTCGGGACCAATATACTGGTATGGTTGTTTGCACGTCCAGCCAATCACATTGGAGCAAGTGGCGTCGTATATGCGATCGCTTTCTTCCTGATCTTCTTTGGATTCTTCCGTCGTGATTTTGTTTCGATCATTATTTCCCTCGTTGTAATAATCTTATATGGAGGAGTCTTCTACGGTGTTTTGCCAACAGACCCGCGGGTATCGTGGGAATCTCATTTCGCAGGCGCATTGGTTGGTATTGGATCAGCAATTACCTTTAGCAACAAAAAGAACGTAGGTTGATGGATGCAAGTGTCAAAAAGATTCTAGGTGATGCCAAGAGTGGCAAGTATGCTCCTGTATATTTTCTCCAGGGCGAGGAGACTTTTTACATCGATCTTATTTCGGATTATATCGAAGAACATGCCTTAAGCGCTGCTGAGAAAGGATTCAATCAAGTGATTGTATACGGTAAAGATGCATCCATGGCAACGATCCTTACCCATGCGCGTCGTTTTCCGATGATGGCCGAAAGACAGGTGGTTATCGTTAAAGAGGCACAGGAAATTCAGGATCTAAACAAGGAGCAGGGATCAAAACTTCTGCTTGACTACCTCACGAAGAAAGTTCCGAGCACTGTACTCGTGTTTTGCCATAAACATAAAACGCTCGACAAACGTCGTGAAGTTGGTAAGAAAATCGATCAGCTGACGGTTTCATTGAATTCGAAGAAACTTTATGATAACCAGTTGCCCGAGTTCGTCAACGAGTATACCGCTGACAAAAAAATTCCGATAGATGATCAGGCGATACGTGCATTGTGTGAGTTCGTTGGAAATGACCTGCATCGACTCGCAAATGAAATTGAAAAACTCATCATATCACTCGCGAAAGGTGAAGGCATTACTGCTGCAATGGTGATGAATCAGGTCGGCGTAAGTAAAGAATATAATATTTTTGAACTTCAACGGGCGATTCTTCAGCGCGACACTTTGCTGGCTTCCAAGATCGTGAAACACTTCGAGGGAAATACAAAAAAGAATCCTATCATTCCCATGGTCGCTTTTCTGTATTCGTTCTTCAGCAAGGTTTTAATGGCAAACGGACTTACAGATAAGAGTGATAAGGGAATAGCTAGTGAACTGAAGGTGAGTCCATACGCAGCGCGTGATTACACTGTAGCTTTACGTCAATATCCACCCAATAAAATCATCGAGAATATAACATCCTTAAAAGAAGCAGACCTTAAACTTAAAGGCGTTAACAGCGGATCTGCCAATGAGGGGCAGATACTAAAAGAGATTGTATGGCGTTTGATGAGTTAGTGGTATCGGATAATTATCAAACAAATTTGGACAATTCAAATTTAGGTCGCTACCTTTAAGTCCTATAAGTCTCGCACAATAATTTCGAGCATTATTTTTTAAACTGATTTTAGGTTCCGTGTTTGCAATGATTTTTTTGGAACACTGTTTTACTCACAACCCAGACGTATAGGAATGCTCAGGTTCTTTTTGTTTTGCACGCTCTTTTCAATAGGTCACGCAACGACGGCGCAGGATCAGCTATCACAAAACAGGATTGAAAAACTTTACCGCCGGGGAACGGACCTGGTCAACCATTCAAACTATGGCGCGGCAAGACAGGTGTTTTCGGAATTCCTTAAGGCTTCGTCACCTACAGATGCCAGAAGGGGAGAAGCAGAGTACTACATTGGCTTTAGCGCGTTAACACTTGGCCACAGCGATGGCGAAAAGTTGATCGATGACTTTATCGACGACTATCCGTCGAGTCCAAAAGCGGCCACTGCATATTATGACCTGGCACTGTTTTTCTATGCTGAATCAAGCTATATCAAGGCCTCCAGCTACTTCAAAAAAGTTGAATTCCCTGCGCTGACCTCTGATCAACAGAGTCAGGGACATTTTAAATGGGGATATAGCTACTTCAATCAGAAGAAACTCCCTGAAGCACTGGAGCAATTCAATTTTGTAAAGAAGCAAAGCAACTCATATTCTCCAGCTGCAAATTACTATGCCGGATTCGTAGAATACTCCCAAGGCAATTATGACGAAGCGCTCACAGATCTCAAGAAAGCGGAGACCAGCAGCGCGTATTCATCGATCGTTCCCTACCTGATTACCAATGTATATTATAAACAAGGAAAGTATGATGCGATGTTGCTGTATACAAACTCGCTGAAAGGAAAAACTGATCTGACCAATGCCAACGAGATATCGATGTTGGTTGCTGAAGCCCAGTTCTATAAAGGAGACTATCTGAAAGCCCTCGATTCCTATCAAAAGTATCTTGACAAAGGAACTAAAGTTGAAACAGGCTTACTCTTTAGGGCTGGATATGCAAACTACGCGGCCGGGAATATTGAGAAGGGTATAGAGTACCTCGAACGTGCCTCTGCAGCGAAAGACACCGTGAGTTACTACGCGTCATACTATCTCGGCATTCTTTATATCAAACAAGGAAATAAGCCCTACGCGTTGAACTCCTTTAATTATGCAAAGAACAATCCCAAGGATAAAAAGCTGGCAGAAGAAAGCTCTTTTCAGTTTGCAAAGATTTCCTACGATGCGGGCAAGCCGGATCAGGCGATTGATGAATTTGAAAGGTTTTTAAAGACCTATCCAACGAGTCCTCACGCGAATGAAGTTAATGAGTTACTGGCCCAGGCCTATGTGAATGGTAACAACTTCAACAAAGCCATTCAATACATAGAAGCTTTGCCGTCTCGTAATCAGTATATTGATCAGTCTTACCAGAAAGCTGCTTTCCTAAAGGGATCTGATCTGTTTAACAAAAATGAATATCAGGAAGCTGTTCAGTATTTCAACAGATCCCTCGATTATCCCAATGACAAAAACTATGTCGCCTTGGCCAGTTTATGGAATGGTGAAGCATATTCGGTCGGAAAATTCTACGACGATGCGATAAAAAATTACGTGCGTGTCGTCAACCTCGGTGCCGGTGTAGATCCAGAGGTGATACTCAAAACGCGCTACGGTCTTGGTTACGCTTACTTCAATTTGAAAGACTATGAGAAAGCATTGTTCTCTTTTAAAGAGTTTGTCAACAAGGCAAGTAAGACAACACCAAATTATGTCGATGGCCTGATCAGACTGGCGGATTGCTATTATATCAGGAAACAGTATGACGATGCATTGGCCAACTATAATAAGGCACGTACCATTGGCGGTCCCGACAATGATTATGTGCTACTCCAATCAGCCGTGATCTACGGAATTCAAAATAAATACAGCGAGTCGCGGAATCTTTTCGCGGATCTGGCGCGAGCTTATCCGAAATCACAATACAAGGATGAGGCTTTATATCAACAGGCACAGTCTGAAATTGAGCAGGGGAATTATCAGGGAGCGGTTGATGCTTTGTCAACTTTGATTAGCACCAGCTCTAGTGCCAAGTATGTTCCCGATGCGCTTAATCGCCGTGCGGCATCATACCTGAATTTGAAACAGTATGACAAGACTATTGCTGATTACACCGCCATTATTCAGCAATACCCGACACATCCAATAGCAAATGAGATTATAGTTCCGTTGCAAGAAGCGTACAGTCTTGCGGGCAGGTCTGCTGATTTTGAAAAGCAATTAGAATTAATCAAAAAGGCGAATCCTGGTAATAAGGCACTTGAGAGCGTAGAATTTGAAACCGCCAAGAACGTGTATTTCGATCAGCAATATCAGCGTGCCGTAACCAGCCTCGGGGCATTTGTCTCGTCCTATCCGCAAAGCGCCAAGATTCCAGAGGCAAAGTACTACATCGCAGAGTCTAACTACCGACTCAAGAATTTTGATAAAGCGCTTCCCGTTTATAAAGAGCTGGCGTCAGATATGTCGCTCTCTTTTGCAGGAAAGTCTGTCTCAAGGGTAGCCGAGATTGAGTTTAAGCAATCAAACTATCAGAATGCGGTAACCTCATATCGATCATTCGGTAAAATGGCTGCTAACAAAAAGGATCAATACACTGCATGGTCGGGATCGATGGAGTCATTCTTTCAACTCGCACAGTATGATTCTTCAGACTTTTACGCGAGACTCATTCTTCGGCAAGGAAGTGTCAATGCCGGGGCTCAAAATAAAGCTTCATTGTTTCTTGGCAAATCAGCGATGGCCAAAGGCGACCTCGATACCGCCAAGGATGAATTTTTAAATACCTTGAACGCAGCGCGTGACGAGTATGGAGCAGAAGCAAAATACTTATTAGGTAAGATTCTCTCGCAACAAAAAGACTACAAACAAAGTAATGAAGTTCTTATCGGTCTTAGCGCTGATTTTTCCTCTTATGAGGCATGGGTGGGTAAAGCATTTCTCCTGCTGGCAGACAACTTTGTAGCCACAGGCGAAATATTCCAGGCAAAGTCGACATTACAATCTCTCATCGACAAGTTTCCTGAACAGGGTGTAAAAGATGAGGCAAGAAGGAAACTTGAGGTAATAGACAAGGCAGAAGCCGAGAAGCAAAAGGAAGTTGAAGCAGATACAACGGAGGTCAATCGTTAATTACTTTTTCGCGATGAGCATCATCAAATTATTAGACAAAGGAATTACATTATTAACGGATAGACCACGATGGCTGGCTGGCTTGGCTTTTGGTATATTGTCATCATTGGGCGTCGATGCTCAGGATGTCACGCTGCCAAAGGATAAGAAGGTGTGGGTGAAAGATGGCGAGATCGAGGATGTTGAAATTAGAATTGAGAAAGATCGCCAGATCACATTATCCGAAGCGTCACGCAATTTCGACAAAATCCCGCCGAGGGCAAGCGAGCCTATCATGCCTCCCATCACTTACGATTTCAGAACCTTTAACTTTAAGGCGCCGCCAATCAACATGCAGGTGCGTCCTCTGAAATTGAAAGGTGAATCTCAGTCAAGGGTGTATGGAGGTTATTTAAAAGCGGGATTCGGTAACTACATTTCTCCGTTACTAGAAGGTTACTTCAATACTTCGCGCGACAAGAATAAGTTGCTGGGTGTCCAGGGGTATCATAGCAGTTCTGACAAGGGACCAAGAAACGGAACAAATTCTGGGAGTGGTGCCTCTGGGATATCAGTATTTGGAAGAACGTTTAATGATTATGTTGCCGTATCCGGTAACGTCGGATTCGAAAACAGATCCACACATTTTTACGGATATCCGTCAACAGGACCTATCCCTGAAGCTAAATCAATTAAGCAATCCTATAACCTCTTCAAGGCTTATGGCGACGTTTCGAATTCAAGCAATTCTGATTTCTCTTACAAGTTAGGAGCGGGGTTCAGCAATCTGAATGATAAGTATTCGGCTAAAGAAACAGAGGTCGACTTTACCTTTAGTTCAGATTATGAACTGAATGAAGACTCCAGGATCAACCTGAAAGCAGACTATGCCTTAATCGACAGGAAAGACAAACTCATTAATCCAAAGGCACGTAATTTGTTTGTCGTTGCACCGTCTTATGAATTTATGCCGATTGAAAATCTTAAAGTCAAGATCGGGTTTAACGTTGCATTCGAGAATGATTCAATTGATTCGAAGAGCACGCATATCTATCCGGATTTCAAGGCTACCTATCCCATCACGCCAAATATAGACGCATTCGCTACATTGAATGGTGGCATGGAGAAAGTTTCATTGCAGACACTTTCATATGAGAACATCTGGATCGGTCCGAATATTCCTATTTTCCATACCAACAAGTTGTTTGACCTTACGGCAGGTCTGAATGCAAAACTTGGTAATAAGGTCGCGGCACACGCAGGATTTTCTCTGGCTACATTAAAGAACTGGTATTACTTCGTCAATGATAAAACGAATCAGGCGCAATTCAGACCAGAGTACGATCACGGTAAAGCGGCGCATAGAGCAAACCTTTATGTGGCTTTGAGTTATGTACAGTCAGAGGTGGCCAAGTTCATGCTTCGAGGTGATCTATACAACTATCAATCTGGTAATGTAGCAGAAGCATGGCATCGTCCTACCTACAAGCTTACGTTGAACGGATCATACAATGTCTATGGCAAAATATTGTTGAGTGCCGATGTGATAGCGCAGGGAGGGATGAAAGCGCTTGACCCGGTAACCGATAAAGCTGTCAAGCTCAACGGCGCATTCGATCTAAACTTTAAGGTCGAGTACTTGTTCTCTAAGAGTTTTTCTGCCTTCGTGCAGTTGAATAACATCACTTCATCAAAGTATCCGTTGTTCCTGAATTATCAGGCTCGAGGCTTTCAAGGAATGGGAGGAATTACGTGGAGCTTTTAATAACAAAGGTTAGTGACGAGTGCTGTATCGTTGGATCAATAGGTGACCTGCAAAGGCCGTAAACTTGGAACGGTGAAATATTCGTTTAATTTTGTATAGTTTAACCTTGGTACATAAACCATAATGCCCCTTATATGGCAAGACCAGAAGATCAAAACGAAGAAGGCAAAGATGAAAATCTGGACAATTCAGATGACTCCTTTGGACTTCCTGAAATTGACTACGAGCCGCTGAAGAGAGACGATCCATTTGATGATGTAAAGGAAGAGCCTTTCGATACAAGTGAATCAACGTTTACATCTCCCGAGCCTCCCCTTGACATACCAGCACCTCCAATTCAGGAGACGCCGAGGAAGGAAGAGTTTAGTGAAGACAACAATTCTTACTACGAGCCATCGTATTCGTATTCTTACGAGGAAGAAAGGCCATCAATCTGGCCCAAACTGCTTGGCGTAATCCTGTTGTTGGCGATCGCAGGTGGTGCGATTTGGTATTTTGTTAGCTACCGCCCTAATCAGGTGGCAATAGAAGCGAGAAAGAGCAGAGAAAAACTTGCGCTCGCGGAAGCTGAAGAACAACGACGACTCGCTGAAGAAGCGGAGCGTCAAAAGGCAGACGATGCAACGAAGACCGTTGAACCCGTTAAGGAAGACCTTCCTGCTGGTACCATACAGACATTGTCTGGCCGCACAGGTAAGTACTATGTCGTTATCACCAGTGCCATTGATGGTGATCTGATCATGGACTACGCAAAGAAACTAAGTAAGAAGGGCGTTACCTCAAAGATCATCCCACCGTTTGGTAAAGTTAAATTCCATCGGCTCACTGTTGCCGAAGGAGACACTTATGCAAATGCGCAGGCAACAGCTGACGGGATGAAAGGCGGTGAATATGGAAATGAACTTTGGGTGATTCACTATTGAACTGACGCTTCAGTTCAAGTACGGGGTTCATTTTTGCAGAAAGCCCCTCTATTTTTTGATCCATACTACTGCATGATGCTTTTACAAATTGTTTCTGATGCTGCCATCGAGAAAGAAACGGTTTCAGGCAGTTCACTGTCGCTGATAGATTTGATCCAATTGGGCGGGATCATGATGATTCCTATCATACTGCTCTTTTTTCTTGAATTGTATCTGATCATCGATCGTGTAAGGTTCACCCATAAAGCAGATACGGATCATGAAGGTTTTGTAGCGCGCGTCAAAGAATTAATACTTAACGGCGACATGAACGGGGCGAAAGTTTTCTGTGATGAGCTCAATAGCCCGATGTCTCGTGTCGTTGAAAAGGGAATTAATCGCATAGGAAATCCTCTACCGGTAATTGAGGCTGCGATGCAAAACATCGCGCGGATAGAACTGTTCAATTTGGAACGAAACCTGGGCTTACTGTCAACAATCTCGGGAGCTGCACCCATGCTGGGATTCTTAGGTACGGTACTCGGAATTGCCAAGTCATTTATGGCAATCTCTGCAGATAACGGTACGGTGAGTTCCGGGATGATGACATCGGGCATCTTCTCGGCAATGATATCGACTATTGCAGGGCTTATCGTTGGGATTATTGCTTACCTTGCATATCAGTATTTTGTTTCGGTCGTCCAAAAGATTGCAAACCGAATAGAGCAAACAACCGTAGATTTTATTGATTTGCTTCAAGAGCATCGATAGATTTTTTGTCGTAACAATATGACACTCGAACCAAAAAATAAGAACAAACCTGCGCTTAGCGTCTTTGCGCTGGCAAGTGTGGTATTGTTGTTGTTTATCTTGTTTATGATTGCCTCTTCCGCAATAACACCTTCAGGACTTCGTGTGAATGTTTCACAGAGTGATGCTGGCAGAATTGAGTTCCAAAAGGTGGCAGTCACGATCACGAAAGACCTGCAGTATTTCATAAATGACAAAAAAGTAACAAAAGGGAGTCTTGAAGGTGAACTCAAGAGGAGATTGGGTACAGAGGGTGGAGCTGTTGTTTTGCACGTCGATAAAGATGTTCCCTCGGGATACCTGGTAAATGTTGTTAGTATCCTGAAACGATTAGAGGCAGAGGTAGTAATTGCTACAAAACCGATATAGCATGAGTGAGGAGGAATTATTAAAGAAAAACAGATTGATTGCGTCAGGAACGACCGCCTTCATCCAGGTGGCGTTGTTTCTTGTCCTTTTTCTTTTTGTGGCGTGGAGACCACCAGATCCTCCATTGCCTGAATACGGCGTGGAACTCAACTTTGGAATGGATACACAAGGCTTTGGCGACGTGCAACCTGAAGTGCCCGTGGGCGACGATGGTCACAAAAAAGAGGAGAGCAAGCAGGAAACAAAACCTGTTGAACAACCCAAACAGATTGTTGAAGAGGTGAAAGAGGTTGTTACAAAGCCTGTGGAAGTAAAAACTCCTGAGCCGCCTGCACTCACATCTACTGAAGAAAGTCCCGTGGTCGTGAAAGAGAAGGAGAAAAAGGAGAAGCCGGAAGAAATCAAGCCTATAGAAAAGCCTGTTGTAAAGATAGAGGAGAAGCAGGTTGAGGTGAAAAAAGTCGAGTCTAAGCCACAGGAAGCACCTAAGGCAGTCTTTAAGCCGAAAGAGCCCGCGACAACGGCATCAACTGGTAACGGCGACGCAGAAGGTAAAAAGGAAGGTAAACCAGGAAATCATGGCGACGATCCGGGCACTACTGGTGATAAAGGAAGTCCGCAGGGAAAACTGGATGCCAAGGCACTTTATGGACAGCCCGGTGGCGGGAGTGGAGGATTTGGCTTTTCAGGATTTAACGGCTTTGAATGGCCCACTGTGCAGGCGCCGTCACTACCAGACGAAGCCTTTGGTGTTTATGAATTCATGGTTAAAATCGACGATCAAGGTGATGTCATTTCTGTTACGCCGTTACAACGTGGACTTAGCCTTGAGGCGGAACGCAAACTAAAGGCGGTGATTCAGCAACTAGTTTTTACCCCGAAAGGATCTAATCTACCCGCTCAATCGGAAGGAAAGATTACGTTCAAAGTGGTGTCTAAATAGGGCTTGCATGGGCGTTAGGTATAATGAATTTATGCGGGTTGCTCTCTCACAATTCATGGACTACGCGAATTGCAAGGGCACAAGTCATTCGCCTAAACTGAAGAACTCACTAACATAGAGGCAAAAATTCTTACTAATTACAAACTACGCGCAACCTTCGGGTCTATGCCAATGAATTCGGTATCGATAAGAAACAAATTGGTTTGTAGTAATCGATGAATTCCCCGTATTTTCGCGCCCATGTTTCAGACGTATGAGGCAGCCGTAAAATTTTTATACGACAACCTCCCCATATTTCAGCGGATCGGGGCGGCAGCTCTGAAAAATGACCTTAGCAATACCATAAAGTTGTGCGAGGTTCTGGGCGATCCCCATAAGAAATTTCGCTCCATTCACATCGCGGGCACGAATGGCAAAGGCAGTACATCACACATGCTGGCTTCAATTCTTCAGGAAGCTGGGTATAAAACCGGCCTTTATACTTCCCCTCATTTAAAAGAATTTACTGAACGCATTAAAATAGACGGCAGAGAACTATCGCGCGACTTCGTGATCAATTTTGTAAAGCGGATTAGTCCGCATATCCTGTCGATCAGCCCATCCTTTTTTGAAATAACGGTAGCTATGGCGTTCGACTATTTCGCAGAGAACAAAGTAGACATCGCCGTTATTGAAACGGGTCTTGGTGGACGCCTTGATTCGACAAATGTGATCACGCCTATTCTCTCGGTTATTACGAATATCGGCTGGGATCACAAAGATATACTTGGTGATACTCTTGGGAAAATTGCATTTGAAAAAGCTGGGATTATTAAATCTCATGTTCCGGTAGTAATTAGCGAAACCCAAGAGGGGATAAGAGAAATCTTTACGGAGACAGCAAGTCGACTTGGTGCTCAGATTTCTTTCGCAGACGAATCTTATAAGGTCTCTGCGAAAATTATAGATGGAATGGTAACCTTGGATATTTCATGGAGAGAAAAAATAATTTATCACGATCTATCTCTACCGTTGCAAGGATTTTATCAACGCAAAAACATTGCGGGAGTTTTGAAATCAGTTGAAGTATTGAATGACCTGGGGTTATCCATTAGTCAGATGCAGACAAAATCAGGGTTACTGAATGTCGTTATCAATACCGATCTGAAAGGGCGATGGCAAATTCTCGGCAGGAATCCACTTGTGGTTTGTGACACTGGTCACAACATTGACGGTATGACTGAAGTAGTGACTCAGATTGAAGCGCAGAACTTTGATCGGTTATTTATTGTGCTCGGCATGGTGAAGGATAAAGATGTCACCTCAGTTTTGGAAATCTTGCCTAAAAGCGCCTACTATTTTTTCTGCCAGGCTAAAATCCCAAGGGCACTTGATGCAAACACTCTCGCGGCGCAGGCAAAAGAAGTTATGCTCAACGGAAGCGTAGTGCCTGACATTAATGATGCAATTGTAGAAGCAAAGCGAATGGCGACAAATGACGATATGATTTTTATTGGTGGAAGTACTTTCGTTGTTTCAGAGATCAAAGATTTATGAAGAGAAAGCTGGAAAGATTTAGGATAATAGAGGCACGGGACAATGTCATCGAACGTACGAAAGATAACTACGATTCGATGAAGGGCAATTGGAGGTCGAAGTACTTTAAGAACGACAATCCCGTGACACTTGAATTGGGATGTGGAAGAGGTGAGTACACCGTGAATCTGGCCAAAGCGTTTCCTGAAAAGAATTTTATAGGTGTCGACATAAAGGGAGAGAGGATATGGAAAGGAAGCACGTTGGCGGAGGAAAACAACTTGACCAATGTGGCATTTCTTCGAACACCGATACTTCTCATTGAAAACTTTTTCCTCTCGGAGGAAGTAGATGAAATCTGGATTACTTTTCCAGATCCAAGACCGAGGAAACGTGATATCAAACGACGACTTACAAGCACACGATATCTAGAGTTATACAAAAAGATAATAAAACCGGCTAGTTTTATCCGACTGAAAACTGACAATACGGACCTCTTCAACTTTACACTAGAAACATTACAGGCTCGAACAGATGTCAGAGAACTTAAATTCACGGATGATCTATATGCCAGCGATCTTCGTCCCGAATGTTTTGATATCAGAACGAAGTATGAGGAACAATTCTCGGCGCGTGGGGAAAAGATAAAGTATCTCAGGTATACCGTTTGAGTCGAAACTGCGTAACAATTTGATAACACATGTCATTCTACATTCCGCTGTAACCCGATTATCTTTGTTGAAATTATGGTCCGACAGCCTTGTTGAGATCAAGGTCACGTAAGGTAATGGGTATGAAGAGAAAACGGGACGTAGAGCTCGTTGTACTATCCGACATTCACCTTGGCACCTATGGATGTCATGCTGAAGACCTACTCCGCTACTTAAAAACAATTAACCCGAAGAAGATCGTTCTTAACGGCGACATTATTGATATGTGGCAGTTTTCAAAACGCTACTGGCCCAAATCACACATGCAGGTCGTTAAACACATCACGGGCTTGCTGGCGAAGCACACCAAGATTGTGTATCTCACGGGCAATCACGACGAAATGCTGCGAAAATTTTCAGGTCTTAAGCTTGGATCATTTCAAATCGATAATAAAATTGTCGTAAAGTTGAATGGAAAGCGCGCCTGGATATTTCATGGCGATGTTTTTGACGTAACCATGAAATATTCAAAGTGGCTGGCTAAGCTTGGCGCCTTTGGATATGACACACTGATCCTCCTCAATACACTTGTAAACTGGCTGCTCACGAGAATTGGCCGCGAGAAAATTTCATTGTCGAAGCGCGTTAAAGACAGTGTGAAATCAGCAGTGAAATTTATTGATGACTTCGAAGTTGTCGCGGCAGACATAGCAATCGAAAATGGCTACGATTATGTTGTCTGCGGTCATATCCACCATCCCGAAATAAAAAAAATAAAGACTGAGAAAGGCGAAGTCATATACCTTAATTCCGGAGACTGGATTGAAAATCTAACGGCATTAGAGTTCAATGACGGTGTATGGAAAATCTATCGCTATATTGAGGATGAACACGCACAGGCTGTAAAGCTACCTAAGCGTTTTAGAGGCGATATGAACAATAAGGAGATCTTCAAAGGACTTCTCACCGAATTCTTAACCGTCAAAAAGTGAAACTACTTTACGCAATTCAAGGTACAGGCAACGGACATGTGGCCAGGGCAGAAGACATCATACCAATTCTTGCTCAATACGGAGAACTGGACCTGTTTGTAAGCGGCGCTCAGGCAGATATTAAACTTTCCTATCCTGTTAAATACAAATCGAAAGGACTTAGTTTTTACTTTGGAACTCGTGGCGGCGTAGATTTTTTAAAAACATTCAGACGCAACAGTTCCAAAGACGTGTATAAGGAGATCAAGAAGTTTCCTGTTGAAAAGTATGACCTGGTGATCAATGACTTTGAACCCATCTCTGCTTGGGCCTGCCGTAAGCGGGAGGTTCCCTGTGTAGGATTAAGTCATCAGTCTTCGTTACTCTCGCCGTTGATTCCGAAACCAAAGAAAATTGACCCATTAGGGGAATGGTTGATCAGAAATTATGCGCCAGTCGAGAAGTTTGTTTCTTTTCATTTTGAACGATATGACAAGAATATCTATACGCCTGTGATACGTTCGGCTATCAGAAAAGAAAAAGCGATAGAGAGAGATCACTACACGGTTTATCTGCCTGCATTTGATGATCGCAAACTGGTGCCGCTGCTGGCAAAAATTAAGAACGTGAAATGGCATATTTTCTCGAAGTATGCCAAAAAATCATATCACATAGGTAAACTTTCAGTGTATCCAGTAAGCAAAGACGAATTTTCAGCGAGTGTCGCTACGGCAAAAGGAATTCTGTGTGGTGCTGGTTTTGAAACACCTGCGGAAGCCTTGTACCTCGGTAAAAAACTAATGGTACTTCCTATGAAGTCACAACTGGAACAACATTATAACGCAGCATCGCTAAAGCGTATGGGGGTACCGGTATTAAAGAAACTAAAGAAGAGCAGTCTTGAAAAGATCGTCGAATGGATTGAGACAGACGTACGGGTATCAGTAGAATACAATGACATTACATCCGAAGCGGTAGAACTTGCTATGCAACTTGGGACGAAAGGGTGAAGTCCAACTGGGATAATGGCTGAAACAAATTCATAATTCATAGATTGATACTTGAATTCGTTGACTTAAGGAGGTATCCGAAGTGCATATCAGAAAATCGAAGTTAAACGTATCCTACTTCTTAATTCTTATCGCCTATCCCAACGGCATCAAGATTTGTATGGAATTTAAGGAGCATCAATCGGTTTGAACAGACCTACATCTTTTTTACCGGCAAACCAGAACGTTTTTATGCACTCGATACGGGAGGAGACGACTACATCGAAAGGTTATCGGTGAAGCGCATTGACCTATAAGGTTAATACTGTGCTTAAGCGCAAATTCGAGATACGGAAAATAGCACCTGAGTTGAAGCTCCGTGAACTGAATATTAAATGTCGCTCGGGTCGATGAGAATATGTGACTCAGTGACCACGCTGAGCCAACAGGAGTTCGAGCTGTTGTTTTTATTCACACAGAATCATGGTAAACGAATCACGCGGGAAATTTTTTGTCCAATATCCGGGAGCCTGAAAGTGATGTCCTTGACACATCTTTCGAAGTATGTATCCAAAACCTAAGGATGAAACTTGAGATGAATGTCATCCAGATGACTGCTGATAACCGCCATCGTTCTGTTATTGAAACGCGGCGAAAAAGTCTTATGTGGGAACCACTGGCTATTATTTATCCGATTTGCCGAGGAATATCCAATTCGCGCATGCTTTTTGTCTAGCGAAGTGCGTTAGTTTGTCGTCAAGCATGAAAGAAACATTCTCAAAGGCACTCCAGGCCATCCGGAGTGCGATAAAAACTTGTTTGGCCTTCTTAGGCCGTTTTCCAAAGGTGGTGCGCCTGCTGGCCTATACGGGGGCTGCATTTGTCCTTTGTGTTGTTTCGTTCGTCACCGCGATCTGGGTGGGAGTTTTCGGAGGTATCCCAACCGGAAAAGATCTTGGTAATATCAATAGCCAGGTCGCCACCGAAGTTTATAGCGCGGACAGTGTATTGCTTGGGCGCTACTATCTGCAGGAGAGGTCTACGGTCCCGGCAAATGAAATACCTGATGCCTTAAAGAATGCTTTGATCGGCACGGAAGATGTGCGGTTTTATGATCATGAAGGGATTGATACGAGAAGTTTACTGAGAGTGTTTTTTAAAAGTATTTTAATGCAGGATGAATCAGCGGGGGGCGGAAGCACGCTTACGCAGCAGCTGGCCAAGAATCTATATCCGCGAAGGAGCTATGCATTCTTTTCGCTTGCCATCAATAAGATCAAGGAAATGATCATCGCGAAGCGACTTGAAAAGGCATACTCGAAGGATGAAATTCTTGTACTATATCTCAATACAATTCCTTTTGGCGACAATGTTTTCGGTGCGAAGACAGCGGCCGAAAGATTCTTCTCAATTCCGGTGAAACAATTAACAGTAGACCAATCTGCGGTATTGATTGGGATGCTGAAGGCAACTCATAGATACAATCCTAGGATATATCCGGAACGTTCAAAGCAACGACGTGACGTCGTGCTGGCCCAAATGGAGAAGTACAAATTTATTACGGCTGCGGAATGTAAGACCTATCAGGAGAAACCGCTGATACTGAAGTACCACAGGTTGTCGCAGAACGAAGGACTTGCTCCATATTTTCGGTCTTATATAAAAACCGAATTGATGCTTTGGTGCAGGGAGCATCAAAAACCAGATGGTTCGCCTTATAATATTTACACCGATGGCTTGAAAATCTATACGACCATCGATTCAAGACTTCAAAGTTTTGCAGAAGATGCTTTGAAAACACAAATGAGTATTCTGCAGGAAAAATTTGTAAACCAGTTGAGCCAAAAGACTTTAGACCAGATTACAAAAAGCAGAATTACGCAACTTTCGCAATATAAGTTGTTAAAGAGCTCTGGAATGTCGGAGAAGAACATCATGACTGAGCTGAGAAAAAAATCATTAAAGCGTGTATTTGACTGGAAGGGTGAAAAAGAGATAGAAATGAGTAGCTACGATTCTTTGTCAGCACATATTAGGTTTCTACAGGCAGGGTTGCTGGCCATGGATCCGGCATCGGGCGCGCTTAGGGCATGGGTTGGAGGCATAGATCATGAGTTCTTCCAATACGATCATGTCAAGGAAACTACAAAACGACAAGTCGGTTCTACATTCAAACCTATCGTTTATGCAGCGGCCATGGAGCAAGGCATAAGTCCATGTGATTATGTTTCCGCGAGGAAAACGTCTTATACAAATATGGAAGACTGGACTCCGGAAAATTCTGAGAATGATACATATGACCACAAATATAGTATGGAGGGTGGACTCGCTGGTTCGGTTAACACTGTTTCTGTAAAGATGCTGGAAAAGGCAGGGATATCGAATACAATACGCACTGCGGCAAGAATGGGAATCAAAAGTGAACTGCCTGCCGTGCCTTCGCTTGCGTTGGGTACGGCATCGGTTTCTGTTGTTGAAATGGTGAATGCTTATAGCGTTTTTGCGAACAAAGGAAAATTCATACCGCCAATCTACATCACGGGCATTACGAACACGGAAGGAAAAGTTTTGGAATTATTCAAGCAAGAAGGAACGCCGTTGCCAGCGCTTTCCTCAGAAACTTCTGCGATGATGGTTCACATGTTAAAGCGCGTGGTAAACGAGGGAACAGGAGCGGGCTTGAGAAGCCGGTACGGATTAAAGAATGACATAGCGGGAAAGACGGGAACCACTCAATCAAATGCCGATGGCTGGTTTATCGCGATCACACCAAAACTTGTTGTTGGGTGTTGGGTGGGCGCCGATGATCCACGCCTTCGTTTTAAAAGCACCGCTTTGGGTCAAGGTGCTGCAACGGCCTTGCCTATTGTCGGTAAATTTTTTCAGGAGTTGAATAAAGACCAGGAGTTCAGTGATATTTCCAATGCTGTATTTGGTGCGCTTTCTCCAGCATTAATGGAAAAACTGGATTGCGAATTATCAAAATCTGATCGCAATTTTCTCGAACGACTTTTTAACAGAAAGAAAAAAGTTAAGCAATCGGAGTTTAAGGAAACTAAGAAAATCCGTAAGGAACGACGTATTAAAAAACGTCGCGGGCTATGAGGACTCAATGTCTAAACACGTCTACAAAAAGAGCATAAATTCTACAGAATGCATTCGCTTTCCTGCTATACTTATCCATTCTGAAGCTTTCATTTCAGCACGATTTTACATGCTTCTTTATCTAAAATATTAATACCATGAAAATTATTAGAAAGGATTCCGAGTACGAAGTGGATAACGTGACGGGAGAAAATCACGAAGGCCCAAATGCTAATGCGCCCGTTCGGAGATTGACTGCTACTTCAATCATTGGTGATAAAGTCGAAAATCTCGATGGCGAAGATTTAGGGAAGATTGACAACATTATGATCAACGTTCAAAATGGAGAAATAGATTATATCGTTCTTGAGTTCGGTTCGCTCCTTGGAATGGGAGGAAAGCTATTCGCAATTCCTTACAAACATTTATCTCTTAATTCCACGAAAGAATGTTTTGTGATGAATCGTGAACGGGAATCATTTAAGAATATGCCTGGCTTTGACAAAAATCATTGGCCGAATACCAATGATCACGCATACTACCGGGATGTCGATTTATATTGGGGCACAACTGGCGACGTCGGAAGTATCTTCTGACTTTGACTAACTCCTAACAAGACTCTGCCGTCGATTGACGAGAACAGGTTTTTTTATCGTCATAACATTCCGTTTTTATATATTGAAGACAGTATGTTACATCATGGATCCAGTTAATAAGAAAGTAAATGTTTCCGAGAGCATAGGGGAAGTGTCAACCAGGCTGACTAAGGGAAGCAGGGTAGACTTTATGATGGTACTGGCACATGGGGCAGGGGCCGGGATGGACCATTTGTTTATGGAACAGTTGGCAACCGCTTTGGCCGAATCGGACATTGCCACGTTGCGATTCAATTTTCCATTTGCTGAAAACAAAAAGGGCAGACCCGATTTTCCTGCTGTTGCCGAGAAAACAATCTCGATGGCCATTGAATATGCTAAAACATTGTATCCGGGAATTCCTTTAGTGGCCGCTGGCAAGTCATTCGGGGGCAGAATGTCCTCTCAACTGCTTTCAAAAAGCAATACTCACTTAGTACAGGCGCTCGTATTTTATGGTTTTCCGCTTCATCCTCCTGGTAATCCTGGAACCAGCAGAGCAGATCACCTTGCGGAGGTTAAAATTCCGATGTTGTTTTTACAAGGCACAAAAGATTCGCTTGCCGATTTGGAGTTGATAAAGAACGTCTGTAACGCTTTAACGCTTGCGACACTGGAAACTATTGAAGGCGCTGATCATGCGTTTAAGGCAGGCAAGCGCGAGATTGTTCCAGCACTGGCCTCAGCGACGCTCAGATGGCTTAAAGAAGTCTGTTCAGCCTAGCCTAATTCAATTCCCACTGTTCGAGCTTAGGGCTACCGTTGAAGCGGGTTTCGACGAATTCCTCAACCGTCATATAGAACTTGAGACGGAATTTAAATATTGTTTTGCTGCCGATGGCCTTTTTGAAAGACCTTATCTGATCGTCGTCGTCAATCCAGTACAATGCAACACCTTTTTCGTTTGCAAACCCTTGCATAAACTTAAAATCTGATTGGTGAAGCTGATTCAGCACTTCTGACTTAAAACCTGATTTTCCTCTAATGTAAACTGTTACCCAACCCATACTTTTCCTTTCTCCTTTACTTAACAACTCAATAAAATTCTGTGATTCGCCGCGAGAACGATGATAGTTTCGTCATTTCCCGAAAGTTTAAAAAATTCTTCGCTTTTGTCGCGATGATTGGCATCTAACGAGTTGCTTCTGAATACTTTACGCAAATGTACCGCAATTAGTTGCACTCTAAATACAAATCAGTCGAATTAATACCGCTCTACGTTAACGGTGACGATTGAGCTTTCGACCAATGATGGTGTACTTCAATTATTCTATTATCTTTGAGGATTATTATCAAATTATTATCTATCACTAATGAAAGAAGGAACAGTAAAATTCTTTAATGAATCAAAAGGATTCGGTTTTATTAAAGAAACGTCAACAGGGCAAGAGTATTTCGTCCATATCTCAGGTCTGCTTGTTGATGCAATCCATGAAAATGATGCAGTCACTTTTGAACTTAAAGAAGGCAAAAAAGGATTGAACGCGGTTAACGTAAGGTTGGCCAACTAATATAACATCATTATTGCATTAAAAGCCATCTGCCCTGGGTAGATGGCTTTTTTATTTAATGCTATCGCTGATCGGAGCGCCACCAATTTGTGTTTGAAAATGGTTTATGAAGCGGCATCACTTCGCCAATCATTGGCGTGGCAAGGGTAACGCCACTTGAAGCTGCAGCTTTCGTTGCCCGTTCAATGGGCTCCCGCCAGGGGTGCAACGCTAGTGCAAACTTGCCCCAATGCACCGGAAGCACAACTTCAGCCTGCACTTTCAGACCTGCCTTTATGGTCTCTTCGGGCGCCATATGTATATGCGCCCACATTTCATTGTATTGTCCGCATTCCAGTATCGCAAGCGTGAAAGGTCCATACTCCTGGCCAATGCATGTGAATGTACCCTCATCATATCCTGAATCTCCTCCGATAAACAAATTAAGTCCTTCCGTCTTCAAAACAAAAGACGACCATAATGTGCCATTCCTTTTGAACAATCTTCCTGAGAAATGTCGCGAAGGCGTACACGTCAGTTTAATATTATCAAGCACCACAACACTTTCCCACCAATCGAATTCATTAATGATATCGGGGGCAAGACCCCAATACTCCAGATGTGCGCCTACACCTAGCGTTGTGCAGACCTTTTTTATTTTAGGCGCGATCTTCAAAATAGTGTTATAATCAAGATGATCGTAGTGATCGTGGGTAATGATCAGCAGATCAATATCAGGCATGTCTGAAGCTTCATAAGGATGCGTGACCTGGTAACTGCTTATGCCAACAGATTGAAATGGCGAAGCGCGTCTGCTGAACACAGGATCCACGAGAATGTTCCTATTATTAATTCGTAGTAAATAGGAAGAGTGTCCGAACCAAACTAAGGACGGCAAGTCACGTGGCAGATTTCTCAGATCTGTTTGCACTGACGGAAGCAAATAGGAAGGCGATCGATCCTCAGTTTTACCGAGAAATTTCGTCATTATATCAATATAGGATGCGCCATCTACCAACATCTTTGTTGGTAAAATATTATGAAATGATCCCCTGGAATAGTTGGGGCAGTTACTAATTCGTTTTAGTCTCTTGCCCTGGGGCGACTTTCCAAGTGATTCGAGCATGTGGGTATAGTCGATAGAATTCTAATTTTATTTGAAGGCTTCTCAGCAGTAAATAATTCATTTGTCGCATCCTCGCACCAATTCGCAAGTTAGCAATTTGCGTCGCAACACGTCGCAATGATTTGCGATTCGAGTTGCATTGAAAATACCTGAAAATAGTTGAGAAAGTAATAGTTCCATCGAAAACCATAGCTGATTGTTTTTCAATCGATTATGCAATTACATATTCGACTGGATGATTTTAACGTCCATTTACCGTGATAATGCTCACGTTCGACGATTTTCATTTTTTCTAATTTCATGAATTGAAAAACAGCAAATGGCATGGGATCATCCCTGGATTTGATGATGAATGTGGTTTTACTTGTGACTTATTTCCACAATCCTTTGTGGTCCTGCTGGGTTAACGTCGTTTAGTAGGTGGCATAGTTGGTATAGTTTTTTCTATAGTTTGGTCGGGCTTTAATCTATAATTATGAAACGAGTATCGGTAATTCTAACCTTGGGTCTTGTAGGCTTTATGGTTATTGGTGCTGACAGACGAGCAGCAGCATCCGCGGAGGTAGTGACAATTAAAAAGCCGTGTAGTGGATATACGGTGATTGAGGCAAGTAAAGGAATCGATTGCAATGGGGACACCATCAAATTGGTTCGAACTGCAGGGTTTTACGAGCGTGTTCGTTAATTATTTGTAAGACCGGCGCGTAATTTAATTCCGCCGCAGTTAAAACAAATCTTAATTTAAATTCAGAGTTTAATAGTTTTGCGGCTGATGAAGGCCGCATTTCTATTTTTATACTTGTCCGGTGTTACGCAACTTTATGCGCAATCTGACAATTCTTACGTACTGCTCGTTTCATTTGATGGGTTCAGACACGATTATGTTTCTGCCTTTGGTGCACCGCATTTTAAATCATTAATGAAAGAAGGGGCATACGCAAAAGCGCTGATACCCTGCTTCCCTTCCAAGACGTTCCCCAATCATTATACGTTAGTTACTGGCTTGTATCCGGGTCATCATGGACTCGTTGATAACGCATTCTACGATCCAGCGAGAAAAGTTTTTTATTCCATGAAGAATAGAGAGCGCGTCGCCGATCCCTATTTCTATGGTGGCAAACCTATTTGGCAATTAGCGAAGGAACATGGTATAAAGAGCGCATCCTATTTCTGGGCTGGATCCGAAGTTCCGCTCACTCATCCGGATTACTATTATCCCTATAATGAACTAGTACCAGATACTGCCAGAATAGCTGAGGTTCTTTGTTGGCTAAAACTTCCCTTGGATCAACGACCGCATTTTGTTGCACTATACTTTTCCTCACCAGATCATGAGGGCCACTTGTATGGACCATCCGCTGAAGAAACAAAACGCGCTGTCTTGCATGCAGATGAATTGCTGGGAATGTTGATGGCCGGGATAGCGAAAACAAAATTGCCGATCAACCTGATCGTCGTGTCCGATCATGGTATGAAAGAGTTAAAGAAAGAAGAGTCAACTTATATATTTCTGCCTGAATTATTCAATGTCAACGACACAACGATCAAAGTGTCAAATGGCGGAACTCAAGCACATCTATATTTGAACCGTAAAAACAATACGGATTCGTTGTATTCATTCCTTAAAGCTAAGTCTGAAAATTTTGTTGTGATGAAGAAGGAAGATTTTCCGAAAAGGTGGCACTACGACAATCCAAGGTCAGGAGATATCATTATCATCGCGAATGAAGGCTTTTACATTAGTGACCGCGACCGGGCATCTTTTGTAAAGACACTAAAAAAGAATGAGACATTTGGAGTTCATGGCTATGATCCGTCGGAGACAAAAGATATGTGGGGAATTTTTTATGCAAAGGGACCAAACATCAAAAAGGGCATTGTAATTGAACCATTTCAGAATATTCACGTCTATCCCCTGATGGCAAGAATACTGGGTTTGCCATTGCCACCAATTGATGGATCAGTCGATGCACTGAATCTCATTTATAACAACAAGAGAAACAAAGGGTCAGAGTGATTGACATTTTTATCTCTTAATATTTGAAGGAAATTAATTCCAGTAATCCGGTTTCGTCACAGAGCCACCGTGAAATCTACAGTCCACGCATTCTTCTCGTTCGACCTCGTAACCGATAAGTTCGCCATCGTCATTAAACTTGGGTTCCACGATCAGTTTATTTCGCAAGTGGGCCTCGTCCATGTCGGCTGGCAAGAGAAATTCGGGGCCGCATGTTTCGTAGCCGGTAGGGTCATATTTCTCACCTGGACCTTTTATGGCTTGTCTTCTGAAAAAGACTCTTTGGGTTTTCACAAGAGAAGCATCAAAATACCCAACCACTTTTCGTCCAGGTTCATTGCTGCAAATAAGATTGCTCGTCGGTTGACTGGGTAATGGGTCGAACAGAGATCCAAGATTTTGACTGTTCTTTTTAATGGATTGCCAATATGAAAACCCTCCATTTGATATACCATATTGTTTAACATTCATGCTGTAGCCGAAATAGAACTTGATATCAGTCTGAAGAAATTCTACTAGCCGATAATCGTACACTACATCCTGACCGAGTGATGAAGTATTTCCGAGGAAGTAGTCTTGATTGGATAAAGTCTTCCAGCAATAGTAAAGTTCCTCTGCTGACTTACGTGGGATAATTTGTCCTTCTTTAAAATAATATATCGAATGATCATTCGACACGTATTGCCAGGTCTCATCATATGTCCAATAATAATGCTGAGTGGAATTGGTAGGATCGTGGGCGTAAATTTGAAACGCTATCACGTCTGCATCTACTTGTTCCTCAGTCCACGTCAAGCTGTCGAGTATGTGATTCGCTTTGATATCAACAAAGTCTGATGTATAAACAGGACCTTCCCACGAATTAATTCTTAACCTATATTTTGACTTGAGGTCTGCGTTTACAGGTGGTAGTGTGAATGTGCCATCACCTTTGGAGGTCAGAACATATGTTGCGCCTTGATCGCTTTCGATATGTACAGCGGCGACACTTTCACGGCGGGCTTCTCCAACGTAATCAATAGTTGTTGTCCTCGATAGGGTAATTCTAGTGGTATCATTGGGAACGAAGAAACCATCGACTACCAGGATATATAAATTTTGGTCAGTAAGCGTTGTGTCATAGGGCTCAATACACGCTGAAAACGTTAAACAAAAAAGCATCCAGCGTATTGTGTTTCGGGTGAAAATGAATGAAGTCATCGTTAGTCTCAATTATTTACGGATTACTACTTCAACCAAAATATGATTACGGCCAATAATCAGGTTTCAGAATAGTCCCGCCGTGATACCTGCAATCAATACACTCTTTTTTTGCGACGGTATAGCCAATGAGTATTCCCCCAATGGGATCATAGACTGCGTGAGCAATCAATTTGCCAGCCAAATGTACTTCATCCATATCTGCCGGGTTAATTAATTCCTCCGGACATAACTCGTAACCGGTGAAATCGTATTTGGTCGGACCCTTAAGTTGTTGACGGCTAATGAACACCCTTTTATTACTAACAAGAGTAGCACCGAAGTAACCCACTACTTTTCTACCGGGGTCTGTACTGCACCGAATGTTGCTTATTGGCTGATCGGGTAGCGCATCGAAAATTGTTCCAAGATTTTCGCTATTCTTTTTTGTCATTTGCCAATATGAAAATGCTTTCTCTGAAATTCCATACTGTTTGACGAGCATACTATAACCGAAATAAAACTTAATCGCCCGCTGAGGGAACTGGGTCAAGCGATAATCAAAGACGACGTCCTGTTCAAGCGATGAAGTATTGCCGAGGAAGAAATCTTGATTTGACAAAGTTCTCCAGCAATAGTAAATGTCTGTGGTTAGATGTCTCGGAAGAATCTGACCATTTTCAAAATAATAGACCGAGAAATCGGCTGAAGTATATTCCCATGTTTCGTCATATGTCCAGTAGTAAAAGTTCGTTGAATTCTTAGGATCGTGTGAATACAGGTGAAAAGCCACGACATCATCAACTTCATTCTCCTCGCTCCAGGTTATACTATCAATCTGGTGGCCATTTATTACGGCTGTGAATTCGGAGTTGTATTCAGCGGCATCCGGAGTTTGTATGTGAATTCTGTAATTTGCGTTAAGATCAGCATTGACAGGCGGCAGTACATAAATTCCATCATCATGGCTTTGCATTACGAAAGCATTTCCCTGCTCATTTTCAATCTGAATATACGCTGCGGGCTCCCGTCTCGGCGGGCCTGAATAATCAATGGTTGTAGTTCTTGAAAGTTTGATTTTAGTTGTATCGTTCGGTGTGAAAAAACCATCCACGATAAGAATTCCGAAGTCGTGTTTGGTCAACACGGTTTCATAAGTGTCAAGGCACGCGGACATGGTGGCACAGATCAGTATCCAGCGCATCTTATGAGTCACGGAAGAGAGTAGTGTCATTTCAATGTGAATGGCTGGATTGCAAAAAACAAGATAATAACTTTGTTGCCGATTCAAAAGGAGGAAACACTCAAGTAAACGATTGAATAGAGCGAAAGGAGAGTAGTCAATTCTCAGTCACCGAAAAGATGATGCTCACTATGGGTGCCTTCAGAGACTCGTTTATTTGTTGGTGTCGAGTTAATCCTGCATTTTCGCCGCCACCCATGAGGACGACAACTACATCAAAGATTTTCATTCTTTTTATCCTTGGATCGCTATCCACAGTAACACCTTTTGCGATCGATCTTTACCTTCCGGCATTTGGACAACTCAGCGCCGAGTTTGAAACGACCATAGCATCTATTTCACTTTCTGTTTCGAGTTATTTTGTTGGAATGGCTCTTGGCCAGATGCTCTACGGACCACTGTTAGATCGATTCGGCAGAAAACCACCACTCTATGTTGGGTTATTCGTTTTCGTGCTTGCCTCTTTTGGCTGCATGGCTTCTAATAGTGTCGACATGCTTATCACTTTCAGATTCTTCCAGGCATTAGGCGGAAGCGTGGCATGGGTAGCGGCCGTGACAATGGTTCGTGATTTCTTTCCAGTCAAAGAAAGTGCAAATGTATTTTCCCTGTTGGTTTTGATAATAGGAGTATCACCATTGTTGGCACCGACACTCGGTGGATTTATTTCAGATGCCTGGGGTTGGCGCGCAGTGTTCATTGTTCTCGCCTGCATAGCAGTTTGTACCGTCATGCTTGTCCTTTGGTTTTTGCCTGACGGTCAACCTCCGGATTCCACGGTATCGCTACGCGCGAAGCCTATGATAATGACTTTTTTCACTATCCTTAAAGAACCTCAGTTCTTTACTTATAGTTTTGCAAACGCGTTTTCGTTCGCGACACTATTTATTTATGTTGCAGGCTCACCCATAATCTTCATGGAATATTACGGCGTTTCACCAAAGGTATACGGAGGAATTTTTGCGCTGCTGTCGGTAGGTTTTATTGGAGCGAGTCAACTCAATATTTTGCTGACTCGCAAATATAGAAGCGACAGAATATTCAAGATTGCGCTTACGATCCAGGCTTTAAATAGCATCGTTTTTCTGATCGCAATACTCAATGGAATACTTGGACTATACTCTACTATTGGAATGCTTTTCGTTTGCCTTTCATGCGTTGGGGCCATGAATCCAAACGCTAATGCGCTTGCGCTTGCACCCTTCACCAGAAATATAGGAAGTGCCTCTGCATTATTGGGCTTTACGCAAATTGGCGTGGCAGCACTCGCGTCAAGTGGTGTTGGATTATTTGAATCAAAGGAGGTACTCCCTGTGGTTATACTTTTAGTAATAACATCCTCGATCGCGTGGCTGGTTCTGTTTTTTGGATATCCTCGAATAAAAACACTAACGCTGGGGCACGTCGATGATATTGCCGTCGGTGGTCATTGATCATTTAAAACAAAACTATAGAGGAAGGGTGCTTTGTGAGCTTTTCCCGAGAATCTCTTTTCATGCCTTATGAGCATTCCCGTCGCAAGCATATCACGCTGAAATGATGTTCTTCTGATTGATTCCCCCATTATGCCCTCGTAAACGTCCTGGAGTTCTTTCATCGTAAATTTTTCCGGAAGCAGGTTTACGCCGACAAGTTTACGGTCAATATTCTTTCTAAGCATGTGAATGGCTTTATCCACAATTGCACTGTGATCCTGAATCAGTTTGGGTAGCTGATCAATCGGATACCATCTGCAAGAGTCTGAAAGGGCGTCAGGTTTCGGGGTTACATTTTCATAGTTAATCAAAGCATAATAACCCACTGAAACGAACCTGTCTAATAGCCATTGGTTGTCCATCGTGTCCTGATCATTCGCCTGAAGTATCGTCCTCATTACTTCTGGTTGAAATCGATTCAGACTGCCGAACGTATGAAACTGTTCAAGGAAAATATCCTGTATACCTGTTCGTTCCTGAAGCCCTCGTCTGACGGCATTATCGAGGTCTTCATCAAACTTTACGAATCCTCCTGGGAGTGCAAATAGCCCGGTGTTGTGATATTCCATGACCAGTATTTTAAGCTGTTGCCCTGAGAACCCAAAGACTACAGAATCGTAAGCGAGGTGCGGGATATAATTCATATTCTGGTCTGAATCGATTGAAAGTTAAGTAAAACGACCTATTATTGTTACAAAATGAGACAATAATGAAGCAACTTTTAAATTCTCTTAAAGTATCATTCCTATTTTTAGCGCCTTGCATGTTGACAATTAATGCTTTAGCACAGGATAACTACGGTTTTCCTATTCAGGCCAAAATAGAAAAAGGAACGATTGAAGGTCAGTACAACACTAAATCCACTTTGGCTGAATATTTCGGAATTCCATTTGCCAGACCACCTGTTGGCGAATTAAGGTGGAAGGCGCCACAACCTCTGGATAATTGGACAGGAGTGTTGAAGACTAAGGCCTTTGGTCCTCGTCCTGTTCAGGGCATCGTTTTCGGAGACATGAATTCCAGGTCAGCTGGTCTTAGTGAAGATTGTCTATATCTTAATGTATGGACGCCGGCAAAACGAAATGTTTCTGGTCTTCCAGTCCTTGTCTATTACTTTGGTGGAGGATTCGTCGCGGGTGATGGTTCCGAACCAAGATACGA
>JBDSKX010000235.1:0-8201 GCA_039916665.1 Chryseolinea sp. | reverse complement strand
AAGATTCTATTTCCGGAATATTACGCTCAGCGAATGGGGCTAGTGCAGGGAAACAAAATCCGTCAGTCTGACTATCCTTTGAGATCCAATCAATGTAGGCATAATATATATCCTCGCGGTCATCGACATCTTTGTCAAAGCTCAATTCAAAATAGATATACTGGGCAATGATCAGGGCAGATGCAATACCGATCGCAAGTCCTGTGATGATAATCGCTGCATGCAATTTTTGTTTGATGAAATGTCTGATGACTAATTGAAAGTAGCTTTTAATCATACGACCATATTTTTAAAAATTGATATCCAAATTAAAGACCAGACAAGAATTGCCTCAAACGGCTCAGCAATTGAATGTACCTAATGTGCAATTGTTCTGAAATGAAACAGTGCAACGTTTCATGGTGATACGAAATGCTCAGAGTCTCCCCTCCGCGTGGGGGTAGACTCTGCAACGATGACAGCAAGCCTACATTCCATCAAAACTGGAAATAGATAAACGAATCTCCTGTTTGCTGAGAAAGAATTAGAGCGACAGACATGATTGTCCAAATGGCCGCCACAATCAACCAGCTCGTATTTTGTATCACCGTAGCCAAATCTTTATCACGCATACGCCAGTGGATTAAAACAATCGCGGCCATCACCACCATCACTTTACAAATGTCATGAGATGTCGCCATCCTCGCAGCATTGGGAATGAGTCCAAACATCGCAGCAAGCAATCTCGATGCCTGACCGAAATCAGCAGACCGAAAGAATACCCATGTTATGTTGACAAGAAAAAACGTGAAGAGTATTCCAAGCAGTACACGAACGTTCTTCATTGTCACTGGTATCCACATGGCCCTTACCAACACGGCTGACAATTGACGCTCAGGCAACGGCTTTGGCTTCCTGCTGCCGACGATCAATCGTTCGATCACGAGATATATTCCGTGAAGTCCGCCCCAAACCACGAACGTCCACGAGGCACCATGCCATAAGCCACCGAGCAACATTGTGATCATAAGATTGGCGTATGTGGGCGCACTTCCCATTCGGTTTCCACCAAGTGGAATGTAAAGGTAATCGCGAAGCCAGGATGAAAAGCTAATGTGCCATCTTCTCCAGAAATCAGAAAAGCCAATGGCTCCGTAGGGATATCTGAAATTTTCTATGATGCCGAATCCAAGACACTGTGCGGCGCCTATGGCGCACGTTGAGTATCCGGCAAAATCACAAAAAATCTGTCCCGAAAAAGCAAGGACGCCGGTCCAGGCATCGAGTGCATCAACGGGCATTGGAAGTCCAAAGATCAGGTCAGACACTGGCGCAAGAAGATTATCCGCCACGACTACTTTCATGAACAGACCAAGGATCATTAATGCGATGCCTCCGACAAACATTTTACGCGTTGCATAATGCGGCGTTTTAAATTGCGGTATCAGATCCTGGGGACGCACGATTGGTCCGGCAACAAGTTGAGGAAAAAATGTTACGAACAAGGCGAAGTCGAGAAAGGATTTCTCAGGCGGAATGGTTCTACGATAGACATCAATTGTGTAAGACAAGGTTTGAAAGGTATAGAACGAGATACCAACCGGCAGTATGATGTCGAGGGGCAAAGCATGATACTCTACCCCGAATCCAGAAAGCAACGCCACGAAATTGTCGAGCAGGAATGATCCATACTTGAAATAGGCAAGCATCCCGAGGTTGAGCACAAGGCTCACGATCAGATACAATTTTCTGCGTTTCTGATTTGATTCAATGCCCATCAGACTTGCCATATAAAAATCGACAACTGTTGATAACCAAAGCAGAATGATAAATGGTGGATTCCAGGCAGCATAGAAAATATAGCTGGCGGTAAGAAGATTAATCTTTTTAATCTTCCATGGAAATGGGCAATAATGCAGGATTACAACGACTGCAAAAAAGACGATGAATACTAACGAATTAAAAACCATAATGGGTAGATGAATTTTGTGGAGTAGAGAACAATTACATTGACGCGTCAGGAGTCTTCCATCCCTTGTCCCGCTTCATTATTTCGACAACTTCCTTCGTGAAGTCTATTGCATCTGCTGGCGAAAGATGAGAGCCTTCAGGACATTTGTATTTCTTAAGGACAGGATAGTCTTCGAAGTGAATGCCAGGGGTCTGGGTATACTCGAGCAGACGATCCCAATACATCTTCCGCGGAAAGGTCGCATGCTCTGCCTCTAAGAAGACATCTGTGGAAGGAAAGCGAATGAAGAATACCTGAACACCGCGCTTCTTCAATTTGTCTATCGATGCTTTAACAACATCAAACATGAATTGAAGGGTATCACCACCCGGACCGCCATGACTGTTGAGCATACCCAACTGCATCCACACGTTCCGGATCTTTTGCTGTTCTTCGGTGCTATTCAAAACTGCGTCTGATAACTTGTTCTGCCTGTCAGCACATACGTAAGCCCAGCCTAATGGAAATACCGGAAAAGTCCATACTCCCTCGCGCGGCGCCATAGGTGTGCGTGTATACAGTCCGTTAAGACTGATAGCCTCCTGGTCGAGGAACACAAGTTTTGACTCTAGTGCGCGACTGATTTTATGACTCGCCTGCTGCGCTGGCGTCCAGCGGGAATAGTATTCAACTCTCTTTTGAATCTCTGTGTAAGGAGGAATACCGGGCATTGCAAAAAAGAGCGGCTCCATCACGTCAATGAGTAACGTCCCGGTAAACAGGCTGTCATTGGCAAGATCCACCAGCGCCGGCCTTGGACATGAGCCGTGCAGTGAAAGCTGAATAGGGTTAAATCCCGTCTTCTGTTTCAATGCCGGAAGATCAACATCAAACTTGCCGCGTGATGATCCAATGATCACCATCTTGGGTTCATCGTTGGCATCTACTTTCGCGCGGGCGTTTGCCCATGCAGCGTTGTCTTCATTATAAGACAATGGGTAATCGCGTTGTCGCCAATAAATTTCCCACGCGCAGGCAAGTGAGAAAGTAGCAATCAATGCAAACAACATCGCTTTGGAAAAGTGAGAGGGTACTTCCATTTTTTAATTTGATTAGGTGTGATTAAACGCCAACTGTAATTTTTTTACATCACAACAGTTCCAAAGGATAGACCAGGAATCACTGAATGGAATTTCGCGCTGAAATGAGCGATTGTAGAATTGAGGTTTTGGTTGATGCCCTGAAATGAAACAGGTAAGTGTTTCAGGATGGCACGGATGAATTATAAATTATGAGTCAATGTCGTTGACTTAAGGATTCAGGGATCTTGGGAAAACGGATAATCTAAGTCAATGCGCTATAATTATATTCCACAAACCCGGTTTTGTTACTGTCTCCTGAGCGCAAATAAATCCACTCAACGCGGAGACAGTGGAGCGAAATGCAGGAGACTCGCGGAGTTTATCCTCCGTAACTCCTATCCTCCGGATTTCTCCGCGTCTAATGGATTTCTTTCATTGCAAGTTGCTAACGCCCAAAACCACGAGTCGAATTTAATCCTAATGTCGTTGCAATACGTCTTCCATGCTGTCGGCATCTCTTTAAGTCAACGACATTGAATTATGAGTCGGCGGCGCGTGATCGAAGCATGCATTCACGTCTCATCCACCCCTTTTGATTTTAAACCATCCAAGCCAATATTTTAATATGCGTTTTTGGCCAGATTTAAGCTTTTCCGACGGAGAAAGCCTGCACTACAGGGGGAATTAGCCAGGAATACTGGAACTATAGCGCTATAAGGGCGCTATAACATCGCTATAAGGTCGCTATAAGGGTCACCGGAAAGAAGGAGTTAGGAATGTTGATTTAGCAAAAGGAGCATGATTATAACTCCCGGGTAGATTGACTCAATAACAAAGATCAAACCGGTTTGGGGAGGCAAAAGCTCTGTTTCAATCCGGTGGAACGAAAAAAATGCAGCAACCGAAGTCGACCGCAGCGTCTGAATCTATGCGTAAAGATCGTTCCGATCTGCTTTGGCAACCTCGATGAAAAAGGTGGCGACCTTTGTTGTAACGTCTTTGAAAAATATTGCACCTTTCTCCGGCGATGCTTGTCTCGGGTCACCCACGCCAGTATCCTTCGTAACTTGCAGCCACTTGCGTTCTGCCCATGCCCAGCCCTCTCGTATTCCCGTCATCCGAAACTTCTTTGCAGCACCATCGCCTGCTTCAGACAACGGACTAACCAGATCTGGCGTTAGGTGCATGATCACACTGGTCTCCATTTCACCGGCATGATCATCTTTGTTTTCAAAATATGGTTTTTGATCCAGCGCCTGATACCAATTGCATGAACACAAAAACATCTTTGGAAATTGTAGTCCGAGTTCGCGGATCATCGTCCTGAAATCATTTCCACCATGACTGTTAAGGATAATCAACTTATATATCCCCTGGCGATTTAAGACATCGACAACATCGCGAAGTACAGCGAGCTGCGTACTTGGATTCATATTCATGTCGAGTCTCACATCGAACTGCCCTGTATTCACACCAAAGGGTATTACAGGCAACACCGTAAGTTTAATGCCCTGATCCCAGGCAATGCGTGCGGCTTCGGCGGCAACCCTTTCAGCTTCAATGATGTCAGTACCATATGGAAGATGATAGTTGTGTGCTTCACAAGCACCCCATGGGAGTACAGCGACTTCGTAAGATATTTCCTTGACTGTTTTCCAGGTATTCTCAGCAAGTATGTAGGGACGGACCATTTTATGATTTATTGAATTGATGATTTATTGATTGGGCTGCCGATTTCTATTGCAGCCCGGATTTAAAATTAGACAAAATTGCTCTGTTATAGCGCAAGGCAATGATTGTCTGAACTGGGATTCGCAAGATTCATGGAGCGGCAAGATGGAAAACGTTGTAACCCGACTCGGATAGGATTCTCCTCCCAGAGGCAAGTCATTATCACCGCGATGGCGCTACGGAGCAATGGACGCAACCAGCGATGGCGCAAGTCTTAGCAAAACAATCTTTAAAGTTAAGACGAACGTAACGCGCGACTTGTGCCGCTATAACATTGCGACCATTCCGTCACCGTGTCGTTGCGGTAAATTACTACCACTATGCCGGTAGCGCTATCTGATACTTCTTCCCCTTCTTAACAGTAAGATGATTTTCGCGTAACCAGGGGTTAAATCTCTTGAGTAGTTTATAGTTGGTTCCCTGAGATTTAGCAAACGTGACGAGATCTTTAATGGTCTCGTCTATTTCGACATACTTCAAAGGCTCTTCCTTGTACATGTGTTCTGGATCAACCTTAAACCCATATCTTAAAGGATGCTCAAAGATATCTTTGACGGCAAGCATTCTAAACACATAGCGAGAGGTTTCTTCGTTGAGATACAAATCATAGTAACTGTCAACCTTCTGATCTTCCATCGCATGATCCATTCCACTCACGCCCCTGTTATATGAGGCGGCGACCATGGTCCAGTTTCCAAATTTACGGTATGCTCGTTTCAGGTATTTACAAGCTGCTTCAGAGGCTTTGATCGGATCATAACGTTCATCAACTTCATCCGTGATCTCGAGGTTTAATTCCTGTCCCGATGATTTAAGGATCTGCCAGTATCCAACGGCATCCCTGGGCGAAATTACATTCATCAGATTGCTTTCAATCAGTGGCAGGTATTTGAAGTCGTCGGGGATGTCGTATTTCTTCAACATCTCTTCCATTTGTGGAAACCACCGGTGCGCGCGTTTCATCAGAAATATCGTGTTGCTGTGGAGGTAGCAATTGATCTGGAGTTCTTTGTCAAGACGTTCGTGAACATCTGAAACATCAAGTGGCACTTTTTCACCAGCGAAGGTCATATCAGATGGTACCTTGAAAGAGACTGCTGGCAATCTTTCGCCAGCTTCGTTGGCTGAAAAGGCAACTTCAAAAACGCCGTCATCAGAGATTTGATCTGGCGGCTTGACTGACCATTCCTTATAGCTTATATATCCCAGCAATATCACGATCGTGCAGATCGAAATAAATGCAGGTACGTTCATTCTTTCCTGATAGATGGACACGAGAGAGTTTGTTTAAGTTTATTCTTCTGAACCATCAAAGTTACGTCCGGAACCGTCAGCATAGAAGCTTGAATTCCTTCTAAACGCTCTAAAAACTGACAAGCGCCAGTTAAGGCGGACAAGCGCCAGCTAAAGGGGAACACGTTAATTGTCGGAGAAGTTTCCGATGAAGTTGGAGGTTATACCTATGCGAACGCCATAGTTCACATACTTGCCATCCTGAAATGCAGCGGCGCCTTCTATGCGGAAAATGCGCAGAATACCGTCAATTGAATATCCTACCTCAGTAAAATTGCGGGCTGTAGGTGTTGCCAGATAATTCACAAATACATTTTCGCGAATTCCAGCCAATCTCACGAGTGGTATGTTTGTCACCACAAATTTTCTGAATTGGTAATGAAAGTTACCTGCGAAGTAACGGTCGGAAGTACTGTAGCGGTAATAATCGAGCAGACGGAAACTTCCGACAGGGTCGTTTGTAATGAAGGGCGTTTGATTACCCAGAAAATGTTTGTAGTCCATGAAATACATCATGTCTTTGTTGAAGAATTTTCCACCGCGCAGGTAGAAATCGAGATTACCTCGAACACCAACCTTGACACGATGCCGGATGCCGACTTCGAGTTGATCGAATTTCACATCACTACCAAAAACATCAGGGAACGCGCGACGATACTCTAGCTTGAACATCGGTGACGAGTTCGATACTTCGTGCTTATGGCCATTTCGTATCGTGTACTTTAACCAAGGTCTCGCGGTAACAGCAACGCTACCCGTAAATGCCTGATGCTCCGGAAACGAAGTATCCGACAATTCATCATTCCTTGGGGCATTCGGCGTATAGCCTTCCACTTTCGATCGATCTACCCACTTATAGTTTGTATTATTGAATAGCTCCTGTCGGTTCATCCACGACCAGCTTGTCTTAACAGAAACATAAGCGTTGATATTATACGTGTAGTTCAAGTCGATGTATTTCCGCTCATAGATTTTCATCAGATTCTTCTCCATCAATAGAGTTGTGAAATCATTTACGAGAGGAAGAATGGGCTCATCAGAATTGTATTGCCTGATGTAACGTCCGCCCTGTATGTCGAGACGGTACTTTTTGTTTCTTACTGAGAAATTAAGATAACCTGACGCCACTTTGCGCGAAAATGCATAACGAAACGCCGGCGTGATCGTGATCCTGGTTTTGTTGGTGTCCTGTAGGATTGTTCCGTACGAAACCTTATAAACAAAATTCCAGCCCTCCACGGTGTTAAACCCCGGTGTCGGTAAATGAATCTTGAAGTTTGAATGCTTTCCAATCTTGTAGTCGTCGCCGATGAGAATGTCCCAGGGTTGAAATCCCGCGTGTTTGGATCTCTTAACGGTATCACCCTCATCCTTTTTGCGCTGTTCGACGACAAGGCTATCCATCTTTTTATAACCCCTGACTTCAAGTTTAGTCAAAGGAATTGGCCGCATCTCCTGCCAGTAAAGTGTATCTTTTTTATAAGCACCGCTGTCAATCGTGAAATTGGTTTCAGAAATCACTTCCGGCATTTTCTGTTGTTTGACTTCTTCCTTTTCATAGTCCTTCAGAGCTTTGTTGAGTTCTTTGCGCGTGATCTCCTTGCCTGAACTCAGCCGCTCTTGAAGCTCCCTGGCCTTGTCTTCCTGTTTACTTTTTCTGGCGTTGACAGCGGTCTTTTGTATCGCGACAATATCTTTTGCTTTTTCCTTCTCTACTTTCTCATCTACGACTTTCATTTTTTCAGTCTCGACAAACAATTCAGGATTCATTTCGATCTTGTATCCGCTTACGGTAGCGAGGTAGTTGTATTCGAACTCGAAGCCGAAGATCTTTCCACCCGCTTTGAAGCGGTGCGAAACCGGCATCCACGCCTTGTCATCAATTGGAGCATATACCGCTTTGATGTTTACTGTGATGCCCAACTTAGTCGTATTGATGTCCATGCTGTGGATCGCCCACCAGTCTTCAACGATGTTAAGTGTCCCTTCTACTACGTTGTCACCTTTGGATCTCGGGGTAACTCTGATACGGCTCACTTCATAGTTCCGGTCCTTGAAAGTTCCGAGGTATTCAAATTTGTAGTATGAAAATGCTTTTGGCGAAAGGGGTGAGATAGTTTCCGCTATTTCTGGCTCATAAAAACTTCCGAAGATATATTGATTGG
>JBDSKX010000234.1:0-24929 GCA_039916665.1 Chryseolinea sp. | reverse complement strand
GCACAAAAAAAACGCCTCGATGTCGAGGCGTTTTTTTTATATATCAGATTCTAATTATCCCAGTTTATCAAGAACATCCATCACTTCACGCACAGCAACTCTGCTGGACTCAAGCAATGCACGTTCGGCGTCATTGAGGTCAAGTTCAATTACTTTTTCAATACCATTTTTGCCCAGGATAACCGGAACACCGAGGTAGCAATTTTTGATGCCGTACTCGCCCTCAAGCTTGACGCATACGGGAAACACACGGCGCTGATCTTTTACGATCGCTTCAACCATTTGAGCTGCTGCCGAACCTGGTGCATACCATGCAGACGTACCCATCAATTTCACGAGCTCGCCACCACCAACTTTGGTTCGTTCAAGAATGGCTGTCAGCTTATCGCGATCGATTAATTCTGTTACGGGAATACCAGCTACTGTTGTGTAGCGTGGGAGTGGCACCATGGAATCACCGTGGCCGCCCATTAACATCGCCTGAATATCTTTAGGAGAAATGTTCAGTGCTTCCGCCAGGAATGCCCGGTAGCGCGCCGTATCGAGGATACCGGCCATACCCATCAATCTCGTGCGTGGAAATTTACTGGTGATGTGTGCCTGGTAGGTCATTACATCCAATGGATTTGACACTACTATAATGATCGACTCCGGAGAATATTTTACGACGTTCTCTGTTACCGATTTCACAATACCGGCATTGGTTCCAATCAGGTCATCGCGACTCATCCCCGGTTTACGCGGCAAGCCCGATGTGATTACAACCACATCAGAATTAGCAGTTTTAGAATAATCATTGGTTACACCGATTGTACGGCTGTCATACATATCAATGGGTGCCTTTTGCCAGACATCCAAGGCCTTCCCTTCGGCCAGTCCTTCTTTGATATCAACAAGAACAATCTCATTAGCCACCTCTCGGTAAGCCAACACATCGGCGCATGTGGCACCCACGTTACCAGCACCAACTATGGTTACTTTCATCTTAGATTCGGTTAAGTTATAAATTGAAACCTCGGTTAAGGCGCGGCAAGTTATTAATTAAATTATGAATCAATGTCGTTTAGTGAAGAGAAGGCAAATTTGATGTCGACGTTTCGAATCAAATTCTGCGTTAATCTAAGGCTTGTGATGATTAATGGCGCTTTGTCCTGAAAGGACAACACTTGGTAGTCCAGGGTCGCCGACGACGAAGTCGTGGGCTACCCTGGGTATGGGTGCAGTTATTTCCTGACCCTGTAAGCGTCGGCCTTTCAGTACTCGCTCCAAGACGTGACACATTCAGATAAGGAGATCAATGGATTCGTCTTCCAAATGATGGAATCAGATCATTCAAAAAATAATTCATACTGGCAGGCCGGTTATGCTGCATTGTCAATAGGCAAATGATATTCAATCCGTTGTCAGTTACATTAATCAAACAGCATTGGCATCACGTCAAACAGCCGTTCCTTGAGGAATTTAAAAGATTATTGACTGTTAATCATGTCGCCTCTAAAGAACGGTCCGTCTGGGACGGATATTGAAATTATGGAAATCAATATTGCTCAGTTATCGGAATTTCAATATCGCTTTTGAAACAATTGAAATAACCCCACGTCTTTTCACCACCGCTGCGCTATGAGATTGCTTCGAGCCGAACTTGTGAATTAAACTCCTAGTTTGTAGTCGTACTAATATGAAAATATATTTGGCAATACTTAAACTCATCGGGCCTTGAACGAGTGCTGAAAGTCCGACCCATACAGGGTCAGAAAAATTACTTCACATGTGTCCCAGGGTAGCCCCGACCTCGTCGAGGCGACCCTGGGCTGAAAAGTGTTGTCCTTTCAGGACAAATCGTTATTGAGTAGGCACAAGTGACTTAGTTTTTACAAGACAATTTCCAAGAGTCTATCGAAATTCTAAATCGGAACTTCCAGCCTTAACTAAACGACATTGATTTATGAATTATGAATTGCAGGCTCCGCTAGCAGTGGCTTTTCATTGGCAGCCTGGCTTGTTTTTGTTGATTTGCGCTTATGAGTCACCGGTCGTATAAATCACCTTGATAATAGAAATATCGACGACAGTGACGACTAATTCATAATTGTCACGCTACCCTTTTCTAATTGTCAACTTGATCGCGGACGATGTTTTTTCTCCTAGCTTGAACTGGTCTGCAATACGGTATCCGGCTACCCACGCGATCCGCCCATCGCACTCTATGATGGTAACATTGTCCTTATCTGCTACTGATAACTTCTGATCGATAAAAAAATCGCTCAGTTTTTTCCGGTGGCCCAGCCCCAGTGGATAAAAGTAATCTCCCGATTTCCACTTTCGCCATATTAGTGGAAACGTCAAAAGACTGGCGTCAAAAAGAGCAACATTTTGAGACGATGGAATTCGGTCTTTTGTTTCGATTTTCTCGACTGACAGCAGCCATGGACCCAGACTTGCGTCGGGTTGATCTGAATCAATGATTGCCTCGCACCAGTGTTGTTGTCGAGGTATGATGATCAGAACATCTCGATCGATGGCGAGATTATGTGTATGTGAAACGAATCTCTTTCCCGGTTGACCGTGCAAAGCCCTGATGATTTCTTTTGACTGGTCATAATTGAATCCGAACGTTCGAATGTATCTCCAGAGCAAACTTGCATTTTGGTTCCGACTTAATCCCTCTTTCCTAATCTCTACCCTGTCGCGCGAAATAGCCACGAATATGGACTTCCATTCATCATATGCATGATTAAGAAAATTCATTTCACTTTTCGCCTTTTCTAACCCCGCCTTCCAACTATTCTCAAGTGACGGATTTAATTCCTTGAACTTAGGAATGATGTGGTGGCGAACGAAGTTTCGCTGATAGTCATCCGTATTATTGCTATGATCTTCTCGCCATACGATTCCCTTCCTTAATGCATATTGCTCAATGTCTTTGCGTGATGAAAATAACAATGGTCTGATCACATCACCATTCCTTACCGGAATGCCCGTAAAGCCATCGAGCCCACTGCCCTTGATGAGGTTTAGCAGAATGGTTTCCATCGTGTCGTCAAAATGATGTGCTGTCGCGATCCGCTTGTATGAATGCGTTTTCAAAAGCTCGTTAAACCACGTGTATCGTAGTTCACGCGCAGCCATTTGGGTAGAGAGTGTATTCTCCCACGCGTGTGCTTCAGTTTCAAATCGCTTGACGTAGACTGGAATGTCGAATGCTTTGCAGATTGCGGCAACAAATTGCTCGTCGTCGTCCGACTCCTGACCGCGGAGTTGAAAGTTGCAATGTGCCACCCCGACGTGATAGCCAGCTTCACGAAATAAGTAAAGCATTGAGACTGAATCGATACCACCGCTTACTGCGAGGAGAATCGGATCAGACTTAGAACACAACTCAAACTTCTCAATATGGTCGAGAAACGCCGGGAGCACATTCAAATGTACAACTTCGGCCCTCCATAAATACCGTTACCTGCGATTTTTGGCGTAAGGATTGTAGCTTGCACGCGCAATGCGCCCTATATCAAGTGTCTCCCGGCTCTCTCTATTGATCGTCCAGATCGCGATGGCATTGCTTTTTTCAGTCATTTTTGCCAGTACCGTTAATGCTCAGAAACGCGTGAAGCTTAAGCAAGCTGACGTTCTCAGAAGTGGCATTGATAAGGAAGGCACAAAATTTCAGCGCGTGATTGGCAATGTGATCTTCGCGCAAAACAAGACTACCATTTATTGTGACTCTGCCTATTTCTACAAGACCAAGAACGCTGTTGAGGCTTTCGGTCGGATACGGATCACAGAAGGTGATTCAGTTACGATTACTGGTCGTAAACTTGAATACGATGGTAACACGAAAAAAGCAAAGCTCCGTAATGATGTAGTCTTCACGAAGCTTGCAACGTCAACCCTATATACAGATTTTCTGGACTACGATCGCCCCGCTAACAAGGCGAATTACTTTAATGGCGGTAAACTCGTGGACAGCATTAATGTGCTGGTCAGCAATAAAGGTTGGTACAATCTGACCAACAACATGGCATCCTTCAAAAAAGATGTGCATGTTAAAAATCCGGATTACACGATGACCTCTGATAGTCTTGAGTACAACTCGAAAACAAAAGTGATTTTCTTTAGAACACCCACCACTGTTGTTAACAACGACAGCAGTGTATTTGTGTACAATGGCGGACAACACAATACGAGCACAAAGCGTGCGGAATTAGAAGAAGGAAAAGGAGAATCATTGGACTATCGAATACGAAGTCAGGCTTATCAACTTGACGGGATCCGGAAGATCTACAAACTGAGAGGTGATGTTGTCATGACGTCTAAGAAAGAGAATCTCATCATTTATGGACAAGCGACAGACTATTATAAAACACTTGGAATTTCAAAAGTGTACAACCATGCATACGCGGCGAAGATCACCGACAACAGTGATACCTTATTCATATCTGCCGATACTTTAGTTTCCGTCGAGAACGTGGATCCTACCAAGAAGCGATTGCTCGCCTATCACAACGTAAGAATATTTAAAAACGATTTGCAGGGTATTGCTGATTCACTCGAATACCGGGAGTCTGATTCAACCATCTATATGTACCGGGGGCCGGTACTGTGGACTGAAGGGAATCAGATGACTGCTGACTCCATACATATGTTGTTGAAGAATAAAACCATCGAAAAGATTTTCATGAACGTCAACTCGTTCGTTATTTCTCAGGATTCTCTGCTCAACTTCAATCAGATTAAAGGGCGAAAGATGACGGCCGAGTTCAAGGATTCTCAGATTAATCGCGTCTTTGTGGAGGGAAACGGTGAGAGCTTGTATTTCATGCTCAAAGAGAAAGAAGAAGGGGCCGTTGGAATGAACAAGATCATTTGCAGCAAGATATTGATCCGGTTTAAGCAAGGGAAACTTGACAACATGAGTTTTTATGTTCAGCCCGATGCGAGCTTTATTCCACCTCACGAAATAAAAAAGGAGGACTTGACGCTGAAGGGGTTTGTTTGGAAACCCGATAAAAAACCCACCCGTGGGGATGTAATAAGGTAAACCGGCCTCGCCATCAGCAGTTTAAAAAGTCTGCAATCGGTTGTGTCGAAAACTTGCTGCTTCGTAACGAAATTATTGTTTCCTTATTATGACTAACGCATAAAATGTTTTAAATTTTGTGCAACCGGAACGGACTATGAAGATTTGGCTGTTGGTGGGAATCCTAATCGTGCTCAATGCCTCTGCGTACTCGCAAGGCTTTGAGATCGTTAGCCTCCAGGAATCGTACAAAGGGCAGATCGGCGAGACCATCAAAGCTCCGGTCCGCTTCAAGAATACTACTGAAAAGACGCTCACCTTGATCATCCGCAAAGTCAATGGTCAGATCGGAAGCTCCCAAAAACATTATTTCTGTGTTGACAACAATTGCCTGGACTATCGAATCGAAGACTATATCCTTAAACTGGAACCAGGTCAAACGCTAAATAATTTTCAAATCGCACTGGAAACAGGTCTTGTCTCAGAAGAAAGTGTGCTTAAGTACGTTGCATTCAGCAAATCTAATCCGAGCCATGCAATTGAATTTGAGTTGAATTTCAACGTCGAGGAAAAGGCTCCAAAAGAGAGCATATACAGCTCCCGCTTCGTTACGCTCCACGATGTATATCCCAATCCCGTTGTTGATCAGGCAGTTGTGAACTATGAAATTCTAAATGACCGTGTTAAAGCCAAACTTGTCGTTCACAACCTGCTTGGTAATGTGGTTGGGGAATACCGGCTGCCCGTCATGGACAATTTTATCAGGGTCAAGACAGACGATCTGAGCGCAGGAATCTATTTTTACACGCTTTATGTCGACGACGAGAGTGTGTTGACCAGAAAACTTATTGTGCGCAAATAGTTGTCATCGCCGCAACAGATCTCAAAAAATCACGTTTTTCAGATACCCCTTCTTATATTATATTTGCGGGCTTATGGCAAGACTCAACTCCCATATCTGTTTAATCGTTCTCCTGGTCGCATCTGCTTCGTGTAGTTTCCGCAGGATCGAAAAAAGTCTGGACTGGCGGGTGAAATACGACGCAGCCTTGAAATACTACGACAGCAAAAAGGAATACTACAAGGCATCGGTCTTGTTCGAATCGATCATCCCGATCGTTCGTGGTCTTCCTGAAGGGGAGAAAGTCCAGTTTTACCTTGCCTATTGCCAATTCAATGACAAGCTGTACTTGCTTGCATCAGAGCAGTTCAAGACGTTCTACGAAACTTACGGACGTAGTACGATGGCAGAAGAAGCGCGATTCATGTATGCCTATTCGTTGTTTGAATCTTCACCTAATACGAACCTGGATCAATCAAGCAGCATTGATGCGATGGGTGCGATGCAGCAATTTCTGAACAGATATCCGACCAGTAAATTTAAAGACCAGGCTGTTGAAGTTATTCTTACAACCCAAGTAAAACTTGAACGCAAAGGATTTGACAATGCATTTCAATATTATAAGATGAAGAGTTACAAGGCTGCCATTGTTGCACTTGATAATTTCATAAGTCACTATCCTGATTCGAAATATCTGGAGCGCTCTTATTACCTGGTAATCTCTTCTGAATATAAAATTGCAACGAAAAGTATTTACACCAAGCAATACGAACGATACAAGTCGGTAGTAGATCATTACAAGGAATTCGTGGATAAGTATCCAAAGAGTGAATATCTGCAGGACGCAGAAAAATTTTATGCTTACAGTCTTGAAAAAATCAACAAGTCAGAAACAACAACTAACATCTAATTTTATGGCAGTTCAATCATCCGTCATTACGCGCGATGTCGAAAAGATCGCAACCCAAACAGGCAACATTTACGAGTCTGTTGTGGTCATCTCGAAGCGTGCGCGCCAGATCGCAGTTAACATCAAAGAAGAGTTAAACAATAAGCTTGCAGAATTCGCTACGACAGTAGATAACCTCGAAGAAGTTTTCGAAAACAGAGAACAGATCGAGATCTCAAAATTCTACGAACGGATGCCTAAGCCAACGACTACTGCTACTGAAGAATTTCTTGAAGAGAAATTGAGTCATCGCTTGCGCAGCAGTGAGACAAGTCCAAAAGCTGAACTTTAATCGGGTTTGACCCAATGTTAAGGGGCAAGCGAATTATCCTGGGAGTGTGTGGAGGTATCGCTGCCTACAAATCGGCGGTGCTCACCAGACTTCTTGTGAAAAGTGGTGCGGACGTAAAAGTTATTATGACTGATGCAGCACAAGAGTTCATCACCCCGCTTACGTTATCTACGTTATCAAAGAATCCTATTCATACAAAGTTCTCCAATCCTGACACCGGAGAATGGACGAATCATGTAGAACTTGGATTATGGGCTGACGCGATTGTATTCGCACCCACTACAGCCAATACACTTGCAAAAGTGGCCAATGGGCAATGCGATAATCTGCTCCTTGCTGTGTATCTCTCGGCGAGATGTCCAGTGTTCTTCGCACCCGCCATGGATTTTGATATGCTTCAACATCCTGCCACCAAATCCAATCTCGAGAAAATCCTGAGCTTTGGTAATCACATCATCGATAGTGGTTTTGGAGAATTGGCCAGTGGCCTCATCGGCAACGGAAGGATGGCTGAGCCAGAAGACATCTTTAAATATTTAGAACAACATTTCATTGACACCCAGCCACTCCGCGGCAAAACCGTTCTCGTGACGGCAGGTCCTACGTATGAGGCCATTGATCCGGTACGGTTCATTGGAAATCATTCCAGCGGTAAAATGGGATTTGCAATTGCTGAACGACTCGCGGAACAAGGTGCCAAAGTAAATCTCGTATGTGGTCCGACCCATCAACAAACTAATCACCCTAATATCCGCGTTAAATCTGTGACGTCTGCCGAACAGATGTTCGAGGCTTGTTCTGAATTATTTGACAAATCGGATATTACCGTATTGGCCGCTGCAGTTGCCGACTACCGTCCGTTGACGCAAGCACTTCAAAAGATCAAGAAGAAAGACGAAACGCTGACACTTGAACTGACGAAAACACATGACATCGCTTCGTCACTTGGAAAACGTAAACACAACGGACAGATTATAGTTGGCTTCGCGCTGGAAACAGAAGACGAAAAAGCAAATGCGCTGAAGAAACTGGAGTTGAAAAATTTTGATCTTATCGTTTTAAATTCTCTAAACGACAAAGGTGCCGGCTTTGGACATGATACTAATAAGATTACGATCATTGACAGAGACCAACAGGTACTCAACTTCGACCTCAAAGATAAAACTGCTGTTGCAAAAGATATTGTTGCTGCTGTTATAGAACGAATGACGCGTCAAAAGGCTGTTGTTTAAGGCTTGCGCTGTACACCATTTTTAGATATGCGGAACTTTAATGCGCTTTTCATTTTTCTTTTAGTCTGCACAACCTCCCTGGCGCAGGAGCTCAATTGCACTGTTACGATAAACTCCACGCAGATTACCACCTCCGACCGTGGGATCTTTCGCGACATGAAAACTGCCATCGAGCAATTCATGAATACCAGAAAGTGGTCTGGCGAATCTTATAAGAACTACGAAAAGATCAACTGCAATATGTTGGTCACGATCACAAAGATGCCTTCGATCGGAAATTTCTCCGCTTCGGTACAAGTACAGGCAGCGCGGCCGGTATATAACACAAATTATTCAAGTCTTATTTTCAATTTCGCGGATCGCGATTTCGAGTTTGAATACCTTGAGTCACTTCAGCTTGAATACAACGACAACAATTACACGAGCAACCTGACGTCGATGCTGGCTTTATATGCCTATCTGATGCTCGGTGTAGATGGTGATTCATACAGCGAACTGGGCGGTACACCTTATTTTCAGAAAGCGTTGGCCGTCGTCAACAATGCCCAGCAATCAAACCGGGCAGGATGGCAACCTCTCAATAGTAATCGCAGCAGATATTGGATCGTAGAGAACTATAACAACGGTCAGATGACCGAAATGCGGAAGTCATTTTATACTTATCACAGACTTGCCCTCGATACCTTCGACAAGGATCCTGATAAAAGCAGGGAGATTATTCTCAAAGGTTTAAAAGATGTGAAGAAAGTGCGTGATGTAAATCCGACGTCCATATTAGTTGTCAGCTTTTTTGACGCCAAGAGCAAGGAGTTGGCCAATATCTATTCTGCAGGGAATATCCAGATTCGTCGTGAAGCATACGACATTATTACCGCGATCGATCCTTCCAACCGCGCGGCCTACGATAAGATGATCCAAAACTAGGTTTCCAATCTTGGATTAAGGCTTCTAATTGGTCAGATTTACATTCTGGCTTCAAACTATGAGCACAAGACAATTAAGACTGAGTGACGCAGAGCAAATAGGAACTCGCCTGAAGAGTTTTTTGGGTAAAAAAATTAATATTGTGATGCACGACAGCACTACGCTGTTTGGCATATTGAAAGAAGTTACTGAAGTGGAATTTACGCTGGCAAATATGCGTCTGAAGAAAATCCGCTACCAGATCTCAAACATATCTGAAATTTATATCGACACACCCTCCTGATGCTCAAACATCTCACCATAAAAAATTACGCATTGATCAAAGAGTTGGCGCTGGAACCTTCAGGGAAGCTCAATGTAATTACTGGCGAAACGGGCGCTGGTAAGTCTATTCTCCTTGGCGCCATGGGACTGCTTATGGGAAATCGGGCCGACAGCAAAGTGTTATGGAGTGATGACCAGAAGTGTGTCATCGAAGGTACATTCAGTATTAAGGAATATAAATTGAAGAGTGTTTTCAAATCTGAAGATCTCGATTACGACGATACGACTGTAATACGCAGGGAGCTGAGCCCCGGTGGGAAATCACGCGCATTCATCAATGACACGCCAGTAACAGTCGATGTTATGAAACGCATCGGAAATCTGTTGATGGATATTCATTCTCAGCACGAAACATTGCAATTGGGGCATCATTCTTTTCAGTTAAAACTTGTTGATTCTTTTGCGGGGAATCAATCCTTACTTGAAAAATATGCCGAGCAGTGGACTTCTTATGTCAATGCAAAAAAAGAACTCGAAACTTTGACTGCTCAGGCGGATAGTCTCAGACAGGAAGCAGACTATATTTCTTTCCAGCTTGATGAGCTGACCAAAGCAAACTTTGAAGCGCCGGAACAGCAGAAACTCGAGAATGAGGTAAAAATCGTTGAGCACGCTGGTGAGATCAAGAGCCGCTTTCAACAAGTACTCGATCTGGTCAACACATCGGATTATGCTGCACGCAATAGCCTTTCTGAAGCACGATCACACCTTCATACCATTGCTTCTTATGCTTCAAGCTATACCACGCTTTTCGATCGGCTGGAGAGTGTGATCATAGAGCTGGATGATCTCACCAATGAGATCGAGCATGAAGGTGAACGCATTGAGTTCGATCCTGCGCGTGCAGAGTTGGTTCGTGAGCGGCTCAACATACTTTATCGCTTGCTCAAAAAACATGCTGTTACCGATGTTCGTGAGTTGTTGGCAATCAAAGAAAGTCTGGAGCAAAAACATAACCTCACTTCCAATCTGGATGAGGCGCTTGCAAAAGCGAAAAAGACCCATGATGATGCTTTGAAGGTCGTCATAGATTCCGCAAAGAAAATCAGCGCAACGCGTACGAAGGTGTTTAATCCGCTGACGAAACAGATCACATCACTTCTTAAAGAATTGGGAATTCCCAATGCAACGTTGTCGATAGACGCGCAGGAGGTTCCTGTATCAATCAATGGTTTTGATAAACTGGATATTCTTTTTAGTGCCAACAAAGGCATCGCGCCAAAATCGCTTGCGCAGGTTGCGTCTGGTGGCGAATTCTCAAGACTCATGTTCTGCATTAAGTATGTGATGGCTGAAAAGACTGCCATGCCAACACTTGTGCTTGACGAAATTGACAGTGGAATTTCCGGAGAGGTTGCTATCAAACTTGGAAACATGATGAAATTGATGTCCGAAGATCATCAGATCATTACGATCAGTCACCTTCCGCAGATTGCTGCGAAGGGTGAGGCACATTATTTTGTATATAAAGATAACTCTGCAGCGAAAACCACGAGTTCGATCAAGCTGCTCGGCAAAACTGAAAGAGTCGAAGCTATTGCGCAAATGATCGGTGGTGACAAGCCTTCAAAGATCGCGCGGGAAAATGCGCAGGAGTTATTGGCCAGCTAGATCAAGGATTACCCGCAGTTTTATTCTTCTCGGCATCTTCATCCATTTTTACTTCATCTTTTATCTTCTTACCCATCGTACCACGAAGACGCTGCCAGAAGCCTTCACGTTCTGTAATCGATTTAAATCCGGGTCGATAGGCCTTAGAAAAATCTATGACTGGTAGTGTTTTACCATCCATGTTCATATTCTCGAATACTACTGGAATTGAACGAACACCTGGGCAATACTTCCGGACAAAACTTCTTAGCATACCGGCCTGAAAAGGATCCGTCGCCAACGCTATTTTATGAAAGCCCATACGCCTGGCCATCTTCCACGAATAGTAAATGTTCTCCGTGCTGTGTTCGGCATTAGTTTCGGAAAAAGTATGATCCGCAGGAATCCCCAGAGAGTCGGCGATGATCTTCATCGCAATCCCTTCGACGTATGGGCTATACACAGCAGATCCTGAGAAAATAATATTCTTCGTATAACCACTGTCGTAAAGATGCTTCGCCCAATAAATGCGCATCGTCATGATGCTCGTCGTTTTCTCCTGTTCATAAGGAACGCCGGGAACAATGATCACATCGAATGGTTTCTCCTTTTTTGCGCGCGCGTAAGATTTCTCCGCGTAGTGTTTGAATGTACACATCGTCAGCAGCAACCCAGCCGCCATGAACAGATTGAAAAAGAGGAATATCTTGACAAATTTTTTCAGCCTGCGCATCATACTCATTAAACACCAAGTTACCGTTTTTGTTTTGCGATCCCCAGCTTCCAAACCGTGTCATATTGTAAAATTCCATCGTCGACCATTTCGCGCACTACGTCTACAAAGAGGTTATGATCCCGGGGCGCCACGCTGTCTTCTACATCTTCGACATTCATCGGTTTTTTTGCCAGGACGGTTAATATCTCCTGCTTTAATATCTCAAAAGTATGGGAGTTATCCTTTTTTCTTTGCTCTATGCACACATCACAAATGCCACACACTTTAAGACTGACTTCATCAAAATAATCCTGGATGCGCTGCATTCTGCATCTCTGGTTATTGGTGGCAAATTCCACCATCGCTTTCATTTTTGAAACGATGAGTTTCTTGCGTTCCTCGAGACGTTTGATATTGAGCGGAAGGCGGTCCGCATCCTGGCGAGGTATTACAAATGTTACCTGAGGTCTGTCTTTTGCTTGCTGATAAAGAATAACTTTTAGCGAGTCCAGGTGTTTCAGCATCGTGATCGTATCCCCCATCGACATCTTCAATCCCCTCGCCAGTTGTTGCTCGGCTATCTTTGAAAATCCCGACATCATTTCACCGCCGTATAATCTCAATAACATTTTAATCATCGGATCGAAGCGTGCATTGGCGACCTGAAATTGATACAGCCGGCCTTTATCCATATACATATGTACAACGGATGGACTATAGAAACTTTCATTGAATTGGATCAGTCCCTCTTCCTCCAGTTTCCTGAGGCCGACGTAAACTTCAGCCGTATGGAAATGGAATCTCTCCGCAAAATCATGAAGATCGAAATCAAAACTTTCGCCTTCAGCGCTTCCGAGCGCCAGTTGAAAATAGTTACACAATCCCTGATAGACCTGCTTCAGATAGGCCGGAGAAGGCTGCGATTGTTCCACTTTCAATTCCAGATTAAGCACATCCGCTTCTTGATAAATAATGACAGCATAAGATCGCAGGCCATCCCTTCCACCGCGACCAGCCTCCTGATAATACGATTCGAGATTCTCGGGTAGATCAAGGTGAATTACAACACGTACATCCGGTTTATCAATGCCCATACCGAATGCATTGGTTGCTACCATGATCCGGCTTTCATTTTGTATCCAGCTATCCTGTCGTTTGGTTCGTTCCTGGAAATCGAGTCCTGCATGATAATAGGAGGCTGTCATTTTTTTCTTAATCAACCAGGCTGCAATGTCCTGGGTGGCCTTACGCGATCGGACATAAATAATGGCTGATCCCTTTACCTTTTGAAGTATGTCGAGTAGTTTTTTTTCTTTGTTCTCCGACTTTCTTACCACGAACGACAGATTATCGCGCGCGAAAGATTTCTGAAACATTGCTGAGTTCGGTCGAAAGTCAAGTCGCTCGACGATGTCCAGCCTGACTTTCGACGTCGCGCTCGCCGTCAGCGCCATGACCGGCACGTCCTGATGTATTTCACGCACGGTTGCGATCTGCAGATAAGCGGGGCGGAAGTCGTATCCCCATTGCGATATACAGTGAGCTTCATCAACCGCTAGCAAACCAACTTTCATCAGTTTGAGCCGTTCGATGAAAAGCTCATTCTGGAGTCTCTCGGGAGAAACATACAGAAACTTCACATCTCCGTAGACACAGTTATCAAGGAGTATGTCGATTTGATTGCGCGACATCGCGGCATGTATCGCGATGCCTCGTAGGCCGCGCTTTTCCAATTGCTCCACCTGGTCTTTCATCAACGCCACCAGCGGAGTAACGACAATACAAATGCCTTCGCGTAAAAGTGCTGGCACCTGAAAGCAAACTGATTTACCTCCGCCGGTCGGCAGCAATGCCAACACATCTTTCCCTTCCAGAGAAGCACGAATGATATCCTCCTGTAATGGCCTGAACTGGCTGTGGCCCCAATACTTTTTTAGGATTGATACCGGCGATTCCATGATGGCATATTACGAAATAGTCGTGAGTCATGAGTTATGAGTCGTGCGTCGGCTTCTATTTTTAAGCGGCTTGGTCACTGTCACTCCGTTTGTCTGTCGTCCAATGCCCGCGTTGTTACTCTGTCGAGTGCCCCGCTAATCTCTCACAAAGCGCGCACACTCGCCATCGAACTGAAAGCATTCGCCCATAGCCGTGAGAGAGAGACACACCTTATCGCGAAGGATCTTTCTCCCTGCACAACGAACAATACACCCTCTTAAAAAGATCCTTCGCGTCCAAGTGAATCTGTTTCACTACTTGACAAAGTATGAACAGAACTCATCCATTCTCCTCAATGACTGCGCGCTCTGGATGACAGATTTCGAGGGTTGTCGCGAGCGCTGGGTTACCTAGCAAGGGTTGCCATGTCCGCAAGGAAAACGCGCTACCAGTTGAGTTCCTCCTTCTTGAGAAAGGCCGCGATTCCCCTCTTGCAATCTTCCGTTGCACGGGTGTTAACATTCATCCTTACAGCAAAATCGAGCCCCTCTGATAAGGACATCGATTGAACTTTTGCCAACATCAGTTTTGTAGTCGACATAGCTTCCGCCGAATTCGATTTGATCAAATAGTCTGCGAGCCGATTCACCTCAGCATCAAGCGTTGCTGTTGGATAAACCTCGGTGACCAATCCTAAGCGATGGGCTTCCACAGCATTAACCAACTCACCCCCTACCAGCAATTTTCGCGCATTTGATTCTCCGATCTTGCGAACCAGAAATACCATGACGATGGCTGGAATGAATCCGATTCGAACTTCAGTGTATCCAAACCTGGCCTCAGGTATCGTATAAACAAAATCGCAGACACTGGCCAGACCGCACCCGCCGGCCAGCGCATGACCCTGAACCTGAGCAATCACAATTTTCTTCGATAGATAAATTCGTTCAAACAATTCACGTAGTTGATTTGAATCTTCGTGATTTTCTGCTTCTGTAAATGATTCCAATTGCTGAAGATATGCGAGATCGGCCCCCGAGCAGAATGCTGATCCGTTAGCCTTTAAAATTATGACCTTAACTTCTTCATCCTCTTCGTGCTTCTTCAACGCCACCTTCAGTCCGGTGACGAGCTCACGATTCAAAGCATTTCGCTTCTCCGGACGATTAAGGATGATCAACCCCTTTCTTCCATCCTTCACATATTCAACATTGCTCATAATTTAAAAGATTAGTTGATAGGCACCACTTTTCAGTACCGAAGTGAGATTAACATTTAAATCCTTAGCCTGACGAACCATCGAAGAACTCATTGCGTAACTGTTACTGCTGTCGACAATGATTAGATCGGCATTAACTTTTTTTGTGACTTCCGACAAATTACGAACTGAATTATTTGAAATGATAATCATATCCACTGCAATTCCTTCTGGTAATATGAAGTCTTTGTCTTTCACATGAATGATCTTTTTTCGCATCCATGAGATCAGGTTACATCCTTGCGCCTGTTTGCAATAGGAAGTATCCTCTGATATAGTTGACGCTCCATTCATCAGTCGATTGGAAAGAATGTGAAATTTATTGACTGGCATTCCTACCGCAATGGTCGAATCTCCGATAACACGCGTGACGCCATTGGATGAAAAATCAATTGCCGTGGTGCCTGCAATAGAATATACCGTAATCCGGTTTGACAGTATCCTATTCGTATAATGAAACCATCCGGCAACAGAATACACCATGCACAATGTTGCCGATACGACGAGCCATTCTGCGCGTTTTGAATTGATCCACCCTAAAAACAAACCAATCAGGATGATTCCAATCCAGCATTGTAATGTGCCGATGTAAACATTATTGAACACGCTAAAGGGAAGTTGTTCGATACCAAAGACCAGCGTGTTCATGATGAAGATGATCCAATAAACCAATTGTCCGAGGAGGGCGGCAATTACGCCAACGACATTGAAGATCAGTAAAAGAATGCCTGCAATCAGAACGACAAATGATCCCGGGATAACAAAAAGATTTGTTATGAGAAAGTAATTTGGAAATTGGTGAAAGTAATAAAAGCTTACCGACATCGTCGCCAGTTGGGCCGCTATTGAAACTGATACAACCTTCCAAATTTCATCGAATATTCTTTTATCGGGTGCCCAAAGGCGATAGAGTCCGGGTTGAATGGACACAATTCCAAGCACCGCCAGGTATGATAACTGAAATCCGACAGACATGATCATAAACGGATCAAACGCCAGCAGACAGAATGCTGAAGCAGCAAGAATGTTATAGATGTTGGTTCGGTGATTCCATGTTTTGGCGATGATGGCGAATGAGAACATCATCACTGCCCGCAATACTGATGCTGAGATTCCCGTGATAAAGGCATAAGACCAAAGTACCGACAGACTGATCGCCAGCATGATCCACTTCCCTGATTTAAATCTTTGGAGAGGCTTCAGCAATAGTGTTAAGAGCCAATAGACAATGCCAACATGCAGGCCTGAAACCGAGAGTACGTGCATGGCACCCGAAGCAGAATAAGCGCTCATTAAGTCTGTATCCAGGCCATCCGTTACACCCAATACCAATGCTGATGCCATTGCATATTCCCGTTGCCCGTGAATATGTTTTTTTAAGATACCATCTGCCCAAAGGCGTGTAGCGATGGCATACTGAATAAATGTGTCGGGTGGTTCGTTGCCCAGGATAATCAGGTTATCTTTTCTTACAAAATGCTGGTGATAGACATGTTTGTATGACAGAAATTTCCGGTAATCAAATTCTTCCGGATTTGCCGGCCCCGGAACATCCTGAGGATTTCCTTTTATCAGGAATAAATCAGCATACTTTGGTGGCTTCTGAAAGCAATCTTTGGAGGCGTAGAGAATGATCTTATCGTCGCGTGTAGTCCAGCCGATAGAGTCTTTAGCAGATTTTATCAAGGCTTCGCATTTCCAAGTCTTGGCATTCTCTTTTGGAGGTTGCGTCAGCACCACGTTGTAAAACAGACTTTTGTTGATTGGCCGAATGCTATCATCGGGTTTATTCTTCCATACTACATCAACATAACCTGATAACGCGATGGCTAAGAAAGCAACCGTTCCTTTAATCTGTGGATCAAGAGATGACAATACCATCAGGATATAAATGGCACATAAGGTCACAAGCAATCCTGTGGCTGTTGAAGGCGAAATAATATCAGGAAAATTGATACCAATCAGAATGCCGCCGGCGAAGAAAATAAGCAGACGCACAAACGCATACGGTATCCATTTGAACATTGAGAAAGGTACAAATTCCGTCAGGAAGTTTCCTTGCCGTATGCCTCGATGATCTCTCTAACCAACCGATGGCGAACAACATCTTTTTCGTTCAGCTCCATGAAACCGATGCCTTTGACATCCTTCAGTATGCGAATGGCTTCTTTCAGACCAGAATTTTGCCTTGTAGGAAGATCGATCTGTGATATGTCGCCTGTGACGATCATCTTGGATTCCGGACCCATTCTTGTCAGGAACATTTTCATCTGCATGGGCGTAGTATTCTGCGCTTCGTCCAATAAAATGAAAGCATTGTTGAGTGTTCGTCCGCGCATGTATGCAAGCGGGGCGATTTCAATGATCTCGCGTTCCATATAGTAGCCGAGCTTCTCGTTTGGGATCATGTCGTTCAGCGCGTCATAGATGGGACGCAGATACGGATCGATCTTTTCTTTAAGATCGCCAGGCAGAAATCCAAGGTTCTCTCCTGCTTCGACTGCAGGACGAGTGATGATCAGCTTTCGAACCTGCTTGTTCTTTAACGCCCTGACCGCAAGGGCGACTGAGATATATGTTTTCCCAGTGCCCGCAGGACCGAGTGCAAATACCAGATCATTGGTTTGAACAAGCTGAACAAGCTTCTGCTGATTTACAGTCTTTGCCTTGATTGGCGTCCCTTTCGTGCCATAGATGATCACGTCATCTGCGTTTCCCTGTGTGTTTTCGGGAAGCATCATTTCAGACTCCTGATCAATCAAAGCCTTTACGTTATCCTGCGTAACGCGACCAAATTTATGATAATAGTCCACAAGCGAGTTCACGATGTCATTTATCTGTACAATTTCATCTGTTGTGCCTTTCAGGAGAAGCTGGTTCCCCCGCGAAACAATGCGGCTCTTTGGAAACGCTGCTGAAAGGGTGTCGATTGTTCTATTCTCAACGCCCAAAAAATCAATCAGTGAAATATTTTCAAGAGTTACTACTTTTTCAATCAACTGAATACTGTTTTAGCGTGAAAATTATATGCTGTAAATATGTTTACTTTGTTATGCTAAATTAGTGAATATCCTCGGCAGCATCAACCATGGCGATTGTTACCCTATTGACAGACTCCGGAGAAAGTGATCACTACGTCGCTGCGATCAAAGCCAGAATCATAAGCATCAATCCCGGTATTCGTATTGAAGATATTAGTCACCGGATCCAACCTTCTGATATTGCCCACGCTGCGTTCGTACTGAGGGCTGTCTTCCGCGAATATCCACCCGGCACAGTTCACCTCGTAGGTGTTGATGCAACAGGAAACCGCGAAGATGGGTTCATCGCGCTGCAGCTTGAGGATCATTTTTTTGTCGGATCGGACAATGGACTCTTTGGACTCATCAGTGAAAAGCCTCATCAACAGCTCGTTGAATTGAATGACGCCTCCAACGTTACGACTACATTTCCTGAACGAGATATTTTCGCTCACGCTGCCTGCAACCTAGCCAGCGGTTTGCCCATAACGGATCTGGGTAAGATTAAACCTTCATTTAAAAAGATGATCGATCGTCAGATGAAGGCTACACGCAAACAAATCATCGGAAGTGTTATCAGGGTAGATGGCATGGGTAATTTAATCACCAACATCACCAGAGAAACATTCGATATTCTTTCTAAGAACAAAGTCTTCACGCTGCAGTTTGGTGGTGAAAAATTCCGTCGCATTCATACGAACTATAACCAAGCTGATCAGGGAGAATGTTTTATAGTGTTCAATAGTCTGAACCTGCTGGAGATCGGGATATACAAAGGGAATGCGTCGGAGTTGTTAGGATTGGATTATGATAGCGTAGTGAATATTGTGTTTGCGGAGTAGCGGGAAGGAGTTTGTTTCACCGCAAAGACGCGGAGAATACCATCCATTACAATTTTTGAATTTGTATTCTCTGAGACTCCGCGCTGAAGAGCTTACTTTCCTCCCAGAAAAGATTCAATGATAGTCAACACCGGATATTGATTGTCTGCTGCTGGTTTGAAAGTGATCTCGCCCATGTATTCACCATGTCCGCCGGGAAGGATCGCCAGTTTAGAGTTCTTGATCTTATGGTACATCTCAACGCCGTGTTCAGGTGTTGGCACATCGTGATCAGCAAGCAAGATCAACGCCGGTGCTTTAATATTTTCAATATCTGCCTCTGTGATATCCTTAAAGGTTTGCATTCGCCCAACATCTCGTTGGTACATCGTATACAGCGCATCCTTACTGGGATTAATTTGCCCGTAGGCATCTTTGAGTGCTTCTGGCATCTGTTCAAAAGAAGTATGTTCCATCATTTTCCAGAATCCTGGATCAGCACCCGATCTTTTATACATGGTCGATGCCACGATAATTTTATTTACAAGCTGTGGATGACGGATGGCTATTTCAAGTGTTGTGCTCGCGCCGTTACTGAAACCAAAGACATCCGCCTTATTGATATTTAATTGTTTTAGAAGTTCGGCGATGTCGTCTGCATCCTGTTCGAAACTCAATGGACGATCAATGTCAGCAGTATGGCCATGTGCCTGCATTTCTACAGCAATGACTTTATGCGACTTTGCAAGTGTTGGAAGAATTCTTCCGAAAGTTGTTTCAATTGTGGAGCCTCCACCATGGATTAACACCAGTGGAAATCCAGTGCCATGAATTTCATAATACATTTTCAGTCCGTTGACATTGGCATACTTGCCTGTGGCCTGGGCTGCTGCTATTACAGATACGGCCGCCATAATGATGACTGTTAAAAGTGTTCTCATTTCTATTGAATTTTCAATCAAAGGTGGTCGCATTTAAATAGTTTCGTCCGGTGTTGTTGCGACAAATAACGGGTGGGTTGCGACAGATAGGCGTGTCCTGGAAATCGTTTCATACATCAAATTATTTGTGTACAATAATGCACATTTATAAGACCCACAAGTTGCTTCTCGCGAATTGATAAAAGCAGAAATGACTTCTGCCATCTTATCTACAGTCATTTTGAATTAAAATAATACAACTATGGCAAAATATAGTAAGAAAGCGCAAACCAAAGTAGAACGTGCAATGCATGAGCGCAAAGAAGGAACGCTGAAAATTGGACACAGTGGAAAGACGGTGACCAGTCGAAAGCAAGCGATAGCGATTGGATTATCGGAAGCGCGTAAAGCGGGGGCGAAAGTGCCGAAGAAGGTGGCGAAAAAGGCAGGTGGGAAACCGGTGAAGGAGACGACGAAAAAGAGGACGAAGAAATAACTCCAGGGTTGGTGTTGTCATCAGGTTGCTGATGGGTAACACTCAATCCTCCTTCACGAAATGTCGGCAGATACAGTTTTCTTAATGGACGAGGTCCTTTCTTTTTCACGCTCTTCATTGAGTGAGTGGGCTACAGTCCGGATTTCGGACTTTTATCAGGTGTTTTTTGAGACTATCTGGAAATTCTCCTGGTCATCAACGTGCGCGAAAAGGAAAGATTCCGCATATTTGCAGCCCCGCGGTATGGCGGGAGAAGTTTAACAGGCGATAGTACAGCTATCAATTGATCATCAGCAGATTGCTGAAGTCCTACAAGCCTTAGTGGCGGAACTGGTAGACGCGCACGACTCAAAATCGTGTACCGTAAGGTGTGCCGGTTCGATTCCGGCCTGAGGTACTTGCTTAATTGTTAAACACTTAGATAAACCCTTTCCTCAGCAATGAGGAAAGGGTTTATTATTTGAAGAACAATTTTGAAGGCACCCATCAGTAATGCGGATGAATTAATCTTTTCATTTGAACCAGCCGTATGACGGCACCTAATTGACTACCAAGTTCACATGCACGGCTGATAGCATATCACTAAAGCCGCATCCAGTTTTCAAGCTTGTACTGGCGGCTTTGGTATTAATCCTTTGACCCGGTACTTTCTCTATAATTTTTGGCAAATTGTGTTTACTTATGAATACTAGTCCTACGTTGTAAGGTTCATGAAATCCCTCGTTGAAACGCAAGTCGATCATGAAAGTAAGTCGCGTTTTGTAGTGAGATCCCTATTTAGCAGACTCACCTACTTCTTTTTCTCCATCATTGCGCAATCCGCCTTCGTTCCATCCATGTCCATGCATTCACCTTCTTTCATCGTCATTTTTTTCCCGTCCTTCATTACACATTCCCCATTAACCATGCATTTTGTTCCATTGCTCATAGTCATATCCTTATCCATAGGCATCATTTTTCCGCCTTTGACCTTCATCATTTTTCCGTCTTTCTTCATGCAGCAATCTTTCATCATCGCCACGGTCGAATCAGGTTTGGTCTGCGCGTAGAGGGTAGTCGTTGAAAAGAAGAATAGCGTTACGAGCATTGAAGCGCAAATCCACGAAATTACTTTAGAGGTCTTCATAAGCTAATTGTTTTAAATATTGGCATTTTCTTCAGAACTGCTGTCGCCCAGTCTTTCAGATTCGCTGTTGCCCGATGAAGTAACTGTTATAGATATTTCAGCCCCAAATTGCCAAACGATCACTAGGCTTCCATTACAATAAAAACAGAATTAGTTACATAAATCCAAGGGAATTGAAACGTGGACCGTTCACTAACACGGTCGGGAGACCGATTGATCTTGGAGCTTGCGCCCTCGGTAACAAATTTAGTAGCTGATGAAACTCTTCGATAAGCTTGGAAAGACAAATTACTTACACATTTTCATCCAGTTAAGATAACTTAAAATGATTCTGTGCGCATGATCACCGACCCGTTGATCCTACCAATCGATATCTATTGTGGCATATCGCACGGCGATATTTATCAACTCAGACTTACAATCTGCTATTCTTTTTTTGACGAAGCAATCGCGATTTATACTTTCGATTCCCGCATGTTCGACAGATTTCATAATGATGCTGCATTGTGTAAATTAAACTATGATATTAAAAAGCCTGCAAACGGCATTGCGACGAGCACGGAAATTTAAAACATACACGTTAATCAACATAGGCGGATTAGCACTTGGATTTGCATCTTCTCTCGCGCTCCTTCATTTCGCTTCCTATGAATTTTCTTACGATCGATTTCACCATCTGCCTGACAACGTGTACCGCGTCAACACCATAACGCAGTCTACAACTGGTCAACAAATACAAGCCGCGGCAACACCACTGCTCGCTCCTACTCTGATGTCGGATATGCCGGAAGTTGAAGCCGCAGTCAGATTGCGACATGCTGATGAAGTGTTGATTGAAATCGGTGACACAAAGTTTTATGAAAGAAGAGTATTCTATGCGGATTCGAATTTTTTCAAGGTCCTGACCTTTCCTTTAATAAAAGGTAATCCAAACACAGCATTAAAAGACATTAATAATGCAGTCATCACGACCGAATTTTCACACAAATATTTCGGAGATCAGGATCCAATACACAAGACGATCAAAGTAGATGACAACGTGGTTGAGATCGTGGGTGTAGTGGCCTCATCCGAAAAATCACATTTTGAGTTTGATATTCTCATCTCATTCGAAACCTTCACTCCACCAAAAGGTATCCCTGTCTCGCTTACAAGCTGGGCCTGGACATCATTTCCCACGTATCTTAGATTGCGTGAAGGATCAGATGCAACAAGTGTAGCTGCAAAATTTCCTGTACTGATCAGCAAGTACCGTTCGCCTGAAGATGCCAGAAAAATGAACTACCAACTGCAGCCGATCAAGGATGTCTACCTTCACTCACGCGATATTTTCGAACGCGATGGCATCGCTACCAAAGGCGATTACAACTATACAGTTGGACTTGCCGCAATTGCTGGAGTTATCTTGATCATCGCATGTTTCAATTTCGGGAATATTTCAACCGCGCTATCTACATATCGTGTGAAAGAAGTTGGCATCAAGCGTTCACTAGGAGCGAGCAGGTCATCCGTTTTTTTTCAGATCACTTTGGAATCGATACTTCATGCAGCGTTTAGCTTACTATTGGCCGTCGTGATTCTTCAACTGGGGGTAACGAAACTGAAATCGTTGCTCGGAACGGATCTATCATTAGATATTGCAACGCATGTTAGATGGCTTCCGCTTTATACTATTCTGATTCTTATAGTCGGTTGCCTCGGAGGTTTATATCCCGCTATTTTACTATCAGGGTTGCAAACTCAACTTGCTCTTAAAACGAAGAATACGTTCCATCAGACATCCGGAAAGCTTCCAATTAAGAAAGCAATCATTGTATTCCAATTCCTTGTCACAGCTGTGCTCATCGCAGCGAGCTTAACCATTAACAGGCAAATCGATTATGTGAGATCAAAAGACCTTGGCTATAAAAAAGGCGGCATTATTGTTCTGCATGTTCCCGATAAAGAAATGCGGAAGAATTATCAGGCATTGAGAAATAGACTTTCTGAGAATTCTGCAGTACTCGGTGTTTCTGCGAGCCGAGATCTTTTTGATGGACAACAAGGAAATACTGATGTGGCAGAAATAGATAATCCTGAAGATGTGCATGCGATAAGTATGTTTCGAATGTATCCCAATTTCGTCGAAACCATGGGTATTGAAATAGTGATGGGAAGGAATTTCAATGAACCTCTTCACGACAGCACCGCTTTTATCCTTAATGAGGCGGCCGTAAAAATGTTTGGCTGGAAAAAAAATGTCATCGGAAAAAAGCTCAGTTCTTATAACCAAACCGGAGAAGTAATCGGCGTGGTCAAGGATTTTCATTTCTCAAGTCTGCACTCGACCATAGGCCCGCTAATCATGCTTGTTCCCAAAACGAAAGTTGAGTTCCTGTATATAAAGGTCGCGTTGGGTGACGCCGGTAATACACTATCCTCGCTTGAATCAGATTGGAAAGCAATCGTGCCACATTTACCATTCGAGTATATCATTTTAGATGAGCATGTTGATCAAATGTATCACCAGGACAAAAGGTTTTCCAAACTCACATTTGGGTTTTGTGCATTGTCAGTATTTCTCGCGTGTCTTGGCCTATATGGAATCATTTCATTAATGGCCGAGGCGCGCACCAAAGAAATCGGAATACGAAAAGTCCTGGGTGGCTCAGTGCTAGGAATCACCGCATTGTTATCAGGGCAATTCATGATACTGGTATTGCTGGCTGCCACGATAGCGCTACCCGTTTCCTATTATATTTTGGATAAATGGCTTAACTATTTTGCTTACCGGATCAGTGTGCCTATTGATGTTCTCATATTGTCGGTGCTTTTATCCTCCCTCTTCGCAGCGGCCGCTATCGGCCACAGATCAATAAAGGCAGCGATGGCAAATCCTGTCGATTCTATAAAAAGCGAGTAATATCGCATGGTTAAGATTTAACAGAATCGTTCGGCATCACCATAGGGGAAATTCACAATCATAAGAGTCGCCAAAGACCGACGCTGGATGTTATTTCCAACGGAAGATTAAAGTATAGCGGCAGAAGTTTGCCAACCCGTTGAAGAAATATTTAAATTACAACGATGATCTTCAAAATACGGCAACTTAAAGGGATCAAATCGGGCACAATTACGCTTGCGTTCCGACGATGGGAAAAATCAAACGTGAAGATTGGCAGCATGATGAAAACTGCTTTAGGAATAATCGGAATAGTTGGCGTCGATCTGGCGAACGAGAACTCAATTAAAGCGCTTGATGCTACAAAGGCCGGCTACGTGGACGTAGAAAGCTTACTTCATGATCTTCGCAAAGGTGAAGGGAGCATATTTAAAATAAAAGTCAGGTATCTATCCGAGGATCCGCGTCTGGAGCTGCGAGAAACATCCGAATTGTCGGAGGAGGAATTCAAAAAAATAAAAACGAGGCTAGATCGACTCGACAAGACTCGTGGCCCGTGGGTATTGAAAGTATTGAAGCTTATCG
>JBDSKX010000233.1:0-2742 GCA_039916665.1 Chryseolinea sp. | reverse complement strand
TTGATACAACTCGATAGTGTTTTCCAATACGCCAAATATTGAAGTGATATTGTATTCCGCCACGGTGCGCACCAGTTTTTTCAAGTCGTCTTTATGTAAATTGAACTCGACCTTTCTAAGTCCTCTTGGAAGCCGTCCGTTTTTGATCTGTAGTAGGGGAGCGATGACTACAAGTCTTACAAAGGTTAAGAAATCGAGGGCCTCAAAATTTTCACCTCTTCCAAGTTTCGAGGTCGCGTGATGTAGCCATGTCCAGAATCTATCTTCGATCCATTGATAATTGACTTTAGGCCATTCCGATGTTGTTGTGTCAATGACGTTTTGTAATGAGTTGCTCGGATCCCAGAAGATGACGGGATCTTCAATGCGTTTTTCGAACTCTTCCAGGGTAACAAACTTGATGTCTACGTGAAGGAGTGGATTATCGTATAAGCAGATTAGCACTCTGGGTTCACCAACATGTTCTCCTGTGAAACCATTAAGATAATCACCAAAGGATTTCGCATAGGCAACCATTTTCGTGGTGTCGACAGATATTGGTTCCGTTGTAACAAGGATAAGATCAACGTCTGAATATTCGTCTACTTCTTTGGTGATGAAAGAACCGGCTACGGCCAGGCCGATAACATTAGGGTCTGTTTTAATTTTATCGGCTACTTGTTTTATAAACTTGTGCTGTTTCATTGTCAATTGATTATGCTCTAAGATTCAATCGGGAATAGCAATATTATTATATTCCATCCATTTCTTGATGAGAGAAATAAATCGCTTTAGGTGATCTTCGGTTAAATAGATATTAGTCCAGTAATCAAACCGGTCGCATTGAACGCCAAGATAAAAGAACCAGATACTTACAGCGAGAAACGGAATTATCCTTTTTTCTTCCTGACTTATTTTCGAAACTGATTCGTACCCTTTTAGAAAATGTTTGAGATTGTCAGTGTGCGTTTCATCACTTTTTCGGCTGTTATAGAGTTGTACCATGAAGTATGCCAGGTCATGGCATTGCCATCCATTGCCGCAGAAGTCAAAATCGAAAAGCGTTATTTGATTGTCGTCATTGATGTGCATGTTGTCAAACCAGATATCGAGATGAATTACCCCATGTCTTACTTCATCAGTTTTAACTTTTGTGTATTGTCCGATTAGATACTTCGAGGCTTTGTCAACAAACAGCATTTCTTCTGAGGTTGTCCCATAGAACTTCGTGGATTTCTGATACGAATTAATGAGTAGCGTATGCCCGGAATAGTCTGTTCTAGAAAGTTCAAAGTCTTTGGTGAGTTTGTGCATGCTAGCCATGGCCTTACCGATGTTTAAGCATGCTGCCGGTGTAAGTGCTGAAATTTTCTTCCCCTCCGCATAAGAGAATAATACGCCGAATCGTTCTCCCTCCGGTGCATTGAAAGATTGAATAAAATTCCCCTGATTGTCGGCGATTGGAAAAGCAACTGGGATGTTATTCAATTTCAAGTGATTGAGCAATCGAATCTCTTCTGATATCTCCGATCTTGTTCTCCAGTCCATTGTGTAGATTCGGAACACATACTTTGTAGTTGGGGTGGTGACGACGTACAGGTGATTCATTGCAGTCCTAAATATTTTGCAATACACCGATTCTCCTAATTTGTACGTGTGCTGTAGTACGCTGCTTAAATGTTCCGCTGAGATCGTAGATTCTTTAACTGGAGTTAGTTGGCTGGTCATGGTGGCTAAATTATGAATGAGGATTGCGAACCACGCAATAAAAATTCTTATTCGCAAGAATGGCGACGTCCACGCTCAGGAGAGTTGTTTTATTGTGCCGGATAATGATATCATAACTGACACCCGGCATATTGACAATCCCCAGACACAGGCTCATCGTAATGATTGGTCCATGGTGGTGGGTATTGGGTGTAACTTGAAATTACTTTGAATACACTCATGTTCTGTCGTTGATTGCTATGTTATAGCGCTCTTTTCAGTTCCAGACGTTCTATTGCTTTTATCATTGCCTCGCGGTTCTTCGCGTCTTTAATGAAATGAGGAAGCTTCTCGACCATAGTGGTAAACGATGCTGATTGTCTTTCTCTAAGTTTAGAACTAACGTAATCTTTGATTTCATGGAGGTGCTCAAAATTATATGCCCAGAATAAGTTCCCGCGAACATCGGCCTGTAGCCATAGGGGTAGGTTAAAGATAGGATCAGTGGCTTGCCCTGTCTCTGGATACATTGTCCTATACTTCTCATTTTTTGGCTTATAGGTTCTGGTCATTCTACAATGTGGACAAGAAACCGTGATCTCCTGCACCGCTTCTTTTTGATTTGGGATGACGGCGTCTATCTCTTTGCCACAATTGTCGCAGTACCTTTTGACGATCAGCTTAAACCTTATAAGATCGACAGCTTGCTCGGAAAACAGGCAATGGTTGCAGCGTAATTTCCCATCCTCCTGACCTAGTGGCCCAACAGTTGCGACCGCATCCTTTTTGCATTTTGGACACTCGACCACAAATGCCTTCATATAGAAGGATCTGTGGGTTGGAAGTCCAGTGTATCTAGTATTTTCGTGAGGCATTTAATTTGTAATTATTCCATTCAAAATTACTTATTTGATTAGCATTTTCAGTCGATTGAGAAAGTCTGCTTCTTTAAAACTTGTAAGGCTGAGATCGCGAAATGACTTCAGCTTCTTTCATTATACCAAAACGTCATTGACTGCTACCTTTAATCCTTATGCCTTTTGTAAATGTTAAATG
>JBDSKX010000232.1:0-4452 GCA_039916665.1 Chryseolinea sp. | reverse complement strand
TTGGAGGGTGGATCAAATGTGTCTGGAAATTTGGCGCGCGGCGAAAGGCCAACCCCTACAGGGTTTAAAAAAATCCATGCATCCTAACCCCAGGTAGCCCGACTTTCGTCGAGGGCGACCTGGGGCTAGCATGTATTGCCCTTTCAGGGCAACTTAACGAATACAATCCTTGATGAAAGTTGTATAGATATTCGTGAACTAAATGACATTGCGAGACGGTATCAGTAGTCACTGCTCGTAAACTTGTTTGGGCCATATCCCTCAAATTCAAACTAACTTGACAAAGCAGGAATAGGCTGAGTCCTTCATGATGGGGCGAATATTTCAGTATTTGGAATAAATACTACAAACTTTCCACCCCACTCACCGATATAGTTAAGTTGTTCCTTGATCTCGGCTTTAAGATTCCAGGGGAAGATTATCACATAGTCAGGTTTGTATTCCTTCAGATGTTCTTGATTGTAAACAGGAATGTGACTTCCGGGAAGAAATTTCCCTTGTTTAGAGGGTGCAGCGTCAGCGACGAATTGTATAAGGTCATTGCCTTTGATTCCGGCATAGTTGATTAACGTGTTACCCTTGGCAGCAGCACCGTAGCCAACTACTTTTTTGCCTTCTTTCCGTTTTTCCAGCAGGAAACCGAGAAACTGATCTCTGATTAAATCAACTCTCGTTTGAAAATCTTGATAATATGCGGTAGTCGTAAACCCTGCGTCAAACTCTTTGTCGAGCATAGCCTTCACGTTACCAGTGATTTCGTGCGTGGTGTTATTTGAATGCTTTGCAAAGATTCTTAGAGATCCTCCGTGCGTAGGCATTTCGTGAACATCAAACAGCGTGAGTCCATGAAATTCAAACACTTTTTGAACTGTGGTGAAGGACAGGTAAGAATAATGCTCGTGGTAAATTGTATCGAACTGGCAATCTTCAATAATCCTCAACAGATGTGGAAACTCCATCGTGATCACCCCATCCGATCTTAACGCGATCTTTAATCCTTCTACAAAATCATTGATATCAGGAACGTGCGCCAGCACATTATTTCCAATGAGAAGATGTCCTTTTGCTCGTTCACGTTTTAGTTTTTCGGCGAACGCAGAAGTGAAGTATTCGGTAAGGGTGGGTATGCCCTTTAGTATTGCAACATTGGCTGTGTTCTTCGTCGGTTCTATTCCGAGTACTGGAACGCCGGCATCTCTGAAGTGTTGAAGGAGATATCCATCATTGGAAGCTATTTCAATGACAAAAGCATCTTCATTATAGCCAAAACGTTTGATCATGCTTTCTACATACTGCCTGGCATGTTCCACCCACGATGTCGAGTAAGATGAAAAGTATACGTAATCGCTATTGAAAATATCCTGTGCTTTTTTGTACTCGTCGACCTGTACCAGGTGGCAATTCGTGCACGCGTAAATCGTTAAAGGATAGTAGAACTCCGGCTCATTTAACTGTTCAAGTGTGAGGAACGCGTTTGAAAGCGGGCTGTTTATCAGATCAACAAATTTATTTTGAAGTGGCTTTTTGCAAAATCGACAATTCATAAGATTAACAACTTTAGATTTTAAACTTTAAGTCAAACACTTTGAGATGGAAATGCCAATTAAGTGGCCTCAACCGTCCTATTAACTTTCACCTTAAACCTCTCCTTCACGCGAAGCAACGGCAGTTCAAGGTATTGATAAGATAACGCAGCTACCCCGATTGAGACGCTAAATCTGGCTAAGGTAACAATAGCGAGATTCAAATAACTATGGTGAATGCGATATCGCTCCATAAAAAGGAAGATCGGCATGTGATACAGATATATGCCGTAAGATCTCTTGCCTACCCAGGTAAACAATTTGCTTGTCATAACGGGGTTGTTTGGATTTCTAACTGCCATTAATACAGTGCCCGTAACTATCATGTTGGTAATTGTGAATCCACCCATTAGCCAGAATGGTCCAGTCCAGCTTAGGGCTAATGCTGATACTATAAATATCAGGGCCAAGGCAGAAAGGATGTATTTATCAATGGCCTCAGATTCCGGCCAGCCGTAATTAAACTGTTTACGATAAAGCACGAAGAACAGCATAGCACCCAAAACAATGCAATCGCTTCTGCAGAGCGTAAATGCATACGGATCAATGAGGAAAATACCGTGGTGCCACTGATCCTGATTAAAGAATGCAGCCAGTCTGAACAGCTGTAAGAAAATCACTACGCCGCCCAATGCCATCAGGCGATTTTTATCACTAAGTCTGAAAAGAAAAAAGTAGGTGAAGAATGGCCAAACGAAATAAAAGTGTTCTTCCACTGCCAGCGACCAAAGGTGGTTCATATTTCCCAGCAGATAATCAGTTATCAGATTGCTAAAGTAAAATAAGGAGGCCATCGTAGCGAGCATCCGATCGCCACGCTCTGTTTCTGCGCTATATGGCCAAAGGAAATAAGATAATAACACGCACGCGAACAATGCCGGCAGAAGTCGAAGTGCTCTGCGAATGTAAAATTTTTTAAAGTCGATGTTGCCTGTGGCCTGATACTCACGGTAGAGCAACATGGTGATCAAGTAACCACTCATGACCGAAAAAAGGTCAACGCGCGGGACGCCGCCCTGCAAAAAACCGTAGCTGCCATGGTATCCCATGAGCAACATGACGGCCATACCTCTTAGACCGTCGAAACTCCCGAGATATCTGTTTTTCATCTACTTAAATTCCTGAGAAAAAAGCTCACGTGTGGGGCGCGCGAATGTTTTAAAGATACTGGTTCGCGTCCAACATTTTGTGTTTCTCGAGATCTCTATTTTCTGGTATACGTAAAAAACACAAGTAGATGACGTCTGTCATGTAGTGTTAATGATAACGGTCATCATGATCATGTTTCAAGAGGTAGTTTGTCGAATCCACTAAATGAAGTGTACTAAAAATATTCCCGGGCGCTCAGTCGTACTGATGCACTTAACCCATTATTATAGCAGGTCATGGGTGGTGGTGGCTTTATCTCTACAACGGAAAGTGCGCCGCAGTAGCGCCGGATATTGTTCCTTTAGTTTCAAACAGCCTGCTTCAGTTCCCGTCCATCTCTTTCTTGAAATCGTGTGCGGCCCTGCCCCGATCTATAGACTGTGATTGTTGTAGACTCTCTCCTCCTTCATTGTGAAATCACTAAGTTGAACATAATATTTACGAATGACTTTCAATTCGTCTTCTGTCATGTTCTCTACATTGACAAGTCTATTGCTGGCAAATTCATGCGAAGCAACAAGTTCATTTAACTTCAATTGAATCGCGAGAGAATCTTTATTCTGTGATTTCTGCATGGAGGAATACCATCCGGAAAGTCACAAAGGCATTACCTGTATTAATGACCATTTGCCACGCCTCCGAATAATGAAACATCGGGCCCGTTATACCCCAGACCAGCACAAGACCGAGTGCAAAAAGAAACGCCGGTGTGCTTCCGGCGCTCGTGGTCACAAAACTTGAGAACCTCTCAGAGAACGGAAGGTTTTTACGTTCAGAGGTGTTCAGTTCAAATGGATTCAAAAAAAGAAGAAGCCTAAGCTTCTTCTTCTGCTGCTTGATAATTGATGCTTCCCTCGGCAATTTCTGAGAGTAGCTCATCCGTTGCTTTTTCTTCTCCGAGCGTTTCACCCAAAATCTTTGAGATGTCGTCGCGACCTAAAGTTTTAGCCAACTGTGCCAGACCGCCGTAAGTGGAGATTTCATAATGCTCTACCTTTTGCGCTGCGAGAATAAGTCCAACGTCACGGGTAGCGGTACCCTTGTCGGTATCTTCAATAATGCTTTCGCCTTCTTTAAGAATTCCTTCCATGGCGTCGCATTTCTTCGCCTGTGGTTTGTGATCCAAAAGTTCAAACACTTTTTCCAGTCTCTCTACGTGTACCTGTGTTTGTTCAAGATGCTTTGCAAAAGCCTCCTTCAATTCTTCCGACGTTGCAGCTTTCTCCATCTTCGGGATCGCTTTCGTCAGGTGTTGTTCTGCCCAGTAAATGTCTTTGATTTCATCTGTGAAGAATTCTAACAATGCAGAATGGGTTTCACCAGTAGGCACGTTGGCTTTACTGCTTTTCTTTGATGTTGTCGATGCTGTCTTTGCCATGGTTATTGTTTTTTGATTCATCAACGAATAGCGAAAAAGTGTGCCGTAAAATTTGAAGTTGATTTTAGCGGCTATCATTTAGCGAAATCAGAATTGATCATGATATCTAATTGTCTGTCAAGGATAGAATGGGGTGAATGGTTGATCTTTCACAACACGTTTCACATGAAGTGTATCGAATTACTTTTTCTTAATAAGGCAAGAGCAGGAAAAAATGTGTAATTAATGCGCGCCCCTTGTCATCAATGTTTCAATCGCTCCACACTTGGCCGGTAAATGTGTGTCGTCGTTTCCTGAGTTTCGGATTTTCAAGACTTCAGGTGGGTATTTTGATGGTAGCAG
>JBDSKX010000231.1:0-3273 GCA_039916665.1 Chryseolinea sp. | reverse complement strand
CGTGATATGGGCCAATATGCACCGCGTACACAGTTTGTGGAAGTGATTTTGAACAGTGACTATTTTGGCGTTTACATGCTCACCGAAAAGATAAAAGTGGATAAGAATCGAGTCAACCTATCGTCGGTTAAAAAAGATGATATTTCGGGTGATGACCTCACGGGCGGATACATTTTAAGAATAGACAAAATAGATGAAAATGATTACGCTCCCTGGGTCACAGCATCATCTCCATTTGGTGTTAAACTTCAATACTACGAACCCAAAGGTGATCTTGTGGAGGTTCAGCGCAACTACATCAGGAATTTTATGAATGATTTCGAGTCAACACTGAACAGCGCGGACTATGCCAACACATATGTTTGGCCTAATAAATACATTGGTGCAACCTATAGCGATGAAGTTAACTTTGTGAAGCAATGGATCTCAGACCGCCTGGCGTGGATGGATGACAACATGATCGGAAATTGCAATCAGTTACAGCAACAGTAGAACCAATGGCTGCTGGCAGTGCATACCCGAATCCTATCTCTGGAAATGTAAGAATAAGGATTTCAAACTTCCCATCAGTTACGCACGGGGAGATCATCAACGCCATGGGATCCATAATTTTCTCTGCACCGGCTACATCGGAAGAAGTCGTGTGGAATGGAGAACTACCTGGCGGACAGTCTTGCGCATCGGGCATGTACGTGGTGAATATCTATGGAAACCGTGGATTGCTTTCACAGAATAAGATTATGAAACCTTGAACGATTCTGTTACTGAACAATCACCTTTGCATAATACAAGCGGTCGCTGTATCTGATTCGCAACAGATAAAGTCCGGCCGCCAATGGCTTTTCAAATGACATTGAATAACTATTGCCGGTTTTACTTTCGGGAGTTTCCTTTCGCAGCATATCTCCCGTCTGACTTAAAATTTCTACGTAATCAAGTTTGGCGCTTGGGTCAGGTACGTTTATTAAAAATTGTTTTCCACTACTAGGGTTGGGAGATATCGTGATAGCGTGCTCACCGTATGGAATGTAGATGCTTTTTACGCTACTATATTCGCTCGTTCCATCATGATCAGTCTGTTTCAATCGATAATAGGAAAGGCCTGCAATTGGTCCATCATCTGTTGCCTGATAACTCAAAAGTGTTGTTGACGTTCCGGCGCCGCGAATATGAACGATATCCTGAAATGATAAATTGGGACCTGATCGCTCCAAAGTGAAATGATCGTTGTTCAATTCTGTCGCAGTTTTCCAGGAGGCTACAACAACCGGCGACTCATAATGTACTTTGAAATCAACAAGCGAAACTGGAAGTGGAGTTGATGTCGGGTTGACTGTACCAATTGTAAAGAAATTTCCGTTAGCGAGATTTACACCAGTGACTGTAAAAATTCTTCCGGCAAGTGTTCCAGAATAAGTAGATGTACCTGAGGCAAAGGTTGAGGATGCGTTGACCATGAGTTTTATATCAGTTGCTGTCAGCGTCCCAGGAATTCCGGTAAGATCAAAACTTATTGTGGTATTGCCAACGTCACCACCCGTTTCAGAAGCGCGCCACACGCGGCTCAATCTTCTTTTTACTGTTGTGCCGTCGACATCCGTGGAATTTGGAGTAGTCAAATTCCCATTGTTATCTCCCCACACCAGGAATTCATTGTTAGCAAGTGTTGTACCTGGTGATTCAATAGTCATTCTCACCACAGAATTTGCATTCTGACTTTTAGACGATGTTTGCGTAAGTGCTGATCCGTCATCCCTGCCTACGCCAGCGATGTCGGAGATGTAGGGCGTATAGGACGCCGTTGTGGCCGGATAAATGACAGTACCATCAGATCGCAGATAGTTTGTTACCGTCGATTGATCCATTGCAAGGCCGTACTTGATGCCGATGTAGGAGTTGATTTGTTGCCGCTCTGTAGCACTGAGTGCTCTGTTGTGAATAATGATCTCTGCGAAGTATCCATTCATACCGTGACCGGCATCCGTAGCATGACGACCGATCCGCACGATCGGAGCTGTAATGTTACCGGTGTTAACGGTCTGTGAAACATCGAGTTTTCCATTGACAAATACGCCTTCATTACTTGCACCCGGCGCGTATGTTCTATAGAAGCCTACGTTCACGAAGTTGTTTACATCTACTGTTGACACTGTCTCAGGACCTTCCAAATTGCTACCACCATCTTCTCTTCGTTGATACCTGTATTTGTTTGTGCTTGTTATCTTAAATGACATCAGGTTGTTCGTAGCCGTCGGGCGATCAAAAATGAATGTACCGTTGCCATCCCCTATTCCGCCGTCGGCAAGGCAGCTCATTAATTGATACACCATGACGACATTTAAACTCTCGGTTGGGCCTATGCCAGGGGCTGTGGTGCCGTCAAGGTAATGGTTGTTGGTGTTATCAAAAAAGATGACCGGATACCCGTTGATCACATTCGTACTGAACGTTGGCTTTAACGTGCCGGTAGCTTGTGTGGCATCATTGGCAATACCACTCTGATCAGCCCACACGTGAACTAGATCATTGTTTAATGCGTTTGTTGTTTTACCAGCGTTAGTAAACACTCCTGTGTTAGACTTAAGCCACCATTTCAGGTTCGACGATACGCCGCCGGGCGATTGAGCATGCGAGGTGGACATAGCAACCAAGAATGCTATAAATAGTAGAAACTGGGAGAATTTCATCCCACTAAAATAAATGAATATTAAATATTATTATCATCTACAATTCGAAAAAACCCTTAACAGGGAAATAGTATGCAGTTACCTGTTCAGTATTGCACGTGCATGAAAAGTTCAAGTTTTGCTCTATCCTATCAACGCTTCATTGTCATCAATCACATCAATCAATAGGTAGATCTAACAAGCGCATTAAGCCGATTTAGTTTTTTGAAACCAGGAGGCATGCGGGCAATTTTACCCTCATCAAAAAAGTTAGGTTTTTATAAAGCCCGAGAGCTCGGACCTCATTTCTATCTGTCATCGAGCGAAATTAGATAGTAAGTATCGTGATAACGTGTCCGTCGAAGCGTCGCGCGAACGAGCGTTGAAATGAAACCCATTAGCCGATGTAGTATGTCAATAGATCACTCATCGATACTCAACAGAATTAACAACCTGGTGATGGACAAAGTCCGACGTTCCTGCTCCATCGCTACGTGCCGCCAATGAAAAATTCTAAGTATTTAATTGTACGAATGATAATTTGAATCGGAACATTACGTCAGAAAATTTGGTCGGAAGGACCGAAATATTTTGCCCGATCGGACCA
>JBDSKX010000230.1:0-49053 GCA_039916665.1 Chryseolinea sp. | reverse complement strand
AAATGGGGCCGATCAAGAATGAGAGAATGCGGGATGACTGGATTCCGCGCCTTCTCACTTCATTCAGCAAGATTCATTTCTCTGCTGAAAAACCAGTGACTGATGTCGACGTTATCATATAAAGCATTAATCGTGACATGCGCATTGTATCTGTAGAAACTTCTCGAGTTAAGCGATTTTCTTTAAACTATGCTTGAGATGGGCTCCAAATCGCTCGATCAGAAAGCATCGGCTAAGTCAAAACGATGAAAATATATTTTGTCTTCCGGTCTCGATTGAATTGGGAACATCCAACGTTTGATTTGTTTATTGGATGTACCTGCAACAAAACTGACGAATCAAATGTGACAAACTTGCGTTAAACTAGTAGTCAAATATTTTTAATGGAGACAATGAAATCATTCGACGTGAGCAAACCCACCCCCCAGGTTGTTCACACACTTCGACCAGATGGGAGACCGGGAGAAGTGATACCTAAGGATGACTACGACCACTGGAGTCATTTCATTCTGACGGCGCTGTCTTCGGAGGACGAACTCACGCTCAACGACCTTGTTGATCGCGGTTACAAATCCAAACTGAATCTTTCCAAAGCGATCGAAAACAAAATCTCGTGGTACATTCTTCAAGTGAAGCGTGATCTTGAAGCGAGAGCATTTATTACGTCTACTCCCGCGGTTTCAAAGAAGCATACATTCTATTTACAGCTAACCCGCCAGGGGCTGAGTAAGATCAATTATCAGTTTCAGATCAAGGAATGGGGGAATAGTTAGGAGTCAGTGTTTTTTGACAATGTAACTCAACATATTACTCCACGTATTGTGATACGACTTTCTCACCAGTATCTTATTCAGCAACGGATTAATAAACTCGGTCCCAAATTCAACGAATGCTTCCTGTTCCGACATTTTTGAACCCTGCTTCTGGCAGTATGCTTGATAGTCCTGCTTCCAGGCTTTTACATTGAAACAAAACTTCTCTTCCAGCAGTGACCATGTCTTGTCAATATGCACGCTCGAAAGCTCATGTTCAACATCCTGTGGAACTTTGCCATATGGTACCTTGCCTTTCAAAAGAACTGTTATTTAACCAGCCTCAATTGTGATTCATTGAGATACCAACTGATGTTGTCATCGATTTCCTTATAGAATGGTTCCGATGCGACGTATGTTGCTTCGTTAGCGATCATATGCTGAAAAATGAAATCATACTTATCCATATCAACCGATGAATTTTTCATATAAGACAGCTTGTCCCTTAATGACTCGAGTTGCTTCGAATTGATTCGCGCTTTGAACTTGTAATCGAGATAGGCGGGAAGATCTCCTATCAGACGATTGATCAGCATATTGCGATGTGCATCCAGCGCATCCCGTAATTGAAGGAGCGCCATATGGTGATCCTTTTCCTCAATCTTCTTCACGCCAAGTATTGTCCTTACCGTTTTCATACTAATTATGTTAGTAATTCAAAGTTACTAAAACTAATAAAATTAGTATTACTATCCTTAGGATTATTTTGTGGCCAATCTTTGTATCAGAAGATCAGGGATTTAGGGAGCCATCAGCGATTCCAAAAACTTCCGGAATTCGGGCGTATCGTAATTTGAGGCACCACTTTCACTGCTGGCAACCTTGCCGTCGGGGGCAATTACAAAGGTCGTGGGAATGGATCTGACCTGAAGCAAATTGGGTAACGTACCGGCCGGTGTGAATACGGGGAATGTGAATGCTTTGTCTTTGATATAGCTTTTGATTTTGTCGATATCTTGTGGCCGGTCTACGGAAAGCATCACGAACGCGACCTTCGACGTATCCACCTGGCTATATAGTGTCTGAATAGACGGCATCTCCATACGGCAGGGGCCACACCATGTTGCCCAGATGTTGAGAAAGATCGTTTTGTTTTTCAGCGATTCGACATGTGTCACTTTGCCATTCAGATCCTGAATTCGGAAGTTGTAATTGAATCGTTTTACTACGAGAGGCTCACTCGGATTTGCATCCATCGCGCCTGTATACATCAACGCTCTCCCGGTTACATAAGAGATTCCTGCAAGCGCTCCGGTATAGCGCAGGACCACAAGTATTACAATCCCCATTAGCCACGGACGAATACGCTCAGTGCTTCGCAACACTTTGCGAAGGATAGTATCCCAAGCCTTCCACAACTTTCCTCCTTTTTCCATGTCTTCGGGGTTACCCAAATGTCGCTATTTTAATTAATTTCGAAAGTTAAACCCCTGTCTGATAATGACAAAACTTGGTCTCCTCAGGTTTCTTATTTTAATTCTTCTCATCCCCACCGCAAAAGCCCAAAAGGTAAAGTATAAGGACCTGTACGGACTTCTGAGCACCAAGCAGTACGAGGCGGCCGAGCCTTTTTTGAAACGGTATATTAGGGAAACAACGGATAACCCGAATGCTTATCTCTATATGGGGATCGTTTTTCAGGAGAAATCTATGAAGGACGATTTCCTAAGGAACACATCGCGAATGATCAGTTCAATAGACTCGGCGGTGATCTTCTATGATAAAGCTTACAAAACCATTACTGAAAAAGAAGTAAAGAAAAATAGCGAGTATTATCAGGCTTACAACAGGAGGGACCTTCGAACCGGAGAGTTCGGTGTAAAGCTTTCTGATATTCAATTCGACCTGGAGAAAAGGATGGAGGGTCTGCGTGAACGGAAAGATCGCGTGAAGATGGCAAAGCATTACTTCGCGTTATCGGATAGCCTTTATAAAAAAGCAAGTGCAATGTACAAAACGCTTCAGACTCAATACCCGGGAACTAAGGAGTTCTATCTGCGTGCCGATGAAGAAACGATTAGGAAACTCGGCTCGCTTTCCAATAAGTTTGATTCGTGCATGAAAGCTTTTGATCAATATAAATCTAGCCTTGCAGTGGTGGGAAAGACAGGCTACAATCAGGTACTCACGCCGCAGGAAATAAGTGATTTCAAAAAAGACGGAGCTACTGATGCTGACTTTTATAAAGATAACATCGCCGCATGGGACTATACTAAATTTGCTGCCCGTTCAAAACAAGCGATCGAGACCGATATCCTCCCAACGCGAAAGCATTTGATCACTTACGACGTGGAGATTAATAAACTGAGAGAAAAACTTTCAGGCAATATTGTCTCGGTCAAGAATGATCTTACGGGGCTGGTCGATAAATTGCTATTGGATCAACTCAAAAAGTATGACAAGGAGCCATTGCCAATGGAATTGTTTTCTTTAAAGATCGCTGATCTGGAGTATAGGTCTACCGTTATTGAAAACAAGCAAAGGCCAGACTCACTCGACATGCATGTAAAATTGAGCTTGATAAAGAAAGAGATCGACGCTTTGCATAAACTTGATACAATCGCCTCCAAACTAGCTGGAGAAGATCTTGAAAGTCGTGCGTTGGACTACGAGTATTTTATAAAGAACACTTATGGCACTGTGGCAGTACTCAAAAGTTTTGTCAGTACGTCGAAACAATTTGCAGCGCGCGAGTTGAGATTCAAAGATGCAAAGTTTGCGCACGCAAAAGAATCGTTACGATGGATTGTAAATGGCACTGATTCGATTCCATTGTTTATCCAAAATGTGAATTCGAAATTCAAACCACTCGAGGTGATAGAAGAGAAGTATACTGCGGGCATTCACTATGCGGATTCGTTGAGTCCATCGGGATATCTGTATACTATAAGTCCAGCCAGAACGCCTGAGGTAAAAGTAACATTCGCTGTTGACAAAAGTAGTTTTAAGCGTTCGCGATTGAGTACATTGAAGTCACTCACATTCTCAGACGCAGCAGGTCAACTCTATTTTGTGTTGATTTACAATGATCAAATCAACAAGGATATGAAGATTCAGGCTACGCTTGCAAAGATTTATAAGTCGGACGGATTGGCATGGAGTCTGAACTATCCGCTGGACTTTATTCCAAAGGAGATCAACTTCAAAGCAGATTCTGGTGAACTTACAATCAAAGGAGAAGGTGATCTTCAGAGCACGATCGATAAGAGCGGTAAGGTGGTGAACTGATCACGCGCCGACAAGCTTTTTCCAATCTCCGAAACGCATAGTCATTCTAAGCTTCAGCTTTTCGTAGTTGTCCCAACTGTCGGTTACGTGATAAATGGAAGGCAATGACTTGACCAGAATTTCATCGTAGTCATTTCGATAGAGACCTCCGCCATAGTAGTAATACGTAAACATGTTACCCTGGCGATTGAACAATTCATAACCCAGGTACCCATCCCAGATTTCACTAAGAATTGTGCAAGAGATCTCTCTGCGTTTAAATCTAAAGATCTGATTGGATGCTTCGTCTTCAAAGTATTCGGAATATAAACCCGAATCAATAATCCATCCAAGGTACATGCCAATATGTACGTATGCTTGTTCAATGGGCAAGGAGTCTGGGAAGTTTCCTAAGAAGTGGCTCTTTGCGTTATCGTAGATGGTCTTTTGGATATCCGCCTTTCTTTCCATATAACAAGTTTAATTGTAAGGGGTCATTAAAACAAACAATTAAGTCGATTTATATGACACCAAATTGGTCATGCATTAATGTCACAACGATTACTCAAATTTCAACTTGCGTACTTTCAATGAAAAAATAAATACCCGGCGAAAATTCCACCTAGTACACCGAAAAGATCGGCAATCAAACCTCCGGTAACAGCGTAACGCGTATTGCGGATTCCGGCCGAACCAAAGTATAATGCTAGAATGTAGAAGGTTGTTTCTGCACATCCACGGAAGATACTGGCCATGTTGGCGACGAAAGAATCTGGGCGGCCCTTTGAGATATCAATCATCATCGCCCTGGCACCCTGACCACTCATCGGTTTAAGTAACGCGACGGGAAGAGCATCAACGAAGTCAGTATTTGCGCCAACCAATTCCAAGTTCCAGCGGATTCCGTCATTCAAATATTGCAGCGTTCCGGATGCGCGAAATATGCCTATGGCAACCAATATGCCGACCAGGAATGGTATAATTTTAACAGACGTTTCAAATCCTTCCTTGGCGCCTTCAATGAAGGTTTCAAAAACAGGTATTCGGCGATACACACCCATCGCGATAAAAGTTATAATTATCGTAATGATGATGATCGACGTAAGCAAAAGTGATTGAGATTGAAGTTGTTCCTGCGATAACGTTGAAAAATACCATACACCCATTCCAATGAACCCAAAGCCGCCGAGTACATAAGCCAGTACCACGGGCTCGAATAAGTTGATCTTTTGCCTGATGGAAACGTAAACCAATCCTGCCAGTGTGGCAAAGGAGTGGGCTATCAATACCGGAATGAAGATACTCGTCGGATTGGCTGCGCCCATGGTTACCCGATCAGCAATGATCGAAATTGGAATCACGGTAAGGCCAGACGCATTAAGCACCAGAAACATGATTTGCGCATTTGAGGCTGTGTCCTTGACAGGGTTTAAATCCTGTAATTCCTTCATGGCCTTAAGACCCAATGGCGTTGCCGCATTGTCCAGTCCAAGAATATTAGCACTAAAGTTCATGATGATTGCTCCCGTAGCCGGATGGTTGCGGGGAATTTCAGGAAACAGTCGCGCAAAGAATGGTCCGACCAACCTTGATAGAATTGAAATCATACCGCCGCGTTCTCCGATCTTCATCAACCCGAGCCACAACGTCATGATCCCCGTCAAGCCAATTGATATTTCAAAGCCGGTCTTTGCCATTTCAAAGCTTGCTTGAAGCATGGCAGGAAAAACTGCATGATCTTGAAAAATGATCAGCTTGATCAGTGCAACGACGAAAGCGATAAGAAAAAATGCAACCCAGATATAGTTCAGGATCATAGGTGTCAATTAAAAAGGTAAAGGTCAGCCTTCATCTTGTGTTTACCAAATTGAGGATGTGACAGGCTGCGATGCCCGCTGTTTCCGTCCTTAGTCTTGATGGCCCTAAGCTCACTTTTGTAAATTCGGACTGCAGACAACTGCCGACTTCCGTATCAGTAAAATCCCCCTCGGGTCCAATCAAAATAAGATACGACTCACCCGACTTGGCCACCTTTATCAAATCCTTGTCATTGTGTGAATCGACATGCGCGATGAATTTTGTCTGCTCATTTCTGTTGACTATAAAACGATCGAGGTCAATTGGCCCATTGATGATTGGCAATCTGAAATTCAGAGATTGCTTCATAGCACTCACGGCAATCTTATGCAGTCGGTCTGTTTTAAAGTGATGCTTTTCCGTCCTGCTACAATTGATGATCGTGATTTCCTCAACCGTAAATTCGGTTGCCTTTTCGATAAACCACTCAATACGTTCCGCATTTTTCAAAGGAGAAATAGCGATGTGAATTCTAAAGGATCGGGGCGCCGTTACCTCGGTGTGCTGAATTCGGAAAGTACAGGTTCTTGCATCTGCTTTATCGATCGTAGCATGATAAAGATTTCCCTTGCCATCAGTAACATGAATCTGGTCGCCGGGTTTCCTTCTCAGCACTTTGATAAGGTGTCTCGATTCAGATTCGTCGAGGTGATATATTCCTTCGGAGACCAGTGGCTGATAAAAGAGAGTCAAACTAAGCGTATGATGTTTGAAGTTGGTCTACAAGGTGAACATACTCTGTCATCGCTTGTTCTTTTGTTTTGCCCTTGAGTGCTTCCCAGGAATCAAATTTTGCAATGCCTTTGAAATCAAATCCGCCCGGACGATCACCTGCTACGTCGCCTTCCGTCGCCTGCTTGTACAATCCGTAAAGATCAAGCAACTCCTGATTGGAGGGTCGTTTGGTAAATTCCTTTGTACGCGCAACAGCGCTTTCGAATACTTGAACGTCCATGAATCAGAATATTTGAAAATTGTGAACTAACTCAGTGAATAAACGGCAATATTATCTGCTTTTGATATCCTTATAACTTCTAAGCGTTGCACCGGTGTAAACTTGTCGCGGTCTTCCAATTGGCTCTTTGTTTTCACGCATCTCTTTCCATTGCGCAATCCAACCTGGAAGCCGTCCGATGGCAAACATTACCGTGAACATCTCAACCGGGATGCCAAGTGCACGATAAATAATGCCGGAGTAGAAGTCAACGTTTGGATAAAGTTTTCTTTCGACAAAGTATGGATCCTTCAAGGCAGCATCTTCAAGCTTTTGAGCAATTTCAAGAACCGGATCATTAACACCGAGTTTTTTCAACACATCATCAGCGGCTTTCTTAATGATCTTTGCCCTGGGATCAAAGTTCTTGTAGACACGGTGTCCAAATCCCATGAGACGAAACCCACTATTTTTATCTTTTGCTTTGTTGATCCATTTTTCGGTATCACCACCGTCTTTCTTGATGTTTTCCAGCATCACGATCACTTCCTGATTTGCACCTCCGTGCAACGGTCCCCATAGTGCATTGATGCCAGCAGAGATCGAAGAATAAATGCTCGCCTTGGATGATCCCACTATGCGAACCGTGGAAGTTGAACAGTTTTGTTCGTGGTCGGCATGAAGGATGAGTAACTTATCCAAAGCATCCGATATTACCGGATCCACTTCGTAATCTTCAGCAGGAAGGGAGAACATCATCTTAAGAAATCTTCCGCAGTAGTCAAGTTTGTTATCCGGGTAATTTACCGGGTGACCTACTGCATTTTTGTAAGCCCACGTAGCAAATGTTGGCATCTTCGCCAACGATCTTACAATACTTAAATAAGCGCCTTCGGAAGATCTGTTGGGATCGAGTGACTCGGGATAGAATGCAGTCTGTGAGCAGAAGAGAGAAGCCAGTACGCCCATCGGGTGTGCAGTGGAAGGAAACCCATCCAATATCTTTTTGATGTCTTCATGAACCAGTGTATGCGTCTTAATGTCAAAACTGAATTTGTCGTATTGCGGTTGGGTTGGTAACTCACCGAAGATCAGGAGATGAGCGACTTCCAGGAAGTTTGACTTCTCAGCCAATTCCTCAATTGAATAACCGCGATATCTTAAGATACCTTTGTCGCCATCAAGAAATGTTATCGCGCTTTTTGTCGAGCCTGTATTCTTGTAGCCCAAATCCAACGTAATGGCTCCTGTCTTCTCCATCAACTCACTTATATCTATAGCAACTTCGTTCTCACTTCCAACAATCAAGGGTAATGTGTAGGACTTTCCGTCAATGATCAATTCAGCAGTTTTGGACATTTTCTATTGGTTTATCGCAAGTTTTAAATATACAGGGTAAAGGCATGTGAGAGAAAAAAATGTCTCAAAAAATGGCGTTTTTCTCAATTATTTCCAAGGATTAGAGGCATCCCGTCAGCCCCTGAACCAATGACAATCACTTTGGCATTTGGCGATTTTGACAGTTCCAAAGTAGCTTCAATTCCCCTCATTTTCAAAAGATTGTTCGTCAAGCTGTTGTTAATAATATTGTTCGCCCTCGATTCGCCTTCAGCAGCAATCCGCTTGCGTTCTGCTTCACTGGTCTCCTTTTCCAATCTGAACTTGTAGGCAAGCGCTTCCTGTTCTTGCTGAAGTTTGTTCTCGATAGCCCCTTTGATTTGTTCGGGCAATAATATTGATCGGATCAATACGGCAGTTGAATTCACAAAATTCTTTTGAAGTATTCCTGCCGTTTCAGTTTTGATGGCATTCTCGACCTCGGCGCGTTTTGTCGAATAAATCTCCTCCGCGGTATATCTCCCCATGACCTGTCTTACTGTTGATCTAACCTCGGGGATAATGAGAACGTTCACATAGTTATCCGTAAATTTTTCCTGGATGTATCCAATTTTCTCTGGGTTTGGGAAGTATCGAACGGTAACGTCAACTTTTATTGAGAGACCGCTTTTGTCAAGGACATCCATATTTTCGTCTGACGAGATTTCATTCACACTATAGATGTACAGCTCATTCCAGGGTGCCTTCATGTGAAATCCCGACCCGATGACGTTGTCCTTGTCAAGGCCTCCGCTGAACTTGTAAAAGATCACGGCACGCTGAGATGGGCCGATCGTGTAAAAGATACTGGATGATATTGCCATGATAACAATAAATGCTATCACACCCAGAATGACATAGGGTAAAAATCTGCGATTGTTCATAAAGTTTTTTTTGATTTGGTAGGTGATGTTTTAATCTGCCACAACGGCTGATATAAGGGGTTGAATAGTCAAAACTACGAATAAAATAGGCGATAAAACCGATCGCCCGGCCGACATGCTGCGAGATTCGCCTTCCGCACCAGATGCCGACATCGCAGGCACAGAAATATATGGTGCGCGGCTGCACAACCCAGTGTGTCATGTAGTAAGTTGCAATCAAATACAGCGATCATGCGGATACCCCTGCTGTTGCTTGTAAGCCTTTTTACCGTTCAATCGTTTGGGCAGAGTGGTGTAGATAGCTTAAAGCAGCTGTTATACGAATTGAATGACAACCAAAAGCGTGTAGACGTACTAAATCAACTTGCATCGGAAATCTACGACGTCGATCTCAATGAAGGGCTGAAATACGCTACAGAAGCCTATGATCAGGCTTTATCAATCAAATACATTTCAGGTCAGCGAAAAGCTCTTATCCTTGTTGCCTTTCGCTCGATTGTCAGTGGAGAGTTTCAACAATCAATCAAATATCTCAGACAATCCGCTCACCTTTCAACAGGCCCGGATGATTTGCTTGCCTATGCAACGATCATGAATGGCAACGTGTATACGTCGCTTGCGCTCTATGACTCGGCTCATTATAGTTATACGAAAGCAATCAGGATCCTTGAAAAATATCCGAACGACGCCTACGAAGCATTTGCCTACAAAAGTCTTGCGCGCCTGTATTTAGTCCGATGGAAGAATAACGAAGCCAGCGTATTTTTTAAAAAAGCACTCGAAGTTTATGAAAAGCTCGGTGATCGCAGAGGTCAGGCCGAAATATGGTTTGCGCTTTCTGATGTAAATAAAAATCTAACAGACTACACGCTCGCCGAAAGTTATCAGAATGAAGGCTGCTCGATTGCCAATAAGATTAACATGGACTATCTGATCCTGCTATGTTACAGCAATAGGGGAGACTACTATTTGCGACTCGGAGAATATCTTAAAGCACTCGAGGTTCTTTTCAAAGCACTCGATATCCTTAAAACAAAGGAGCACCCACAACTGCAGGCATTCGTCTATGATCACTTGGGACTTGTATATGAAGAGTTGGGTCAGCATGATGTGTCGTTAAAATATTACTTCGATGCTCTAAAGATCTGGGAACGAATAGGAGTAAAGTATGAGATGGCCGCACTCTACGCGGAAATAGGCTGGATATACAAGAACCAGTCGAACTTTGCACAGGCAAAGTCTTATATGGATAAATCCCTGGTGTTGCGAGAAGAGATCAAAGACGAACACGGAATTTCCAACAGTTTCAACATACTTGGCGTTTTATTCTATCAGGAAAAGAAATATGACAAATCGCTGGAGATGCTGGAGAAATCTCTTGAGATCAGAAAAAGGATCGGGCACCGCGAAGGCGTATCTGCTACCATCTTTAATATCGCTGCCGTATACGAAGATCTTGGCGAGCTCGATAAGGCGCTCGAGTATCAGTTTCGTGCACTGGAGATCGATGAGCGTATCGATAACAAACAAGGCCTGAGTATTTCTTATAATCAGATTGGCCAGCTCTATACCAAAGCGAAGAATTTTAAAGAGGCAGAACGTTTTCTAACCAAGGCGTGGGACCTGGCGAAGACCACGGGATCAAAAGGATTGCTGATGAACAACCGTCTGTATTTTTCATCCTTCTACGAAGCCAAAGGTGATTTAAAAAAAGCATTGGAGTATCATAGATTGTATACCGCGCTGAATGATAGTATCTACAGTGAAGGAAATGCAATGAAGCTCGCTGAGATGCAGGCGTTGTATCAGGTCGAGCAAAAAAATAAGGAGATTGAATTGTTAAATCAGAATAAAGAAATTCAGGACAATGAGATACTGATTCAGAAGTCGCAGATAAGGCAGCAGCGTACCATTATAATCGCGGGGCTTATCGGGTTTGTACTCGTTTCCATTTTTGCTTTCAAGAGTTATCAATACACGCAACGGATTCGTCGTGCTAACCACGAAATCCTGGAGCAAAAAGAGGAGATACAGGTTCAGTCGGAAGAATTGATTCAGGCCAACAGAACCATCGCAGACATCAATAAAGATCTCGAGAAAAGAATCGAAGAACGCACTGCCGATTTGCGTCAGGCGTACAAGGAGCTTGACACTTTCTTCTATAGATCGTCGCACGATTTCCGCCGACCGCTTACTACATTTCTGGGTCTTGCCGAAGTCGCGAATATTACGGTAAAGGATAAGAACGCATTGGAGTTATTTGCCAAAGTGAAAGAAACTGCAAGCAATCTTGATAAAATGCTTGTGAAGCTTCAGTCGATAAGTGATGTTGGAACTCTACAGCTGGTTTATAAAGAAGTTTTCCTCAAAGAGATCATCGACAATGTGTTTGATAATTTCGCAGATGAAGTATCAGCAAAAAAAATCAGAGTGTTGATCGATATTGACATCAAGAATCCTATATATGCCTACCCTGCGATGGTAATGATCATTCTCGAAAATCTGATTGAAAATGCCATTTCGTTCTCAAGTCCGGTTGAACCCTTTATAAAAGTATTTGCGCATGATCGTGATGATAAGGTCATGATCGAAGTGGCTGACAATGGTCAGGGGATAGATTCAGCGATTCAACCGAGAATATTTGAAATGTACTTTAGGGGAAGCGATCGATCGAAAGGAAATGGTCTGGGGCTTTATATTGTAAAGAAAGCCATCGAGAAACTGCATGGTGACGTTGTTTTGGAGTCACAACAAGACCGTGGCGTGAGCTTTAAAATTACGCTGCCGTCAAGTCAGAATACTGCTGAACACAGCGGGTAGAATTAGCGCCAAGCAACAAAGCGGAACCTGGCGCGTAGCGCTTTGCGATGGAAGCCAGTATGCCTGTACGGACGTTCAGTCTTTTGTCGTGAGCGGCCTCACATCCTCGGCTGCTAATATCAGCTTCATGCCATCGCAAAATGAAGTTCGTAGACTCAAGCTTGCCGATTGTGGCTTATCGCTTGCTGCTTTTATATATTGCATAATGTTGCAAGTCGACAGGTGCGGAAGTGGACCTTTAATTAGATCAGCATGAAATTTGATTTTTTAAGAAACAAGAATGTCGCGATAGACTTGGGTAACAACAATACCGTCGTGAGTGACAGGAACAGGATCCTTCTTTCACAACCATCATACATAGTGCTTGACTCGGAAAGTCACGCAGTAAAGGCAGTGGGAGAGAAGGCATTCAATATGTTTGAAAAGAATCCGGAAACGTTGATGCCGATCAAGCCATTGCGCGCGGGAGTTATTGCGGACTTTAACTCAGCAACGCAAATGATTCGTCGCCTTGTTGAAGAAGCATGTCCACCGACATCATTCTTTTCGGGATATGACAACATCATTGCGGGTATCCCTTTTTACGCAACATCTGTTGAGCGACAGGCACTTCGCGATGCACTGAGGCAATTCAATTCACGCAAATCATACATGGTATTCGAACCGTTAGCGGCTGCTATGGGGATTGGGCTCGACATCCGCGAGCCAGAAGGAAAAATGGTTGTTGATATAGGTGGTGGCATCACAGAGATCGTTATCATCTCTCTGTCGGGCATTGCCGGTTTTCAATCGCTCAAAGTTGCCGGAGATATTTTCGACGTTGAAATTCAGGACCACTTCAGAAAACACTACAACATTGCGATAGGATTAAAGACTGCTGAGCAGGTAAAAATCAGTGTTGGTGCTGTATTGGAAAAAATTGCTCAGGCGCCAGAACCGATGTTGGTGAGAGGGAAGGACATCATGGAAGGAATACCCGTCACGAGAAAAATAGGACATGGTGAGGTAAGCAGAATATTGAATAAATCGATTCTTGCCATTGAGACGGCGATCCTTCAGACTTTAGAGAATTGTCCCCCTGAATTGGCAGCAGATATTTACGGCGGCGGGATTCATGTCACTGGCGGGAATGCCTTGCTTCGAGGTCTGAGAGAACGATTTGAGGGAAAAATGGGACTGCCTGTTCATATCGACTCACAGGCACTGTACTCGGTCACAAGAGGTGTAGCCCAGACGTTAAATGACCCCAAGAAATTTGAAGCAATATTAATGGAATAGGCAGGTTGGGTGCGAAGATGAAATTTCTGTCTCTTGCGAATCAGTCACCTTAGAGAACTCGTTACCAATAGTTAGCGAAATAAGTGCGGACATACTTTATTGATCGGCTGCACTATTCCCACAACAATAGTTATTAGATGAAAGCAGGGCAATCGTCAATTGTCCCGGTGCATGAAGCCCTGCAGCATTGTCCTTAAACGCTACCGGCTGGTAGGCCTCTTGTAATACGACTTGCGCCTCACGTTGTAAAGCTTGCGATAAGCATTTCCAAACACGAGAACCGGAAGATAGTATTGAAGTGTAACGTTGGTGATGAAATAACCATCATTTCTGTCGGGATTACCGCGACGTCCGACTTTGGTTGGATTTGAGGGCTTGTTTTCGCCCTGACGTCGGTCTGCAAGCGTCCGGGCAAGATCACTCTTCAAAAGCGATCCGTCAACGTAGCGAACGCTACTGGCATCATCGAGATAATCCGTGAAGGTGTACCGATAACCAGCTTCAACAAGCAAGTTGAAAAAGGGATTGAGTTTGATACGCGCACCCAACCCGAAAGGGATAACGACTTGTACGCGGCTATAATTTTTATTTTCAGTGTGGAGCGGCTGAAGGGCATACCACTTTCCATCAAGCTGAGCTTTCGGGTTAAAGAACAACCCACCTACTCCGGCGAACGCATGAAAATTTAGTGTGCTTCGTTGGTAGAAACGCAAACCCATGGGGGTGAGGTTAATCGCCGCCAGCGCGTCAAGCTCTATACAGTTTGTTCTGAAAGATAAGTTGCGTTCAACGCGGTCGTCGTTTGCATCGGCATCATTCCCGGAAAGCTGAAACCACGTCAATTCAGTCCTTAAGCTGATCCGATTTGTAACGTACATCTCGGCACCGGCTGCAACGTTCGCTCGCAACCTTCCTAACTCTCCCGGATTAACCATCTCACCATAATAGTTCGCGGTACCAGACCCCAGGCTCACCATAAAGTTACGATCCCTTCTCAAGGCATAAAAGCTTTGAGAATAGACAAAGGCTGGCATCAACGTCAGGAAACCCAGACAGAAAATGATCGTTCGCGTATGAGAGGTACTACGAGGCATCATAATAAAGATAAATAAATTAAGCAAGTTTCAAATAACCGTCATTTCAGAACCTCCTTCACCCTTTGTGCTGCGTCTTTTAAAACGATCGCTGAGAATACCTTTAATCCTGACTGCTCGATAATTTTTGCACCTTCTTCCGCATTGGTTCCCTGGAGCCTTACGATGATTGGTACATGGATGTCGCCGATTTTCTTATACGCTTCCACCACACCGTTGGCAACTCTGTCACATCGAACGATGCCACCGAAAATATTAATGAGGATGGCTTTCACGTTCGGATCTTTCAAGATAATCCGGAAGCCAGCTTCAACAGTTTCGGCATTTGCTCCACCTCCTACATCGAGGAAGTTGGCGGGTTCACCCCCTGATAACTTAATGATATCCATGGTAGCCATAGCAAGTCCTGCGCCATTCACCATACAACCCACGTTACCGTCGAGCTTCACATAATTCAGGCCGGCCTTCCCCGCTTCAACTTCCAATGGATCTTCTTCACTGATGTCGCGAAGTTCCGCCAGGTCCTTATGTCTAAATAAGGCGTTATCGTCAAGATCGACCTTTGCATCAACAGCAAGGATGCGGCTATCCGAAGTTCTCAGAACCGGGTTGATCTCAAACATAGAAGCATCCAGTCCCATGTAGGCGTTATAAAGCGAATGAATAAACTTGACACCTTCCTTAAATGCATTGCCTTCCCAACCCAAAGCAAACGCAATCTTACGCGCCTGGAATCCCTGAAGTCCGATCGTTGGATCGATCCATTCTTTGATAATCTTTTCGGGATGATTTTCCGCCACTTCTTCGATGTCCATTCCACCTTCAGTTGAAGCCATGATCACCGGGCAGGCCTTCGACCTGTCCAATAATATACTCATGTAATACTCTTTAGGCTTAAGTTCACCTGGATAGTAAACATCTTCAGCAATCAATACTTTGTTTACCTTTTTTCCTTCAGGACCAGTCTGATGTGTGACCAATGTCCCTCCCAATATCGCTTTAACTTTTTCTGGTACTTCACTGATACTCTTGGCAAGAACAACACCATGTGATCCAGTCTCATTCACTTTACCTTTTCCTCGTCCGCCGGCGTGGATCTGTGACTTCACAACAAACCATTTTGTACCAGTCTCTGCAGAAAGTTCTTTGGCAGCTTGCAGAGCACTGTCAGGTGTGTCTGCTACAATTCCACGCTGAATAGTGACGCCATACTTCTTTAGAATCTCCTTTCCCTGATATTCGTGAATGTTCATGAATTTTTACGTTTGTTGCGAAACTAGTTTATTTACATCTCTATATCAAAATATTTCATGCTAAAGGCCACTGACCTCGAAAAATCCTACGGAACCCTCCGAGTATTGAAAGGAATATCTTTGGAGATCCACAAAGGAGAGGTTGTCACGATTGTTGGTGCCTCTGGCTCTGGCAAAAGCACATTGCTCCATATCCTGGGTACACTCGATTCTCCGGACAAGGGGAAGGTTCACATCCACGACAAGGATGTGTTCGGACAGTCATCTAAAAACCTCGCGGCGTTCAGAAACAAGTACATCGGATTTGTATTCCAGTTTCATAATCTGCTCCCTGAGTTTTCTGCCCTTGAGAACGTTATGATTCCCGGATTGATTAGTAAGAAGGATGATAAGGAGGTGAAGGCCCGCGCGATAACGCTTCTTGAAATGCTTGGGCTTCAGGATCGTATAAAGCATAAGCCGTCCGAACTTTCGGGTGGAGAACAACAGCGTGTGGCGGTAGCGCGTGCAATGATCAATGCACCTGATCTTATTCTGGCGGATGAACCGAGTGGAAATTTAGATTCGAAAAATGCGGTGGAACTCCATAATCTATTCTTCCAGCTGAGAAAAGACATCGGACAAACATTTGTCATCGTCACACACAATGAACACCTCGCCGGATTGTCTGATAGAAAAATTGAATTGAAGGATGGGCTGCTGAGGGGCTAGAAGAAATAAGGAAGAAGACCCACTTTCCGACTTCACTGCTCTTCTGATCTTCTTCCTGCTCCCTTATTTAGTAAACAAACCCAAAAAATTAATGCTTTACTCCTGCGTTTAAAAAATATCAAATCTTGATGCATCAAAGGTATAGCCGATGATGCTGGCGATTCTCGCCATTCGACCATTTTAAGCAATCGTGTAAGAATGAGTTCAAAGCCAATCCTTAAACCGATTTCAATCGTAAACAGCCCTCGCATGGAAAGGTATTGTACAATAAGAATAGTGAATCCAACTCAGAATTGGTTGAAATAAAACCTCACCAACTACTGATTGTATTTTGATTATCAATTAGTTATGAGTTACTGTATTCAGTAGTAGTTGATATGATAAGTTCCCTAATCCTTACACATTACAGTTCTTCCTGCTGATTGCACTTAACCTCCGTTCTGAACTAGGTTTTACAGGATTAATGGATGTGTGGGACTCCTCAAGTACAACTTTTCAGTGCCTGTTAAAGCGGAATAAAGTCTATCGTATCCAGGTGAACGAACAAATCTCCGGCGTTTCTCAGTGCGCCTTCCTTCCGGCTGGTTCTCCGTGTTCTCATTTTTAATGATGATGCACAATCTCTTCCGCTTGCGTTATCTCGACAAGTCCCTGCCCATTAATTCCTTTAAGCTGAACGCTGAGGATCTCATTGATAAACATAGGATCATATTTAGCGACGACGCGAATGTAATTCTGAGTAAACCCGTGCATCAAACCATTGTCGACATCGATCTCGAATAACACTTCTGCCTGAGAACCGAGATTGTCTTCATAAAACTTCCGCCGTTTCTTGTCAGACAGAATATGAAGCATCCTCGAGCGCTCTGCTCTTTTGTTATGCGGAACACCGTCAGCCATTAGTGCAGCGGGAGTGTTCTCTCTCTCTGAGTATGTAAACACATGGAGGTACGAAATATCAAGAGAGTTTAAGAACTCGTAAGTCTCTAAAAAATCCTGATCAGTCTCTCCTGGGAAGCCCACGATAACATCGACACCAACACAGCAATGCGGCATGCTTGCTTTGATGAACGATACTCTGTCCTCATATAATTCTCGAAGATACCGGCGCTTCATTAATTTCAGAATCTTATTTGATCCTGACTGAAGCGGGATATGAAAATGAGGAACAAATCGCTTTGAAGCGGCGACGAAACTAATGATGTTGTCTGTCAGTAAATTTGGTTCAATCGAGGAAATACGAATTCTATCGATTCCCTCAAGGTCATCCAACGCACTGATCAGATCGATAAATCGTTCCTCACGAACGCCATCGCGGATACCGAAATCTCCAGTGTTCACACCTGTTAAGACAATCTCTTTGGTTTCAGTTGCGGCAACTTCTTTCGCTATCTTCACAATGTTAGCCACAGTGTCGCTACGACTGCTTCCCCGCGCCAAAGGAATGGTGCAAAAAGTGCATGAATAATCACAACCATCCTGAACCTTCAGAAAAGTTCTTGTCCGATCATGAAGCGAATACGAAGTGTTGAACTCGTGAGCGGTGCCGATCTCTGAAGCATGAATCTGCACTTGGGGCGTCCTTACAAAACCATCAAGCAATTCAACCAGTCTGAACTTTTCGGCCGCGCCTAACACGGCGTCCACACCTGGGATCTCGGAAATTTCTTTTGGTTTTAATTGTGCGTAGCATCCAATGATTGCCACATATGCATTTGGTGAAATGCTTCGGGCTTCGCGTACAACCTTGCGACATTTTTTATCAGCATTCTCAGTGACCGAACACGTATTGATGATGAAAATGTCGGGCGAGTCACTGAAATCCACCTTGGCATACCCCTTCTTCTCAAACATTCTCGAGATCGTTGACGTCTCGGAATAATTGAGTTTACAACCTAATGTATAGAATGCAACTTTTTTCATTTACAGTTCATTCGCAATTAACGTTCACAATTGTTACCGATTCAATTACTCCCTTTGAATTATACAGACATCAGGTACTGCTCAATTCCCTTGATTTTTTTATCCAGAGATTCACCCACTGCATCAAACTCGTCTTTGCTCTTAAGCACGCCCTTCACACTAATATAAAATTTGATTTTTGGTTCTGTTCCCGAAGGCCTTACAGATACTTTACTACCATCGGCAAGGTAAAATTGAAGCACATCCGAGTTCGGAAAATCAAGCGTTTTCTCTTTACCGGAAAGAAGGTCTTTTTCTTTTAATGTCTTGTAATCCAGCATACGTTCAACTCTGCTTCCGATGATTTCAGCAGGAGGATTGCTCCTGAATTTCTCCATCATCGCTTTGATGTCTTGTTCTCCCTGTTGACCTTTCTTGGTTACGTTAAGAAGATTCTCTTTGTAGTATCCAAATTCAACATACATATCGATAAGCCAATCATAAAGCGACTTGCCGGATTCAGTCGCGCTCGCTGCCATGGCGGCAAAGAAAGCGCAGGCTGAGACCGCATCTTTATCGCGCACAAAATCACCCACCATATATCCGTAACTCTCTTCACCTGCAGCAATGAATTTTTCCTTCCCATCGAGTTTGCCCATGAGTTCTGCGATGTATTTGAAGCCTGTAAGTGTGTTGTAACATGGCAGTCCCAGTTTTGCAGCCATCGTATCAACAAGCTCGGTGGTTACAATAGTCTTCGCGATATAAGAGTTCTTTGTTTCTTTGAGATTCTTCATAATAAAAAACATCATCAGACTGAAAGCCTGATTTCCATTTAGCAATACGAAATCGCCACTTGAGTTTTTTACGCCAATACCAACGCGATCGGTATCAGGATCTGTCGCCATCACCAGGGTAGCACCAATGCGCTTGCCTTTTTCAATGACCATTTTCATGGCCGATTGCTCTTCGGGATTTGGCGATTGAACCGTCGGGAAATTTCCATCGGGCACCTTTTGTTCGTCAACGACCTGGATATTCGTAAATCCAATCTGTTTTAAACATTCTGGTACCATTGTAATGCCGGCACCGTGAATGCTTGTGTACACCAGTGGGATGTCTTTATGCCTGGAGATTTCGTCATGATTAGGAATCAGTTTCTTCACTTCTTCGTAATAAGCCTGCTCTACTTCGGGCCCGATGGAATGAATGTTCTTTCCTATGGCATCGAATTTCACTTGCTCAAAGGAAGTGATCGCCTTTACTTCCGTCGTTATGTTCTTATCGTGCGGAGGAACGACTTGTGCGCCATCATTCCAGTAAGCCTTGTAGCCATTGTATTCCTTCGGATTGTGTGACGCAGTGACAACAATACCAGAGTCACACTTCAGATATCTGATCGCGTACGACAACAGTGGAGTCGGGCGCAATTCGGGGAACATGTGCACCTGGATGCCGTTGGCGGACAGAACATCTGCCGCTATCTGCGCGAAGAATCTACTATTGTTACGACTGTCGTGCGCGATGGCCACATTGATATTCTTTCCTTTAACAGCCTTGTTTAAATAATTCGCCAGTCCCTGAGTGGCCATCCCCACTGTGTACTTGTTCATGCAGTTGGATCCAGCTCCCATAATGCCCCTCAGTCCGCCAGTTCCGAATTCAAGGTCCTTGTAAAAATTGTCCACAAGTTCCTTTGAATCTGGTTTGGCCAGAAGGGTCTTGATTTCTGTTTTTGTGTTATCATCAATTACGGGACTTTCGAGCCAGGATTTTGCTTTTGCCTGGACAAGTTGTGCGAGATCTTTCATAGCTGTGGTCTAATTCGTTTACAAGCAGCCGAAGGAATTGAAAAGCCGCCAATTCGATCCGGTAAATCAGGCAAAAATAGGGAAATCACCTGAATTTCACATCAGAATGATGTACGATGTGATGCGGATTATGTACCTCCGGGCACCTTAACGTGCCTTTCGCTATTTAGAATGTTCCACCAAAGCCCGACTACAACTCAAGTACAACTATCCTAGGCTTTGACCCGGATATGCCCCAGTGAGACGTCGGTTTTGCGGTGGATCTTTGGTGACAATCGCGCCAAACCTCTGCCTTTCCTCCGCAATGATTTAAATGCGTGCAGAATGTGTTATGAACATTCATAAAATATGGCCCATAACTCAAATTAACCCATTGATTTATTTAATATTGACGAAAAATTAAGAAACGCACTATGGATGTGAAGGCGCTTGATCAGGCACTCTTACAAATTGTCACTAAACGCGATGAACTTAGCAAGGTGGATTACAACGATCCGACATACGATGACCTTGAGGAGCAATTGCATGATCTTGAAGACGATTTCCAGGATGAATACGGAGAATATCTTGAAGAGGCACTCCAGGGTGTGCACGATGAATATTGTCCTGACAATGACGTGCTAATGCCTATTGCCTATCTTGGCCAAGGTGTTCCGGTTGAAGTAGACAAAATTCCAGGAAAAGATACCAGACTTGTTCTCACTGCCGACCCCTTGCAAATTGCGCTCACGGTTGCTAAAGACAAGCAACAAGTGGTTTGGAAGCCTTCGAATTGATCTAAGAATAGCCTACATTTTTCCTCACTCGAGCCAGGACATCGCGAGCGATAATGCGCGCTTTTGCTTCTCCCTGGGATAGCTTTTCTTCAAGAGCACCAAGGTTACGCATGTAGTAATTGAATGCTTCCCGCTCTTTGCTGAACCTCTGAACGATAAGTTCAAAGAGTTCCTGCTTAGCATGACCATAACCGAAATTGCCGCTGAGATATTTTCTTCTCAATTGAAGTGCCTGCTCACGTGTTGCCAATAAATTGTAGATAGCAAATACGTTGTCTGTATCGGGATCCTTTGGCAACTCCATCGGCGTGCTGTCAGTCTTAATAGACCTGACCACTTTAAGCAGTTCTTTATCGGGCAGGAAAACGTCAATGATATTGCCATACGATTTGCTCATCTTTTGGCCGTCAGTACCCGGTATGGTCATTACCGCTTCCTCAATAACTTCTTCAGGAACTACAAATGTTTCACCGTAGATAGAATTAAAAGTCGTGGCAATATCTCTGGTGATCTCAAGATGCTGTCGCTGGTCTTTACCTACCGGAACATAGTTTGCGTCGTAAAGCAGAATGTCTGCAGCCATTAGAACTGGATAAGTAAACAAACCTGCGTTTACATCAGAGAGTCTTCCCGATTTGTCTTTAAAGGAAGTAGCATTAGCAAGCATTGGATACGGGGCCATGCAACTGAGGTACCACGTTAATTCACATACTTCAGGTATGCGTGATTGACGATACAGATAATTTTTCTCGACATCAAATCCAAAGGCAAGCCATGCAGCAGCCACAGCGTTGGTGTTAGCAACGCGCGTTGCCGCATCTTTGATAGTTGTCAATGAATGAAGGTCGGCTATAAAAAAGAATGAGTCATTGCCTTCTTTTTTGGAGAGTTCAATTGCCGGAATAATCGCACCGAGCAAATTACCAAGATGGGGCTTTCCGCTACTCTGTATGCCTGTAAGAATTCTCGCCATAGTCTTGCAAAGAAATAAAATAAAGCTGAACAGAATTAGTTTTAACTTGGAGGCTTTTAAATAACAATGACGATGAGGATTTGGATGACTTTGGCTGCGGTTCTTGGAGTGGCATCAGCAATGGCGCAACTAGCCAAGCCCATTCAGTTCAGAGAGGAAACATTCGACTTTGGTATGGTGGAGGAAACTGTTCCTGCCTTACACGATTTTGTATTCACCAACAACAGTGGCAGACCAGTAAAAATACTAAACGTCACGGCCTCTTGCGGATGTACCACACCAAACTGGTCAAAGGATCCAGTAGCGGCCGGTAAGACCGGATTTATTCAGGCAAGCTTTAATCAGAAGGGAAGGCCAGGATATTTTAATAAATCATTAACTATCACCACCGACTTCGAAAACAATCCTATCATACTCCAGATCAAGGGACAGGTGCGCGTTCCCGGTGAAGCCATTGCCAGCACAGAATTTCAAACATCAAATGGCAGCTGGAAACTGAAAACCGGTTCATTTAATCTTGGTAAGGTTTACATGAAAGATGATTACACCACGCGTGACTTTCCATTTGTCAATGCGGGCAAAGTTGCGGTAACTTATGTCGGTAAGTATGTTGGACCCACTTACATCAAGGTAGAGGTAACGCCAAAGACGGTTCAGGCTGGCGAAAAAGGAAATATCAAAGTGAGCTACAATGGAAAGATGAAAGGCAAATATGGCTTTCAATCCGACAACGTTGAGATTATGACAGATGATGAAGTGAATGCCGCCAAGTCATTCTCCATATATGCTACACTTGAGGATAATTTTCAGGATATGAAACCTGAAGAGCTTGCAAAGGCGCCGCAGTTAAAATTACAATCGACTTCCTTCGATCTTGGTAAAATCAGACCCAATGCAACGACGGCTCAGGAGGTGGCGTTCCATAACACGGGCAAAAAAGAACTTCACATCCGATCAATTCAGGGTAATTGCACCTGTGTGACTGCATCACCTTCGAAGACCGCTCTAAAGCCTGGCGAAAGCGGTTCTATCAAAATCGAATTTAACCCGTCTGATAGAAAGGGTACCCTCCAGAAGGCTGTTACAGTTTATTCGAACGATCCGATGAACCCTGTACAGCGTGTAACCTTCACAGCGGTCATTGACGACTAAGAGAATGCCTGAATCCCAGTGATGCTTTGTCCAAGAATAAGAAGGTGAATATCCTGTGTGCCTTCATAGGTAACAACTGATTCCAGATTCATCATGTGACGCATCATTGGGAACTCACCAGTGATACCCATACCCCCGTGTATCTGTCTTGCCGCTCTCGCGATCTCCAATGCGACTTCAACATTCGTTCTTTTAGCCAAAGAGATCTGAGGGGTTGATGCCTTTCCCTCATTCATCAATGTTCCAAGCCTCCAGTTTAACAATTGTGCTTTGGTAATGTCGGTAAGCATCTCTGCAAGCTTCTTCTGAATCAACTGGAAAGACCCGATCGGTTTGCCGAACTGAATACGCTCCAACGCATATCGCCGAGCTGCATCATAACAATCCATCGCTGCGCCGATAGCTCCCCAGGCAATTCCGTAACGCGCCGAATCAAGACACATCATTGGTGCACCCAGGCCACTTTTCCCTGGTAATTTATTCTCTTTCGGCACTTTAACATTATCAAAAACCAATTCACCAGTAACGCTAGCACGCAATGACCACTTCCCATGAGTTTCGGGGGTGCTGAATCCTTCCATGCCACGCTCCACAATCAGTCCGTTTATACGCCCTGTCTCATCTTTCGCCCAAACGACTGCAATGTCGGCTTTGGGAGAATTAGATATCCACATCTTAGCACCATTCAAAAGATAATGATCTCCCATATCCTTATAGTTAGTCACCATTCCACTTGGGTTGGAACCAAAGTCTGGTTCTGTTAGACCGAAGCAACCAAGCCACTCGCCTGACGCAAGCTTTGGCAGATATTTGTTCCGTTGCGCCTCTGACCCAAATTTGTAAATCGGAAACATTACTAACGATCCTTGCACGGACGCGGTTGAACGAAGTCCTGAATCTCCGCGCTCAATTTCCTGCATGATGATTCCGTAACTGATATAGTCGAGGCCGCCACCACCATATTCAGTCGGTACGGTCGGACCAAAAGCGCCAATGTCGCCGAACTTCTTTACAATATCATACGGAAAATATGCGCGCTGAGCCCAATCGTCGACAAATGGCGTGATCTCTTTTTTAACGAACTCACGCATTGAACTTCTGATGAGCTTTTGTTCATCACTCAATAAATCGTCGACAGCGTAAAAGTCGGGATGCTCATACAAATCCTGTTTCATTGACTTCTTGGTTTTCGCCTGATTCGAGGAGGAGGAATGCGACATAAATTTGTGCGTTAGATCTTACAATAACTTGTTGCGACCGAACTGTAATGCAGACACCGCAGTTTATTCTAATTATTATAACTTCGGGCAAATTTACACAAGTAATTTATATTCTTAGTCTCCGTAGTAATGGGCGAAAACGTTGACCCTAACCTGATTGAACAACTGAAAAAACTTCAGTCAAAGTATAATGCGATGGGGCAGGACCTGTCGTCGTATCTCGACGGACTCCTGTATTCAGACTATCTGACCTATTGGGATTACATCCATCTCGATACCTTACTTAGTTTGCAGTCTCCCAAGACAAGCTTTCCTGATGAAAAGGTGTTCATCGTTTACCATCAGATCACAGAATTATATTTTAACTTGATCTTATGGGAAATAGAGCAGATCGGCAATCAGCACGCGATTACGGAAGCATGGTTTGTTGAACGATTAAAACGTATCATCCGGTATTTCCATCAGTTGCGGGATTCGTTTTCTATCATGATCGATGGGATGGAGAAGGAACAGTTCCTGAAGTTCAGAATGTCACTTTTGCCTGCGAGCGGATTTCAGTCAGCACAATACCGCTTTATTGAGATTTCATCGACCGATATGATTAATCTCGTGAATGTCGCCGAGCGTGAGGCGTTAACAGAATATAGCGACATCGATTTGCAGGTAGAAAAATTATACTGGCGAAGTGGTGCCACGGAATTAGCATCAGGCAAGAAAACCCTGACGCTTCAGCAATTCGAAGAAAAATACCTGCCTGAATTCAAAGTAATGGGCATCAAGTACAGGAATAAGAATCTTCGTAAAATCTATCTCACAAACTTCCCACATTCGGCTCCTGTTATTGACGCCCTTCGAGAGCTGGACACATTTGCAAATGTATTGTGGCCCCTCGCGCACCTTAAAGCAGCAGGCAATTTCCTTCAGAAAGCTGCTAAAGAGATCAAGGCAACGGGAGGAACAAACTGGCAAAAATTCTTGCCACCCCGATTCCAGAAAATCATGTTCTTTCCTGAGCTCTGGACTGACTTGGAGAAGGAAGAATGGGGGAAAGCCGCGTTTCTCAGCAACCCATCGGAAAGTTTTCTGAAAGCTTAAGGATTTCCTTACCTTTAAGGTTGCTAATTCGCTGATTTTGAGAAATTTTAGCCTTCTGGCGTGCTTCGCTCTGGTATGCCTTTCTTCGGGCATTTTTTCCCAGGGATTTACGCGTCAGACCTATCATGATAAAGAGAAGAAAAGCCTGAAGGAAGTCTATCAGGTCAGGGATACCGTCAAGAATATCCCCAACGGTCGATACGTGTCTTACTACCTCAACGGAAACGTCGAATCAAAAGGTCATTTCACTAACAACGAAACTTCCGGAGTCTGGGAGTTTTTCTATGAAACCGGTAAGCTGAAGATGAGAGGAATACTCTTCAAAGGTGCCAACTACGGCATGTGGGAGTATTTTTTTGAGGGTGGCCAGAAGAGCATGGAGGGCATTATCAATGGCAGGAACAGGGAAGGCGAATGGAAGATGTATTATGAGAATGGCCGCTTAAAAGAAGCAGGTGAGTACAAGAACAACAAACACACAGGCCATTGGAAGAATTTTTTTGAAGATGGTACCCTAAAGGGAGAAATTGAATACTCGGACGACTATGGTCGTTACACAGAATATTATCACTCCGGCAAAGTACGCGGAGAAGGTCCGAAGGCAGGCAACAAGAATGCAGGCTTCTGGCGCTACTTTGCAGATGACGGAACACTTCAAAGCGACGGGGAATTCACGGATGGAAACAAGCAGGGGGTATGGACAAATTATTATCCTTCCGGAAAGCCATCCACGAAGGGTACATACACCAACGATCAGCCTACTGGAAAATGGGAGTACTTCTATGAAGACGGTAAAGTAAGCTCCACAGGCGATTTTACTGATGGAAAAAAGAACGGGGAGTGGAAATCCTATACCACCAGTGGTCGACTAAAGAGTGAAGTCACATATAACAACGGATCTGGGGAGTATCGCGAGTATTACGAGAGTTCTAAACTCAAGATGAAAGGAATCATCAAGGAAGAAAAGCGCCAGGGTCCCTGGGAGTTTTACTTCGAAGATGGAAAAAAGGAAGGTAACTGCGATTACGACAAAGGCAAAGGCACCTACTTTGGCTATTACCCCAGTGGCACACTTCAGACGAAGGGAGCAATGGATGGAGATCTTAAAACCGGCACCTGGGAAATCTACGAGAATGATGGAAAGCTGTCTGGTTATTATCGACCATTCTACGACGATAAAAAACTGGGTGCCGAGATTACCGGCATGGTCAACAAACCAACAACGCTCAACAATAACATCGCGACCTTTTCATCAAGAAAGACGACGACTCAGAAGAAGGGTTTCAACTATTTTAATCCTAGATACAATGAATTTCAAGGTGTCATTTTCGGCACTAATCCATTATGGCTCGCTGCAGGGCGAATTCCTTTAGGCATTGAGTTTTATCTCCAGGAACGCATTGGGCACGAGTTCGAGTTTATTGGCATTCGCGATCCTTTCTTCAAAGCAGACCTAAATATCCAGCCAGGGAAATTGTTCGACAGAGGTTATAGCATTGCGATCAAGCAAAAGTTCTATAACCCGCTGAAGGCCGGGATGTGGTACTTCGGACAAGAAATTCGCTTCACAAATCTTGGACACTTTGTGAACCAGACTTTGCAAATTAATCAAGGTCCGGATGACGTGTTTACGTTCAATGCCGTCGAGCAAAGGATCGAATGGGGTGCTTTACTTGGGTACAGAATCATGCGACGAAATAATTCTAAGGGTTTCACCATCGATGCCTTCATTTCCGGAGACATTGGCTACCGCGGGTTCGATTCCGATCCTGCAAACAAAAGTTACTTCTCCGCTGTCAACCAGGACAAGTTCGCGAAGACATTTCATTTTGGTTTGAACCTTGGCAATGTCTTCTCGTTTCGGTAACGTCTATCGCACTATCTTTGTGCACCCTTGAAGGATAACTGCCTTCCCATGAAAGTCACAGAAATTGTATTGAGCCCTCACGAGGCTTTCGACGAGGATAACTTCTTAGCCATCCTGTCGCAGAAAATAGGATTGACACCAGGAACGGACCTGAAGGTTAATCCAATTAAAAGGTCTATCGACGCGAGATCCAGGAATGTCGTGGTCAGAATTCAATATGACCTCGTGCCAATTGGTGAAGGAGCACTTGACCGGAATTTCGAAAGACGCTATCAATCAGTACATTCTGGGCGAAGAGTGTTGGTTGTTGGAAGCGGCCCGGCGGGATTATTCGCGGCGCTGCGCCTGATCGAGCTCGGCTATAAACCAATCGTTTTGGAGCGCGGTAAAGACGTCCAGTCGAGAAGAAGGGATCTTGCTGCCATCAACAAAGAACATATCGTCAATCCGGAATCAAACTATTGTTTTGGCGAAGGCGGAGCTGGTACATATTCTGATGGTAAGTTGTATACGCGATCAAAAAAACGCGGAGACGTTAACAGAATCCTTGAGATTCTCGTAGCTCATGGCGCAAAGCGTGACATCCTATTTGATGCGCATCCCCACATCGGAACCAATAAACTTCCAATCTTGGTAACGGCCCTTCGGGAGTCAATCATTCAAGCCGGAGGAGAAGTACATTTCAATACGAAAGTAAAAGATATTACAATCGCCGGAGGTGCTGTTAGGGGTGCCGTTACGGAGTCAGGTGACAACTTGGAAGCCGAGTCCTTAATTCTCGCAACGGGCCATTCAGCACGAGACATCTTCCTGCTCCTTCATCAAAAAGGAATACTGATAGAGGGAAAATCATTTGCGCTCGGCGTTAGGGTTGAACATCAACAGCAACTGATTGATAACATACAATATCATTGTGCAGGCGACCGTGGCGAGTTTCTTCCCGCGTCGTCCTATTCTTTGGTTCATCAGTTTCGACAGAGCGGAATAGAAAAGGGCGTGTTCTCGTTCTGCATGTGTCCTGGGGGTTTCATCGTGCCTGCCGCGACTCAGCCCGGCGAGATCGTCGTCAATGGGATGAGCCCATCGCGTCGTGACTCTGAGTTCGCCAATTCAGGAATTGTAATAGCGGTCGATGAAAGCGACTTCAAAGCATATCAAAAGCATGGTCCATTGGCGGGAATGTACTTTCAAGCAGCCGTGGAACAGGCAGCATTCGACGCAGCCGGCGGAACGCAAAAAGCACCTGGTCAAAGATTGGTCGACTTTGTGAATGGTAAAGTATCATCAGGACTGTTGGAAACTTCCTATCAGCCTGGTTTGACGTCCATTTCGATGCAAGAGATCTTACCCGCCGGAATATATCGCGGTTTACAAGATGGATTCAGGAACTTTGGAGCCAAGATGAAAGGTTATCTAACCAATGAAGCACAGGTTATTGGGGTGGAGAGCAGAACCTCCTCACCCGTCAAGATCCCCAGGGACAAAATAACCCTTGAACATCCTCAGGTAAAAGGATTGTACCCATGTGGAGAAGGCGCCGGATATGCAGGAGGAATAGTCTCTGCGGCCATGGACGGTGAACGCTGTGCGGAAGCGGTAATTAACGCATTAAGAGGTAAAGTTTTATAATGGATGCAAGTAACAGTTCAGCTAAAAAAACGCTCGTAATCGGTGCCACAGATAATCCCGCTCGCTATGCGTACCTGGCGGCGAATATGCTGGCTGAGTACAACCATGAAGTGGTTCCGATGGGAATAAAAAAGGGTCAGGTTGCAGGCAAGGATATCCTCAACATCCGAGAAAAGCCCAATGTGGAAAACGTCGATACCATCACCCTCTATATTGGTCCAAGACATCAGCCCGAATGGTATGATTATCTCGTCGGGCTCAAACCACGAAGGATCATCTTCAATCCCGGAACTGAGAATGAAGAATTCGAAAAGTTGGCCGAAGAAAAAGGGATCAAAGTAGAAGAGGCTTGTACGTTAGTGCTGCTCAGGTCAAAGCAATTTTAGGATGTATTTTTTAGTTCTTGCACTTGACTTTTGCATGGCAAATGTGATCAAAGGATACGTATCTTGAGAGCAAAACTGGCGTATGGTTCCTGAAAGTGAGTTAGTAGAAATCAGAAAGCTAAGGGTCAAGCCCGGCAAGGTCATCAGTCTCAAAGATTATCCAACCGACTATTCTGGCAAGACTTTGAACAAGCAGCTGGCAATTGATCTTCTTGAAGAAGGGCGCAAGCACCTGGCGCAGGTCCATGAGAAATTGTATGCCCAAAACAGGTACAGCGTCCTGATCATTTTTCAGGCAATGGATGCCGCCGGAAAAGATAGTGCGGTAAAGCACATCATGTCAGGCTTTAATCCACTTGGTGTGAGGGTTTACAGTTTTAAAGCACCCACTGAACAGGAACTTGACCATTACTATTTATGGAGACATAATCTCACGTTGCCGCCGAGAGGGGAAATAGCGATACACAATCGATCACATTATGAAAACGTTTTGGTAACGAGGGTTCACCCCGAATACATTCTGAATGAGCGCCTGCCCGGAATTGAATCAGTCGATAAGATCCACGAAGATTTTTGGGAACGACGTTTTAAGCAGATCAATCAGTTTGAAAAGACATTAACGCAAAATGGAACCATAGTCCTTAAATTCTTTCTGCACGTTTCCAAAGAGGAGCAGAAGAAGCGATTTATGGAACGGATCGATGACCCCAGTAAGAATTATAAGTTTGCGTTCGGTGATCTTAAGGAGCGGGCACATTGGGATGAATATCAGATTGCCTATGAAAAGGCCATTAGCGCGACTTCAAAGAAGAATGCACCATGGTTCGTCATTCCGTCTGACGACAAGTGGTATGCACGGCTGGCCATTGCTTCTGTTATCCATCAGCAATTTGAAGCGATGAACATCGACTACCCGACAATTGATGCTTCTCAAAAGGCTGATCTTGTCAAGGCGAGAACTATGCTGATGAGTGAAGGCGACGGCAAGAAAAAGGGAAAGAACTCAAAACCTGAGGCTACATTGTAGGTTTATACTTCTCTCGTTCAACGCTGGCATCCAGTGGTTACAGACATCCGATTTCATCAAAGAGAAGGTTATCAATTTAGGCGGTTTAAGACCGACTTTCCATGGCCAGTTTTATTGTTCGTTAATAGTCAATATTTGTTTATAGAATGGCTTTCAAAGAAGCTGAAAACAACTATTTTTGACGGTTCTAATAATTCATCATGAGTGAAAATAAAGGTAACGTTCCAGCTGATTATTCTGCCAACAACATACAGGTTCTAGAAGGACTTGAAGCGGTTCGAAAACGGCCGGCGATGTACATCGGCGATATTGGTATTAGGGGACTTCACCACCTGGTCTGGGAAGTTGTGGATAACTCTATTGACGAAGCGTTGGCTGGCTATTGTGATCTTATTCTTGTTACAGTGGGCGAAGATGGTTCGATTAAAGTTGAAGACAACGGACGCGGCATTCCAACAGGGATGATGGAGAAGGAAAAGCGTTCGGCCCTGGAAGTTGTCATGACTGTCCTGCACGCGGGAGGTAAGTTTGACAAGAATACTTACAAGGTATCGGGTGGGCTACACGGTGTTGGCGTATCCTGCGTTAACGCATTGAGTGAAAAAGTTCATGTGACAGTATACGGCCAGGGTAAAATATTTGAGCAGGAGTATGTCAGAGGTGAGCCTCAATATCCTGTTAGACTAATCGGCGAATCAGACAAGCGAGGAACCACGGTTCAGTTTTTACCTGATCGACAGATATTCCAGATCACCGAGTATAATTATGAAACTATAGCCACCAGGTTGCGTGAGCTTTCGTTCCTGAATCCTAGGATCAGAATCAGATTGACTGATCTGAGGGAAAAAGATGAAGAAGGTGTTGCGAAGTCGCAGGATTTCTTTTCTGAAGGTGGCCTGCGTGAGTTCGTTGCATACATTGATTCAACTCGTGAAAAGCTTATACCTGAGCCTATTTATGTCGAGAACGATAAGGGTGAAATTCCAGTACAGGTAGCGATGGGCTACAACACATCGTTCAGTGAGAATCTTGTGTCTTACGTCAACAACATCAATACGCATGAAGGAGGTACACACGTTACTGGTTTCAGAAGGGCACTAACACGAACGCTTAAGAACTACGCCGACAAATCCGGACTTCTTGAAAAAACAAAGATCGAGGTGAGTGGCGACGATTTCCGTGAGGGACTTACTGCGGTAATTTCTGTAAAAGTGGCCGAGCCTCAGTTTGAAGGACAGACCAAGACAAAACTTGGTAACTCGGACGTCAGTGGTGCTGTCGATCAGGCGGTGGGTGAGGTATTACAAGCGTACCTTGAAGAGCATCCAAGAGAAGCAAAACTTATTGTTAACAAGGTAATACTCGCGGCACAAGCGCGACACGCAGCACGTAAGGCCCGCGAAATGGTCCAACGTAAAAATGTACTGACAGGAACGGGATTGCCCGGTAAGCTTGCAGACTGTTCCAGTGCTGATCCCGCGATATGCGAATTGTATCTTGTGGAAGGTGACTCAGCGGGAGGATCTGCAAAGCAGGGACGCGACCGCAACTTTCAGGCGATACTACCGCTGAGAGGTAAGATCCTTAATGTTGAAAAAGCACAGGAACATAGAATTTACGATAACGAGGAAATCAAGAACATGATCACCGCGTTAGGCGTGAGCTTCGGAACTGTAGATGACGAGAAGGCTTTGAATATGGTCAAGTTGAGATATCACAAGGTCATTATTATGACCGATGCCGATGTTGATGGAAGCCATATTCGTACGTTGATCCTTACTTTCTTTTTCAGATACATGCGTGATCTTATTGAACATGGTTATGTATACATTGCTTTGCCGCCACTTTACCTGGTAAAGAAGGGTAAGGAGGAAAGATATTGCTGGACTGAGGAGGAGCGCGAAGTCATTGTGAAACAATTGGGCGGCGGTAAGGACGATTCAGTAGGTATCCAACGCTATAAAGGTCTTGGAGAGATGAATCCCGAACAGTTGTGGAGCACAACAATGGATCCCACCAGACGTTCCCTGAAGCAAGTAAGCATCGAGTCTGGCGCAGAAGCAGATCACCTTTTTTCAATGTTAATGGGTGATGAAGTTGCGCCACGCAGGGAGTTTATTGAAAAGAACGCTAAGTACGCTCGCATTGACATTTAGTTATTTGAGTTTTAATTTTTATGGAGGAGTCTTTGACAACATCCGAAAGGATTGCTCAGCAGATACAAGAGAGTAATTACATCAGCCGTGACCTGAGTTGGATCAAGTTCAATTACAGGGTACTGGATCAGGCAAAACATATTGACAGAAGTATTTTTGATCGCCTGAAATTCCTAGCAATCACTGCGTCAAATCTCGATGAGTTCTGCACGATCCGTTTAGGAAGCCTATACAATTACATTGATTACGGCAAGGAACGATTCGATTACAACGGGTTACGGGAAGAACCTTTCCGTATGCTGTTGCTATCTGAAACACAGCGGTTCTATAAAGATCAGAATGATTACTACGTAAACAGGCTGAAGCCGCTGTTTCTTCGGAATGGATTTTCAATAGTTGGTTATAATGAGCTTTCGCTTGAGAACACGCACAAGGTAAATGACTACTTTAATAAGACCATTTACCCGATGCTTACACCAATGGTTTTTGATACTTATCACACCTTTCCGGTGTTGATGAATAATCGCCTTCTGTTTGGTGTAGTAACCAAGAATCCAATTGATCATCATAACCTGCAGAAGGTTTCCTTTATTCAGGTTCCACAAAATCTTCCACGGTTCTTTGAAGTAACAGAAGACGATCTTACGCAATTCGTTCCCATTGAAGAGATCATGCGAAACAACATTCATAATCTGTTTCGAAATGTTGAGATCATGAGTGCCAATCTGTTTCGTATCAATAGAAATGGTGACTTTACTTTGGAGGAAAGCGAGGATATTGAATCCAATTTTCTGGAAGATCTGAAAAGAAAGTTAAAGACAAGGAGATCGGGCAGGGTGGTCAGACTGGAATCAATGGACAATCCTGATCCCTGGATGATGCGCCTATTAAAGATTCAGTGGGATCTGGACGAGCACAACATATTTTATGTTCACAAAGAAAGTTTGATTGACTTCTCCGGTCTTTATCAGATTATCAATCATAAGGAATTTAAGAGTAAACGGTCAAGTCAGCCAGATCCGATTAAACCACTTAATTTTCCGGAACACGGTTCGCGTGATCTGTTCGAGGTTCTTAAGGAGCGGGATATATTGTTGCACCATCCATACAATTCGATGGAGCCAGTACTGGAGTTGCTGGAGAAGGCTGCTGACGATCCTTATGTGCTGTCTATCAAGATCACAATTTATCGCGTTGCAAAGGAATCCCGTATTACCAATGCACTACTTCGCGCTGCTGAAAATGGTAAACACGTGTCTGTGCTATTCGAAGTTAAGGCCCGTTTTGACGAAGAAAATAACTTGCGTGAGGCACAACGTCTGCAGAAGGCGGGATGCTTTGTGATTTATGGCGTTGGAAATCTTAAGACACATACAAAGCTTCTTTTGATCGTTCGTAAAGAAGAGGAGGATAAAGTCTATCGCTACGTCCACCTATCCAGTGGCAACTATAACGAAACTACTTCAAGATTTTATGTTGACATAGGCCTGCTGACGACAAAGGAAATCTATGCAAATGATGTATCAGAATTTTTTAACGTTATCACCGGACATTCACAACCGTCTACGTATAGAAACTTGATTACATCTCCGCGTGATATGAGGATACAACTTTGTAACCTGATCAGAAGGGAGGCAGAGAACGCACGCAGTGGTCTAAGCACTGGCATAGTAATCAAATTGAATTCACTACAAGATAAGGAATTGATCGATGAACTATTTGCCGCATCACAAGCTGGTGTGCCTATAAAACTTATCGTTCGGGGAATGTGCTGCCTGCGTCCGGGTAGGAAAGGGGTGAGTGAAAATATTGAAGTATTATCTATCGTAGGTGAATACCTTGAACATTCCAGGATCTACTATTTTCACAACGCTGGATCACCAAAGGTCTATATCGGAAGTGCCGATGCCATGGTGCGCAGTTTTGACAGAAGAATTGAGTCACTGTTCTTGTTGGATGATGAATTCCTGAAGATGCAGGCAATAAACAACCTGCGTTGCAACCTCAAGGACAACGTAAATTCATATACAATGAAGGAGGACGGCACGTATAATATCAAAGAACTAAATGGTGAGCCGCTGTTCAACATCCACAAGGAGTTTTATCACGTGACAAGGGAAATCGTAATGGGAGCAAAGTTGTTTTAATGAGACACTCTTTAGGAGATACGGATCTGTGCTGAACTCCTATATAATTCTTGATTAATCCGACTTTGTCGTGTTAGTCAACTAACACGCATTATTATCCTCAATTACGGTTCACCGCTTGGGGTTTGCCTCCAATATCATTTTGGCCAATGAATCCGTCGACCATTATCTGACTATAAGCCGAAAACGTTGGCCTGAAAGGTCAACATATATCCGACGTCTCGTCGGACATATGTTGCAGTGAATTTATGCGCGCCACTCGGAAGGATTTGTTGTTGGCGTAGTGAGTATTACCGTGAGTTCTCCACTCCCCGAGGCGCCGGCACAACTTATTTTGTTCACAGGTGCGTCTGCAGCGAATACGGGCCGCCCTGTGTCTTTAATAAGTTCAATTGTAATGGGCGCCGAGCGACGGCTGAATGTGCTTCTTGCAGGGTTCGTTTGTAACTGCTGCTAGTGTATAAAATCCTGGTGATAGTGAAGGAGTTAAATTATCGAATGATCGTAATACTTCCAGTTCGGGGACGATTTTCTTCACCATCACAGCGGATGATATAGTAGTAGACACCGTCAGGAAGTTTCTTTCCGCTTGTAAAAGTACCTTCCCAGTTGTTCATGTATGGCTTAGCGTCATATACTTTGACTCCTTTATCATCATAAATCGAGATTGCACACTGAGGAAATTCATCAATACGGCCCACTACCCAATACTGTCCAGTAGCGTCGCCGTTGGGTGAAAAGAAATTGCTGGGAGATAATTTATTGACGATCGCGTCGCCTCTCACCTTTACTTCAATGGAAGCATTGCCCACGCAACCATTGCCATCCTTTCCTGTGACCGTGTACACGGTTGAGCTTTCAGGTGTAGCCATTGTTTCAGGCTGATCAATAACAGACAATGTTGCCACAGGTGACCAGGTATAGTCTAACAATCCCGAGGCACTTAGTTGGGCAGTTTCGCCCTCATTGATGAGTTCTGGCGTAACGGTCGCCGTGACGGTAGGTGCGTCGAGTCCTGTGATCTCCTGGATAGCTTTTAGTTTGCATCCGTTGCTTGCCACGACGTTTACAGAGTAAACTCCCGGGCCGTTTATTGTAATTGTTGAAGAGGCGTCGCCGGTGTTCCATGCATAAGATGTAAACGAACTGCTTACGCCGAGTACAAGCGTTGCACCAGGACATATCTCAAATTTATTCAAGGCATTTGTAATTGTAGCAGCCGGCGCATCGGTGATGATGATAGATTTACTTGTGGTGGCTGGACAAGTATTACTTGGATATGACACCGTGAGGCCTACTGAAAAAGTTGTGGCGGTAGCATAAATATGCTTTGGGTTTACATCTGTAGATACTCCGGCGTCGCCAAATGTCCAGGCGTATGACAGTGTCGATTGTGCGTCAAAGGTTGATTGATTGGTGAACGTTACTTCTTCTCCCTTACAAGCTGTGGCAGGCAATGTAAAGTTTGCAACAGGAGGAGTCACAACGGTTAAGACGGCATGTTCGGAAACAACAGTAGGGCAACCAGGGTTCGATGATGTCGCTTCAAAATAATATTCGCCGGAGCTATTTCTGAGCAAGCTTGATGTCGTTGCGCCTGAAATTGTACCGGCGGTCTTTTCAAACCATTGATAAGAAAATCCTGAAACTGAAGGATACACGGTAAGACTTTTAAAGTCGGGTTGGCAGATTAGCGCCGAGCCAGTAAACGAGACTTTGAATGCTGGCAAATCGACTGCATCAACCTGGGTGGATTCTCTTCTTGCCACGCAGCCGGTGCTTGCTTTAACATCGACATTATAGGTTCCAGCGTTCTTAAGTTGAAAGTTAGTTACTGCTGCCGGGTTGATGCCCGTGCCTGTATAGTTGTCTGGTCCACTCCATTCATATGTGAACCCGGCGCCGAGATCATTTGATATTTGAAGATTGAGTGCTTTGCCAATACAAACAGGTCCGTTGTTGATAGGTATTGGATCTGCCGCCGTCCCTGGAGATATTGTTACTTTTACTGTATTCGATACTTCAGCGCAAGTTCCTCCTTCGGCTGTGGCGGTTACGTAATAGTCGCCTGAGACAGTCGGAGAATACTGATACGTTCCTGATGTGGTTGTACTGGTAGTGGCATTCGTCCAGACATAAGTTGTTCCTCCTCCATTCGTAGCAACGAGTTGAAGCGGGAATCCGGAACAGATATTAAGCGGTCCCGTGGGAGTAACTTTTGGAACCATACAAGTCTTATTACGGAAGACAGAAATCTTTGACGCTGGAATGTTTAGATTGTTATCATCGATGCTTGTAAACGAAATATCGGGCTTTCCATCACCGTCGACATCCACGATGCTTACGTGGCGGTTGATAAAATTAGTTGCCTGAATATGTCGTTCGAATGATAGGCTCCCCATTGTGCTTTTATTCCGCAGAATTGTAATCGACTTCTTAGTAATGGAAGCCACTACAATTTCCGCTTTACCGTCACCGTCGAGGTCACCAAAATCAATTCCCCAGGGTGTTGCATCCGTACCCACTGGCGCGGCTGCAGTAAAGTTGAGCGATGTTGAAGTGCTTTGATTCAGAAAGAGGCCGACTTCGGAGGATGTCAGCTTTGTGTAGGCGATTTCAGGTTTGCCGTCATTGTCCAGGTCTCCGATACGTAAATTTTTTACAGGTGTTCCAACGTTCAGAGTTTTGATACTTCCAGCCAAAACTGCACCGGGTGTGCTTTTATTTTCAATAATATAGATATCAGAATTTGTTTGAAACTGACTCGTCACAATTTCAGGAAGGCCATCGCCGTTTAAATCTTCTGCCGCTATTCCTTCTGTACTGGCTGCGCCGGGAATAGGAATGGTAATCGGTGTGATTGGTCCAAAAGAAATTGCTCCCAGTGTACTTTGGTTAACTAGAATTGTGACCGAGTTGGTTGCCTGGGAAGTGACGATAACTTCAGGTTTTCCATTCAGATCCAGATCGGCAATTTCAATGCGCTTCGGGCGCTTTCCGGCGAGCATGACGGTAAGTGGAGAAGAGAAGGCAAAACTACCAGGGCCAGCACTATTATTTTTCAAAATAAAAACTTTGTCCGTCGCGCCGCTTTCTGTGGCGACGATGTCTGGTTTGCCGTCTCCATTTAAGTCGCCACATTTTACGTGCAATGACCGCGAAGCGATGTTCGTAGCAAACTTCACTGGAAAGGAGATTGTTCCGGGCATAGATCCATTTGAAAGGATGGTGAGGAAGCCTGCATTGTCATTCGCAGCGACTACGTCAACTTTTTTATCGCCGTCGAAATCACACATACAAAGGTCATACAACCCCTCGGCTACCGGCGTGCCAGCAGGAAAGTCGAATTGCCCATCGAGATTAGTAAGATCAAAGGGGTGGGTACTTTGAAAATCCAACAGAAACTGCTGATTGCTGGAGCCTGACAGGCCCGTTGTAAGATTAGTTACAGCGATCGTATGGTAGGTTGTTCCGAAAGGAACAAATACTTCGAGTTGCTGGTCATTTATTGACTTGATAATTGCGCGAGATGCGCCAAAAGTTACGGCGATCTTTGTGGCATCCGTTCCAAAGTAAGATCCCTTGATTGTTACAATTTCATCCATGCTGCCAGCGAGCTTATCAATGGATTTAATCTCCGGCTTTTGCGCATTGACAGCACTACACGACAGAATAGCGAGTAACGTCATCACAAAAGGAGCTCTAATAGTGAACGAGATTCGGTTCATTGTATTACTAAATGCCTGATAGTCTTGAAAATGTAACCAAAGATCACTTTTTGGTCGTCACGATCATTACTCTCGCGTCTTTAAGTTTTGTTAATGTTTTTAGATTTTTAACCTCTTCATATGCCTCATTCGACTTCAGCGTTTCCAATACATGCACATAGTATTTCTTATCCTGCGGATTGTAGAATATCTCGGCGTTGAATTTATCGGTGATTAATTTTCGTTTATACTGATCTGCCGCTGTGAAGTCGTTGTAAATCTTAATGACAACGAAATATTTCTTCGTTATCTCACCGTTTGACTGATTAATCTTATTAGGATCATCGACAGTTTCCTGGAACCTCGCGGTGTGTTTGTCATTCGGAGATTTGGTTAAAGTAGAACGAAGTACAGGAGCGACGCGCTTGAATTTCTTCAACTTGCCAAGTTTTAGTCCCATAATTACTTCATGCGTTCCTTGAGAGAATCCATCGGCAGGTTGATTTTTCGGTTCGTAAGAGTAACCGACAGTGAACTTGCCAATATTCAATCCGACATTGGCGGTAAACCCGTAGGGCAGCCGATAGGATCCCCCAACCCAAAAATTTTGAGAGAGGTTTAGCTTGGCCAGTAATTCAAACTGACTGTTACCATATTTCGAATATTTGTAGTTGAAGTACATCTCAAGTGGTGCAATCGCTTCCTGGGTCTTCACTTTCTTTTTCATCCCTCCTTTGTTCTTGCTTACTATGCGACTTTCAACGAGTCGTTTGTAGTAAATAGTAAAAAAGACATTGTCAGCCGGTGATACAGTTGTATTGGTAAAACTGGCATTTGCATTAAATGACGGCGGGAATAATTGAGGCAATGATATTCCTATGTTTAAACCATTGCCAGACCGGTATAACATTCCAAACCCTGCTACCGGTTGTAAGTTATTGGCGGAGTATGATGCCAAAGCCGGATCATTCGGGTCTGTTACTTTTGACAAGTCAATCTGGTTGGAGATGGCTCCACCTGAAAGCCCAAGGAACAACCAGTTTTTACCACCCACTGGAATGCCGTATGCATAGGCGAGGGAGAAATCGGTTGTGTTCAATATTCCTCTTTTATAAGAGGAGACTTTTCCGCCAAGACCAGCACGCGACTCATTGAGAAGTGTTGTAAAAGTTACAGTCGATAGGACCGGAGCACCTTCCACATTAGTCCATTGTTGACGATGCAATGCATAGATCGTCGAATACTCAGTCAGAGCTTCTGCTGGGTTATATAAAAATGGGTTAACGTAGAAATTGTTGTAGACGGGATAATTCTGGGCATGCAATCCGGTACAGCATAGCCAAAAAAATACGCCGACGAAACAGTTAAAAAAATTGCGCATCCAAGTCCATTAATATGGGCTAAGGCAAAAAAGTCACTCCTGTAAGTTTTTTAACAGCCTATGCCAACAAAAAAATGCAGACATTCTATATTGATCTGCCCTCATTCGGTTCGATAACCAAAAACACCCGAATATACAGCGTTTTTTTGGTATTCTTATGGTAGCCGATAGACATCAGTAGCGTTAAAAGTTTTTGAACTGATTGACACTTTTTTGCCTTTAATTATCCCGTGAACACACTTTGTAAAATTCTTTTTATGACCCTGCTCGCACATTCCGTTGCGCATGGCCAGATTTTAGTTGGTCCTGTTGCTGGCGGTAACTATTCCTTCACTTCGTTTGGTGATAAAGATCTTAAGAGTTTATACAAGGTAGGGGAGTTTACGGTTATCACGTTGGAGGTCACCTTGCGTTTCAGGTAAGAAAACGATTTTTCCTCCATGCGTCGCTCGTTTATTCGACTAAGGGCAGAGTTTTAACAGATGACGAGCATGGTGTTAAATCCAGAAGCCAGTATAACTTCATTGAGATGCCAGTTGCGTACACTGTGGATTTCAAAATAAAGACAGGAACCCGAGCGCATTCAAATGCTTCTTGGGCCTCGGTCCTAACGTCAGTTATTGGCTCGGTGGAAAAGGAAGATTAAAAGACGCTAACCTTCTTGAGGACAATATTTCGGAATTGCATTACAAGATTTCCTTGAAAGAGAATTCAGGATCCCAAAATGAGCACACGATGAATGTCAGCGCCCCCAATCGTACTCAATTTGGACTGAATTTCGTTGCTGGTCTGGCATTTGAACCAGCAGATCGTTAAAGGGTGATGGTCACTTTACGATATGAACTGGGTCATACTTATCTCGGCAAATCTGATGGAAATTTCAATCAGACTTATTTCCAGGATCCTCTGCAGTCCACTAACCAGGAGTTTCGTATCTCTGTTGCATACCTTTACGACCTAAAGACTTCGGATAGAAACAAAGGAAGAAGCACAATAGATAAAAAGCACCCGAAGTAATCGGAAATCAAAATTGAATTTTTGTCTGCTTGGTATTGCGTTCATAAAGGTGTAGCATCATTCCGTCCTTTAGACCTACTTCAGGAACGAGTATACTAATCGACTTAGCCCACTCCATTACTTTCACGTAAATATCACTGGCGGGAATAATGACGTCAGCCCGATCGGGATTCATCTGAAGCTTATAAATGCGCTCCTGAATTGAATGACTTTCGACCATATCTTTGATCTCTTTAACTTTCCTGAGAGTAATCGTTTTTCCAGGTTTCATTTTCGCGAGGTCAAATATTTTACTAATGTTTCCGCCAGTTCCTACCGCAGTAACCCTGCCATAACTCTTTTTGATATTTTGTTTTACCCAGTTCTCCATGTCCACCCAGATCACAGGTGAATCTGAACGCTCCAATATTCTGACAGAACCAATTTTGAACGACCTGGTCTTAATCTTCTTTCCAGTAACATAAAGGTTGAGCTCAGTACTACCACCACCAACATCGATGTGCAGGTATGTCTTGTTTTGCAGGTACGAACTGATCGCACCGTTAACGAGTTCTGCTTCGCGGTTTCCGTCGATTACTTCGATATGAATCCCCAACTCGTCCTGTACACGCTGCGCCAACGCAGGGCCATTCTCAGATTCACGCATGGCTGATGTCGCACAGAACATATAATCATCAACCTCATACAATTCAATAAGAAGCTTGAATGCACGCATCAGCTTTATGAATTTTGCGATGCTCTTGTCACTTATCCTTCCTGAAGAAAATACATCGTGCCCCAGCCTTAAAGGGAAACGGATATATTCGAGTTTCTTGAAGATCAGATTAGGCGAATTGTCGAGAGCGGTGGAGACTTGAAAGCGAATAGCGTTCGAGCCAATATCTATGGCTGCTAATTTCATTATTACAACAAATTTAAGGTATTGGGAATTTTATTTTAGGTAGTTATTGTTTTTCTTTGCATACACTTATCCAGAAAGACAGAGGGATTGGGCCCGATGAAGTCTTAGCATCCTATTCCGTAATCGTATTCGGAATGTTGTGCTAAACCCGTCTCAGCAATGAGAGAAGATAAGTCACCCATCCTTGCGGGCTCTCTGGATAAATAACAAGTGTAGAGGGCTTTTATGAAAATCGAAGACATTCTTAAACAACGAATCCTGGTGCTTGATGGCGCTATGGGTACTATGATTCAACGTTACACGTTAACAGAAGAAGACTTCCGAGGCGAACGTTTCAAAAATCACACGCATCCACTGAAGGGGAACAATGATTTATTGTCGATCACGCGACCTGATATCATTAAGGACATTCACAAACAATACTTTGAAGCGGGCGCTGATATTGCTGAAACCAATACGTTCAGCGGGACAACTATCGCACAGGCCGACTATGGCCTTGAAGATGCGGTTTATGATCTGAACTATCAGTCTGCGAAGATTGCTCGTGAAGTTGCCGATGAGTTTACAAACCGGGAACCACACAAACCTAGATTTGTGGCAGGTGCTATGGGACCTACTAATAAGACTGCATCAATTTCTCCGGATGTCAATAACCCCGGATATCGGGCGATCACTTTTGATGAACTTGCAGCCGCATTCAAGTTGCAGGCGAGAGCATTGATGGACGGTGGAGTTGATTTACTTTTGGCAGAAACAATTATAGATACGTTGAATGCCAAGGCACTGCTCTTTGCTGTTCAGGAACTTTTCGAAGAAACCGGCAAGCGCGTTCCATTGATGTTGTCAGGAACAATTACAGATGCCAGTGGTAGAACGCTTTCTGGGCAGACTACTGAGGCGTTTCTTGTGTCGGTATCACATGCCCCGTTACTTAGCATTGGTCTTAATTGCGCACTCGGTGCATCTTTGTTAAGACCATACCTCCAAGTTCTAAGTGATAAAGCGCCATTCTTTGTAAGTGCATATCCAAACGCAGGACTGCCTAATGAGTTTGGTCAATATGATGAGACACCGGAACACATGGGTGCGCAGGTTGAAGTATTTTTAAAAGAAGGATTGGTCAACATTCTTGGCGGCTGTTGCGGGACAACTCCAGACCACATCAAGGTTATCGCCGAACTAGCCGCAAAGTATTCTCCACGACGTGTAGGCAAAGAACTCATAGATGCATGATCGTTAGACGAAAAGAAAGTCAATCAAGCTCGAATACGAAAACGCTATTAAAATAAAATCATGGGTTTTAAATTAAGTGGACTTGAGGCGATAGAGATTACAGCTCAGTCAAACTTTGTTAATATCGGTGAACGTACCAACGTTACTGGCTCGGCAAGATTCCTGAAGCTTATTAAAGAAGATAAGTTTGACGAAGCATTAGAAGTAGCGCTCGATCAAGTGCGTGGGGGAGCACAGGTAATTGATGTGAACATGGATGAGGGAATGATTGATTCTGAAGCCGCTATGGTAAGATTTCTCAATCTGATGGCTTCTGAACCGGAGATCGCCAGGATTCCTGTAATGGTTGATTCTTCAAAATGGAATGTTATTGAAGCTGGATTGAAATGCTTGCAGGGCAAAAGCATTGTCAATTCGATCAGCATGAAAAGTGGTATTCCGGAATTTGTCAAACAAGCAAAACTTGTCAGGCGATATGGTGCTGCTGTTGTTGTAATGGCATTTGATGAACAGGGTCAGGCCGACACGTATGATAGAAGAATTACAATTTGCAAACGGGCGTACGACATTCTTGTCAATGAAGTTCAATTTCCGGCTGAAGACATAATTTTCGATCCCAACATCTTTCCGGTTGCTACTGGTATTGAAGAGCATCGTAACTATGCAGTTGATTTTTTCAAAGCAACAAAATGGATAAGAGAAAATCTTCCTAAGGTCCATGTCAGTGGCGGTGTAAGCAATGTGTCATTTAGTTTTCGCGGTAATCAGAAAGTCCGTGAAGCAATGCACTCTGCATTCCTGTATCACGCGATCAAAGCGGGTATGGATATGGGAATTGTAAACCCCACCATGCTTGAAGTTTACGATGCCGTGGAAAAGGGACTAATGGAGCGGGTAGAGGATGTGCTTCTTAATAGGAGAGACGACGCAACAGAGCGCTTGCTTGAGTATGCAGAGACTGTAAAGGGATCTTCTAAGAAAAAAGAATTAGACGAGACGTGGCGCCTGGGTACCGTTGAAGAGAGAATTACACATGCGCTCGTGAATGGCGTAATAGATTATATCGATAAGGATACTGAAGAGGCTCGTATAAAATATGGCAAACCACTCTTTGTTATCGAAGGTCCTCTGATGGCCGGGATGAACGTTGTCGGTGATTTGTTTGGTGCGGGTAAGATGTTCCTTCCTCAGGTTGTCAAGAGCGCCAGAGTAATGAAGAAATCTGTCGCATATTTAACACCGTATCTGGAGGAAGAGAAAAGACTTAATGGGGGAGTGGACAAACCTTCGGCAAAAATTCTGATGGCTACGGTTAAAGGTGACGTTCATGACATTGGTAAAAACATCGTTGGTGTGGTGTTGGGTTGTAACAACTACGATGTGGTCGACCTTGGTGTTATGGTTCCACCCGAGAAAATCATTGAAGCTGCCAGGCGTGAAAATGTTGATATGATCGGACTTAGTGGTCTGATAACGCCGTCGCTAGACGAAATGGTGCACATGGCCAAAGAGCTCCAAAGGGAAAAAATGACACTTCCTTTATTAATTGGTGGGGCCACTACTTCGAGAATACATACTGCCGTGAAAATTGATCCAGTGTACGATGGTCCTGTTGTACACGTATTGGATGCTTCCCGCAGCGTGCCCATTGCCAGTGAATTTATAAACCCTGATACATTCATGGCGATCAAAGGTCGCTTTAAGGTGGAATATGCAAAGCTTCGCGAAGACTACGAGAAACGAAAAGAGCAAAAGAATTACATCACATTAACGCAGGCGAGGGGAAATCGCGTTAAGATTAATTGGACGGAAGCCAAGATAAAACGGCCTTCGTTTCTGGGCGTGAAGAATCTGATTAATTTCCCGCTGGAAGAGATCAGACCATACATCGATTGGACACCATTCTTTCAAACCTGGATGTTGGCGGGCCGCTATCCAGGTATCCTTAAAGATAGTGTAGTCGGAACGGAGGCTACGAAGTTGTTTAATGATGCGCAGAAAATGCTCGATCAGATAATTAAAGCAAGAAGTCTACAAGCTAATGGAGTGATCGCTTTTTTTCCTGCCACTGCAACTGACACCGATGATGTTAAGCTTTATAGGAAAGAAGGAGACGAGGCATTCGCTTCACTGCATTTCTTACGCCAGCAAAATAAGAAAGCTCCCGGTCTGCCAAATTATTGCCTTTCTGATTTTATCGCGCCTCGATCATCAGGTCGTCAGGATTACATTGGAATGTTTGCTGTGACAGCAGGAATTGGTATTGAGAAATTGCTTGCAAAGTATAAGGCTAATCAGGATGACTTCTCCGATATCATGGTCAAAGCATTGGCAGATCGGCTTGCTGAAGCATTTGCAGAATGCCTGCATGCCAAAGTAAGACGTGAACTGTGGGGCTACTCGCCAGATGAGAAACTATCTAACGAGCAGATGATTGCTGAGACGTATCAGGGTATCCGTCCGGCGCCAGGGTATCCTGCATGTCCGGATCACACAGAGAAGGGAATATTGTTTGATATTCTTCACGCCGAAGAACAAGTTGGAATAAAGTTGACCGAATCATTCGCAATGTACCCGGCCTCGTCGGTTAGTGGTTTTTATTTCGCGAATGCTGAGTCGAAGTACTTTGGACTTGGGAAGATCGAAAAGGATCAGGTGACCGAGTATGCTGAACGCAAGTCACTTCCTCTAGATGAAATAGAACGTTGGCTATCACCAAATTTGTCTTATGATTTGTAGCATGCGTCCGTCATTTGTTTTGTAACTATATCATTCTATTAACCTGCAATATTATTTTCAATGAAAGTCACTGAACACATCAGGAATGCAAACGGTAAATCGCTGTTCACAATTGAAATTCTTCCACCTTTAAAAGGAGAAAACATCCGGACACTTTTTGATAATCTTGATCCATTGATGGAGTTCAAGCCTCCATTCATTGACGTGACGTATCATCGTGAAGAGTATGTTTTCAGAAAGCTTGAGAATGGTTTGCTGGATAAAAGATCAACAAGAAAAAGGCCGGGTACGGTAGGTATATGTGCAGCGATCCAAAATCATTATAAAGTTGATACAGTTCCCCACATCATCTGCGGTGGATTTAGTCGTGAGGAAACTGAAAATGCACTCATTGACCTGCATTTTCTGGGGATTGACAATGTGTTAATTCTTCAGGGAGATGCTATCAAATCAGAATCAAAGTTTATACCCGAACCAGATGGTTACCGATTTGCGTCTGAATTATTAGAGCAGGTGGGCAAGATGAACAAGGGCTCTTACCTTGATGAAGAACTCCAGAATACGTCGCCTACTAATTTCTGTCTGGGTGTGGCCGGCTATCCTGAAAAACATTTTTCGGCGCCGAATCTGAAGACTGATGTGAAATATTTAAAACACAAGGTTGACCTTGGCGCACAGTATATCGTTACGCAAATGTTTTTCGACAATTCTAAATACTTTGAATTTGTAGACGAATGCCGAAAGGTTGGCATAGAAGTCCCCATAATTCCTGGCATTAAGCCAATTACGGCTAGAGGACAGCTCAATATTCTTCCCAAGACTTTCCATATTGATCTTCCTGAAGATCTATCTGAGGCGGTTGAGAAGGCAAAGGATAACATTGCCGTTAAAGAGGTAGGAATAGAATGGTGTATTCAACAATCCAAAGAACTGATCAAACATAACGTACCAACGATTCATTTCTATTCGATGGGTAAGTCTGATCCCATTTATCGCATAGCAAAAGCGTTGTTTTAATTGGTTGCCGTAATTAGTCCTACTTTGTCATGTTAGTCAACTAACAAGCATTATTACCCTCAAATTACGGTTTACCGCTTGGGGATTGCCTCCAATATCATTTTGGCCAATAAATCCGTCGAACCCCAGGTAGCCCCGACTTCGTCGAGGGCGACCTGGGGCTAGCATGTATTGCCCTTTCGGGTCAACTTAACGAATACAATCCTTGATGAGAGTTGTACAGATATTCGTGAACTAAATGACATTGTGCGACGGTGTCAATAGTCACTTCTCGTAGACCGGATTGGGCCATATCCCTCAAATTCAAGCTAACTTGACAAAGTAAGATTAATCAATATGTCCGATCCCGGACGTCCTCGTTCGTTAACAAACTGCGCGCTGCATTGAAAGAACGAATCAAGTGCAATTTTGCGGTTAATATGAATGGCATCTGGATTGTAATCGCTAAGTAAAAACCCTGGCCTATGATTCGCAATTACTTCGTTATTGCTTTACGAAATCTTCTCAAGAACCTGCTTCACACATCGATCAACGTATGGGGGCTGGCATTTGGAATGGCCAGTGTTTTTCTCATCACGGTCTACATCAATGGTGAGTTGAGTTATGATAAGTTTCATCAGCACCCTGAAAATCTGTATAGGATCGTATGGGTGAATGAAAATCCGCAGACGAGAACGCCACATCCCATGGCCCAGGCGTTGGTAAGCGACTTCCCGGAAGTAGAAGCAGCGGTAAGTCTGTCACCACTGTTTGCGGCAGGACTTACAAAAGAGACACATTCATTCAGAGATCCGAATAAGAAAGAGCGATATGACGAGCAAAATATCTTATCTGTAGATACAACATTCTTTGACGTTTTTGATTTTCCTATTGTTGAGGGTAATGCAAAGGCAGCTTTGAAACAAGCCGGTGCCATCTTGATTTCCGAATCAATGGCGCACAAATACTTTGGTGATCAGTCGGCTATTGGAAAATTTATTGCCGTTGATTCGGCAGACTATCTTGTACAGGTGCTTGCGGTATTTAAGGATATTCCTGAGAATTCACATTTTCATTTTGATTTCCTGGTGAGTTACGTCAGGGAGAAGTCCCTTGATCCCGACGCCTCGTTTTATTCCTGGAAAGACTTTGGTCATTATAACTATTTGCGATTAAAGCCAGGGACTGACGCAAAAGTACTTGAAGGAAAATTGATGGACTGGACCCGGAAGTATTTGAACTGGTCATCCGAAACTTACTCATCCATGGCTGAGCAGCACTTTGGGTTTCAGCTTCAGCCCATCACCGATATTCACCTTCATTCTAAGCTGCGTTGGGAACTTGAGCCTAATGGAAATGCCGAATACGTATTCATTCTTGGCGCCGCAGCATTCTTTACACTTCTGATAGCGTGCGTTAATTTTATGAATCTGACCACGGCTAAGTCTGCAGAGCGCGCAAAGGAAATTGGTGTGAGGAAGACGATGGGGGCATTCAGGTACCAGCTCGCCTTTCAATTTCTGGCTGAGTCGGTATCGACTGCATTGATTGCTGTGGTCTTATCTATTATCATAATTGAATTGTCTCTCCCGCTATTCGCATACCTGTTGGGTCATCCGCTCCAGATTCATTACGTACAATATATATTCTTTGCATTGGGTGGAGCATTTCTAATTGGACTAATCTCGGGCGTGTATCCCGCGCTTTATCTTTCAGGCGTTAGTCCGCATTCCGTGTTGAAAGGTAAATTAATTCAAAGTGCCGGTGGTGTTAGATTTAGGAAAACGTTAATAGTAGTTCAGTTTTCTATTTCGATGATTCTGATTTCATCAGCCATCATCATTTATAATCAACTATCATTCCTTCGTGATAAGAATCTTGGATTTGACAAAGAGAATATCCTGATCATCCCGATTAAAAACGACGAAGGCTTCAAACGATTCGATGCCTTAAAGAATGGACTTGTAGCGCTTAGGGGTGTAAGGTCAGTCTCTGCAGCATCAAACATCCCGGGACATCAATTTAATCAGCATAGTATTAGTTTGAACGGCACGCCGTCTTATAGAATTGATGCCTCCGAATCATTTGTTGACTACGACTTCTTCAAAGCCATGAATGTTGAGACGAAAGAGGGGCGAAATTTTCTGAGAGAGAATCCAGGTGATAGAGAGAATTTTATCTTGAATGAAACGGCGGCACGTCAACTAAAATCAGACGGTAAAATAGTCGGTGAACAATTGATATGGCGTAACGACCAGCATGATATGCGCGGTACAATCATTGGTATCGTTAAGGATTTCCATTTTCAATCATTGCACGAGCCGATTCGACCGATACTTTTCAAGCTCACGAAGAGTGCTTTCAATTATTTACTCGTAAAGGTGTCTGTAGAAGATTTTTCGAATAGTATTAAAGAGATCGAAAAGGTCTATAAGGAATTTGAGCCAACATATGGGTTTGAGTTTGAATTTCTGGATGATGACCTCAATAGGCAATACAACGCTGAGCAGAAAACCGGAATACTGCTATCTATATATTCTGGTCTCGCGCTGCTGATCGCATGTTTTGGATTATTCGGGATGTCCATGATGCTTTACTATCAAAAGGCAAAGGAGTTAAGCATCAGAAAAATATTGGGTGCATCCTTCGCGAATTTAATAAAGATGTTGCTCACTGATTTTACGATACTGATTTTGATTTCAGTGGCCATT
>JBDSKX010000229.1:0-51265 GCA_039916665.1 Chryseolinea sp. | reverse complement strand
TGGCTTCATTGGTTTATAAAATGTCTTGATCGGGCGTTGACGTTGTCGGAAGGCAATTTGTCGGGCGTCATTAAGAAGGCGAAGTTCTGGGAAATTCATCAGTCAAAACCGTTGAATGCAAGACAGCGTAAAGTCTTGAATATGCTCATGGATGGCTTTGAGGGTCGCCTTACATCTTCGAAGTGGGCGAAGATTACGAAGTCTTCTGCGGATACGGCACTTCGGGATATTCAGGATCTGATGAGTAAAAGTATTCTGGTGAGGGAGGAAGGCGGGGGGAGGAGTACGAGCTACAGGGTGGTGGTGAGTTGAGGAAGGGCTAAACGAATGTTTCGGCTTAAAAACGAGAGGCAAAGGTTCAAAGGAAACGCAGCGGAATTCAATCAAGTACTGAAGCGTTTGAAAGATATAGGTGTCATTCTAATTGGTAATTCAGGGTGAGCAACCGGGACGACGTTGCGCAACGAGCCAATGAATTTGTATATGAAACCCGCACATAAGAGAAGCACAAAGAAAATTCAAAGCGCGAAAATCAAGCATTTCAAACAACTTGCGTATGCATTCCTACCACAAATTAATGATAACGCGACCTGGGTTCCTGAGCGCATGCGAACCAATGGATTTGTAGATAGATCTAAGCTTGAAAATGTTATAATTATTTTTGCCTGCTATCAATAATGGCCTTTATAAAATTAATCCTCACTATACTTCTCTTTTGCATCTTAACGCTGCTCACCCAAATCGGAGGATTTGTTCTGCTTATCGCCTTTTTAACGTATGGCATCATCGACAGGAAAATCTCCTCACGATTTATCAACCCAATAGCGAAAGTGATATCGTATGCAGTTATTTATCTCATCGTAGCACTTCTTGTCGTACCCTTATTAGCAAAACCGTTGGGACGCGTACCGTTACCAATTTGGAGCAATCCACATTTGAAGCCTGCGCACGTCTGGACCGCCCTGCTCAATCGTAATTATGTCAAGCCTCAATTGAAAGACATCGCGTCAAAGGTTTCTGAAAGTATGTCGGCTCAATATACCGATATCACAGTCAACTATCTTGATGCCAATTTTCCCTTCATCGATCACTTTCCTTTGTTTCCACATCGAAGTCATTCCGATGGCAAGAAGCTTGATATTTCGTTTCAGTACAACAATCGCGACACTGGAAAACCCACCAATGATGTTCCATCAATTATCGGTTATGGAGTTTGTGAGGAACCAAAAGATAACGAGGAAAATATTGCAGCGTATTGTGAAGAACACGGGCATTGGCAGTATAGCCTTCTTCAAAAGATTGTTCCCCAGTGCAATAAACAGAAGTTTTTTTTGGATGAGGAACGAACAAAAGATCTTGTCAATGGATTTGCTTCTCAGAAAGGTATCGGTAGAATATTCGTTGAACCTCATTTAAAAAAGAGACTGCGGATCCGAAGTTTCAAAGTAAGATTTCAAGGATGTGAGGCGGTGAGACATGATGACCATATACATGTTCAATTGAAGTGAGATTGCGATGGGAACCTCCGAAGACAGGAATCGCGCTGATGCAAGACTGACCGGCAGGCCTTGTTTGCACTGCTTTGTTCCATGGCTAAGTTGTAGTGTACCTGAAAATCACTCGCTGAAAATAGTTGCTGCAATTGATCTGCGAGCCAGATGAATTCTTTATCTTAATGACACATTATTCTTGTCACGCACATACCCATGAAAACGATCGGTAAGTTCACGTTGTTGGAGGACAATGAATTTGAATCATGGTTGGATGACCAGGAAGTTTCGAGAAAGATCAAACTGATTCAACTCCACCATACGTTTATTCCATCATATAAGCATTTCAAGAACAATAATTATTTTAGACTTTGCCGAGGTATGGAAGACGCGTATCTTGAGAGAGGATTCGCTGAAATTGCGCAGAACTTCACAACTTTTCCGGATGGAAAAATTATGGTTTGTCGCAAAATGAACAAGGCACCTGCGGGAATAAGAGGAGCCAACGGTTTTGGAATATGTATCGAGAACCTGGGAAACTTTGATATCGGGAAAGATATCATGACGGCATTGCAGGGCGCGACAATAGTTCAAGTGACACGTGCTTTGTTGAAGCATTTTTCACTTTCTCCGAGTGATAGCTCTGTTGTCTATCATCATTGGTATGACCTCAATACCGGTCGCCGGATATTAAAGGATGGCACTGGCACGACAAAGACGTGCCCCGGTACAGGTTTTTATACTGGAAATACAGTTGATCATTTCAATAACAGTTTTTTGCCATTGCTGGCCGAGGATAAAGTAGCGCGAATAGTTTAGGTGGCACGTGTTATTTTTGCTTCGGAACGGCGCTTTGGCATTCCCCAACTATGCTTACCTTTACGCCATGATCAAAGTTGGTGATGTATTGGTTTCTGATGATATCCGCGATAAGGAGTTCGTTTGTAACCTTGAAAAGTGCAAAGGTGCGTGTTGTGTCGAAGGCGACTTTGGAGCTCCTCTGCTTGATGAAGAATTGGCGATCCTGGAAGATATATATCCGAAAATCAAAAAATATCTCAGCGCAAAAGGAATCGAGGAAATCGAGAAACAAGGCGCTCATGTTCTTGACGATGACGGCGATCATAGTACACCCGTAATCGCCGGACGCGAATGCGTTTACGCGATCTACGATAAAAAGGGAATTCTTAAGTGTGGGATTGAAGCTGCGTACAATGACGGGGCAATCGGATGGAAGAAACCGATCTCATGTCACCTTTATCCCATACGCGTATCAACAAAGAAAAATTTCGAGGCGCTTAACTATCACAAGTGGCACATCTGTACACCAGCCTGCGCGTTGGGCAAAGCATTACAGGTTCCTGTTTATAAATTCCTTAAAGATCCATTGATTCGAAAATACGGAGAGGCGTGGTATAGCGAACTTGTTGCAATCATCGAGTCTCCTGGAACTAAAGCTTAGGTGCCAGCCACAGGCATCCTGCAGCGATCACAAACATCACATAAAAGTAAATGGGTGGGTAGGGTATATTCGTCGTGCTAGCCTTTGACGCAGTCAACTGTGCACTAGCCACATGGTTACTTTCAATTGTAGATGCTGCGCGAAGGTCCCTCCAGTCGCCATCGTTGAAAACAAAGTATTGCGCTGCATCGCGATCCAATGAAAGCTGATGCCAGCCTGGTCGCCCTGCCCAAAGTTTCAGATGCCAGATGTTGTCGATGGCCTCATCTTCAATGAGCGGCACGCTGATGCCATCGGCAAATAAAGACGGTTTGGATTCCGACGAGATCACCTTTGCGTTAAATGGTTCATCGGTGTAGATAGGAACATTCTGATCAAGTAGGATTTCAGAATTTTTCTCATTCGTTCTTGAGATGCCATCGATCAAAGATGACCACAACCTGCCATAATTTACTGTGTCTCCTGAAAGTACCAGGCGATAAGTCTCTTGTAACAACTGGAACCCTATACGACCTTTGTCCCTATAAGTATATCCACTCAACGCGCCGGTTCGATTTTTCGTTACGGATGAAATTGTTTCCGATATGTTCGGCCGCAATGGGATGGCGGGAAGCGAATAGGTCGAGGAGCCAATCTTAAGTGTTGTGGTATCGTGCAATGTTTTCTTAAAATTAATTGGAAGAAACTCAAGTTGAATACTCTTTGGAGTTGCCGGGAAGGTGGCCAGAAATCCCAAGCCATGCTTAATGGCATCTGTTATTGCAGCGCGCTCGGGTGCAGATAGCTTTGACAACGTCTCTGTATCGGAAATCAGTAAGTGAAATTCTGTCAATGAGGATTGATTGATCCGATTTACCGCAAGCGACTTTCTATTAGCATACTCAAAACGAAAGACTGCCTTCGATAATTGATATCTCAATGCAAGTTGATGATGCTTGTCGGCCAGAAAAGTTTTGAGGTATTGAATTTCAAATGTTGGATAACCTTGCAATACGAGTATATTCAAGGGCCGTTCCGGATTGACATGTAGTGGAATCGGCCGGACAATATGGTCGTCCGAGCTACGCAAGTGGTAAATTAAGTTGCCGTTTGCACGGGGCGTGAAACGAAGGTCAAATCGATGAAGCCCACGACCCAATTGTATAGAATCGGTTTTGTTTCCGGCATTTTCGAGGAACAGTTTTACGCTGTCTTTGGTGTTAAAAAAATTACCCTGAATGTGATACTCATTGTTGCGTTGAACGTCTTTTGGTAAATACAAGTTGGTTACACCACTTGATGGTTTTGGTGGATAGTATTCAAACTTAGCACTGACCGACGCCATCGCATATTCTGGAATCCCATTACCAACTACTGCTTTGATCTTTACCGTAGGATCGGACAACTGTTGATAACTGACTAGAACTTTTGAGTTCTTAAATTCAGCGGCTTCGTTTGATCTGATCAAGTCCAGGGCAGGATTTTTCTTCAGCAAACTGTCTACAATTTTATTAGAATATTGTTCCGTTAAAAGTACGGTGTTGCTTTCCATTGTAGACTGATACTCGGGTCGCAGACATAATCCGGCTACCGAGAGCATCATGATGCAAATTGCGATGAGACGCAAATATTTATACTTTAGAGGACGTCCATATTCCATCCACACAAAGGCAATCGTCATTGCGACTAGCAACGAAACAATTAACCAAAGTGGTAGAATGGGATTCAGTGTCATTTCTCAGTTCCCTTTGAGTTTTTCGTAAGATTTTCTAGAAACTGATCCTCCATGACGTGGACCGACTTGCGTCTGACCTGGGGCGACGATGCTTCAGCTGGCAGAAGGGAATAGAATGTTGATCGAATGGATTGAAGTGCACCGGACATTTGCGCCTCTTTAACTTCTCCTTCTGACACTGATTTTAACAACGACAGACTCTTCAGGTAGCGCCCCGGTTGTTGAAGCGCAGCGCCGGACAATTCATTTCCGGCTTTCAATAGAATTGATTTGATCTCCGGAGTTACTATTATCCCATCTGAGTTATTATTAGCTTCAATAACGGCCAATGCCTTTCTGATTGCCGGATAATTTTCTTGATCTTTCTGATTCTTATTGATCTCTGAAGTTTTGAGTTCTGTCAATTCGCCGGTAAGCCTTTTTTCTTCTTTTAGTGGTGGTGGATCGAATCCCGTACGATGCACATAGACTCTAGAGTCCTGGCTAATCTCTTTTAAAAGTTTAAGCGCCTTGTACTGGAACGGCAACGACTTTTGTGGTTCAAACATCCTGAGATGAAGCTCGGCATCCCACATGATTGACACTGCAGCCTTCAGTTTGGCGCGAATAGACATCGTAAAGAAACTGGCCTCTTCCTCACTGTCATGCACGTGCATGTATTCTTTGGAAGGATCTCCCTTGTCATTTTTGTTCGAAGAATTGTTATCGGCATGACTGTGTGAATTACTGGGTTCTACTACAGCCTCATGTTCTTTTTCAGTATCATGCTGATGACCGTAAACTTTGGTTACATCCTGATTGACGTCTGCATCCGACGGTGGACCCGCATGCGGGCCAATAGAGGTCTCAAACTCTTCCCCCAAAAATTCTCCATAGCGAAGTCTGAGTATCTTTTCGTCGTATCCGAGTTCATTGCTTTTCGAATTGAATTCCTTTTTGTCGATCTTCGATTTATCCTTTAGCAATTTTTCGGTATCGATTATAATCTGCCGTTGGCTTCTGAAGTATTCGGGTAAAAGATCTACTCCCAAGCCTGGATCAACTGAAGTTGTCATTTCCGCAGTGTCTTTTATCGCAATGAAAAATGTTTCTGTTCTGGATTTATTGAACTTTGGAACTTTGATGTCCGTTGCCTCAACATAAAAATACAACTCATCTCCTGGATCCAGGCCCAGTTTCTTGAGGTCAAGTAATAGAGACGCGATGATTGCCTTTCCCTGAATGTTTAATGGGTTATTGAATTTTAGTTTTTCCTCCCGGAATTTTACTGATTCACCACTGCCTTTGCTGACCGTGGCAATGACGTATGCGTCATTTAATCCATAGTCGTCTGCGAGTGTCGACATCATCGATACTTTTAGATTGTCGTTGGCGGAAAGTTGAATGAATTGCTCCAGATTGTCAACTTTGACTATCGGTGGTTGATCGCGGATGACAATAATCTGGAAGTAGTCCGAATATTTTTTTGATCCATCGACATTCGTCCACGATACCTGATAGAAGCCAGTCTGATTAATTCGCTTTGAAGCGGAATACATTTGACCCTGTTCCTGCATTGCAACTGTATCTCGACCGTACAGAATGATATTGGCGCCTTTGACAGGTTCCGTGAAATTGAGTTTCCACGAAACGGAGCTTCCTTCAGCTATATTAAGAGTGAAAGAGGTTATTTTCTGAGCACCAAGACGTGTGTACTTTGGGGGTTCTATTTCTACGAACACTTTATTGATGCCCGCAGGAACATTTTCTTGCGTTTGAGAGTCCTTGGTTTGTCCCGCAGTGGATCTTGGATTTTCAAGTTTCAATTTGGACACGTACGCTAGGGCAAGTGACAATCCAATACTGATTACAAACGTAATGAGTGTTGTGCCTAACTGGGAAGGAAGTTTTAGCGTTGGATAGAGTGTTTCAAAATGTTTTGCACTTCTGAGTTGTTGTAATTTTTGCAGCGTCGTGAGATCATTGTCATCGCGTAGCAGCAGTTCTCCGCTTTCTTGCAATTCTGGATGCTGTCGATTGATAAATCTAACCACGTCGTTGTTTGAAATATTAAAAAGATTTAGTGCGCGTAATCGGAAATACGCGAACAATGCTGCAGCTAATAAACACGTCATCACTAGCACGAATCTGGAAAGTGGCAAAAGCGATCCGAATGAATATAATACGAGGGCTACGGAAAATGCAGACAACAAGATTTCAATACTGCGCATAGCGATGTATCTGCGCGTCACTTTTTGAATATGATATCGTACGTCTGAGATACTCATTGATTTCTTTTCAGTGATAGCCAACGTTCGCTGATCAACAACAGCATCATCAAAATAGTTAGTGGGCCTGCGACTTCAGCGCGATTGGTTTTTTCAGCCGATGGTTTGTCAGTAATGGGTGTGGTGGCCGACCAAACCAACTGTTCTGGAAGCACCCGCCGATCATCCACTATGTTGCTAGCGCTTATTAATCTCTTTGCGTCATTAAAAAGAATTGCTGACAATTCAAGTACAAGCTTATCGTGAAGCGCAGTCTGGATGTTCACTCGCCCTGTAATTCGCCAACGACTTTTTGTGGCATATTCTTCTTTTGACAGAAGCGGTAAATTTTCCATTTGTTCGGTGATGTCCATGTGAATCAAGTGGGAATTTCTTGAGGGAGTCTTTTCATCCGAAAGCCATATCAACCATGCTGTGGAATCGGATACGTTGTATTCGCCAGTTGACACGACTTTAATATTGATTGGTATTACGCTGTTTTTGTCAATGGCGTATAAGGCGGCAAGCATCACGTCTTTGTCGTAATTGTATTTTGCATCGCTCACAACTATTACTGATACTTGTGGTACAGCCATGACGTTGCCTGAATTCTCTTTTGGTAGTTGCTTTACATTATTAAAAGAAGTCAGGTGTGTATTGCTACTGGCCCGCCGGATGACAACGGAATCCATTCTTTTATTGTTGAATGTCAGGTTAAAATTTGATGAGTCGGGATCAGATGCAAGCCAGGTAACATTTTGCGGCAGAGGTATCCTTTTTCCATTGAATCCAGTCATCCTATTGAGAGATAGCACTACTGCTTGACCTGAATGATGTATCCCAATTTGTTCGGCAAGGGCCCAGTAGTTGTCGGATGAATTTTTTGGTGTTACTTCAAGTTCCGGAAATCCTTCAAGAAGTGATTTGGAGATAAAGCCCTGTTTTTTCAAACTATCTATAAAGATGCGGAATTGTGCCTGATCGACACCGGGTTCAACGAGTAGCCACTTTTGTGATAATCCGGCATTGTTGTTAAAGCTGAGTCCGGCGAGTAGGAGTACCGTTACAATGATCAACAGCGATCGCAATAGAAGTAGTAGTAATTCATTTAGTCTGATATTAACTGATTGGTTCGTAATTGAATCCTGAAGATGTCTCAAACTTCCGAGTTGGATGACTTTGCTCTCTTTCCTGGTGAGAAAATGGATCGCTATAGGAATAGTCAATCCCGAAAATCCCCATAGCCATATCGGATTTGAGAAAGTCATTTAGCGCGCCAGTGATTTTCGAACTTTCAGAAAATCCCGCAATACTTTTTCAAACGGTTCATGCATAAGCACGAGTTGATAACTGATTTGCTTTTCAAGCATCCATGTTTTCGATGTCTGAATCCACTGCATAACTTTCTCCATATATGGTTTTTCCTGGATGACGGTATCGGCTTTAAGGCGCTGACCGGATTCAAGATCTTCAAAAGTGAAAGAGCCGTTGTAGCTTAGATTCATTTCCTCGTTGCCCATGATGTGAAAAACGATCACTTCATTCCGGGGTGTTTTTAGTCGTGAGATAAATCGAAAGAGATCATTATTATCGTCGTACAAGTCCGAGAAGAAAATGATCATCTCTTTACCATGATGCGCAAATACTTCTTCAAGTCCATTGCCATTCGCCCAATGTCCTTCTGCTTTGAGTTCCACGAGTGAATACAGAAACCTCATATACTGTTGCTGCTCAAATCGTGGCTGTACGGAGTGGATGCCCTGATCACTGATGGCGAATAACCCAAAGGTATCGGACTGTTTTCTAGCGAGGTAAGCCAGCGCCGCTGTCATTACCTTGGCGTAATCAAGTTTTGAAACTGATTTCTCGGTGTATGCCATCGAACGACTCGTGTCAAGCATGAATTTGACAGTGATGTTGGTTTCAATTTCAGCCTGCTTGATGTAATACCGTTCTGATCTCGCGTACATCTTCCAATCAAGTTGCCGGAGATCATCGCCCGGTTCGTAACTTCTATATTGACTGAATTCCTGCCCAGCGCCGACAGTCTGACTTTTATTGCTCCCACTCATAAAACCTTCGACGACGATCCTGGCTATGAGTTCAAGGCCATTAACCGTGTGAAGAATTTCCGGTTTGAGGAAGTCACTGACCTGTTGGTTCACTTAGATTTTTTTGCTTTTGGATAGAGATATCTTTTCGATAAGGCGAGTAGTCACGTGGTCTGCAGTGACATTTTCCGATTCTGCTTTGAAATTCATCAGGATACGATGTCGCAATACAGGGAAGGCAACTTTCTGGATGTCTTCCTGAGTAACGGAAAAATTTCCACGCAGCAACGCGCGCGCCTTGGCAGTAAGTATCATTGCCTGACCAGCACGGGGACCAGCGCCCCACCGTACCCACTCATTTACGTAGTCAACTTCGCTTTGTCCGGGCCGTGTTGCCCGAACTATGCGGGTGACGACGTCAATCAGATCATCGTTAATGTGTACTTCCCGAACCAGTTTTTGTGCCTCGAGAATATCTTTACCTTCAATGACTTTATTGATCGTTTCTTTTGCTTTTCCTGTTGTACTCGACAAGATTGCTCTCTCGTCTTCCGCTGTTGGATAATTTATTCTGATATAGAGAAGGAAGCGATCCAATTGCGCCTCAGGTAGAGGAAATGTTCCAGCTTGTTCAATCGGATTTTGTGTCGCGAGAATAAAGAACGGTCGGTCGAGTGGATAGGTTGTTCCGGCATAGGTTACTTCGAATTCCTGCATGGCTTCAAGCAACGCCGCCTGAGTCTTGGGTGAAGTACGGTTAATTTCATCTGCCAGGATAATGTTTGAAAATATCGGACCCTTGTTGAATTTGAAGAATCGTTTTCCTGTCGAATGGTCTTCCTCGAGAATTTCCGTTCCAATTATATCTGAAGGCATCAGGTCAGGCGTGAATTGAATACGACGGAATTTCAGATCAATTGCGTCAGACAGCGTTCGAATCATCAATGTCTTTGCCAATCCCGGGACACCTTCCAGCAGTGCATGCCCTCCGGCGAGGAAAGTGATTAACAATTGATCAATGGTTTCCTCCTGGCCAACAATCTTTTTCCTGATCTCTCCTTTAAGCGCATTCAACCGGGAGATGATCTCCTTTACTGCTGAGGTTGCCTTTTCTAAGTCTTCTGTATTCAAAGTCATAGTTATTTTATGATTTGTTGATTTGGTGACTTCGTGATTTATTGTTAGCCACTTGCGTCGCGGTTTTTACCTTGTGAGCGCGTACATCACAATGTTTACCCCAAATCTTGTATTGTCTATTTTGTAAAATCTTTTATTTCTAAAATCATAATCCCATTCGCAGCCGTAGTCTTTGTTGCTGAAGAGTACGCCGATTCTGCCATTGATCTCAATAGCTTTCAGATAATCGTGAACAATGTCATCACCCCATCCATTGAGCTCTTGTGAGGTAGTTGGTGGTCCATCGAATTTGAAGAACACTGAATAGATCTGATGATTGTTTGGGATCTTTTTCAAAGCCGTTGGTCCAAATATTTTCTCCATCTGTGACTCAAATGATTTTGAGAACAAGCCATCGATGTCGTGATTACAGTCATCAACAAAGATGAAGCCGCCATTCCGAACGTACCTTTCGAAGTTTACATGTTCTTCTGATGTAAATTCAACAAGCTTGTGCCCACTCAAATAGCAGAAGGGACTTCGGAATATTTCGGGGCTACTTAATGTGACAATGTTCTCCTGCGTATCGACTGGCAGCGTGGTGTATTCAATCAATGAATTCAACAGGTTGACAGGCATGCGCTGATCAACATCCCAATCACCGGATTCGTATTGAATACGCGTAAAGAAGAACTTGTTGTAGTCAGGCATAGGTCGCTATGCAAGTTAGGTTTTATGCTGTTATAATATGGTGAATTTATACTAATGGGTAGTATTCAACTATCGGAGTATGAGGTGATTATTACAGAACACGTTTTCGGTATGGGAGGGAAGGTAATATCCATTCCAGCACGGCGGAGCACGGAGGAAATGCAGGATGCACACGGAGCAATTCCGTGTGCCTCCCTAATCTCTGTATACCCGTGATTATGGATTAACCAGTCCTTATTGACCTGCGATCAATATCAAATGACTAAATAATCAAACTGCGTCTGAAAGACTCGAGAACGTAAAGTCTCTAATTTTCAAGGGCGGTATCAGATAATTGTTGTTGGATTCTGTACTTACGGTGCGTTCTATCTTTCCCAGTTCCTCCAGATTGTTCAACATGATCACAGGACTTTCATTAAACCTGAAGTTTTTGATCGGAAATTTGATCGCGCCATCCTCAATGTAGAAAGTACCATCGCGTGTAAGACCAGTCAATAACAACGTTTGTGGATCAACGGGCCGTATATACCAAAGTTTTGTAACGAGTATACCTTTCTTTGTTCCCTTGATCAGCTCTTCAATTGTTTTTGTACCACCATCCATAATTACGGCATCCGGTCCGGGAACTGCTTTGATGTTCTTCTTGGTCGCCCAATAACGATCAACCGACAGATTCTTCACAACACCCTTTTCAATCCAGCTTACTTTTTCCTGTGGACGGCCGTCGGCATTCCATGGACTTGTAGGCAGGTCAGCGTTCTGAGGATCGGAATAGATATTGACACGTTCATCAACCAGTTTCTCACCAAGCCTTGTTTTCCCACCAGGCAAACTCATAAAGCTTCTGCCTTCGTCTGCCTGACGTGCGTCGAGTGCGAAGAAAATATTTTCAAGCAGGACGGCAGCAGCTGCCGGTTCTAGTATCACGGTGTACTTACCAGGCTCAATCGCTTTCGCGGTGGCAGATTGCTTTCCTTTGTTCGCTGCAACTTGGGTTGCAGCTTTTGTATCAAGTTTGCTGATATCGTTATAACCCTTGATCGCATAACCTGATCCCTTCCCATCTTCAGTTCTGGCTGTTACGGAGAAGTTGACATTGGTTGATGTGTTGTAGGCAAACAGTCCTGTTGAATTCATCATGGCTGCAAAGCCGGTGATGTCTTCAAAATATCCTGCAGCGATCATCTTCGAATCCTTGGCAACCTGCAGACTTTGTCCGACGAGTTCTGCACGTTGTGCAGGTGTTACCTTTGAAGTGTTTGCCACGAACGTTGCCGACGGTCCGTATGTCTGAGGCGTTAAGAACGACACAAATTCCGGATTCTCAGGCGCAAGTTGAGCGAGCTCTTCTGCGCGTCTCACTACCTTCTCGAGAGAAACCTCATCGTATTCATTGATCGTAGCAACACCGGTTTTCTTTCCAAATGCGGACGACACCACCAGGGTTGTCGTGCTGACACCACCACTGGTGGATACCGAATTTCGTGCGTAACGTACGTTGTTGGTATCCGTACCGTTGAGGTTGATTTCACATTCATCTGCTTTCGAGTAACTCAATACCTTTTTCAGCAGGGCGAAACATTCATCTTTACTTAGTATAGGCATAGCGTTATCCGATTTTTCTTGCAGTATTTATAACATTGACACCATTGAATTTGGTTGTAGCCGATCCGTGAGAAACCGCACTGCTCTGAGGCGGCTGACCTTTGCCATCAAAGAAAGATCCGCCAAGGCGATAATCGCTTTGATCTGCAATTTCACTACAGGAATTCCAGAACTCCTGTGTATTGGATTGATAGGCGACATCCTTCAGCATACCAGCGATCTTACCATCCTTGATTTCATAGAAGAGCTGACCACCAAACTGGAAGTTGTAGCGTTGCTGATCGATTGAGAACGAACCATCACCGATAACATAGATTCCTTTCTTAGTATTCTTGATAATATCGTCAACACTCTTTTTCTCTTTGCCAGCCTGCAATGAGATGTTGGCCATTCGTTGAAACTGAACGCTGCTCCAGTTATCGGCATAGCAACAACCCTGCGATGCATTCAGGCCGACTATGTGTGCCTGATCGCGTATAGCCTGATAGTTAACAAGGATACCATCCTTTATCACTTCCCACTGGCCACATTTTACACCCTCGTCGTCATAGCCTACCGCGCCAAGTGAACCCACTTGTGTTTTGTCGGCCATGATGTTCACTATTTTACTTCCGTAATTAAATTTTTTGGATTCCCACTTGTCAAGCGTAAGGAAACTTGTTCCTGCGAAGTTGGCTTCGTAACCTAGGACGCGGTCGAGTTCGGTAGGGTGACCCGTAGACTCGTGAATCGTCAACCACAAGTGTGACGGATCGAGCACTAAGTCGTACTTGCCAGGTTCAACAGATTTAGCCTTCATTTTTTCGCCCACTTGTGCTGCGCCAGCCTTGGCATCTTCAAGCATATCATAGCGACCTTTGTACAAAGTCGTCACTGATTTGATCTTGTCCTCAGGTCTGGCATACAGGTATTCAAATCCCATTCCCATTGGCGCACTAAGTGCATTACGGGTTTCAAATTTGCCGGTAGCGGAATCAATTTTTGTAATAAAGAACGTTGGCCAAATGCGATGAATATCCTGATCAATGTACGAGCCATCTGTAGAGGCAAAATACTTTTGTTCATTCACCGTAAAAAGGAAGGAGTTGATGAAGTTAGCGCCCCCTTTCATGGCTGCGTCATTAACACTTAGCAAGAGATCTACTTTTTCTTTCACCGGCACCTCGAACGAATTCTTTTCGATCGGAGCCTTCCAGCTCACTTCGCCAAAACCTTTTTGAGGTGCGAGTTGAACGGGTTCGGTAAGGAGTTTTGAGTTTTCTTTAGCGATTGCGACAGCTAATTCTGCAGCTTTCGCGATGCTATCATTGTCCATCTTATCACTCGCAGCGAAGCCCCAGCTGCCATTGGCAATCACGCGTACACCCATGCCGTATGATTCGGTGTTCACAATGTTCTGGACTTTGTCTTCACGGGTGATAACAAATTGATTGAGATAGCGACCAATGCGTACATCAGTATACGTGGCGCCTTTGGAGCGGGCAGCGTTCAGCGCTACGTCAGCAATTCTCTTCTTAAGCGCAACGTCTACTGTTTCGAGCGCTCGCTCGGGAGGGATTGCATGCCCCATGCCCGGGATTCCTGAAAGCATGGCAGCCGTAGTGCCCATGCCAGTCAAATACATAAAATCACGTCTTTTCAAGTTTTTAGAGGTTAATGAGTTTGTCTAATGATGCCCAATATCCAAAAGTTTTGGTCAATTGGAAATCCCCTGGAAGTAAGATTTATGTAACGTCAATTGGGGGAATTTAAACATACCGTGATGACGGGATGACGCAATGGCCGCAATGATGCCATGGTTATCCTTAGTATGTGTTGGGAATTTGCCTTCAGCTGGCTTCATTAGATGCATTGCACAAATGGTCGAAATGGAAGCACACGCTACCGCCGTTGCGGTCTATTAAACAGCGTCCGACAAACTAGTGAAAGTAAAATCCCTGATCCGCATCACAGGTAACATGAAGCTTACGCCTCCGTTTCCGCCGCCGCCGCCCTGAACATCAACCCGGGTTTGTTTACCCAAAGTCTCAACATTGTTCAGCATGATTACCGGACTTTCATTAAATCTGAAATTCTTGATCGGATGTTTAATCTTGCCATTCTCAATAAAGAATGTTGCGTCACGTGTTAGTCCAGTATAAAGTTGAGTTTGGGGATCAACGGCTCGGATATACCAGAATCTGGTTACGAGAATACCTTTCTTCGTGTCTTTGATCAGATCTTCCTGCGATACGGTTCCACCTTCCATAATGCAATTGCCAGGGAATGGAACAGGCGCTACATTCTTTTGTTGTGCCCAATAGCGATCGTAAAAAAGATTGGCGACAACTCCATTCTTGATCAGGTCCATTTTTTTACGTGCCTGTCCATCGCCAGTCCACGGTGCAGCGGGAGCATCAGGATGGAACGGATCCGTATATAATGTGACACGCTCATCCAGGATTTTTTCGCCCAGTTTAGTGCCGCCGCCTTTTTTCGACATGAAGCTTCTGCCTTCATCGGCCGTACGGGCGTTCATCGCGAACAACATATTTCTGATCAATTCAGCTGAGGCAGCAGGCTCCAGAATTACTGTATACTTGCCCGGTTCAATCGCTTTCGCATTCCTTGATTGAAGCGCTTTGTCAATCGCGACAGCTGAGGCCTCCGCTGTATTCAATTTTCCAACATCATTGAAATTACGTGTCACCCAACCCGAACCAGTACCATCCTCCGATCGCATCGTGACTGTGAAGTCAACGCCGGTTGATTTGTTGTAAGCATATAGCCCTTTTGTATTCATCATGGCCGCAAAGCCATTGTAGTCTTCGAGATACCCGGCAGCGACTGCCCCCTTGGCTACTGCAGGATTAATGCTATCGGCAGCAGCTTGTGCCCGGAAGTCGGGCGTTATCTTGGCGGTTGCGTCAACATAAGTTTTAGACTCGCCGTAAGTCTGTTGCGCAAGCGGACCTACAAACTCAGGATTTTCAGGCGCAAGTTGCGCCAGTTCTTCAGCTCTTCTGACCACTTTCTCCAACGAAGCATCGTCAAATTCATTGACCGTTGCCACACCAGCTTTCTTACCAAAGTTTGATTGAACGACAAGCGTTACATCGCTGTTCTCGCCTGCCGTGGACACGCTATTCCGTGCATAGCGTATATTACCACCGTTGGTTCCGTTCAGATTGACTTCGCAGTCATTCGCCTTTGAATAACCCAGTACTTTTTGCAGGATCTTTTTGGATTCTTCTGATGAAAATATTGACATATCTTATCGATTTTTATGTTGAAGTAGATTTTAAAAAGCTGTTCTCTTGAGATCACTAAATTGTTCGCCCTGTGTTGATGACATTAACGCCGTTGAATCGCGTAGTTGCTGAACCGTGTGATACTGCGTTCGATTGTGGTGGCTGCCCCTTACCATCATTGAATGCACCATTCAGACGATAGTCACGATCATCGCAGATCTGTGCGCATGAGTTCCAGAACTCCTGCGTGTTCGACTGATAAGCTACGTCCTTCAACATCCCTACGATTTTGCCGTTCTTGATCTCGAAGAACAACACGCCACCGAATTGAAAATTATAGCGCTGCTGATCAATTGAAAAAGAGCCGTCCTTTACGATATAAATTCCTTTTTCAACACCAGCGATCATCTGATCCGGTGTGAGTTGTTCTTTACCTGGCCTTAGTGAAACGTTCGGCATGCGTTGAAACTGTACGTCACGCCAGCTCTGTGAATAGCAGCACCCGTGCGATTCATTCTGCCCTAGCATTGGTACCTGGTCGCGTATAGCCTGGAGGTTAACCAATACGCCGTCTTTTACAAGATCCCATTGCTTGCATTTGATGCCTTCATCGTCATAGCCCACGGCGCCCAGTGACCCGGGCTGGAGTTTGTCTGCGACAAAGTTTACGACTTTGCTTCCATATTGGAATTTCTGACTTTTAACTCTGTCAAGCGTTACAAAACTAGTTCCGGCGTAGTTTGCTTCGTATCCTAACACACGATCAAGTTCCGTCGGATGACCGACAGATTCGTGGATCGTCAACCATAGGTGTGAGGGCTCCAGCACAAGATCGTACTTGCCCGGCTCAACAGATTTGGCTGCGATCATCGCCTTAGCTTCTTCCGCTGCGATGGTAGCATCTTCAATGATGTCGTAGGAATTTTTATAAAGTGTAGTTCCACCAGGACCTTTGATCTTGTCTTCGGATTTTGCGTCAAGGTATTCATAACCCATGCCAGCGGGAGCGCTAAAGGCCGCCCGTGTTTTAAATTGTCCGGAAGCTTTATCAACCATCGAAACTTGAAAATTTGGCCAAGTGCGATGAACGTCCTGATCGATATAAGATCCTTCCGTCGAAGCGAAGTACTTTTGCTCATTCACCAGAAACATGATGCTGTTGATGAAACTTGCACCTTTGTCCATCGCCTTTGCATTGGCGTTCAGAAGTAACTCGACCTTCTCCTTGATGGGGACTTCAAATCCGTTTTTCTTGATTGGAGTTTTCCATGAAACCTCACCATACGATTGAGCGGGTGCAAGCTTTATAGGTTCCTTCTGAAATTTTGAATTTGCTTTAGCGATGAGAACTGCGCGCTCTGCAGCCTTCTTAATGCCATCGGGCGTAACTTCATTGGTCGATGCAAATCCCCAGGTACCATTAACAATGACTCGTATACCGACACCGAACGATTCTGTATTCCGTACGTTCTGGACCTTGTTTTCACGTGTTACCACGAACTGATTCAAGTACCTTCCGATGCGGACGTCCGCGTAGGTCGCGGCGTTTGATTTAGCGGTATTAAGCCCCACGTCGGCGAGGATCTTCTTATCAGCAACAGCAAGGCCGGGAACAAGCAGCGCCTCCGGCGTCACGATACTCGCCAATGAGGGGAGTGGTAACATCATGGCACTGGCACCAAATCCGGCCAGATGCATAAAGTCTCTTCTTTTCATGTAGGTTTAGGTGGTTATATGGTTCTGCCAGTATTGATGACGTTGACTCCGTTAAATCGTGTGGTGGAACTTCCGTGAGAGACAGCACTTACTTGTGATGGTTGTCCCTTACCATCGAAGAAAGAACCGAACATTCTGTAATCTTTCTCGTCACAGATCTTCGCGCAACTGTTCCAGAATTCTTGTGTATTGGACTGATAAGCAACGTCATTTAGCATTCCGGCAATGGCACCATTTTTTATCTCATAAAAAACTGTTCCGCCGAACTGGAAATTATAACGCTGCTGATCGATTGAGTATGAACCGCGTCCTGCGATAAATATTCCTTTTTCGATGTCTTTGATCATCTGGTCAACGCTGTATGGATCTTTTCCCGGTGCCAGAGATACATTTGGCATTCTTTGGAACTGAACATCGCTCCAGCTTTGTGCATAACAGCATCCGTGTGATTCGGTCTGATCCAGCATGTGAACCTGGTCGCGTGTAGCCTCGAGGTTGACGAGCACGCCATCTTTAATCAGATCCCAGCGCTTGCATTTGATGCCTTCGTCATCATATCCTACTGCGCCCAGAGACCCCGGTTGAGTCTTGTCCGCAAATATGTTTACCTCTTTGCTTCCATAAGCGAAATTGCCACTCTTAAGCTTGTCGATCGAGACAAAACTGGTGCCCGCATAGTTGGCTTCATACCCCAGAATACGATCGAGTTCTAACGGGTGGCCCACTGATTCGTGAATGGTTAACCCCAAGTGATTGGGTTCCAGGACCAGATCATACTTGCCCGCATCAACAGATTTTGCAGACAGCATCTCCTTAACTTGCTTGGCAGCCACGGCAGCATCTTCCACCAGGTCATAACTATTGCGATAGAATATAATGCCTGCTGGTCCTGCGAGTTTATCTTCTTTTTTCGGAATCATATACTCGTAGCCCATTCCCATGGGAGCACTTAGGGCCTGACGCGTTTTGAACAGTCCAGCACCTTTATCGATTATTGTCACCGTAAAAGTGGGCCATATCCTGTGCACATCCTGATCAATATAAGATCCTTCCGAGGAGGCAAAGTATTTCTGCTCGTTTACCTGGAACAGATTGCTATTGACGAAACTTGCGCCGTTTTGTGTAGCGGCCGAGTTAGCTTTCAATAGCAAATCCGTCTTTTCCGCGATACTGACTTCGAATGCATTCTTCTGAATAGGAGTCTTCCACGAGACTTCACCGTACCCTTTTACAGGAGCGAGCCTTACTGGTTCTTTCTGAAATTTTGAATTAGCTTTTGCAATCGCGATTGCCTGCGTTGTCGCTTTTTTAATTCCGTCTGTGGTTACCGTATTGGTTGCAGCGAATCCCCAGGTACCATTTACGATGACGCGTATGCCCACTCCGAATGATTCGGAATTGACAATGTTCTGCACTTTGTTTTCGCGGGTGCTGATAAATTGATTCAGGTATCTTCCTATTCTAATATCCGTATAAGTAGCGCCGAGTGATTTGGCTGTATTCAAGGCGGCATCGGCAAGCGCCTTTTTTGAAGCGACATCGAGTGGTGATTCCAGCAATGCTTCTGCCGACACAGCATTCCCCAAAGTAGAATGTGGCAGGAGCACAGAGCCGACACCCAGCCCAGCAAGTTTTACAAAATCTCTTCTTCTCATTTTAACGGTTTAAACATGAAGTTTCGTGAGATCAAAATAGACAAAGAAACAAAAAGGGATACCTTAAAAAGATATCCCTGAGCATATAGCTTATATGAATGGTAGGTTAACGCAAAGTGTCTATTTCTCGATCTGGCTGAAATCGAATGAAGTCTCCAGAAACTTTGTGGTAAATTTCCCACTGCGGAAAACCGGATTGTCCATTAAAGCAATGTGGAACGGAATAGTGGTCTTTACTCCCTCGATCACAAACTCTTGTAAAGCTCTCTTCATCCGGGTGATTACCTCTTCTCTAGACTGACCTGTACAGATCAATTTCGCAATCATCGAATCGTAGTTTGGAGGAATTGTGTAACCCGCATAAACGTGACTGTCGATTCTAACGCCATGCCCACCAGGCATGTGGATATTTGTTATTTTACCCGGCGATGGACGAAATCCATTTGCAGGATCTTCTGCATTGATACGGCATTCCATGGCGAACATCTTAGGATAATAGTTCGTGCCTGAAATAGGTACGCCAGCAGCTACTTTGATTTGCTCCTTAATAAGATCGTAATCTGTAACTTCTTCGGTAATAGGATGCTCTACCTGAATACGAGTATTCATTTCCATAAAATAGAACTTGCCGTGCTTGTCAACCAGAAACTCCACGGTGCCAGCACCTTCGTAATTGATAGCTTTTGCGCCTTTAATGGCTGCTTCGCCCATTTTCTCACGCAGTTCCTGATTCAAAACAGGTGAGGGTGTTTCTTCGACGAGCTTTTGATGTCTTCTTTGTATTGAGCAGTCGCGCTCGGACAAGTGGCAAACTTTGCCGTACTGATCGCCGACGATCTGTATTTCTATATGTCTTGGTTCTTCTACAAACTTTTCGAGATACAAACCATCGTTACCGAAGGCAGCCCCCGCTTCACGTTTCGCATCATCCCAGGATTTCTTAAATTCTTTTTCTTCGTTGACGACACGCATTCCTTTCCCACCACCACCTGCAGTGGCTTTCACGATCACGGGATACCCGATCTTTTTCGCCAATTTCATTCCCTGATCAATAGATTCAAGCAAACCATTTGAACCGGGAATTGTGGGCACACCTGCTTTCTTCATCGTGTCTTTAGCGGTAGACTTATCACCCATCGCTTCGATCATGGCGGGCGTTGGCCCAATAAACTTGATGCCATACTCATGACAGATCGCGGAGAACTCAGCACGCTCAGAGAGGAATCCATAACCCGGATGGATAGCATCCGCGTTTGTGATTTCAGCTGCAGAAATAATGCGTGGAATATTCAGGTAAGAGTCCTTACTCGGCGCATCGCCGATACAGACTGCTTCATCAGCAAAACGAACATGTAGACTTTCACGGTCAGCTGTTGAGTAAACTGCCACCGTTTTGATTCCCATTTCGCGGCAAGTTCTGATTACCCGAAGGGCAATTTCACCTCGATTGGCTATTAATATTTTTTTAAACACAGATATCAGTTTATATGTAACAGTTGATACAGATAATTCCCGACGGATCGGGGTCAGTCTGGCTCTACTACGAATAGCACCTGATCGTATTCAACAGGAGAAGCATTCTCTACCATTACTTTTATTATAGTACCGGACACTTCAGATTCTATCTCGTTGAACAGTTTCATCGCTTCGATGATGCAAACAGACTGCCCTTTGGAAACTTTGTCACCAACGGAAATCATTGGAGGTGTAGCGGGATCACCGGAGCGATAAAATGTCCCGATCATTGGAGACTTGATCTCTGCAGTTTTCTTCGACGCAGCCGCTCCAGTTTCAGCTTTTGCCGGCCCCGATGTCATCTGTTGTGGTGAAGCCATTGGCATCGCAGCCTGTGTGACCATGGGTGTCGACTTGAATACCTTCTGATCTGGCTCTCGCTTGATGCTAAGCTTAAGTTCTTTTGTTTCGATGTTCACCTCATTCAATCCAGACTTGGAGATGAAATCGATAAGGTCCCTTATTTCTGACGTTTTCATTGCAGATTGATTTATTACTTCAGGATCAAGTATAGTGCGTGAACGCACGCTTGTTTTTTTACCGGATGCTTTCTTACTCATAGCAGAATTTTTATTTAACACGTTCAACGTATTCTCCAGTTGCTGCCTGGATCTTTATCTTATCTCCCGTATTCACAAAAAGCGGGACGCGTATCTCAACATCATTTTCAAGTGTTGCGGCCTTTAATGTTCGGGTTGCAGTATCACCTTGCATACCCGGTTCGGTGTATTTTACTTCCATGATCACATGAGTGGGAGGTTCTGCTGTGATAGCATTTTCACCATCGTCAAATGCGATAAGAAGCGTTACGCCTTCCTTGATGAAGTTGATAGCATTGCCCAATAATTTTTTGTCGATGTAAACCTGTTCGAACGTAACATTGTCCATACAAACAAGACTGTCGCCGTCATTGTACAGATATTGATACTCTTTTGTTTCTACTCGGAGAATTTCAATTGAATCACCCGGACGAAAACGATTTTCAGCAATTTTCCCATTGCGCAGATTTCGCATTTTGATTTGATAAAATGCACGCAGGTTTCCGGGTGTTCTGTGCTGAAGTTCTTCCACCTGCATCACCTCATTGTTGTATCGTATGAAGTTTCCTTTACTCAGATCCGAAACGGTCGCCATAAAAAAGATTAAGACTTTAAGTTACAAATGAATTGATTAATTACAAGTTACAGCCGCATGGACAGCCACGGAGTAAAGAATGAAACAGAATCAACTGTTATAGGCCCACTTGACGTACACGGCACCCCAGGTGAAACCTCCGCCAAAGGCTGCCATCAATAAGTTGTCGCCTTTCTTGAGTCGCTTCTCATAATCCCAGAGCAACAATGGTATCGTGCCTGCAGTAGTGTTGCCGTAACGTTCGATGTTCATCATTACTTTGTCTTCGCTGATTCCCACACGATGTGCGGTAGCATCGATGATGCGTTTGTTGGCCTGATGGGGAACAAGCCATGAAATATTATCTGCGTTCAATTGGTTGCGCTCAGCGAGCTGTCCGGATACTTCAGCCATGTTGTTCACAGCGAATTTAAAAACCGCTGATCCTTCCTGATAAACGAAGTGCTGCCTTGCATCTACAGTTGCATGTGTTGCAGGCTTTCTGCTTCCACCGGCTTTCATATGAAGATAGCCTTCGCCGGCGCCGTCACTTCTTAGGATAGCATCCATAAATCCGACTTCTTCTGTTGTGGGTTCAAGAAGAACACAGCCAGCGCCATCACCAAAGATGATACAGGTTGTGCGATCCGTGTAGTCCATGATGGCCGACATCTTGTCTCCACCGACAACCACTACTTTTTTATACATTCCCGATTGGATGTAGCTCGCACCGGTTGATAAAGCAAAAAGAAATCCAGAACACGCTGCGCTGACATCAAAGCTGAAAGCATTCGTAGCGCCTACAGCAGTAGCCACAAGGTTAGCCGTCGCAGGGAACGTCATGTCAGCCGTAACAGTGGCGAAGATCAACAAATCAATTTCCTTCGGATCTAATTTTGTTTTTGCAATAAGTTCATTCACGGCAGCGATACCCAGAACGGATACACCCTTATCGTCGCCTTTAAGAATCCGTCTTTCCTTAATACCAGTCCGGGAGGTGATCCATTCATCGGAAGTATCAACCATGGTTTCGAGTTCCTTATTGGTGAGGATATAGTCTGGAACGTATCCTCCAACACCGGTAATAGCAGCTCTGATCTTACCCATAGCGATCGTGATATTGTCGAGCGGCAAATGTGCCGCGATTTTGTATATAAAACAAAATGCCCGGCGGCGCCGAGCACAATGACGTTATTTAATTTAAAAGATGTATGCCCGGTAGACAAGATTGTCTCGCTGGCATCGGGCCTGCTTGCTTCTCGAGGGTATTAGCCCCGGGATAATAATCTTATAAAAGTCTTTGTCAGAGGGAGAAGCAGCCGTCATCGTTTATCAGGCGAGGACCTCTTTTTCCATCACAACCTTACCGTTATAATAGAGTTTGCCTTCGAGCCAAAAAGCGCGATGTGGCAGGTGATGTTCACCAGTGGTCTGACAAACTACAAGTTGCTTTGCAGTTGCTTTGTAATGCGTTCTTCTCTTATCTCTACGCGTTTTCGAGGTTTTCCGTTTGGGATTTGGCATATCTAAAACTATTTATTTTAACTTCTTCAAAATACTCCACCTTGGATCTGTGTCATCGTCATCACCTTTGTCGTCGTTGCCAGGGTCGGAAGAATAAATGATCTTCCCCACTGCATCATCATCCTGATCTGCTTCATCCTTATATCTTGGATGAAGCTTTTTCAGCGGTATCGACAGGACAATGAACTCGTAAATATATTGACCAATTTCAAGCCACGCGGTTTCCCGGTTGATGATCTGTATTTCGTCTGTGACTTCTTCATCATGGTCGCCATACTTAAAGACAATCTTTCTGGTCGCGTTGATCGGATATTCAAATGGATCAAGACTTCGGTCGCAAATCACATTCGCATTCCCCTTGATCTTGAAATCAGCTTCCATGAAAGTCTCGCGCTTATCCAGCGTCACCTCAACCAAAAAGCTGCCATCCGAGATCAGGTCCGTACCATATTCCTTGAAAAACTCAGTCCCCACCTCATAATTGAAGTGATGCACCTTGTTGCTCAGGCCGACAATATTGATCCTATAAGCCTCCAATGCACGTCAAAAATTAGTCGGCAAAATTAAGGAGAATTAATCAGAAAAGTAAAAAAACAGAGAAAAAAGGCCGGCTGGCCAAAATCTAGATGAATTCATTCAAAGCTGCTTCCTTGAATTCCTGGACCGTTTTTGATCCATAATGCTCTATAAAATAGTCTATGATGCCCTTTTTGAACCCCAGCTTTATGGCAATGTTCTTACAAAATATCAATTCACTCTCAAATACGTTCTGGTCGGCAAACACCAATTCGATGCTCGACATAAGGTAATCGAACTTCTGGTCCAGAGATAGTGCCCCGAGGGAATCTATTGGTTGTGGGTTTCTGATCAGCTCATTGACCTCCTCTTCCGGGAAATTGCGCTCTTTGGCAATTTTGAAGATCATGTCCCTTTCAATTTTGGCGAAGTGCTTGTCTGCTTCGGCCAACTGAATCAATATATTGAGTTGCTTCTTTGTGACAATATCCATTTTAACTACTTGAATTTCAATTATAAATCCCTAATATCTTAACTTTCTGATCCAATTATAATCCCCCGACCGTTCATTAAACTTATTTTTCTACAGATGGCTCTATACGGCTCTTGAATATGTCTGCCGCCCGGTAGATAGCGCTCCGCAGCGAACTCTCATTGGCCAGATTTTTACCTACGATCGAATAAGCCGTCCCGTGATCAGGGGAAGTCCGCACAACCGGTAGCCCCGCGGTGAAATTTACTCCTTCCTCAAAAGCAATAGTCTTAAATGGGACCAATCCCTGATCATGATACATCGCCAGAATGCCGTCGTATCGGGAATAATTTCCCGAGGCGAAGAACCCATCTGACGGAAATGGTCCATAGACAAGTTTACCCTTATTACGCTGGTCAGCAATCACAGGTTTCACAATCGCCTCGTCTTCCTGTCCGATAAGGCCATTATCTCCCGCGTGAGGGTTAAGTCCGAGTACAGCGATCCTTGGCTTTGCGATCCCAAAGTCTTTGCGTAAAGATTGCTCCATAAGTTTTAGCTTCGACTCAATTCGTTCTTTGGTGACGGCGGCAGCAATGTCCTTTACGGGTAGGTGTTCCGTTACTAATCCAACCCTTAGTGTGTCGCTGATCATGAACATCAGGCTATCCGTTACGCCAAAGAACTGTGTAAGAAATTCTGTGTGCCCTTTGAATGGAAATTCTTCGCTGTGGATAGTATGCTTGTCGATGGGCGCCGTTACCAATGCGTCGATAATGCCCTCTTTTAATTCATCGCACGCCTGCTTCAAGGCTGCCAGCGCCGCCTTTCCACCGACAGTAGATGCTTTGCCAGGCGTTACTTCCAATGATTCATCCCAGGCGTTAACGACATTGATTGCCTTTGGGGCAAATTGTCCTTTCGCTCTGACCAGCGTGTAATTGAACTCTTCAATGTTAAGCTGCTTCTTATATAGTGCAAGTACCTTTGCAGATCCATAAATGACCGGTGTAATGCTGGCCATAAGACGGTTATCGGAAAGCGCCTTTAATACTACTTCCGGTCCGATACCATTGGGGTCACCAAGTGTAATACCGATCCGCGGTTTATGTTGTTGGGTCATTGGATCAATGTCAATATCTAAGCGATTTAGTAAAAATATCTATTTGTTCCTTGTAGATTGTGCGGATGTATGCGAGACCAAGGCAAGTTTAAAGTCAGACCCAAGAAGTCATTGGGTCAGCATTTCCTCCACGATCTGCAGGTAGCCCAACGCATCGTAAGTTCTTTAAAGCAGACTGAAAATCACTTAGTACTCGAGATTGGTCCGGGCATGGGCGTGCTCACGGAATACCTCCTTAAGATTCCTGACATTTACCTGAAACTTATTGAGATTGATCGAGATTCGATCGCGTATCTTCATCAGCACTACCCGGCTATGGGCGCGTCAATTATAGAAGGTGATTTTCTCGAGTTCAACATCGAAGATATTTTCTCGGGCAACTTCTCGATTATCGGAAACTTCCCATATAATATTTCGTCACAGATTTTCTTTAAGGTGTTGGCCAACAGGGATCGCGTGGATCAAGTGGTGTGCATGTTGCAGAAGGAAGTGGCCGACAGAATCGCCGCACCACATGGATCAAAAACATATGGGATACTCAGCGTATTACTTCAGGCATATTATGATATCGATAACCTTTTTAAAGTTCCACCAGACGTATTCAGACCACCTCCGAAAGTGATGTCGGCTGTTATCCGATTACAACGGAATGCCCGTGTCAAACTCGCGTGTGATGAGATTATGTTTGTTCAGGTTGTTAAACAAGCTTTCAATACAAGACGCAAGACCTTGCGCAACGCCTTAAAAAATCTAAATTTGCCAGCCGAAATTTCGGCATTGGAGATTATGGACAAGAGAGCAGAACAATTGTCCGTTGATCAGTTTGTAGAACTCACACTGCTAATAGAAAGAAGTCGTGGAGCAACCTCTGGTGGAATTTGAACTAACGAAGGAATTTCGTGATCGCTTTCAGCTAGCACTGGATGACCGTGACGCGGTCTTCATTCGTAAAATTCTCGAAGATGTTAAGCCCGCAGATATTACTACACTACTCTACGAATTTAATTCTGAAGAATCCAAGTATGTAATTGATATGTTTCCGCTCGGTGTGCAGGCGGATATCATCAGGGATCTTGACCCGGATACAAGAAAAAATTTTTTAAAGACTTACCCATCGTCAGAGATCATCGGAATACTGAATCAACTGGCATCCGATGATACTGCCGACATCCTGAATGAACTTCCAATCAAGGAACGAGAGCAGGTTCTTTCCGGACTTGAGCCTGAGTTAAAAGTTCAGGTTACTGAACTCCTCCGTTACGAAAACAACGTGGCTGGTGGTTTGATGGCAAAAGAGCTTATCAAAGCTCGTTACTATTGGACAGTCGTGGAATGTATTGAAGAGATCCGGAAGCAGGCAGAAAATGTTAATAGGTTTTATGCTATTTATGTTGTCGACGAAAATGATATGTTGCTTGGCCGCGTAGCGCTTCAGGATCTCATTGTTTCAGATGCAAAAACTATTGTTGGAGACATCACAGAAGAGGGTATGGTGTCGGTGGAGACATATCTTGAAGATACCGAGGTCGCCGAGCTCATGCAAAAGTATGATCTGGAATCCATTCCTGTTGTGAATGTACAAGGTCAACTTGTCGGGCGGATCACGATCGATGATATAGTAGACGTTATCACCGAACAGGCCGAGGCTGAACGGCAGGCAATGGCCGGTATAAGCGAAGATATTGAAGAAGATGATAGTGTGTGGCGCAATACACGAGCACGTTTGCCATGGCTAATGATTGGTATTGTCGGTGGACTTATGAATGCAAAATTCATGGGTCTGTTTGAAAACGAACTCGCGCGTCTTACCGCAATTGCATTTTTTACGCCTCTCATACAAGCTACTGGAGGAAATGTGGGTATTCAATCTTCATCACTCGTCGTGCAAAGTCTTGCTAATCCCGATTTCGTCGATGAAGGTTTGTGGAATAGATTAATCAAGGTGTTCTTCGTCGCGTTGCTGAATGGTGTGTTTTTGTCTTTGCTTGTTTTCATGGCCAACGTTCTGCTCTTTGGAGAGTATAGGCTCTCACTGGTGGTGTCGATCGCTTTGTTCAGCGTGATTATGTTTGCATCGTTTGTCGGTACCATTACGCCTTTGATATTAAATCGATTGGGATTTAATCCGGCGCTAGCCGCAGGACCGTTCATTACAACCACCAATGATCTGCTCGGTCTCACTGTTTATTTCCTGACCGTTCATCTTATACTATAATGACTTCGCGCCTCAAGTGTCTTGTAATTGATAACATGCATGAGAGCTTGTTTCCGATGTTGACGGACATTGGCTGGGGTTATGACTATCAGCCAACGATCACCAGAGACGGTGTAAGATCTATTCTTCATGGATATGATGGCATAATCGTTCGCAGTAAAACCATCATTGATAAAGATCTACTTGGCGATGATCCCACGATAAAATTTGTTGGCAGAGCTGGAGCAGGGTTAGACATTCTTGATCTCGTTTATCTGGCTTCAAAAGGAATTTATGTTTTACATGCATCGGAAGGGAATCGGGATGCTGTCGGCGAATTCGCGGTCGGTGGATTGCTGAGTTTAATGAGAAATATTCCCAGGGCTGATCAGCAGGTGAAGGAAATGATTTGGAACCGGGAGATGAACCGGGGTGAGGAAATCATGGGTAAGACCGTTGGAATTATTGGCTATGGTAATATGGGCCACGCATTTGCGAAGCGTCTGCGAGGCTTCGAATGCACGGTATTGGCTTTTGATAAATACCGAGTGTCTTATGAGGATTCGGCGTGTAAGGCATCCGAGATGACGCGAGTCTTTGAAGAATCGGACATTGTGAGTCTTCATATACCCCTCACCCCGGAAACCAGGGGTATGGTAAACAAGGAATATCTGAAAAGTTTTAAAAAGCGGATCATTCTGATCAATACAGCACGGGGAGAAATAGTCTCGCTTGCCGATCTGGCGTGGTGTATGGAGAACGGAAACGTGAGAGGAGCTGTTTTGGACGTGTTGGAAAATGAAAAGCTTGACAAATTAACAGGTGACCAGCAGCAAGCATTGAATTCTCTCCGCAAAAGGACTGATGTAATATTCTCCCCGCATATTGCAGGTTGGACGTACGAATCCCACATAAAAATAAACGTAGCTTTGATCCACAAAATCAGGGCACTTCCCCTGAAATAATCAACAAGTTACGGGGCATTCTTATTGATATGAGTTTTATTCAGCAGCGTGTCAAGAAGGTGAGTGAGATATTCAATAGGATAATTGAAAAACCGCTGCTGACTTCTACGCTGGTACTCATCCTGGTCACGATTATTGTTGTAGGGCTCAGTCTTCACTATTATATCAACGAGTTTGATACGTTCATTCCACAAATTCTTGCTGAGGCGCATGGAATGATTTTCGATATTGCTGTGATCGGTATTCTTCTTTTCTGGTTGAATCACAGTGGGGAAATACGACGCAGGATCAGGACTTATAAGGATGAGATTGATGACTTTCGTTTATGGGAGTCTGAAGAAGCTGCGTTCCGGACGGTGGGTAATATCAAAAGGCTTAATCGTCATAAGATTCACGAGATCAACCTTGTGAATTGTCACCTTCCCCGTACGAATCTGAATTATGCTAATCTTGGCGGGTCCAATGTAAATTCCGCAAACATTTCACAGTCATCATTAATTGAGGTGGTGATGGAGAATGCCCGTTTAAATCAGACGAATTTTGAAAATTCGAATCTGAATCAGGCGAATCTGAAAGGAGCATACGCCAGTGGCGCAAATTTCAAAGATGCATTTCTAATCAAAGCAAATTTCGAAAATGCATTTCTGATCAAGGCGAATTTCAACAATGCGTTTTTGATGGAGGCGAACCTCCAGAACTGTTATCTGATGGGTTCTGATTTTGAGAACGCAAGTTTGTACAAGGCAGATCTTCGCGGCGCGAAAGGCCTCACCGTCGAACAATTGTCAAAGGTAAAAACTTTGTACCTGGCCAAATTCGACGACGAAATTCTTGAACAGATCATGACGAATCTGCCTGAACTGGTAGGTTCATGATTTTTGCATTACATTAATAAAGTATTAAATTTGTTCACGGCAACGGTCTCAATCATGAGGCCGTTGTTTCTTTTTTGTCCATCCCGAAGCAATTTTTTGGATTATGGAATAAATTAAGTTGAAATAATTTGCAAGTCATGAGTAAGAAGATTTCATATTATACCAAGGACGGACTCGAGAAGTTGAAGGGTGATTTGACGTTTCTAAAATCAAAGGGAAGGGCAGACATTGCCCGTCAGATTGCTGAAGCACGTGATAAAGGTGACTTGAGTGAAAATGCTGAATACGATGCAGCGAAAGATGCACAAGGTCATCTTGAGGCGAAGATCGCGCAGCTTGAAGATCTTGTTGCAGTTGCGCGTCTGCTTGATGAGAATAACATCGACACGTCAAAGGTTTCGATCCTTTCGAAAGTAACGATCAAAAATAAAAAGAACAATGCTTCTGTTACTTACACGTTAGTTTCTGAAGAAGAAGCTGATCTAAAGGCAGGAAAGATATCGACAATGTCTCCAATTGGAAAAGGACTGCTGGGTAAGAAGATTGGTGATGTTGCTCAGATTACAACGCCGGCTGGACAAATGGAGTTTGAAGTTGTTCAAATCACAAGCTAGGTTCACTTCTGGTGGACGCAAGGTCTTCTATGAGTTCGATATTCACCAAAATAATAAAGAGAGAGATTCCGGCAAACATTGTCGCGGAGAACGACGCGTTTATCGCGTTTCTGGACATTAATCCATTGGTGCTAGGTCATACTTTAGTTGTTCCCAAGGTTGAGGTAGATTATATATTCGACCTTGATGATGAAATGCTGGGACAGATGTTATTGTTTGCAAGGCCATTGGCCAAAGCAATTCGGTCTGTCGTTCCCTGTATGCGTGTAGGCCTTTCCGTTGTAGGATTAGAAGTCCCTCATGCGCACCTTCATTTAGTCCCCATCCATTCCGCAGATGATTTGAATTTCATGCGTCCGAAGTTATCACCGGGCAAAGGTGAATTGGCGGAGATCGCCGACAGGATCAAGAAAGCGTTGTAAGTACCGCGCAACCCTGGCCTGAGCGCTTCGCAGGGCAAGCTTCAAGCGCTTTGTCCTAACCGTAACATTTGCGTCTTTGCCGGGTGAGTTTGCTGACAGGTTGTAGTTTGCACAAAAAAATACAGTGAAAAGCATATGCCCTGTTTTTTAGTTCATGCCGATAGGAAATTATAGACTTTGTGAATCACAGAGTAGGTCCGCAAGATCAGATATTCACTTTCGATGCTTTATTTTTGAAGAACCATCACGCCATTCATAACAAATGGATCTTCGCTGCTGCCAGCAACGTTGTAAACCTTCTGAACACCCTGAACAATTTCAGCTTTATCGAGCACCCGAAAATATTCGTATTGTCCGTTAGATTCATTATAGCAAAGAACTTCTTCGCCAGTGTTGATTTCACTAATCTTCTTTTCACCTAACGCAGTTTTCATCGGGTGATTGGGCGTTGCTTTCAACACACGGCCCGACAGCGCAATATCCTGTCCGTTATTATTCTCATTTACGCGAATTAATGTCAACTGCGTAAGCGCATAATTCTTTGCTTCGTGTACAATCAACTTTTCTACTGTAGTGATTGCGGGTTTGTTGGTTTTTGGGTCAATTGTAATTACCTGATCTCCTTTCAGAAGTTGCGCCAGTAATTTGGACGAACCGTTACTCATCGCGACAGTCTGATCGCCTGGAAAACAAATATCATTGCCATAGGTTGCTGACTCATTAGCCAGATCTTTCCCCTGATTCAAGCTCTTGTAAATCTGGTATCCAAGTTCTTTTGAAGTGATGTATGTCAATTTCAAAACGAAATTCTTTTCAACCTTATCGATGGCGTGAATGTCTTCAAAATATTTTTCCCACACTTTGCCTTCTGCTGTAAAGTTTGGAAGTACAGCCTTGTATACGTCGTTCTTTTCATTCGTATAAAAGATCACGATCCCCAACTCCTGCATGCCTTCTTTGGCAATAAACTTATAAAGATCGATACGCTTTTTTAATCCATCGTCTCCTGTGACAAAGTATGGCTTTCGCATTTCATAACGATCAAGAATATAAGCGTTTTCAAACTTGACGTATGACTCTTCATCCAGATCCTTAATACTAAAAGTTAAAGCTTTTTCATACTCCTCCATCCTTAATGGTCTTGGATTAGGAATATCCTGACCATAAACCGTTACAGCGGCAACCAATAAAAATAAAATTATACGCATAGCAGCAGGGTTAGCAATTATAGAAACTGTTAAAATATTTGTTTTAAACTGATGAGGAGTTTACTTAAGAGATTTGCTTGAAGGCTTGCGCGAAGATTTCCATTTCTTCCATTTTGCCGATACTCACTCGGCACCATTCTTTGCTTTCAAATTTCCAGGGTCTTACGCCGACACCTCGCTTCATCATTTCCTCTGTGAATCGCTCCGCATCCATATTGACGGGAAACATTACGAAATTTGCTACCGAAGGGATGTAGTCATAGCCTTCTTTTTTCAATACACTATAAAGATATTCTTTTGAAGCGATAGTCTTTTTCAAAGCCTCGCCGAGGAATTCTTTGTCGTTATAAGTTGCCGATGCAGCAGCGCTGGAAGTCGCAGATATACTCACCATTCCGGATGTATAAGGATCAATTGTTTTGATAAATTCTGGTTGAGCAACAATGTATCCAACTCGCAATCCTGCGAAGCCGTAAAGTTTGCTGAAGGTGCGGGCAACGACAACGTTCTGACCTTTCTTCACACAGTCTATCAATGTTGTTCCTTTTGGATCATCCATGTACTCGATGTAAGCTTCATCAACAAACACCAAAACTTTTTTAGACACACGTTCGCAGAATGCCTTCAGTTTGGCATTGTCTACGATTGTCCCGGTTGGATTATTTGGATTGCAGATGTATATCATTGAGGTCTTGTCGTCAATGCTTTTTTCCATAGCGTCGAGATCAAGTTTATGCTCACTGGTAAGCGGCACTTTAATCCAGGTAAGTGACTTGAATGCAGTTGCTTTTTCTGGAAGATCTTCGTACGTAGGATCGCCGGTTACGATGTTGCCACCTTTTTGCGCCATCAACAAAGCAGTTCCATGAAGCAGCGGAGATGAACCAGCACCCAGCATTACTTGCTCAACTTTCAATCCTTCATAGTCAGCTATCTTCTTCTGAAGTTCACCCAAAGCAATGAAAGGATATTGATAGCTTTTTGCCATCGTGTCCATGATCGCCTTTTTTGCTTTTTCTGAAGGTCCGAACGGATTTTCATTTGCGAAGAGACGTGCCTTTAGCATTGGGAATTCCTTCGCCAAAATATTCTCCTTCACCGTGGTAGCGAATGGGTGCTTCATCGTCGGTGCTGCTATCACAGATGACGTATTGATCGTTTCATTCAGAAGGGTGATTCCTCCCGTAAGGAGCGCGCTTGTCTTCAGCCAATGGCGTCTGTTCATATGGTGGTTCATAAGTTTAGGTTTTTTACTTTTTTTGAACTGGATATTCTAGTAGAGTGTCCGTTACGCGTCCATGTATTGAAGTTACAGCTTTTCTTGCGGACTCAAAGGCCCCCGCCATCCAGGCGTTGAGGTAGGTAGTGTGCTCACCCGCAAAATAGATGTTGTTGTCAGGTTTGATAAGCGATTTGTAGTGCGTGTTTCTTGTATCAGATGTATAGACAGCCCATCCGCCGAGGCTGTAAGGCGTGAGATGCCAGCTTACAGAGAGGGACGTTTCAAACTCCTTAGCGTACTGCGGGTGTATCATGCCGCCTTTTTCCAGGGCTAGTTTTTGACGATCGACGAGGCTTAACTCACCCGTACGCTGCGCTTTGTCATTGAAATTGTAGTAGCCAATCAGCATTCCCTTCTTTGACAGGTAATCGTTCGAAGGATAGAATATCTGAGTGATCTCGTTGTTGGTGTGGGTAATCCCGCCAAAGATATTTTCATCTTCTTCCCAAAACCTGCGCTTGAACTGTAATCCTATCTTTCCTGTAGAGATATAGTTTGCGAAATCAATCGAGCGACTTACATCTGATGAAAAATTGTGATCAATGTTGCTCAGCACAGGAAGTGGAAGCGTACATATACAGAAATCGCCAGTTACTTTCTTCGTTTCGCCATTTAGTTTGTAGGTCACGTCAACACCACTGGAAGTGTTCTTGATTGAATTTACTTCAGCGCCAAACAACGGTTTTGCGACCAGTTGTTTTTCAAGCGCCTTAGCAATTTTGTCCATACCACCTTTGGCCTGCATCATCGTCATCTGAAGTTCGTAAGTATATTCAGGAACGTGATAGAAGTCAGGATCTAACAGCGATGATTTAAGCATATCCACCAGTTTGTGAGCATCGCCGACCTTGCCCGGTTTATCACCAGCTCCTGGGCCCTCGATATAACCGCGGCGCGCTGACGCCTTGTAAAGTTTATTTATGTCGAGACCACCTTCAGCGCGAAGGTATTCAACCACTTTTTCGGTGTCTTCCTTACTCATGGCAAGGTCAAGATGATTTTGATCAATAGCTTTTGTGAGCAACTCACTTGTGTATCCACGAACATCATTATGTATCTCCCGTGCGCGGATGTTCTTATTTGACAAAGGGCCCTTCCCCTCTGCAAAAAAGTAAGTATTTTCATTGATGTTGTTGTAAACTTCAAGCTGTACGCCAAGTTCCCGACAATAATGTAAAGTCAGATTATGATGGTGCGGTATCCGCGATGGTCCTGCATTAAAGTAAAGTCCGTCATCGAAGCGTCCGACCTGACGAGTTTGCTTAATCTCATCATGTATAGAATCTTTTTTTACACTCCAGCATCTTCCGCCCGCACGTGTTCGCGCTTCGAGTAAAGTGTATGTGTATCCAAGCTTTGCCATTTCGTAGGCACACGTAAGTCCGGACAAACCTGCACCGAGAATCACCACGTGTTTGCTTTTGTTTTGACGTTCAAGATTGAATGCATGTGCCGGCGCTTCAGGAATAAGACCAAGCGATAGCATTGTGGGATATGCCAGACCACTCTTGATCAAAAAACTTCTGCGGGATAACGAACTCAACAGGGTGGACTTTTAAATTGAAGTTTTAATATAGGTTTTTTGGAGAGGGATTACGCACAAAACGTTACGGGATTGTTATCAAAATTTCCGCCATCGATTGTGAAAGGCGTTTGTAATTATGAGTTCCACCATTCAATATCTCCGATTTCAAAAACATTACTTATGGAAAAATCCATCGACACGGATAGACACGGATAAAATGCAAGAGGTTCACGAAGCTAATTCCGTGAACCTCCACTTTCCTGCTGTGTTCCTCCGTTTGATGGATTTCGTACAGGGAAGAACTTTTTATTGCAGCGCTTTCACACCAGGCAACTCTTTACCCTCAAAATATTCCAGCAATGCGCCGCCACCTGTCGAAACATAGCTTACGTCATCACTGAATCCGAATTGAGCAACTGCTGCTGCTGAGTCACCGCCACCAATGAGCGAGAAGCCACCTGTTTTCGTGGCTGCCACAACGGCTTCCGCTACTGCTTTTGTGCCTTCAGCAAATTTTTCCATTTCGAAAACTCCCATCGGACCATTCCAAAGAATAGTTTTTGAATTCTTGATCGCTTTGCTGAACACTTCAATTGCCTGTGGCCCGATGTCTAGTCCCATCCAACCATCTTTGATAGAATGATTGTCTGAGATCTCAGTGTTAGCATCCGGCGCAAATTTATCTGCAATGATTGAGTCTATAGGCAAGAGGAATTCAACGCCCTTTGCTTTAGCTTTCTTGATCAGTTCTTTCGCCAGGTCGAGCTTATCTTCTTCAACAAGTGATTTTCCAATTTTTCCCCCCATCGCTTTAAAAAACGTGTATGCCATTCCACCGCCGATGATTAGGTTGTTTACTCTATCAAGCAGGTTTTCGATGATTAGAATCTTATCGCTGATCTTAGCACCACCCATGATGGCCGTGAAAGGTTTCGCCGCGCGCTTCATTACTTTGTCAGCATTCGCCAACTCAGCAGCCATTACATATCCGGCACATTTGTCTTTGAAAAACTGTGCAACGATAGTGGTAGACGCATGGGCACGATGTGCTGTTCCGAAAGCGTCATTGACGTAGATGTCACCGTGTTTGGAAAGTTTTTCAGCAAATCCGACATCGCCTTTTTCCTCCTGTTTATAGAATCGCAGGTTTTCAAGTAGTAAGACTTCTCCCGGTTTCAAACCAGCGGATTGCTTAAAAGCCTCATCACCGATACAGTCTGCCGCAAATTGAACGGGAAGTCCCAATAGTTCTTCGGTCTTTTTTATCGTGTGCTTCAACGAGAATTTTTCATCAGGACCATCTTTTGGTCTACCCAGATGCGACATCAACACGCAACTTCCGCCGTCTGCAAGGATCTTTTTCAGAGTTGGTATCGTCGCACTGATTCTGTTGTCGTCAGTTACATTAAAAGCTTTGTCAAGGGGAACGTTAAAATCGACACGGATCAATGCGCGCTTGCCCTTAAAATTGATGTCATCAATGGTTCTCATACATGTTTGGTTTGAAAATGCGCCAGTGAAGCGCGTACTTATAAATAACCTGTTTTTAATTCTATAATTAATCGCCGAAGCTTATTCCAAGCCCCTTCGACGCCTGGACGATATAAGAATCCCTGCGCACAAAACTGCATTCTCTTGTAGCTTCTTCCAGCGTGACCGAATCAATCGAATTGTTTCTGAAGGCAACCATTCTGCCGAAGTTGCCTTCCAGTGCAAGCTCAAAGGCTTTGACACCAAACAACGTGGCGAGTACACGATCATAGGCCACTGGGCTTCCGCCGCGTTGCACATGTCCCAACACGGTCTCGCGAATGTCTGCCGTGCATCCGGCGTCCTTTAGTTGTTTTGATAGTTGATAGGCAACACCCCCCAATCGAACGTGTTCCGATCCTTTATCACCTTTTACGTGGTGAATCGTTCCTTCTTGCGCCAGAGCACCTTCAGCGATGACGATATTGGCAAAGCCTTTACCCTTTACATAGCGTTGTTGAATTCTTTTGAGCACTTTATTTACGTCATAAGGGATTTCGGGAATAAGACATATTTCGGCGCCGCCAGCGATAGCAGTGTGCAAGGCGATCCATCCCGCATGACGGCCCATGACTTCCATGATCATGACCCGATGGTGACTCTCAGCAGTCGTAACAAGTTTGTCGAAGCTGTCTGTCGCGATCTGAACAGCAGTCTGAAATCCGAATGTCATATCGGTAGCACCCAAATCATTGTCGATTGTTTTTGGGACACCAATGATTGGAACCCCTTTATCATGGAGAACTTTCGAGATTTTTTGAGAGCCATCTCCGCCAATGTTTATGACAGCATCGAAACCGAAATCCTTCAGTTTTTTCACCAACTCGTTGGATCGATCTTCAAATTTGATCGTACCATCCGCCTGTTCGACAGGAAATTTAATCGGATTGTCTTTGTTTGTCGTCTTCAATATTGTTCCACCTTTCACATGAATGCCCGCTGAATGCTTGCCGGAGATCTTCAGGATTTGTTGTGGATCTTTTAATACTCCGTTAAAAGCTTCAATGCTTCCGTATACTTCCCATTCTTTTTCTTTCTTGGCTCTTTTAGCAATACCGCGTATGACCGCGTTGAGGCCCGGGCAATCGCCGCCACCAGTAAGGATCAAAAGTTTTTTAGGCATGCTTTCCCATTATTTCTAGGTGGTTCAATATTATAAAAATATGCCGACAGTTATCAACGATTGAATGTCTAAATTGAGGTCTGCTCGTATGTTTTATCCTATCGTTGGGTGGTATCATGAGGAAAAAGCCAGGGTTGCCAGAACTTTTTTAAACAGATAGTCATCATTAGAACGTATTAACCGTCGACACCTTCTAACCTATATGAGAGATTTATTGGTCTATATGCGATTCCTCTTCAAGAACAAGACGTTGACATTGATCAACCTTACCGGGCTATCTTTGGGAATCTCAAGTTGTGTGTTCATTAGCATATTTATCATTGACGAATGGAGCTTTGACTCCAGTAATATTAATGCTGCACGGATATATCGCGTAACATCTGAAATTGTTTCGGAGACGTCGGTTGATCATGTGCCGATAGCGTCTTCTCCACTGGCAGAAATTCTGAACCATAATGTTGCTGGAATAGAACAAGCAACCAGAATCGCTGACAATGGAAGCAATGTGAAGGTTGAGGAGCGATTGATCTATGAAGAAAAGATATCCAAGGCAGACGCGAATGTTTTCAAAGTTTTTACATATCCGTTTATTTCAGGTGATCCCAATTCTGCTTTGAAGGCACCAAACAGGGCCGTACTGACCAAATCAATTGCACTGAATTATTTCGGAACCACGGATGCGCTGGGCAAAATTATAACGATTAAAAAAAAGGACCATATCGTTACCGGCGTTATCGAGGATATTCCATTGAACTCTGATCTCAGATTTAAAATTCTGGTTTCAATGGACAGCTCCGACAACGCTGGAAATTGGTTTGACTTTGACTTCCGAACCTATATTCTCGTTGATAAAAAATCGTCAGAAAGTAGTGTTTTTCTTCCGGAATTTAACAAGCAACTTGACGCGATTAACGACGAACACGTAAACAAAGTGATTCGAAAAGAGAACGCAAATCTAAAGATAAATCTCCATCTGCAGCGTTTGAAGGGACTTCACTTTGAACAACCACTGCTATACGATTCACCCAAGGGTAATATTTATTATACTTATATTTTTGCTGCCGTTGCGTTGCTGATCCTTCTGATTGGTTGTCTGAATTTCATAAACTTCTCGATCGTCCAGTCAATCGAAAGAAGTAAGGAAGTTGGAATCAGAAAAGTTGTTGGTGCCACTTTCGGTCAGCTTGTAAGGCGTTATCTAGGAGAGTCTTTCGCCTTTACTATCGTTGCTGTGATCGTTGCCATGATTATCGTTGTCGTGTTGATGCCAGTCTTCAATAGTCTCGTCGATCGCGAATTTACCATCCGTGAAATATTTGACGTAAAAGTACTGGGTGCGATGCTTGTTATCCTCGTTCTTGTGGGTGTTCTGGCAGGTAGCTATCCTGCATTTTACACGTCATCCATCAAACCTATTCAGGCCCTTAAGGGGAAAATCACCACGCCAAAGGGACAACTGATACGAAAATTTTCGATTGCATCTCAATTTTTCATTTCAATTGGTCTAATCATCTGCACCGTTGTTGTGTACAGCCAAATGAATTTTATACGCGCCTTCGATCTCGGATTTAAGAAGGATAATCTCGTATTTATGAACATTACTGGTGACTCGACGAATCGCGGCAAGCTTACTGGTTTCGTTCAAAGTCTTAAACAAAATCCGGCAGTTGGTAGCGTAATGATCACTGGCTACGGAGGTGTGCCAACTGGAGGAGATGCTTCCGCACAGCGTGGGACAGTGACATTTAAATCGAACGGGAAAGACGAAGTGAGGATGACCAATGCAACTTACATTGACGAAAATTATGTTCCGTCGCTAGGTTTGCGAATAGTGGCTGGGCGCAATTATGACGGCTCATTAAGCGATTTTCATAATTCGATTCTCATCAATGAATCGGTGGTGGAAATGATGGGATGGAAAAACCCACTTGACCAACAGGTGATGTGGAATAATAAACCGAGAAACATCGTCGGCATCGTGAGTGATTTTCATTACATGTCGCTCTATAATACCGTCGAACCTCAGGTCTTTCCTTATCATGACAATGTGATTGTGAACGCGATGGTTCATTTGAATGCTAAAAATATGGAAGGTGAGCTTTTAAAACTTGAGAAATTGTTTCATTTGTATTATCCTGATGAGCCCTTTGTTTACAAGTTTGTGGATGATTCTATTCGTTTGCAATATCTGAGGGAGGATAAGGCGATGACTATATTTACCTACTTCAGCATTTTAACCATCAGTATATCGTGTCTGGGTCTCTTCGGACTATCATCACTTACGGTCTTCCAGCGCAAAAAGGAAATCGGCATACGTCGCATCATTGGTGCCGACTACTTTTCGATTATCACAATATTCGCCAAGGATTATTTATTTTTGATTGCAATTTCTTTGATTGCTGTAACACCCTTGGTTTGGTATGCGATGAGCCGTTGGCTTGATACATTTCCCTATCGCGAGGCGATGGATGTCACGATCTATTTATTATCAGGTCTAGCTGTATTAATTGTTTCATTCTTCACGGTGATATTCAGTCTCACGCGCATTGCGTCGATGCAACCCATTACACTAATTCGCGAGAATTGATCACAACTTAATCTGTGATGCTCGCTTTAATCTGTCGTTGATGGCCCTTCCCAATCCGTGATCGGGTACAAGTTCGGTGATGACGAGATCGACCGGCATTTTGTCGACTTCGCGTAAGGCGCTGAAGAGACTTTTTGCTGCTTCCTGCAAAGAGCCGGCCTTGGATAGCACGATGTTAAAATCCTTCGTGTAACGTTTTTGAAAACTTATGATTCCTATCTTCTCTGAACGATGTGCTGCCACCAGTTCAGAAATATTTCCAAGTAGGATCTTTTTGCCTGGCGCATAGTGACTGTGTAATTGCCCGGGTGCCTTAGGATTGGACGTCGAGTGTGTGTGTATACCTACGCGCCCTACAATACTTTCTATGGCTTCAACTGTGACACCACCCATGCGGTAGATCACAACGTTATCACCTTCAAATCCAACGATCGTGGACTCAATTCCTATCGGACATGGTCCACCATCGAGGATGTATTTTATTTTTTGACCCAGTTGGTCGTCGACATGTTGTGCTGTAGTCGGGCTCACATATCCAAATGGATTAGCGCTCGGAGCAGCCAACGGAAAGGCTAGGGAGCGAAGAAGTTCGCGCGTAAGGTCATGATCCGGACAACGAATTCCGATGGTTTCCAGGCCAGCGCTAACAAGATCGGGCACGTGAGACCGTTTCTTCATGACCATAGTCATCGGACCTGGCCAGAACTTTTGTGCGAGCAATATTGCCTTAGCGGGCATTTGACTTACGTATTTGTCGACGTGATCAAAGTCTGGGACGTGTATGATTAACGGATCGAAGTGTGGGCGATTCTTGGTTTCGAAAATCTTTGCCACTGAATCAGGATCCAGCGCGTTGCCAGCAAGCCCATAAACTGTTTCAGTGGGAATTGCTACGAGGTCACCGCCTTCGAGAAGCGCGCGGGCATGACTAATGTCTTTTCCGATTTCGGCCATCCAGCAAAAGTACTGAATCCATCAACACGGAGTTGCACGGAGAAATGCAATAGGTTCACCGAGTTTCTTCTGTTCCAAATGCCTTATAATTCTTACGACACGTTGTTGAAGGATTTATTTACTTTGCTTACTCAAATGAAATTGATGAAAGAATATTTGTTCTCCTTTGCGCTTTTAATCCTGTCGTTTTTGAGCCACGCACAGAAGGAAGATCGCGCCTTATCTTCCCAGTTGGAACAACTTACGCGTTCGTTCAACGGTACCGTTGGGATCTATGTGAAACATCTTAAAACCGGCAGGACTGTCTCCATCAATGCCGATTCAATCTTTCCGACAGCAAGTATGATAAAGATTCCAATCACTATTGGCATATTCAACAAGATTGAGCAGGGAGCACTGGATTACAATGCCATGCTTACCTATCGTGACTCGTTACGGTATGAGGGTGAAGATATTATCGGGTCACTGAAGGACAGCGCACAGATAGCACTGTCGAAAGTAATAATGTTGATGATCACCACCAGCGATAACACTGGTAGCCTTTGGTGCCAGTCGCTGGCAGGGTCAGGAACTGCGATCAATGATTGGCTTCAACAGAATAAGTATCAGTACACACGCGTTAATTCCCGAACACCAGGGCGTGAAGCAGATCGTGCAAAATTCGGATGGGGACAGACCACGCCGAAAGAAATGGCGATGCTGGTTCAGCAAATTAGAGACAACAAAGTCATATCTCCCAGGACGAGCGAGCGTATTTACAGAAATCTTGGAAGGATTTATTGGGACAGCGAAGCACTATCTCAAATACCACCGACAGTTCACACTGCGGCCAAGCAAGGCGCCGTTGATCAATCGAGATCGGAAGTTGTTCTGGTAAATGCGCCTCATGGTGACTATGTTTTTTGCGTGATCACAAAACACCAGCAAGATCAAAGATGGACACCCGACAATGAAGGTTATGCACTCATTCGGAATGTGTCAAAGATTTTATACAATTATTTCGAACCGGATTCTAAATGGGAGCCACCGGCGAACGCAAAAGCATGGTACCATTGACGATTTAATAAATTGCATTCAGTAACTTTCAAAGCACGAAAGGTTATAGACCTTTACAATATTTATGAGTAACAGAACACGATCAATCGTCAAAGCCATAGCAGTTGTCATCGTTTTACTTGTTGTAATCATGGAATTCAGATGGGTGATCATACCCGCCTTTAGTCCTTATAAAGTTTGGATGGTGGTTGTTGCTTTCGGGATGCTACTCGTTGGCTCGAAGTAGCGGCGTCAAAGCATGGTCAATTTCCTGACCATGCGCATAATGGATTCGTTGCGCTCCGTGATGACTTCCACTTCTGAGACAGACTTCCAGGCCAGGTCATGAGATTCTTCTGTTATCGTCAAAGGCAATGTTTTATCTGCTTCAATCAAAAATCGGACGTCATAATGATCATGCTGCGGAAAATCTTTTTTCCCGGGAATACGATGGACATCGATGTCGAACAAACCCTGATAGATCACTTTTAGATCTGTAATACCCGTCTCCTCAACAACCTCACGAAGGGCTACCCGCATAATGTTCACATCTCCATCGGCGTGGCCACCAGGTTGCAGCCACTTGTTGAGTTTTGCATGATGCGTGAGGAGAATATATTCGTGAGACTTGTCAACAATCAAGGCTGAACCCGTGAGATGTCCGGGTAAGTGATATCTTTGGTAAGCATCCGGATGCTTTAGTAATTCTAGAAAATCTTTACTAAAGCGGATTTCAGAAGTCTCGACTGGACTGTATTTGGTTAACAAATTGACTAGTTCGTTGCGGTTCACCGTTTAAAACAATTTTAGTCGTGATAGTATGCAACATTCATAATTTAGCCATTAACTTTAAAGCCGACTGATATATTTATTTCCGTTGCGGGTCATACTACCAACCATTTATAACTTAACGTTCTATGTTTAATCTCTTATCAAGAATTATACTTCTGATTTTTAGCTTTGCATTAACGACTGTATGCGCGCAGGAGAAGTGGACAAACTTATTTAATGGCAAAGATCTGTCGGGATGGAAGCAGCTCAATGGAAGGGCAAGGTATACTGTGAAAGACGGAGAGATTATTGGCACGACGGTATTCAATGAACCTAACTCTTTCCTGGTAACCGAAAAGGACTATGGTGACTTTATCCTGGAACTCGATTTCAAGCTTGATGTGGCGATGAATTCGGGAATACAATTTCGAAGTGAAAGCAAGTCGTCGTATAAAGAGGGCCGTGTGCATGGTTATCAGATGGAAATCGATCCGAGCGAAAGAGCATGGACGGGAGGTATCTACGATGAAGCCCGAAGAGATTGGCTGTATCCTCTCGAATATAACGTTCAAGCAAAGAAGGCTTATAAAGCCAACGATTGGAATAAGTGTCGCATAGAATGTATCGGTCCTGTAATGCGCGTTTGGGTTAACGGAATCGCCACTGCGAATGTGGTAGACGATCTTACGCTTAAAGGGTTCATCGCGTTACAGGTCCACGCGATTGGTAAGGAGGATGAAGCGGGTCGGACGATTCGTTGGAAAAATATCCGGATACAGACCGGTAAATTCAAAGCTTCACCGCCGGACAATATTTTTGTGTTCAATACATTAGTCAATCAGTTGTCAGATCAGGAACAGAAAAACGGCTTGCAACTTCTATGGGATGGTAAAACTACAAAGGGATGGCGTGGTGCCTACAAAGATAAATTTCCAGAACAAGGTTGGCTTCTTAAAGATGGTACCCTTAGCGTTGTAAAATCTGCAAATGGCGGCGACATCATAACGGACCAAACTTATGGTGCATTCGACCTTCAGTTTGAATTTAAGCTAACCGAAGGTGCCAATAGTGGTGTGAAATATTTCGTTACGGAAAAAGAGGAAAGCAAAGGATCTGCCATCGGTCTTGAGTATCAGGTTTTGGATGATGAAAGGCATCCGGATGCAAAAATGGGTGTTGATGGCAACAGAACTCAGGGATCATTATATGATCTTATTGCTTCACTTCAGGTGAAGCGTGGGCAACATGCTGTTGGAGAATGGAACACTGGTCGAATCATAGTTTATCCGGATAACAAAGTTGAGCATTGGCTGAATGGATATAAAGTTGTGGAATATGAAAGAGGCTCGCCGGTATACTATGCGCTTGTTGCGAGAAGTAAGTATGTGAAATGGGAAGACTTCGGCATGGCAGACAAAGGGCACATTCTCCTTCAGGATCATGGTGATCAAGTGTTCTTCAGAAGTATTAAAATCAAGGAATTAAAATAGTTGTATTATCTAATCGGGTTTGATCATGATCGATGATTTATTCAGCCTTAACGGAAAGACTGCGGTCGTCACCGGAGGGACAGGCGTGCTGGGAAGTGAGATGGCGAAAGGGTTGGCGAAGGCTGGCGCCAACGTGGTGGTTATTGGCAGACGGAAAGCCGCAGGCGATGTCGTCGTGGACGCAATTAGGTCTGCCGGAGGTCAATCGGTCTTCGTTAAAGCAGATGTGCTGGATGCAGAGCAACTCATAATTGCAAAGAAAGAAATACTGGCGGAGTACAACGGTATCGATATACTCATCAATGCCGCAGGAGGGAATTTGCCTGGAGCCATCATTACGCCTGATCAGACTTTTTTTGATCTTAAGATTGATGAGTTTCAAAAAGTGGTTGACCTCAACCTGAAAGGAACGGTGCTCCCGGTAAAGATTTTCTGCGATGTTATGGCGGAGAATAAGAAAGGTGTTATTATAAATATAGCATCAATGGCATCCTTCAGACCGATCACCCGTGTCGTTGGATACTCTGCAGCTAAGGCGGCTGTTGATAATTTCACGCAATGGCTGGCAGTTGAAATGGCCCGTAAATTTGGTCCGGGAATAAGAGTAAATGCAATAGCTCCCGGATTTTTCCTCACTGAACAAAATCGTAGTCTGCTTACGAACCATGACGGAAGTTATACTGCCAGGGGTGAAGCAGCGATCAGGCAGACCCCCTTTGCAAGATTTGGAGTGCCTGAAGAGTTGACGGGTACATTGATTTGGCTATGCTCGGATGCGTCTAAATTTGTCACTGGTGTAACTGTTCCGGTAGATGGTGGTTTCAATGTATTTTTTGGTGTTTAAACTTTGATCATATGCCCGGGAAAATTCAAGACGGGAAAATCAAACTCCACATGGAGCAGACCTGGCGTTGGTTTGGCCCGAAAGATCCAGTCACCCTTAGAGATATCCGTCAGGCTGGAGCGATAGGAATTGTTACTTCTTTGCATCACTTACCGAATGGCGCAGTTTGGTCGGTGCATGAAATTCTGGAAAGGAAATCAGTCATCGAGTATGCGGGTTTAACCTGGTCTGTAGTGGAGAGTATTCCAGTTCATGACGCGATCAAACGACAAAGTGCCGGATACCAGCAATACATCGAGAACTATAAGCAAAGCATTCGAAATTTGGCGCGTTGTAACGTGCGGACTATCTGCTACAACTTCATGCCTGTGCTAGATTGGACACGAACCGACCTCACCTTCGAAGTCGAAGACGGATCAAAAGCACTTCGCTTTGATGCTACGGGTTTTTGTGCGTTTGATCTTTACACGTTAAAGAGGCCAGGCGGTGAAAAAGACTACACAGATGAAAAAAAAGTCAAAGCGAAAAAATACTTCGATTCATTAAGTCAGGACGCAAAGGATGTGTTACAAAGAAATATTCTTGCCGGCTTGCCTGGCGCCGAGGCTGGTTATACATTGACGGAATTTCAGCAGGCACTTGACGCTTACAAAGCTATTGACGATCAAAAACTCAGAAGACATCTTTACGAATTTATCGCCGCGATCGCACCGGTAGCGGCCGAGGTTGGTGTGCGCCTTGCGATACATCCTGATGACCCGCCGTTTCCGATTTTTGGTTTGCCACGTGTCGTAAGTACTGAAGCAGACACATTACAATTGTTAAATGCTTACGATAGTCCATCCAACGGTTTTTGTTTTTGTACGGGTTCTTACGGTGTGAGACCTGATAACGATTTGCCAGGAATGGTTAACCGTCTGGGCAACAAGATCAACTTCGTCCATTTGAGAAATACGACGAAGGAAGCGGATGGAAGTTTCTATGAAGCGAATCATCTTGAAGGAGACGCAGATATGTTTCAGGTGATGTGTGCGCTGATTGATATGCAGCAAAAAAGAAAAGACGCAGTTCCATTCAGACCTGATCATGGACATCAGATGCTGGACGATCTGGATAAGAAAACCAACCCAGGTTATTCGGCGATCGGGAGATTGAGGGGACTTGCTGAGCTGAGAGGACTGGAATTGGGGATTGTGTCAATGATCAAATAAAGGATATGATGCAAAGCGCTGAGGTCAATCTTAAACCCCATTGTGTTTTATTTGCGTTCGCCGATCTTTACTTTTAATCTTTTCCAGCAGAACGATATACTATTATGAAAAAATTCCTCGGTCACGATTTCTTACTTGAAAGCGAAGTTGCCATCAAACTTTATCAGCAGGCGGAGAAAATGCCGATCATTGATTATCATAATCATCTTTCACCCAAAGACATTGCCCAAAATCGAAAATTCAGCAACCTCACCGAAGCCTGGCTTGAAGGAGATCACTATAAGTGGAGGGCGATGCGATCCAACGGTGTGGCTGAGCGCTTCTGCACAGGCGATGCAAATGCCGAAGATAAATTTCTGAAGTGGGCCGAAACTGTCCCTTATACGATGCGGAATCCGCTGTATCATTGGACGCACCTGGAGTTGAAAAATTATTTTGGCATTACAGATATACTGGACGAAAAGTCGGGTAAGAAGATTTACGAGCAGGCCACGAGTATGCTTCAGGGTGATCATTTCGCAGTTCAGTCGATGTTGAAAAAACAAGGCGTTGAAGTGTTGTGTACAACTGACGACCCAGCGGATAGCCTGGAGTACCATCAAACATTTGCCAAACAGAATGCCGGATTCAAGATGTTTCCAACGTTCAGGCCAGATAAATCATTTTCAATACAGAATGTTCCCACGTATAACGAATATCTGGTTAAACTTGGACAAGTCGCCGGTGTCACGATTACACGGTTCGAGGATCTGCTGTCTGCCCTTCAAAAACGGATAGACTTTTTTCATCAGATTGGTGGAAGGGTTTCTGATCATGGTCTTGAGTCATTGTACTTTCATCCCGATAGCGAAAAGAATGCACCAAAGCTTTTTTTAAAGCTGATGGAAGGCCAGGAGCTTGATGCTGCGGAGGGTGTTATGTTTAGATGTTCCGTATTGATCAACCTTTGCCGCATGTATCATAAGAAAAAATGGGCACAGCAATTTCATCTTGGGGCGCAGCGCAACAACAATACGCGAATGATGCGTACACTTGGACCTGACACTGGGTTCGATTCAATTGGAAACTATGATCAGGCACAAGTCACGGCAAAATTTTTCGACTACCTGGACAACACCAATGAATTAACGAAAACGATCCTTTACAATCTTAATCCGGCTGATAATGACCTCTTCGCAACCATGATCGGAAATTTCAATGATGGTTCGATTCCGGGAAAAATGCAGTATGGGTCGGGTTGGTGGTTTCTCGATCAGAAAGATGGGATGGAACGACAGATGAATACGCTCTCCAATATGGGTCTGCTGTCGAGGTTCGTGGGCATGGTTACCGACTCCCGAAGTTTCCTATCCTTTCCCAGGCATGAATACTTCCGGAGAACGCTTTGCAACCTCGTCGGTAATGATGTAGTTAAAGGTGAACTGCCGGATAGTCCACGCGTTGCAGAAATGATCCAGGATATCTGTTATCGAAACGCAAAGGCATATTTCGGCCTCTGACAGATTATGCTTTTGTAAGCACGCGCTTTGCTCTTGACTTGAGGTCATTAAGATCGATGATGGGAACTTCAATCTCTTTTGCAAGCTCATCCCATTTGCGCATCAGGATGCTGGCCTCAAAGATGTCGGTATCTTCAAAGGCATCCGCTTCTGCTGGTGTCATTTTCCCCCCTTGATACTCAAGCGTTTTTTTGCTGGCTTCACTAAGTGCTTCGTAATACTCAGGATATTTGAAAGTGAGATAACGCTTTGCCGTTACGTGGCTTTCAACAAGTCTTGCCATTCGTTCCGGAAATCCTTTCTGACGTACGAAATCGGCACCAATTTTTTCGTGACTCTTTACGCCATAACCGCCCATGCTGTTGCCAGTGTTTTGCATGACGCAAATGTGGCCGATGTCGTGAAAAAATGCAGCCAGGACAACTTCATCATCACAGCCCTGCTCGATAGCGAGTTGCGCTGATTGAGACATGTGTTCAATTTGTGATACAGGCTCGCCGATATAGTCGGCATCGCCATGCGTTTCATAAAGTCCGAAGACTTCGTCAATTACTTCGTCAGCACTCATTTTATTTGGGCAATGGGTTATTTAGCTATTTGGATATTTGATGATCATCGCTGTTGCCGTCAATTCCAATTGGTTCATAAATTTAAGAACGTTGAAGTTAAGTGTAGATTATTTTTTTTGATAAACAGGTAAAGTAAGTTTATGAACCAAACTGTTTTAAGTGTGACTCATGCGCTATCTTACCGCAAAACCTGAACTATGCCCATTGAATTGGTTGTTTTTGACCTCGCCGGCACCACGGTGAAAGACGATAAAGACGTACACAAAGTTTTGCAAAAGGCGTTGGCGACACATGGTGTGAATGTGTCTATTGATGATGCCAACACTGTGATGGGTATACCGAAACCTGTTGCGATTCGACAGTTGCTTGGCCTAAGATATATGGGGCCAAAAGACATTACTCCCGAATGGATTGATGAGATCCATGTATTGTTTGTGAGGGAAATGATCCATTTTTATAAGACCGATCCCGGTGTAGGCGAGAAGCTTGGGGTAACAGAAACATTCAAGAAACTTAAACAGAGTAATCTGATGGTTGCCGTCGACACGGGTTTTGATCGCCAAATAACAGCACCGTTGCTTGACCGCCTTGGATGGAAGTCTCTCATTGATGCGAGCGTGACAAGCGATGAAGTTGAGCGCGGTCGTCCCTATCCTGATTTGATTTTTCGCGCGATGCAGTTGACGAACATAACCGATGCTCGCAACGTTGCGAAGGTTGGTGATACAATCAGTGATATAGAAGAAGGTAAAGCTGCCGGATGTGGTTGGGTTGTTGGAGTTACCACAGGTTCATTCACTCGAGAGCAACTACTAGACGCCAAGCCAACGCATCTTATCGAGAATGTCAGCGAGCTGTTGGCGATTCTATCCATCTGACTTGAGATCAATTTAAGAGCGTGTTAAATTGATGTTACCATTATGTGACATCAAATGAAAACCATTTTATTTTTTCTTGCGCTAACCTCAATTGAGGTTAATGCGCAACGCCTGAAATGGCACAAAGGGTCAGTAGTTTTATCTGAAGGCATCGTATTAACCGGTAGCATTTCGATCGAGCCACGACACGACCTGATCCTTTTCCGCACGACGGGTAACCCAACCGTTTACCCGGCCCATAAACTGAAGTCCGTTTATTTTTATGACTGCGAGGCTAACATCAACCGGAGATTCATTTCTATGGAATATAAAGAGGGTATCGCTACAAATGACCGTTTACTTGAAGTCGTGACATCCGGAGAAGTCTCAATTTTACGACGTATGAAAAATGTCATTTATTCCTACCAGGCGTCAGAGGCAACAGACTACAACTATTATTGTAAGTATGATGGAGCACTTGTCCCGCTTCGAAAGTTTACCAAGAAGATTTTTCCTTCGTTGATGTCGAAAGAGCACAATAGGCTACGGGGATTTATGAAAGAAAATCGTCTTCAATCTGCTATGGATGCAGACGCAATCCAGATCATCGAATATTATAATCGGCTTGCGGTTTCGCGCGAAAGTTTCACGTTGAACCAGTAAGTTCTTTGTGGCGAAGATGAAAGTACAGCATCGATCCGGCAATCAGAAGCGTTCCTATGATTGACAATCCATACCCTGCAGAGATAAAAAAGCTAAGCCAGCTTACTTCAGCGTAGCCAAATTCTTTAAAGAATAGAACGCCGACGCTTCCGAGGTATCCAAAGGAGTCTGCGACATATATAATGAATCCAACGGTACCCACATAGTTGAATGCCGCAAGCAGACGATCAAAGAAGATACTGTTGAATGGGATATATCCAAGATACAATCCGAGGCCAATCAATGTCATCCAGACAGGCGCAGTTATCATTTGGTGATCGAAGAGGAACGTACCCACACCTGTGATGATCATACCAAGAATCACAATGAGGTGATTTACCATCAATGCTCGTTTGTTATTTTTGATAAGCATCAAACTACCCATTATAATTAATACCATGATAGAAATCGGTATCTCTGTCTTCGTAAAGATCTCTGGTGAATTTCCATATCCAAGAGTCTTCCAGACTTCCGCGGAAAAGTTATCACGGAAGTCGCGGAAGATCGTGAGCAGCATATAGGCGCCAGTAAAAAGTACTACCCCAGGCAAGAACGTTTTAATGAATGCCATTCGCTCGGAAGTATTCATCGGTAAGCGCTTGGTGCGCAGTGACTCATCAAGTTTTGAAGGAGGAGGGAGTTTGTCTAACAAAAAAAGGAAGAGCAGGAGGGGAAGAAGAAACACGCAGCAAGTTGCAAACGGCATCCACATCTCTGATACGCCCCAATCGCGCATGATATATCCTCCGACAGACTTTGCAAATCCTGCCGAGAAGATAAAGCTAACCGATAGTCCGGCGCCTAGCACCTCCGTGAATCTTCGACCTTCCAAATAGCCGAACACCATTCCCCAAACCAGTCCCAACGGAAAGCCATTGGTGAAAAGAAAAATAATGTTGTATGGTTTGGGAACGAGTCCGAAGAACAACCATGAAAGGCCAGCTACAGCAACCATCATCAAAATTCCAATCGACCTTGAAGATGGCTTCAGCTCGGAAATAACTTTGATACCAACAAACTTAGAGGCTGCGTAACCTACTACCTGTGAAGTAACGAGCCAGACCTTATAACTGATCCCTGCGAACGCAAGACCTTCAAATGTTGCGACTGCAAATGTTTTTCTGAACGCATATACACATGTATACAACGAGAAAGCCATGATTGTAGCATACAGCGCGAACCAAAAACCATTGGTCCTTTTGAGCCATAAAGTAATTCCCGACTCAGTTGCTGATGATGCCATTTGAATTGAATGAATATGGTTGCCATTTTCCCTGATAAAGAACATTCAGAGTTTTGAATCCGATATCGTGAAGCAAAACTGCCATTTCCGGGAAGAGACTGATCATATCTTTAGGATGATGCGCATCTGAGTTTAGCATGATGGGTATCTGCTTTTCGTGAATTCGTTCGAGTATCCAGGGACTCGGATAAGGCGTGGTGGACTTGCCTTGATATAATCCCCTGGTATTAACTTCCACGATGACACCGCTTCTCATGACGACGTCGAGCGTGTGACCTATTTCTTTTTGATACCACTCATCCGTTTCAAGAAAGAATTTATTGCCGATATTTTGAAATTTTATCTTATCCAGATGCCCGAGGATTGTCGGGCGCGACGTGGCGATCATTTCACGGGTTAAGGCATAGTATCGCCTGATCACCTTCTTGATGTCGCCCGAGAAAATCTGATTAAGGCCTTCAAGAAAAACGGCATGCGTACCATCAATTTCCCAGTGTCGGCCATCT
>JBDSKX010000228.1:0-146240 GCA_039916665.1 Chryseolinea sp. | reverse complement strand
GTTCTCTCGGCCCAGAATTTCGAAGGAAAGATCAACTACAAAACAACATTCAAAAGTAAGCTGCCCAATATGTCGGACGAGCAATTTGCATTGATGCTAGGCTCAAAACAGGAATACGATATCAAAGACGGAAACTATAAGATCACTACCAACGGAACATTTCTAAAATGGCAGACCTTCATAAACAAGGAGAACAAAATTTACACAAAAATGGGTAACAGCGGGTCGTTGTTTTGGAAGGACGCCGCAGAAAATTCAGACGAAATCATATCGTCGGAGATTAAAAAAATTGTAACAACGATTCTTGGGCATCCATGTGATGAGCTCACGATCATTAGCAAAAAATCTATAGAAAAATATTACTTCGGGAACATCCTGAAGACCGATCCCGCATTATTCGTTAATCATAAGTTAGGACACTTCGACGAAGTGATCAGAAAGGCTAATGCAATGCCCTTGAAAATGGTGATTAGCAACGAACAATTTGAGATGGAATCGGTGGCCATTGAAATTCTTCCGATCCAATTCAATGAAGCGATGTGCGCGCTGCCGGCCGGAGTGAAAACGGAAAAAAGCCAGTTCTAGAATTACGAATTAGAAATTATTATGAGTTCGTCGGTCTCCACGTGCGCAGAGATTCAAGGAGACTTCACACGGCCTAATCCAGTGCTCAGTTACGCGAAGTGGCTATTAAATCAGTTCGAATATGAACGTGATCGTCCGACAACGGAACTAGAATTCAAACAATTAGCGCGGATAACAATACCCTAGTCGGCTAATTCATAATTCAGTTTCGTTGATTTAAGATAATTGAGGTAGTGGAGGACAGAAAATGGCAGTTCCCCGCGCCCTATTTAATAATTTATAGTTTATTAATTCATAATTTTCTTCTGGCCTTTAATTTGACTTAGCTTCTGTAAAATGAAATCATCTTTAGTTGTTATTGTTGTTTTTGCGCTCGCGCATCACCCCACCATTGCACAAAATAAAGCTGGCAAGCTGGCGGGCTTTCTTGATCAGGAAACTCCAACCGTTAAACCCGCGATATTTGCTCCCGGACTAGTATCGTTGAAGGACGAATACGAGTTCGGTTCCGTTTTCTCGAATGATGGCAATGAATTCTATTACGCCGTTAATGTCGGGCCCATTGCAGAAATACGCTGTATTAAACGAAAGGGCGGAAAATGGTCAAAGCCAATAACTGTGATTACGAATGACAAGTACAGCCACAACGATCCCTTTCTATCTCCAGACGATAACAAGTTGTTTTTCATCTCCGATCGTCCGATGGATGGAGCCGGTGAAAAGAAGGATTATGATATCTGGTACATGGAAAGGACAGGAGACCGCTGGTCTTCGCCGATCAATGCAGGACCATCAATCAATACCAATCAGAACGAGTACTACGTTTCTTTTTCCAAACGAGGTACGATATATTTCGCGTCAAATGGAAGATCGTCAGCGGTAGATAATAATAATTACGAGATCTGCTCTGCAGAGGCGTCGGGCAAGGATTTTAAAGAAGCACAGACGTTGCCTGAAACTATCAATACATCATCCTATGAAGCCGATGTTTATGTCGCACCCGACGAATCATATTTGATATTCTGCGCAGATCGCCAGGATGGAATTGGCAAAGGCGATCTCTACATAAGTTTCAAATTAAAAGATAATTCGTGGAGTAAGTCAAAAAATATGGGCAACGTCATCAACACTTCCGAACATGAGTTATGTCCATTTGTAACCAACGACGGAAAGTATTTCTTCTTTACCAGTAACAAGGACATCTATTGGGTTGATGCGAAAGTCATCGAAACGATGAGATAGAACTATGAATTATCAATTGTCTTGCTGCACGGCCGTCGAGCCCGTCTTGTAGTTGTGCTATCGCAGCAAATGATTTTGTATCTTGTCCACGAAGTTAATTGGCTACAATGTTTCCAGCATACAAAACGACGGTGACCAATAATTCATAATTAACAATTAATTCCCAATGTCCTGGTCCGGATTCTGGCAAAATCAACGCAATGCTTTCACGCCGATCATGCAGATCAACACAGCGTATTTTGCCGACCAGATTAAGAAATCTTATACGCTGAATCCTTCCGTGAACATTCTGGATTATGGATGTGGTCCCGGCCTGCTTATCGATAGTTTAGGATCGCGTAACGTTAATTGTACAGGGGTAGATATCAACGCATATTTTGTTGACGAATGCAAAGAGAAGCATCCATCATCTGATTTTTTTCAAATATCGACTGACATCGCAGCAACACAATTACTGTTCCTGACACGAATCGATAACAAAAAGTTTGATCTGGTTATCATGCTCAGCATCCTGCAGTACTTTAATTCCGCCAGCGACATCGAAAGCCTTCTCAGCTTTCTTAAGAATTATCTTACACCATCCGGAAAGATCATTCTTGCGGATGTTGTAAGCGATGCCAACTCGCCTTTTAGAGATACGTGGTCGCTATTGAAACAAAGTCTGCTAAGAGGCAAAATTGTCGCTTTCGTTCGTTTTATTCTGTATTTGATCTTTTCTCCATACCGGAAGATATCCGATCAGCAAAAGCTGCTAGTCCTCTCCGAAAGAACTATAGCCGACCTTGCAAACAAAGTTGGCTTGAGAATGAACATCGTTCAGGGCATGACGATTCACCCCAGTCGTACAAACTATGTACTAACCTTACATTGACCTGGCGCCTCTCAGTACCTGTCCTCCTTTTCCATTTTATAAAACCATATCTTTTCGTTTTCTTAGTCTGCAATAACTACAACCAAACAATCCATTCACATGAATATCACCCGAAGTCGGATAGTTACCGCCTTAATTCTTGTTTCGGTTCTTTCCTGTAAAAAAGCAGAAAAAGAGACCCCGGCGGAAAAACCGCTTGTCGTTCGAGAAGATCCGGCGAAAGCGGTGGCAACTGCAGAAGAGGTTCGAAAAAATACACCAGCGCAACTCGCCGAAGGTCTAACGCTTACGTTATGGGCATCCGATTCGTTGGCACCAGACCCTGTGGCAATGTCGATTGACAACAACGGGCGTGTATATCTAACACGAACTAATCGACAAAAGAATTCGGAATTCGACATCAGAGGACATCGCGATTGGATGATACCCTCAATCAGTCTTCAATCTGTTGAAGAACGCAGAGCTTTCCTTCACGCCACTTTTGCTCCTGAAAAAAGCAAAGAGAATGAGTGGCTCAACGATCTTAATAAAGATGGCAGTCATGACTGGAAAGATCTTGCTGTTGAAAAAGATGAAGTGTGGAGGCTTGAAGATCAGTCAGGCGATGGATATGCAGATATTTCAACACGAATACTGGATGACTTCCATGACGAAGTCACGGACGTTGCTGGCGGAATTTTAGTGCGCGACGAAGATGTATTTATTACCATCGGACCTGACATGTGGCGACTTAAAGACAGCAATGGTGATGGTGTTCTTGATCAGAAGGAGTCTATCAGCACCGGTTACGCTGTGCACATTGGATTCAGTGGTCACGGAATGTCTGGCGCCATAGAAGGACCCGACGGAAAAATCTATTGGCAGATTGGCGATATCGGCGCAAACATTACTGCCAAGGATGGTAAGAACTATCCCTTTCCAAATGAAGGTGTATTGGTGAGGTCAAATCCTGATGGGAGTGATTTCGAAGTATTTGCTCATGGCATCAGGAATACGCATGAATTTGTTTTTGATGAGTATGGAAATATTATCAGCTCGGATAACGATGGTGATCATCCCGGTGAAAGTGAACGACTTGTTTATCTCGTTGATGGATCGGATCAAGGGTGGCGCTCAAACTGGCAATACGGTAAGTACGTTGATCCAAAGAACAATGAGTACAAAGTATGGATGGATGAAGAACTCTACAAACCACGCTGGGAAGGACAAGCCGCATACATTATACCTCCCATCATCAATTTCCACAATGGTCCAACGGGAATGGCTTACAACCCAGGAACGGCACTTGGCTCAACCTGGAAAAATACTTTCTTCCTGGTTGAGTTTGTCGGTAACCCAAGCAGGTCTCACATCTGGGCATTTACGCTCAAACCCAAAGGTGCATCCTTTGAATTGGCAAAGGATGTCGATATGGTCAGTGGTATTCTTCCCACTGGTATCAGATTTGGTCCAGACGGAGCGTTGTATGTTGCTGACTGGGTCAACGGCTGGGGTACTAAAAATTATGGAAGAGTTTGGAAGGTTGATGTATCGGCAGACAAAAATGATCTTAAAACGGAACGCGCGGAAACGTTGCGTCTCATGAAACTTGATTACAAATCACAATCAGAAGAAGCACTGTTTACGTTATTGACGTACGGAGATATGCGCATCCGGCAAAAAGCTCAATTTGAATTGGTAGCAAGGGGCGACAAAGGGCTTGAAGTATTTAAGCGTGCATTGGCTCAGAAAGAAAATCAATTGGCCAGAGTGCACGCGGTGTGGGGAATAGGACAATTAACGAGAAAGGATCAGAAATCGGGAGAACCTTTAGTGGGCTTGTTAAAAGACAGTGATCAGGAAATCGTTGCGCAGGCGGCAAAAGTGATTGGCGATACCAAATATTCCGACGGCAAAGAACTTATTCCATTGCTCGCAAGCGATCAACCCCGCGTAATATTTTTTGCTGCGCAGGCTATCGGTCGAATCGGCGTTCAGGATGCTATTCAACCGCTGCTGACTATGATCGAAAAGAACAACGATGCAGATATCTATATCAGACACGCGGGTGTCGTTGCATTGGAGCGAATTGGCAAAGACGAACCCATAGCTGCCTTGGCTAACAATCCAAGTAAAGCACTTCGGACTGCAGCTGTATTGGTACTCAGAAGGCTCAAGAGTGATAAGGTCGCTGTGTTCCTCCAGGATAAGGACGAATATGTTGTTGCCGAAGCTGCAAGGGCAATCAATGATGATCTTTCTATTGAAAAGGCGCTTCCATCTTTGGCGGCAGTTCTTGCAGACAAGAAATTTAAGTCAGAACCTTTACTTAGGCGCGCAATAAATGCGAGCCTTCGTGTTGGTGGTGACAAAGAGATTGACTTGCTGGTCGCCTTTGCTAGTCGCAATGATGTTTCAGCTGAACTGAGGGCTGAGGCTATGTCAACCCTTGGGGTATGGGCCAATCCGTCAACACTGGATCGCGTTGACGGCAGAGTTCGTGGAAAAGTTGAGCGCAATCCTGCCGGAGTTACAGCCAAGGTTAAGTCAGTCGCTGGTTCTTTCCTTCAAACAAAAGATCCTGCAATTCTCATTGGCGCATCCAAAATGATCAGCACATTGGGCATCACAGATTATAATGAGACATTCTCAAAGCTTATGCAAGAGAGTGCTTCGCCTGAAGTGCGATCTGCCATGATACTTGCCTTGAATCATCTTAAGTACGATAAAATTGAAAGTGTAATCAAGCAAGGAATGGAAGATAAGTCTGCATCGGTTAGAACAACTGCCGTGAGTTTGCTAGCCGAACTTCCTATCACAAAAGAAAATCTTCCTTCTATTGTTGGTCCTATTTTTAAGAATGGATCAGTTCAGGAACAACAAGAATTATTAAAGGTTTTGGGTGAGATGCCTGTTGAGAAAAGTGAGCCTGTGCTTGATAAACTATTAGATCAACTTGCGGCTAAAAAATTAACACCAGCGATCACGTTGGATCTTGCTGAGGCTATTGATTCAACGCATTCTCAAAAGCTGATTGCCAAATTTCAACCGCTGCGACCAACCGGCAAATCAACCGATGGTTTCAAAGATGCTTTATTGGGAGGCGACGCGCGCAATGCGTGGTGGTATTTCAGAAACAACAGCACGGGCCAATGCGTACGTTGTCATGCTATTGATGGCGAGGGTGGAATCGTTGGACCTGATCTTTCACACATCGGAGATAAACTCACGCGCGAAGAAATTCTTACGGCGATGGTAGAACCGAGTAAGAGAATCTCTCCAGGTTATGGTTCGGTGAAACTTACGCTGAAAGATGGACAGGTAATATCCGGTATACTGATGGAGGAAAGAAAAGACGAACTGATTATCAAGACATCGGATGCCGAGCCTGTCGAAGTCACGCTCTCGCGCATAGGGAAACGCGAGAATATGACTTCAGCGATGCCGCCGATGGGAACGTTGATGTCGAAGCGCGAAATTCGCGATATGGTTCAATACTTATCCAACCTGAAAGCAAAAAAATAGAAATATTAATTAAAGAAGGCTCTACTTATCGCGTTTGCGGAGTTCGAACCGGTAGTAGAGTCTTTTTCCGTTTTTAAGAGTCTGATAAAATTTGGAATCTACCACACCTGCGAATTCAGAGAATAGATTCTGCCACCGCCGCGGCACGAGTTCCTGAATACGTTTCTTCTTAGCGTCATCTTCAGCTTCTATGGAACGAATGACATTGCCAGTGATATCTTCTTGACGAACCATTTCCATGCCTGTATTGCTAAGCTGTTGCTTGAGCGTATTCATGTTTTCTACATTCTCCTCATTCCTGAAATCAACCATCAGAAAATGGCCACCAGGTTTGAGCACTCTTTTTACTTCCTTAAGAAAATTGTCGACAGATCCATAGGCATGACATGATTCAACGTTGATGACTATATCCATGCTGCTGTCCGCCAACGGAATCGACTCTGCGCTACCCTGAATGAACTTCAGGTTTTTTAAAGGATGGTTTTTATTGGCCAGCTTCACTGCGCTGTCAGCAATATCCATTCCGGTGTAGGTTGCAGGATTAAAATTCTCAGTGATGAGTCTTGCTCCACCTCCTCGTCCGCTTCCAACTTCAAGGACATCCTTTCCAGTGATTCCGGCATTATGTACCAAGTAGTAGTACATCTGCATCGCGTTTGTCTGGGTACCGCCGGTTAATGCCTGTTCCGCATATTCATCAGCATTGGGGATGTAACCGTAGTTCATATAATTCCAATCTTCTGATGGAATATATTTGGCTAATATGGAATAAGTGATTTTCGCATTAATTCTGCGAAACCAGGGATAGCGCTTCAGCGCGTGAATAGCAAAATTGATCATGTGAATAGCAGGTAGCGCAAGTTAGAACTTTAATTAACAATTGAACTTGACCCACAGAAACCCATCATCGGATCAACTTGTTTCTGGTGCAAATTTCGTAGTTCAAACTCCAGTGGAAATGAAAGATATGCTACAAATAATCAATAATTCACGAGTCAATAAAGTCAATCTCATGATGGACGAGGCTCGGTGTTTTTATGGTTTATTCAACGTGCTGACTTATGATGTTGAATTTCCAGTCTCCACAATTTGACTGATAGACTTTCTCATGCGTACACTACCGCTAGGTCCGCCATCGAAAAAACGGGGTCTATTCCATCATGAACAATTGACTTTATTGATTGTTGACTGTTGGTTATTATTTTTCAACCGCTTTGAAATTGAAGCAGCATGTCGCAATCGGGGATGCTTAGCTACATCTGCGACAGTGAGGAGTCGATCCCATATCCAAATAAAATCTTGAGTAAATATCAGATTGCATCCAAAGGTCCTGGCAACGTATCAGCTATTGAAGTCCTTCAGTTATATATCTTCTTCAGGTCCTTCTCGAACAGCGTATAGGGATCGTTATAAAACTTCATAAAATCCGGAACACTCACCTGTCCAGGAAACGGTGCGTAATAATGCGTAGGACTTTGCTTGTCATTTCGCCAAACCAGCACATATGCGAGGTGCATATCTTTTGACTTCATCACCTTTAACAACGTAGCTGTCCACCAACTTTCATTGGGAATAGACTCCAATCCTGTCTCAGTGAAAGCAGCAAGTTTACCGTTCTTACGCGCATAGCCGGACACGATTTTAAGTTTCGCGATTGCAATTTCTGGTGCATATCGATCACGACCCATATCGCCATAGTCATCCATGCCCAACATGTCGACGTACTCATCACCAGGATATCGATCAAGATACTGCTCTTCATTACTGAAATTATTATCAGGTGAGAACGCGTAGATGAAATTATGAACTTGCATAGTGTCACGCAGATAAGTGACCGTAAACTTCCAGAGAGAAATAAACTCATCCTTAGTGCAATGCGGCTTGCCCCACCAGAACCATCCCCCATCAAATTCATGAAAAGGTCTGAAGATCATGGGTACAAGTTTGCCATCGGTGCCTTTGACGCTATTTGCCCACGCTCCGATTCCCCTTAATATCTCCTTGTATTTTTCATGAGCTTCCCCACCTGGGATAATATATTTTACAGCAGGTTTTGATATTGAATCAACCCAATAAAATCCTCCCCTCGAAACAGGGTTCGGGAAATGCCAGGCAACTGTCGTGACGCCACCCCTATTGTAGGTATCGATCACAGTGTTCCTGACAGACGCTTTCGCTTGCCCAATTTCGTCCTCAGATCCTCCGGAAAATCCCATGATATCTACTCCGATCACCGCAGGATGCGAGCCTGTTACTGACTTCACATCGGAGCGATCTTTGTCACCGGCCCATCCATGTCCATATTCAGTAGCATGCTGGTGGCCAAACAACGTCTGATTTTCTGAAATCTTCCACAGCGCCTTGGAAAGATTCTTTGTTTCTTTGGTGGCCTGCTTATCGATAAGAGGTGCCTGCCCCATGCAAATCGAACTTTGTACCAACACAAAGCATGATAACACTGTAACCTTAGAGACCGAATTCATAGCGAATCTGTTGGATTATTGATCGATGATTAGTTAAAAGAGAATTTTGACGATTCCGTAATTCCCTTCCATTTATCGCTTCTAAAGGGTGATGCTGGAAATCCTTCTTTGTTGAAGAGATTGCAATCTTCCGGATTATCCGCCCAGCCATAACGAACGGCTACAGCTGTAGAAACACCTTCGCAGGATACAACGACATCACCTCCTTCGATCCACGCCTTCGCGTAATGAAATTTTTGATCTGATCCTGCAAGTTCAAACCCTTTTAGATATCCATACTTATCTTTAACCATCAGCCCTGAACCTTTGCTACCAAAAACAATTCTTACTTTGTCTCCTTCAACTTTCATGGATTGATAAACCGGACCGGAAAACACAACATCTTTTGCATAAGCATCATGCAACGCTACCGCTGCCAGACGCTTTCCAACGTCCTGCTTATTGCGTGGATGAATGTCATTCGCTTCTCCAATGTCGGTTGTTACGGCCATACCCGTATGTGGCAATGACAATGTCATTGTTTGAGCCTCGCGCAATTCTGCCCATGTACTCCCATGCTCACTATCTCCGTTCGCCGAATTAAAACTTGCCAGCTGAACAAAATAAAATGGAACATCACCTTGATTCCAATGCCTGCGCCAATCCTGTATCATCAACGGGAAGGCTGTACGATATTGATAAGCCCGACCCGCATTTGATTCGCCCTGATACCATATAACACCAGCAATGCCCGCGTGAAGGATCGGATTAATCATCGCATTGAAAAGTAACGTCGGATAACTGTTCGGCCCTACGCTTGTCGTGGCCTCAATTTTCTCAACATTATAAGTCCAATCTCCCGACAGTGGAACAACAGCACCAGACGCCATTGTAAGTTTCATGTCTTTATCTTCTCCATTTACACCGCCATCACCACCCGTATCTTCAACTCTGATAGCGATAACATTCTTCCCTTCTTTCAACACGCTGGCTGGAATATTGTACTTACGATTCTCATTGTACTTGTTCTTCATCGAGCCCACCAGCGATCCGTTAACATAAGTGTCATCGGAATCATCGACAGGACCCAGTTCAACAGTCGCAGGCTTACCCGCATCGGCGCTACTTATCGATATGGTTTTTCGGAACCACACAACGCCATCGACAGACTCAAGTCCTTTTCGTTCCCACACACCGGGTAGCGACATCGTTGGCCATTTCTTGTCATCATAGTCAACACTCTTCCATTGATCAGTTCCAATCGCTGGTACATTCATTCCAAGTGATTTAAGTTTATTTACCTGTGATGCCACGCGTTCTTTTGCAAGCGCATCCAGATCAAGCACAGGCATGGAAGATATCATTGATTTAAATTCAGCGTTATTTTCAAATGCTTCACGACTCGTCCACGTTTCAGAATGAGTTCCACCCCAGGATGTATTGATCAATCCGATCGGTACTTTTAGTGTGTTGTATAGGTCTCTTGCGAAAAAGTATCCCACTGCAGTGAATTCACCAGCAGTTGCAGGAGAACAACCTTTCCAATCTCCGCCTTTTACTTCTTCTTCCGGTTTTGATGAAACACTTTTTGCTACAAGGAATTGTCTGATGTCCGGATAATTTGCCTGCTGAATTTCAACATCAGCGTTCTTGGTACTACTGACGCTAAATTCCATGTTTGATTGTCCTGAGCAAACCCATACTTCACCGATAAGGATGTCAGAGATTGTAATTACATTCGCCCCTTTGACGGTCATTTGAAACGGTCCTCCTGCCGTTTCTGGTTGAAGTACAACTCTCCATTTTCCATCTTTGCCCGCCTTAGCTTTCTTTGACTGAGTCTTGAATTGCACCGTTACACTTTCATTGGGATCAGCCCAACCCCAGATGGTAATCGGCTTGTTGCGTTGGATTACCATGTGATCAGTAATAATTTTTGGTAAACGGACTGTGCAATGCGCCATGGAGGCGCAGCACAGTGTTGCAAGAAGAAAAATAATAGACCTTTTCATGATGATGTTTGTTCATCATAAATTAGGAATAGTATTGAGTATTAGCCCCGGGTATTTAGTTTGGTATATAGTTGGGGAGTAAAGAGTTTGCACGGCAGCAATCTTATGCGAACTACACTTACATCCGTGGTAAATGTCTAAATACTAATGAAAGTGAGGACTAAATAGTAAATACTTTTAATAAGTATTGACCGTTTCTCCGGCGACAGACTTTTCGACACGTAATCCAACTGCAACCATACCAGGCAGAGTTTCCATGCGCATGAACTGTTCAAACACGATGCGATATGTGCCCTTCTCCTTAAATTGATATCCTTTCAGCAAAAGGAATCTGTGATCATATAAGTCTCCGATTCCACTTTTACCAAAAGGTTCACCAGTTTTCGCGTCGAAAAAATACTGTGTCATCAGTTTCTTCTGAAGGTTTGTTCCACTACTGTCTTGAAGGTAATAGGTATAGAAAAATCTGGAGTAAGGATAAGAAACAGAATTTCGGATATCGCTGTACAAGTTATACCTAGCATTGACGTCATCCACGATAAATTCGAAGGATGGCTTTTCAGTGGCCATCCACTGTCGTTCGTCAAAGTCTTTGATGTCTTCATAGACTCTGTTACCATCACATGCCGAAAGGAGTGCCATCATGCACAAGGCCAACAATACTCTCATCGTTGATTACCAGGTTTTGGATTCCGGTTAGTGCCAGGATTACGGTTATTACCTCTGTTCCGGTCATTGCCACCACCCCGGTTGTTGCCCCCAGTTGGCTTATTACCACCCGGACCAGGAGTTTTGTCGCTACCGGGGATGTTTTCATTGCCCGGATTCTTTTCGTTACCCGGATTTCGGGTATTGCCTGAGTTACGGTCATTGCCAGAATTACGTTCATTACCAGGCTTCCGCTCATTTCCAGCATTGCGTTCATTACCGGAGTTAGGGCCTTCGCCACCTTTCTTCTTCTTCTTTTTGTTGCTGCTCTTGCCTTTGAATTTCTGATCCATTCTGGCAAGATCGCTGTTCAGCGTTTCTACTGGAATTTTTTCCGCAAGCACATCAATGTCTAGGGTTGCAGGCTTTTTTCCTTCACGATTGAGAAGAAGGATTTGATTAACACGATCAACATTAATCGGATACCATGTGTTCTCGGCTACAAAGCCAAACCACATGATCTTCCTGAATATGTCGGTCTTTTGAAGGGTAGCTTCACCTTTCTCAGTCAAAAGCGGTCCTTCTATTTTTGGAATATGCTCCAATGCTTCCATGTAGGTTTCAAGCTCGTAATTGAGGCAACATTTAAGCCGTCCACATTGTCCCGAAAGCTTACTCGGATTTAATGAAAGGTTTTGATAACGCGCAGCGCTTGTAGCAACGTTTTTGAAATCACTCAGCCATGTAGAGCAACACAATTCTCTTCCGCATACCCCGATTCCACCAAGTCTGCCGGCCTCTTGGCGCAAGCTGATCTGGCGCATTTCAACGCGTATTTTGAATTCTCCAGCCAGATGCCTGATCAGTTCTCTGAAGTCAACGCGGTCATCGGCCGAATAAAAAAATGTAGCCTTCACGTTATCTGCCTGATACTCGATATCCGACAACTTCATTTCAAGTTTGAGATCGCGAATGATCTCTCTTGTTCTGTATAGCGTTGGTAGCTCACGTTTTTTAACTTCCTCGAATTTTTCAAGGTCTTTTTGATGTGCAAGCCGATAGATCTTTTTGATCTCACCATCGATAGCGATTTTCTTCTTTTGCATCTGCAGACGGACCAGTTCTCCCTGCATCGACACGTGACCAATATGGTGTCCGTTGGGGACTTCGACTACAACGGCATCACCAGTCGTCAGAGAAAGCTTCTCTGAATTCGTAAAGAATTCCTTCCTGCCATTCTTGAAGCGAACTTCTGCAATGGTGAATTTGTCTTCACGAGGCATCTCCATGTTCGAGAGCCAGTCAAAGACGTTCATCTTATTGCAACCGCCGGTACCGCATGCACCATTGTTTTTACACCCTGATACCGCTCCGTCTTTCTTCGTTCCGCAGGCACATCCCATAGCGCTATCCTTTATAGTTCAGTAAATCCTGTCCGATATCCTTGCGATAGTATAACCCATCCCATTTGATCTGCGATGCAGCACTGTAAGCCTGCGACCTCGCTTCTTCAAGGGACGTTCCTTTTCCCGATACAGCCAATACTCTGCCCCCATGCGTTAGCACTGATTCTTTCTGCTTCGTGGTGCCCGCATGAAATACAATGGCCCGCGATTTATCACCAAGTCCGTGGATGACTTTGCCTGTTTCATACTCACCAGGATATCCACCAGACACCAGCGCTACCGTTACAGCATAGTGATCATCAATCACAAGTTTCTTATCCTTTAGTTCACCTGTTGCCGCAGCAATCAGCAGTTCCACAAAGTCGCTCTTGATACGAGGCATTACTACCTGCGTTTCCGGGTCTCCCATTCGCGCATTATACTCGATCACAAACGGATTGCCACCGACGTTCATGATGCCGACAAAGATGAATCCCTTATAGTCAATACGCTCGCGATTTAACCCATCAATGGTTGGCTTCACCACCAGTTCTTCAACCTTGCTCATAAAGACCTGATCCGCGAAGATGACGGGAGAAACTGCGCCCATACCACCGGTGTTGGGACCCGTGTCGCCATCGCCTATCCGTTTATAGTCCTTCGCTTCAGGTAGAAGAACATAGTCTTTACCATCAGTAAGAACAAAAACCGACAACTCGATGCCATTGAGAAATTCTTCAATCAGAACCTTTGAGCTTGCGGCACCGAAACGCTTGTTCACAAGCATCTCCTTGATAACTGCTTTGGCTTCACCCTGACTCAAACTTATGATCACACCTTTGCCTGCAGCAAGTCCGTCGGCTTTTAACACGATTGGAGGCTTACAACTCGATATATAATCGAGTGCCTCTACAAGATCAGAGGCTACAAAAGTTCTTGCCTTCGCTGTCGGGATATTGTTGCGAAGCATGAATTGCTTCGAATAATCTTTACTTCCTTCTAACTGAGCACCCGACTTCCCAGGGCCAACCATCAATATATCTTTTAAAGATGCATCGGATTCAAAATAATCTCGGATGCCATTTACCAGGGGACCTTCTGGCCCAACGACCACCAAGCCAATGGATTTTTCGACGCAGAACTTGCCAAGGCCGTCAAAATCGTCCACGTCTAAAGGCACATTCTCTGCAACGAGGGCGGTACCGGCATTACCGGGTGCAACGTACACTTGCTGGCAAAGGGGACTCTCCCCAATCTTCCAGGCAAGCGCATGCTCCCTTCCACCACTACCAATAACAAGAATGTTCATCGTCGCTTTTGTTCAACTCCAAATATAACGTGAATTCGGTCAAATAAAACAAGCAGGATATTACAGCGGCTCGTTTCTTTGTGCTGTAACGACAAAGTCAGGCATAAACAAAAAACGTGAACAAATCGCTTCGTTCACGTTTTCAAATTCTGATTAACTCGAATACTAGTTAGCGTATTCAGACATGAATTTAATCCGCATCATCCTTACTTCTTCTTCGGAATAGTCTGACATCGTACCATCTCCAAGCGCTTGTTCAAGGCTGTCGGTCTCTGCATTCATGAAGTAATCATGAATATCATCCTGTTTATGCGAATCAATTACCTGATCAATATAGTAGCTCAGGTTCAACTTTGTACCTGAATAACAAATGTTCTCGATCTCTGTCAGCAGATCTTCAAAAGACATTCGCGCTTTCTCTGCAATGTCTTCGAGATCAACTTTGCGATCGATTTGTTGAATGATCAGAATCTTAGTCTTTGACTTATTGACCGAAGATTTAATCACAACTTCATTGGCTGTTTCAATGTCGTTGTCGTCGACATACTTTCTGATCACAGCCAGAAACTCTTTGCCAAACTTATTCACCTTGCCCATTCCCACACCGTTCACCTGCGCAAGCTCGTCGTCGCTTGTCGGATAAGTTGTGGCCATCTCTTCAAGAGAAGGATCCTGGAAGATTACGAATGGAGGTAGGTTTTTTTCCTTAGCGATCTTCTTACGAAGTGTCTTAAGCGTTTCGAAAAGTTTAATGTCGTACGCTTTTGTGTTAATCGGCTTGTCAGCAGATTCTTCCTCTTCTTCCACCTCAGTCGTGAAATCGTGATCTTTTGCCAGCTCAATAGGCTGAGGATCCGCAAGAAATGCTTTGCCTCGTTCACTGATCTTCAGTACACCAATGTTATCAATGTCCTTTTCAAGAAATTGATAGATCAACGTCTGGCGAATGACCGATTTCCAATAGTCAGAATCTTCGTTGCTACCCTTACCAAATACGGCGAGGTCAAAGTGGCCATAGCTTTTTACATATTCATCCTCTTCACCTCTGATTACATGAACCAGGTGATTCAAACCAAAACGCTCGTTGGTTAGTCTTACTGTGTCAATTACAAGTCTTACAGCTTCAGTGCCATCAAAAGTTTGTCTTGGATGCACGCAGTTATCACACATTCCGCAGTTTTCTTGCGTGTACTCTTCTCCGAAGTAGTGAAGTAATTGTCTTCTTCGGCACACTGGAGATTCGGCATAGTACTCCATTTCTTGTAATAGCACGCGTGCATTCTCACGTTCCTGAACCGGTTTGTCTTTATTGAATTTCTCAAGCTTGTTCAGATCATTATGACTGTAGAACATAAGGCAATTACCTTCTAACCCATCGCGACCACCTCTACCAGTTTCCTGATAATATCCTTCGAGTGATTTGGGTACATCATAATGGATTACAAATCGGACATCTGGCTTGTCGATCCCCATACCAAAGGCAATCGTTGCAACGATGATATCAACTTCTTCATTCAGGAAGTCATCCTGATTCTTCATTCTTACATCAGGATCAAGACCCGCGTGATAAGGGGCAGCCTTAAATCCGTTGACATTGATAAGCTGCGCGATCTCTTCAACTTTCTTTCTGCTAAGGCAATAGATAACACCCGATTTACCCTTGTTTTCTTTCAGGAATTTTATCAATTGTTTCTTTGTCTCTTTCTTGGGTCTGACCTCATAGTACAGATTCTTGCGATTGAAAGAAGACATAAAAACATCTGCTTCTTCCATCTGCAGGTTTTTCTGAATGTCGATCTGGACCTTTGGTGTAGCTGTAGCCGTCAATGCGATCACAGGCATGTCACCAAGGTTTTGGATCATTGTTTTGATCCTTCTGTATTCAGGGCGGAAATCATGGCCCCACTCTGAAATACAGTGTGCTTCATCAATAGCGACAAACGATACGTTTACCTTCTTGAGGAACTCAATCGTTTCTTCTTTGTTCAGGGATTCCGGAGCAACGTAAAGTAATTTAACGACTCCGTTCATACAGTCCTTCTTTAAGCGGGTGATTTCACCTTTGCTTAAAGTCGAATTCAGGAATCTCGCATTCACGCCATAAGCATTCATTTGATCAACCTGATTTTTCATGAGTGCGATAAGTGGTGATATGACGATTGCCAAACCATCTCTCATCATGGCTGGCAACTGATAGCATAATGACTTACCTGCACCCGTGGGCATTATCACGAATGTATTCCTACCATCTAATAAATTGCGGATAATTTTCTCTTGATTACCTCTAAACTGACTGTAGCCAAATATCTCTTTCAGTCTTTCTTTAAGGGCATCTTTCTCTTCGACCAACATCATTTTCATCTTAATAAACCTAAAATTGTATCTTTGTTCTAGGTGAACAAAGCTAATCTTGAAAAGGAATTGAATTTAGTAAAAAATATCAAAAAAATCGCACGTGATGTTTTAATAAATGAGTCACGAGCCATTGAAAATATTTCCCATTTAATTGACGACAGTTTTGAAAACTGTGTCAACGAAATTTATTCTGCAAAAGGTCGCGTTGTCGTTACGGGCGTTGGCAAAAGCGCCATTATAGCCAATAAAATTGTTGCCACCTTAAACTCAACAGGAACGCCAGCTATGTTTATGCATGCTGCAGATGCAATACATGGCGATCTTGGTATGATTCAATCGGAAGATATTGTCATTTGTGTTTCAAAAAGTGGAAATACTCCTGAAATTAAAGTGCTCATCCCCTTACTCAAACGGAGAGGCTCAAAGCTTGTTGCTCTTGTAAGCAATACAAATTCATATCTTGCACAGCAAGCTGATTTTGTTTTAAATGCAACGATTGCATCAGAAGCGTGCCCTCACAATCTTACACCAACAACAAGCACAACAGCACACATGGCGATGGGCGATGCTTTGGCTGTGTGTTTGCTGGAGCTTCGAAATTTCTCAAGCAGCGATTTTGCCGAATATCATCCTGGCGGATCACTTGGAAAACAACTGTATTTGAAAGTATCAGACGTTTGCGTTAATAATCAATTGCCGATGGTTGGGCCTCATACTTTGTTGAAAGATGTGATTATCGAGATATCTTCGAAAAGATTAGGTTGTACTGCAGTGGCCGACACCGGTCGAAAATTATTAGGTATTATCACGGATGGCGACTTGAGACGAATGCTTCAAAAAAATATTGACCTTGGTCAAGCAACAGCGAGCGAGATAATGTCCAAAAATCCAAAAAAAATAGAATTGGATGATTACGCAACGAAAGCATTACATCTGATGCAGCAAAATGATATCACGCAGCTTGCCGTCATGGACGGCGAAAAAATTGCTGGATTCATTCATCTTCACGATCTCTTAAAGGAAGGGATTATATAAAATGCCGAAAATCTTTTTAAAGATTCCGTGAGTTTCGTTTTTTACAAAACTTTTGATGTCTAAAATCTAAATGAACAAAAACTTATTCGTAGTCCTCATGGCAGGCGGCGTCGGCGTTCGCTTTTGGCCTTACAGTAGAAATTCCAAACCAAAACAATTTCTGGATGTCCTTGGAACTGGCAAAACACTCTTGCAGTCGACATGCGACCGGTTTTTACCGCTTTGTCCTCCTGAAAACATCTACGTTGTCACACACGAAGAGCATCAGGATCTGGTAAAGCAACAACTACCAATGCTTGGCGGCGATCAGATTCTTGCCGAACCGATGCGCAAGAACACTGCCGCCTGTATCGCCTATGCGAGCTATAAAATTGCATTAAAGAATCCAGACGCTGTTATAGTCGTTACGCCTTCAGATCACCTGATCATGAAGGATGATGAATTCCGGGATATCATCAATAAAGCAAGCGATCAGGCTAAAAGTCAGGATAAACTTATAACGGTTGGAATACCTCCTGCCCGTCCGGAAACAGGATATGGTTATATTCAATACCATACTGAAAAGTCGTTTACAAAGAAAGTAAAGACTTTCACAGAGAAGCCAGAATTATCTCTTGCAAAGAAGTTCATTGAAAGCGGCGACTTTGTATGGAATTCAGGTATTTTCATCTGGGGTGTACAGGCGATCGTCAAAGCATTCCATCAATATCTTCCTGAAATGGCTGAAGTCTTTGATGAGATTAAACCAAAACTCAGCACGCCTGAAGAAAAAGAAGCAATACTTGGCGCTTATTCACAATGCAAAAATATCTCGATCGATTATGGCATCATGGAGAAAGCACAAAACGTATTTGTTTGCCTTGGAACATTTACTTGGTCTGATCTGGGTTCCTGGGGATCGATTCATGAGAACTCTGAGAAAGATGAAAACAACAACGCAATTACCGCCAACGCGCAGATTTACGATACAAGAAATTCGATTATCCGTGGATCAGCCAACAAGTTGATACTCGTACAAGGACTGAATGGCTATCTAGTCGGAGAGTTTGGGAATGTTATTATTGTTTGTGAGAAAGACAAGGAAGAACAATTCAGACGATTCGTTGCCGACTTAAAAGCTAAGCCTAACGGGGCGGAGTTTGTTTAGATATAAAAGGAAGTCCTTGTTGCATCTCAAAGACCGGTAAACGCTAAGGGCGGGAAAGTTAAAATTGAATTTCGCAATGGTCTGCCGAGACCTTTGCGCGGTAAAGTTCCTTCGTCCTGCACGAATCATTTCACGTCAGGCATTATCCTGTTCTCACGATTGGCTATTTCCCAAGCCGTGTAAAAAACAGCTTGTGCTCGCTTGGCCATTAAATCAAAATCTATTTTGCTAACTTCGTCAGATGGCTTATGATAGTCTTCATGAATTCCATCAAAGTAAAAAATGATTGGAATATTTCGCTTAGCAAAATTCCAGTGATCAGATCGATAGTAAAGCCTGTCTGGATGGGATGGATCGTTATAGGTATAGTCAAATTCAAGCTTGGTGTAAGTACTATTCATGGCCTCACTGATCTTGTTTAACTCTGTAGAAAGCTTATCCGCGCCAATGACGTAAACATATGCCGGTCCACTTTTGTGCTTTGGATCACGACGGCCAATCATATCGATATTCAGATCCACTACCGTCTTTTCGAGCGGAAAAATCGGATTTTCAGAATAGAACTCGGATCCCAACAGCCCATATTCTTCACCCGTTACTAGCATAAACAAAATGCTCCTGCGTGGACCATGACCATCTTTTTTCGCCTCTGCAAATACTTTGGCAAGTTCCATCACTGATACGGTACCCGATCCATCATCGTCAGCGCCGTTGTTAATCAAATCCCCTGTACCAGATGGTTTTACTCCAATGTGATCATAGTGCGCGGTGATCAGCAATACTTCATCTTTTTTGTCAGTCCCTTCCAAAAATCCAAGGACATTTTCAGTACCGACCGTTTTGATTTCTGTTGAACACTTATAACTCAGTCTGGCGGCCTTTATTTTCCTGATTGCTTTCAGATTAGGTTCATCCACGGCGAGCTTTCTCAGCTTGTCGATCGGCGTGCCCATAATAGCCTCTGCCATGGTAGGCGAAACAATAAACAATCCAGGACGCTGGAATTCGCTGATCGACGGTTTGGCCAATGAAAGGCCACTACGCTCAGTAACCGTTTTTACCTGAGATGAAATTCGCTCGAATTCTTGTTTGGTTTTGCTGTTGCAAACAAACACCATCGTTGCGCCTTTTTGTCGCGCCAGTGCTACCTCTTTGTTACCCGCTAACCATGGACTATCGAGGAAAATGAGCACCGCTTTGCCCTTAACATCTACATCACTGTAAATTACCTCGGCACCATTGGCTACATATACGATCGGCAATGAAACTTCTCCGTTGCTTGTCTCTGTTCCGTAAAACACCACATCGGAGTAGTTCTTATGTTTTTTACCCTGTAGTACGACGTATGTATCTCCCGACACTGATGTGTATAAGTCCAGATGTTGAAGGTAATCGCCCGCTACAGGAGGTGTAAGCCCGAGATCGTGGAAGTGCGCGGTGATAAACGCCGCCGCCATTTTCTGACCGCGTTTTCCGGTCTCTCGTCCCTCCATGGCGTCGGAGGCAACGATCGTTAAATACTCGCGAAGATCGGTAGCCACAATCTTATCCGCGTAGCCGATCACGTCCGCCGTTTGGGCACACATTGAAATTGGGGCAGCAACCGCCAGAACTATTACAATTATGTTTCTGAATTTGCACATATCGTTTTTGCAAGTCCGGCAATATGAAAATGATCTTTGTAACGGGCAAAAAAACGTGGAAAGTAATCCTGATTTCCGCTCAGCTCGCGTCAAAATATTTAGGTTGAAAATATCTTCGGACGCAAGACACCGGACTGTTAAATCTCTAATTCCTGAACTACATTTGTGCTTTGGTTTAATGTTGTCTTTTAGTTTATTTAATCCATTGAAATTCAATTAGTTCAAATGAAAATAGATTCCCACTATTCAGAGAAATTCGAAAGCCGGCACATTGGTCCGGATGCGCAGCAGGTAGAAAAGATGTTGAAAGTTGTAAAGGCAGCCTCTCTTGACGAATTGATCGATCAAACAATACCCGCAAGCATTCGATTGAAGAAATCGTTAAGTCTTCCTGCCGCGAAATCTGAATACGAGTTTTTGCAGTTTTTCAAAAATATCGCTTCAAAAAACAAAGTTTTCAGGTCATATATCGGAATGGGATATTATAATACAATTACACCCGGTGTAATCCTTCGTAATATTCTCGAAAATCCAGGATGGTATACAGCCTACACACCTTATCAGGCTGAAATCGCCCAAGGAAGACTTGAAGCCCTGATCAATTATCAGACAATGGTCATTGATCTCACAGGCATGCAGATCGCGAATGCCTCTTTACTAGACGAAGGTACTGCGGCCGCAGAAGCAATGCACTTGATGTTTGCATCGCGAAAAGCTGCACGCAAGACTGCTATAAAATTCTTCGTTGATCGGAATACATTTCCCCAGACACTCGATGTCCTAAAGACTCGCGCGATTCCCGTAGGCGTCGAGCTTGTTGTCGGAGACATTGAAAGCTTTGACGTTAATGACACGCAATACTTTGCCGTTTACATACAGAACCCCGATGCAAATGGTGCCGTGGCTGACCATACTTCGTTTATCAGAACAGCACACGACAACGATATTTTGGTAGTGGTAGGTTCAGATCTTATGAGCCTTCTCCTGATGAAATCTCCTGGTGAGATGGGCGCAGACGTCGTGGTAGGTTCAAGCCAGCGATTCGGTGTACCAATGGGATTTGGCGGGCCTCATGCCGCATTTTTTGCAACAAAAGATGAATTCAAAAGACAAATGCCGGGACGTATCATCGGCGCATCTGTTGATGCGGCTGGTAATCATGGATACCGTATGGCGCTTCAGACTCGCGAACAACATATACGTCGCGAGAAAGCGACTTCAAACATCTGTACCGCACAGGTGCTTTTGTCAGTAATGGCTGGAATGTATGCCGTTTATCATGGTCCTGATGGACTTAAAAAAATCGCCGGGAGAATACATGGACTAGCGCGTTCGCTGGATTCACAACTCAAGGCGATTGGCTTAACACAAGTCAACAGGCATTACTTCGACACATTGAAGATTGCCGTAAAAGATAAGGCAGCAGTTAACCTGGAGGCTACACGTCGCGAAGTCAATTTGCGTTATTTTAACGACAACTTCGTCGGAATTTCGTTGGATGAAACCAGCACAGCGGTGGACGTCAATACTATTCTCGAAATATTAAGCGCAGCAAACACCCAGAAAGCTCCTGCAGTGATGACGAATGGTGTTGAGCTCAAATGGCCTGAATCGTTAATCAGGCAGGCAACTTACATGACGCATCCTGTTTTCAACGCGCATCATTCAGAACATGAAATGCTGCGTTATATCAAACGTCTTGAGAACAAAGACCTTTCCATGGTTCATTCGATGATCTCTCTGGGATCATGCACAATGAAACTCAATGCTACCACCGAAATGATTCCGGTAACATGGCCCGAGTTAGGAAACATGCATCCATTTGCTCCTGGCGATCAAACAATGGGATACCAGGAAATGATTTCCGGCTTAGAGCGCGCGTTGATGGAGATTACTGGGTTCTCTGGAGTTTCGCTCCAACCCAACAGTGGCGCTCAAGGCGAATACGCTGGACTTTTGGTAATTCGCGCATACCACGAAGATCGCGGTGAAAATCATAGAAAAATTGCTCTCATTCCTGCATCTGCCCACGGCACAAATCCTGCAAGTGCTGTAATGGCAGGTATGGATGTCGTCGTGGTGAAGTCAGACGAGGAAGGTAAGATTGATGTCGCCGATCTCCAGGCGAAAGCTGAACAATACAAGGATAAACTTTCCTGTTTGATGGTGACTTACCCATCTACACACGGCGTGTTTGAAGAAGCTATCGTATCGATATGTCATACGATACATGAACATGGTGGCCTGGTGTACATGGATGGCGCAAACATGAATGCTCAGGTAGGCCTCACTTCTCCAGCCAACATCGGCGCTGATGTATGTCACCTCAACCTCCACAAGACTTTCTTCATACCGCACGGTGGTGGCGGACCCGGAATGGGACCGATCTGCTGCAATGATAAATTGAAACCCTATTTACCTGGCCATACCGTTGTAAAAACTGGTGGATCAAAAGCTATACATGCTGTATCAGCTGCCCCTTGGGGAAGCGCCAGTATTCTTGCGATATCGTACGCATACATCGCAATGATGGGCGGACCAGGGTTGACCAAAGCAACAACATTGGCTATTTTAAATGCCAACTATATCAAGGAGCGGCTTGAAGGACACTATAAGATTCTTTATACCGGATCAAAGGGAAGATGTGCCCATGAAATGATTGTTGATTGCCGAGAATTCAAAAAATCCGGCATAGAAGTCGAGGATATCGCCAAACGCCTGATGGATTACGGCTTTCATGCTCCCACCGTTTCTTTTCCAGTAGCCGGCACGTTGATGATCGAGCCGACAGAAAGCGAAACAAAGGAAGAAATCGATCGGTTTGTTGATGCCTTGATAGAAATCAGGAACGAGATCAAAGAAGTTGAGGAAGGGAAGGCAGATAAGGACAACAACGTTCTGAAGCATGCTCCTCATACAGCAGCGATCATCACGGCCGATCAATGGGCTCGTCCGTATAGTCGCCAAAGGGCAGCGTATCCGCTTGCGTTTGTAAAAGAGTCGAAGTTCTGGCCTTCAGTAGGACGTGTTGATAATGCCTATGGCGATCGCAATCTTGTTTGCAGTTGCATTCCCATTGAAGATTATACTACAAAAGAAGAAACTGCTGTTGTTTAGTCGACTAGCCTAGCCGTCGACAAACTCGTCCAATAAACCGAAATATCATGCCCGCAACTAAGAACTAAAGTTGCCGCATGGATTCCTGTAATTCATAACCATGCACTTCAAGATCGTCATTGTTTGGCTACTTCTGACCCCGTTTTGTTCACTGGCACAGATTGCTGGCGCAAATTTGCAAGCGATGATCAATGAAGAAGAAGCTTTTGCGCGCATGGCGTCTGAAAAAAATACCAAAGATGCATTCCTGTTTTATCTTAGTGATGATGCCGTTACTGTTGGATCCAGCGGACCACTTGTTGGGAAGAGTGCAATAAAAAAACGCCCTGCAAATAAAAGTCTGTTGTCGTGGAGCGTTGCGTACTCCGATATCGCTTCCTCTGGTGACTTCGGGTACACTACCGGTCCCTGGGAATTCCGTCCAGTAAGAGATTCGTTGCCTGCCGCGTTTGGAGAATTCCATTCTATCTGGAAAAAGCAATACGATGGTTCCTGGAAGAATTTCCTGGACATCGGTATCGATCATCCTGAGCCTTCGACGGAAGCCATGAAAACATCCTCAAAGCCACCAGTGATACCTGCAAAAAAAATTCCTGCTGCTGAAGCGATCGTTTCTCTGATGAAAGAGGAAAATGCATTCCTACAGTCATATAAGAAGAACGGACTTAGCGCATATAAAACGGCAGCGTCGTCGGAGATACGCTATTCGCGCGAAGGTGAGATACCTATTCTCACGACTGCGCAAAAGACGTCGTTCCTGAAGAGTGCTCACCCCTACTTTAATCCGCAATTAGTTGATGGTGCCATTGCATCTTCTGGTGATATGGGATATGTGTATGGAACAATTACGGCGGTGTTGTTCATTGACAATAAACAGGAATCAAAACAAGCAACATATCTGAGAGTTTGGAAGAAGGAGGATGGGAAGTTGTGGAGAGTTGTGCTGGACGTGATTGCTTACGAATAAAATACTGAGCGGTGCATGCTCCGGGTTAAGATTCGCATGAGAACGTGGTGCAGAGGAGCTACGCATATGAAACAATCACACATTCGCGAAGCACCCCTGCGGCGCTTCCGCGGGCGCGGCCTGCTCATCACTTATATTCTCCCTTATAATAATCGGTCTTTCGCGATTACATGGTTGCGCATTTAAATTGTGCACGTTAACTCATCCGTTAGCGTTTACTTACTCGGCGAGTAACGGCTCAAGATGAGGAGGTGTGTATTTTTTTCGCACCCACTTTTTTTACCCTTTGCTATTCTCCCCCATACTTATCAAGCAAATAAACCAACGCTGCCATCGATGCAGCTCCAAGTTCAAGCTCGCGCTTGCTTACTTTATCAAGAGTGTCTTCTTTTGTATGATGATAGTCAAAGTAGCGTTGTGAATCTGGCAGATAGCCTATCAGTGGTACACTCATGGCTCCCAATGGACCAATATCGGCGCCACCACCTTGCATCGAAAAATCGGTAAGGCCATAGGTTTCGAGAATACTTCTCCATCCAGCAACTTTACTTCGAAATTCCTTTGTCGATGTCATTGAAAAACCTCGTGGCGTAAATCCACCATCATCGGATTCGATGGCAGCAATATGTTTCTGCTCACTCAGGGTTGCTAATCGCGCATATTCAGTACCGCCACGAAGTCCATTCTCTTCATTCATAAAAAGAACGACTCTAATGGTTCGCTTAGGTGTAATACCAAGTGCTTTGAAGAGACGAAGAACTTCCATCGCCTGAACACACCCCGCACCATCGTCATGTGCTCCCTGTGCAAGATCCCATGAATCCAGATGACCACCGACCAGAATAATTTCATCTTTGTATTCACTGCCTCTGAGTTCAGCCACTACGTTTGCCGATTGCACATCAGGCAATGTTTCACAATGCGTTTCAAAATAAAACTTCAGGTCCTTCTCGGTCTTGAGTTTCTTACTAAGAAGTTCGGCGTGCTTCGTACTGATAGCGATCGCAGGAATCTTTGCAATATCAGGTGCGTATGTCATCCCGCCTGTATGAGGATAGTCCTCCTGGTTTAATCCCATCGATCGTACGACTACTCCGATAGCACCATACTTTGCAGCTTCGGATGCGCCCATCGCCCGTTGGTCAACCGCCTCTGAATAAGCAACAAATGTGTGGATCCTGGTTGCATCCATCGGCCTGTTGAAGAATACTATCTTGCCCTTTACGTGTCGTTCGCCCAACTCCTTCAATTCCTCAAAACTTTTTACTTCAATAACATTACCCGATACACCGGAAGAACCAGTTCCAACGCTACCCCCAAGCGCACAAACATTCAGCGTCGTTTTAACCTTCTTGGGACCAATTGAAAAATATGCATCCTCGTCCTGACCTCTGATCCAATGGGGCACCATAACCGGCTGAAGCCAGATAGAATCTGCAATATTGGCAAGTTCACTTTGCGTCCATGTTACCGCCTCCGCCGCTCCTGGCGAGCCACTTAACCTTTGATCTATCTCCGACGTCAGGTATTTAAGCCAACCGTATGACCTTCCGTTCGTAAGCGACTCATTAAAAATTTGCCTTAATGCATACTCATCGGTTTGCTGCGCGGAAACGGCAATAAAATTCATTGTTAGGACAAGTACCAGCAGAAGGCTAAATCTCATAAGCATTGACAAGTGAATGAAGTTATCAAGTTAGGTTTTGTAACCAAACAGACGTATATTCTTTCAGCGAATTCGCTGCGCCCAAATATAGATAAATGAATTCCATGCGGGCGTTTAATGTTGTTGTGGTACGAACATGTACTTAGAACACGAATAAGTTCGAACGCTTAAAACATAAATCGACATGGGCTTCTTATTTGAATCATTTAGTGATTGGAAAGCATATAGCGCACAAAATAATTTATCGCTTCCGGAGGTCGTACTCGAATACGAGAAAGATCAGAAGGGAAGAAGCTATGAAGACACACTAAAGGGACTGAGCGGAGCTTGGGTCGTAATGAAGGACGCTGTGAGGAGTGGCCTGGAGGACGAAATGGTTTCCAGATCAGGTATGATCAACAATGGGGGGAAAAAAGTTTATCGATATCCCAAGGCTGTATTGTCAAAAGAATTTCAGAATCTGATCGCCCGCGCGCTGGCTGCAAAAGAGGTGAATTCGTGTATGGGGAGGGTTGTGGCAGCGCCTACTGCCGGCGCCAGCGGTATTATGCCGGGCGTGCTCTTTACGCTACAGGAGATCCATAATATTGAGGACGAAAAAATCCTCGAAGCAATGCTACTCGCCGCTGGGATCGCATTGATCATGGAACAAAAAGCTTCCATTTCAGGAGCCGTTGGAGGATGTCAGGCTGAAACAGGTACTGCCGCCGCAATGGGTTCAGGTGCCATCGTTTATTGTCTCGGTGGTAATGTTGATGAAATCTTTAATGCAGTAGCCATCACCGTGCAATGTATGCTTGGACTGGTTTGTGATCCCGTTGCCGGTCTTGTTGAAATACCCTGCGTGGTTCGCAACGCCAGTGCTGCTGCCATTGCAAATAGTTCCGCACAAATAGCCTTAGCTAAGGTAAGTAGTGTTATTCCCGTTGATGAAGTAATTGAAGCCATGGGTGAGATTGGCGCAAGTATGGAAACACGTTACAAAGAAACTGCACTGGGTGGGTTGGCTGCGACGAAAACTGGGATGGCAATCGCGCAAAGAGTGCTCATTCACGACATCGAAATACTTCCCGATGAGAACACTTAAGCAGATCATTTGATATAGTCGGGAAGCACCCTGGCCCCAAACTCATAAACAATAACGCTAAATACGATGGCCCAGAATGTTGAGGTAATTAACATGTAAAAAATGAGTTTGTTTCTCGGCGCACCAAAACTTACTGCCAGAATACTTCCGCCAATTGGTGTTAATAATATTGGCGTAAGTATAGCAACACCTACGATACCATACTTTTTCCAGATCGTAACGAATTTCCTGTTTCTTTCAGTGAACAATTTCTTTCTTCTGAAGAAACGATGGATGATTTTAGTCCGGATGAAGTTGCCGAAAAACGCAAACATTAAAACCACCGTCATAGATCCTGCTGTAGTTGCAATGATCGTAGTAATGATATTTAATTTTGCAGCATAACCACCTAGCGGGCCAAAGATGAACTTGAACATCGTTGAAAAATATACCGGTATCGCCCTTAAGATTTCCTGCCACATGAATCGCTCCGTAAAAAATTATTACAAGATTAGATCTTTTCGCCATAACTCAAGTCACCGGCATCGCCTAATCCAGGTACAATATAAAACTGACTGTTTAACGTATCGTCTAGTGAACAAGTCCATATCGTATGCGGCAATTTCAGATTTTGTTCGACGAATTGAATTCCCTGAGGCGAAGCAACTACCGAGGCAATATGTATGTAACCTGGAGTCCCGTATTTTGTTATGGCATTAACAGCGCGAATGAAGGAACTTCCTGTCGCCAGCATCGGGTCAATCAAAACAACAATCCTACCATCAATTGAGGGTGCAGCAACATAGTCAAGACTAATCCTTATTTCTCCAGTCCCCTCATCTCGATATGCCCCGATAAATCCACAGTCTGATTCATCGAAATAATCGACGAATCCCTGGAAATATGGCAGCCCGGCACGCATGACAGTGATAATAACAGGCTTTTCAGACATTAATGAAGTGTGTTTCGTTCCCAGCGATGTGATTACCTCAGCAGGCTGAAAAGGAAGAACCTTTGAAATCTCATAAGCCATAATCTGGCCAAGCCGTTCCATGTTCTTCCGGAATTTAGCACGGTAAGTCTGTGCCTTCACATCCCGAAGTTCCGACATGAACTGATTTGCGATTGAATTATGCTCGCTTATATTGAAAACCATTGACTACACTTTTTTCTAACCAAAATTTAGAATAAAGTTGTGTGAAGAACTAATTGCTCACCGCAAGCTATGACCAGCATTATAAATTGATGAAACTCCTCAAACAACTCTGTGAAATACACGCTCCCTCCGGCAATGAAGTCGCCATGAAAGAGTTCTTACTGCAATACATCCGGAAAGAAAAGAAAAACTGGAAAGTAAAACCTGAAGTATTCGAAGGTGAGGAATTTCAGGACTGTATAATCCTTAAATTCGGCAAACCGCGGACAGCGATCTTTGCCCACATGGATAGCATCGGATTTACAGTGCGATATTTCAACCAGCTTCTTCCTATTGGAAGCCCGGATGCTGCGGCCGGGACGAAACTGGTCGGGCATGATAGTCATGGCCCCATCGAATGTGAACTTGAGTTCGATAATGAGAATCACGCCTTTTATAAATTCGGCAGACAAATAGACCGTGGCACTGAACTAACCTATAAGATCAATTTCAGAGAAACCAAAGATTATATTCAGACCCCTTATCTCGACAACCGTCTAGGCATTTGTAATGTTCTTAAGGTAGCCGAGACGTTGAAAGATGGAGTGATTGTTTTTAGCACCTGGGAAGAACACGGCGGCGGGTCAGTGCCTTACCTTGCTAGATTTATTTTCGAACGCTGGAACATTACGCAAGCATTAATTTCCGATATCACCTGGGTTTCTGATGGCGTGACACCGGGCAAAGGTGTAGCCATCTCGATGCGCGACAGAAATCTTCCTAGGAGAAGTTATGTCAACAGAATCATTGACATCGCGACCAAACACGCCGTGGACTTCCAACTGGAAGTGGAAGGCGGCGGATCAAGTGATGGAAGAGAGCTACAGACAGCGCCATATCCATTCAATTGGTGCTTTGTCGGCGCACCAGAGCAAAACGCACATACACCAAATGAGAAAGTTCATAAACACGATATCAAGACCATGATTGAATTGTATTCGTGGTTGATGAAAGACCTTTGATGGTCAATCCGTATTTCATTTTCGCATTACTTCAGTCCAATCTAATATTACCATCCCAATGAAAACCAACAAGACTACCCGACGCGAGTTCATCAAGGCTTCAGCAATCGCAGGTGCAGGCTTCACCATCCTGCCTTCCAACATTGTATTTTCTAAAGATGCAGAAACTAAACTTCGGCTCGGATTTATCGGAGTGGGACTTCGAGGGCAAAACCATCTCGATCTTGCACTCCGCAGAAATGACGTTGATGTGGTTGCCATATGTGATGTGCAACAACGAATGATCGACATGAGCAAAGAACTTTTCACAAAGGCCGGAAAGCCAATGCCTCAAATAATCATGGACGGAAACTTAGGCTACAAACGGCTCCTCGAAAACAAGAATATTGATGCTGTAATTATCGCTACCCCTTGGGAGTGGCATACAACGATGTGCCTGGATGCAATGCGCGCAAAAAAATATGTTGGCTGCGAAGTCATCACTGGAATGACGATAGAAGAATGCTGGCAATTGGTACATACGTCGGAACAGACTGGAATGCCTCTGATGATGCTTGAGAATGTCTGTTACCGCCGTGATATAATGGCTGTATTGAACATGGTGAGGAAAAAACTTTTTGGTGAACTGATTCACCTTGAAGGTGGATATCAGCATGATTTGAGACCAGTGAAATTCAATGATGGCGTGAAACCATACGGTGGCGGAGCTGAGTTTGGAGAGAAAGGTTTTTCAGAAGCACGCTGGAGAACTTTGCATTCCGTGAACCGCGACGGCGATTTGTATCCTACGCATGGCGTTGGACCGGTTGCCATGATGGCCGACATCAACCGGGGTAATAGATTCACAGAACTGGTTTCATATTCAACGAAATCAAGAGGCCTTCACGAATATATAGTGAAGGTCGGTGGCGAACATCATCCGAATGCAAAGGTGAACTTTAAACTTGGGGATATCGTCACCACCATGATCAAGTGCGCCAACGGTGAGACTATCCTGCTTCAGCATGACACCAACTTGCCAAGACCATACTCTCTTGGATTCAGGGTTCAGGGCACATCGGGTATCTGGATGGATTTAAATAAATCCGTTTACATCGAAGGACAAAGCAAAGAACCGCACGAGTGGGATAGTCAGGATGAGTGGTTTGCTAAATACGACCATCCACTTTGGAAGAAGTACGGCAATGATGCCGCGGGTGCAGGTCACGGTGGTATGGATTGGTTTGTTCTTAACGCATTTGTTGAAGCTGCCAAAAGAAAAACAAAGACTCCTCAGGATGTTTATGACGCTGTTACATGGAGTGCAATCACACCGCTGTCAGAGACTTCGATTAGGCTAGGCGGCGAATCGGTCGACTTCCCTGACTTCACGCAAGGACAATGGATGTACAGGAAGAATGATTTTGCGTTGGATGACTCCTTTTAAGTTGCAGGCTACAAGCGACAAGCCGATGCATCTGAAGTACAAAGTTTACTCCTTTTCGCTGTGGTTTTGACAGCCGCCGCCTGCTGATTTACCTTAAAGCCATCGCAAAGTGAAGTTAGCAGACTCAAAGCTTGCAGCTTGAAGCCTGCGGCTTGAGGCTCTTGTAGCTTGCGACTACTTTGCTATTTTTGCAATCCTTTGACTTGGAAGCGTATGCGGATTAAGGAACTTGAGTTTAAAAAATTCATCTCTAGAACAAAAGTGCAGGTGCACGTTAGACAGCTTGCAAAACAGATAAACGAAGATTATAACGATAAATCTCCTGTATTCCTTCCTATTCTGAATGGATCATTTATGTTCGCTTCCGATCTTATCAAGAATATCGAAGTTCCCTGTAGGGTGTCATTTGTTAAAGTATCCAGCTATAGTGGCACCACGAGCTCGGGACAGCTTAAATCATTAATCGGCCTTGAAGAAAGCCTGTTCAATCAGGATATAATAATTGTAGAAGATATTGTTGATACAGGCCTGACGTTGCAGAGAATTGTTCAGGAACTTAAGAGTCTTGGCACCAGGTCGGTTGAGGTGGTATCTTTACTGCGGAAGCAACCCGCCAGGGAAAAGAAAATACACGTTAAATATGTTGGATTTGAGATAGAGAATGAGTTTGTATTGGGGTATGGTCTGGATTATGATGGACTCGGCCGCAACTTTACAGATATATTTGAACTGGATCAAAATTCCGAATCACCACAATCGTAAATGTTACCGCATTCTTTTATCTTCGTCAGCTAAACTCCTGGCTAACAAGCTACCCTTACAATTAAAACCAATCCTTCTTCATGATTAATATCATCCTCTTTGGCCCTCCTGGCGCGGGCAAGGGCACACAAAGTTCAAGGCTTATTGAGAAATATTCATTACTGCACATTTCAACGGGTGATCTTTTTAGAAAGCACCTGAAAGAAGGCACTGCTTTGGGGAAACTTGCTCAGGACTATATGTCAAAAGGAAATCTTGTTCCTGACAAAGTGGTGATCGACATGGTAGATGACAAAATCAACAGCCATGCGGATCTGAAGGGAATCATTTTCGATGGCTTCCCCAGAACGAACATACAAGCCGAGGCACTGGATAATTTGCTGGCATCAAGAGATGCCCCGATAAAACTATTGATCGAACTCGTTGTTCCTGAGGACGAATTGAAGAAACGTCTTGCTGAACGCGCTGTGAAAGAGAACCGGCCCGATGACGCCAAATCTGAAGTAATTCAAAATCGCATCGCTGTATATAAGGCAGAGACTGTCTCCGTGGCCGATTACTATAAAAAACTTGGTAAATACTCCTCAGTAGTTGGTGTTGGCACAATCGATAATATCTTTGCCAATCTTTGCCGTGAAATAGATAAGAGCTTGCTGCTTTAGGCACATTAATCAAAAATTTTGTCCTCTCCCAACTTCATAGACTACGTTAAGTTCTGCTCCCGCTCCGGTAACGGCGGCGCGGGATATCTTCATTTTCATCGCGAGAAGTTCATTCAGCATGGAGGTCCTGATGGTGGCGATGGCGGCCGCGGAGGACATGTAATACTTAAAGGAAGTTCTCAGCTGTGGACTTTATTGCACCTGCGATACAGAAAGCATGTTGTGGCCACTTCCGGCAATCGCGGAGAAGAGCAGGATCGAACAGGCGCGAGCGGAGAAGATGAAATCTTAGAGGTCCCATTGGGTACAATAGCACGTAGAGCTGACACAGACGAACTTTTGTTTGAGATCACGGAAGATGGCAAGGAATACATACTAACTCCTGGCGGTCGGGGTGGAAAAGGCAATGCGTTCTTTTCAACACCAACCAATCAGGCGCCTCAACACGTGCAGCCAGGCGAGTCGGGAATAGAAGAGTGGATCATTCTTGAGTTAAAGCTGCTGGCGGACGTCGGCATCGTCGGTTTCCCAAATGCTGGAAAGTCAACATTGTTGTCTGTGGTTTCGGCCGCTAAACCAAAGATCGGCGACTATCCGTTCACGACGTTGACGCCTAACCTGGGCGTTGTTTCGTATCGCGACGACAGATCATTTGTAATGGCCGATATTCCTGGAATCATCGAAGGCGCATCAGAAGGTAAAGGCTTAGGAATTCGCTTTTTGAAACACATCGAACGAAATGCGCTACTTCTTTTTCTAATCCCCGCCGATTCAAAAGACATCCGGAAAGAATATGACGTCCTGCTCAATGAACTCGCTCAATTTAACCCAGAATTGTTAGACAAGAAACGGCTTCTTGCAATTTCAAAATCCGATATGCTGGATGACGAACTTAAAGAAGCCATTTCAGCAGAACTCCCCGACGATCTGCCATCTGTTTTTATCTCGTCTATTACAAATCAAGGCATTACTTCCCTTAAAGACCTGATTTGGAGTAATCTCCACACCTAGTTACTTCATTATTTGGTCATTTGGCTTTGATATGACCAAATAGCCAAATAAACCCAGGGTGTCAGTTTGGCACGCTATTCCTCTTTGGCAAAATTGTTGACATTTGCCCGTTGTTCGATTTTTGACCCGTTAGTTCAAAGATCTCACTCATAAAGCGATAAAAATGAATCAAAACGAAGAAATAATCTCAGAAAATCAGGAATCAGCAGAAAATCTGGCAGGCAATCCCGACGCATCTCAAACTCAAGCCGGAAATGGCCAGGCAGCAGAATTAGCGAAACTGCAGGCGGAATTGGGCGAACAAAAGGACAAATTCATCCGGCTGTATTCCGAGTTTGAAAACTTTAGAAGAAGAACTGCTAAAGAAAAACTGGATATGATTCAAACGGCCAATGAACAGTTACTCAAAACACTTTTGCCCGTTGCCGATGATTTTGAAAGAGCAGAAAAATCATTCCGAGTAAAGAGCGATAAAGATCTAGAAGGATTTTTTCTGATCCATAACAAATTCAAAAAAACGCTTGATCAGGCTGGGCTAAAAGTTATGGATTTAAAATCAGGTTCTGATTTTAACGCCGACCTTCATGAGGCCATCACGCAAGTTCCTGTAACTGATGACTCAATGCATGGCAAGGTAGTGGACGTTGTTGAGAATGGATATTTGCTCAATGACAAAGTAGTTCGCCATGCAAAAGTTGTAATCGGAAATAAATGATTTAGACCCCCGTTCAAAAATTAATTCATGTCGACAAAAAGGGATTATTACGAAATACTTGGCGTAGGGAAAACTGCGACTCCGGAGGAGATTAAGAAAGCTTACAGAAAAGTTGCTATTCAATTCCACCCGGATAAAAATCCCGACAATAAGGAGGCTGAAGAAAAATTCAAGGAAGCCGCAGAAGCTTACGAGATATTAAGTGATGTTGATAAACGCGCGAAGTATGATCGCTTTGGACATGCGCGTTCTGGAGGTGGTGGCCCGAGTGGTGGTCATGAAATGAATATGGACGATATCTTCAGTCAGTTCGGAGATATTTTCGGAGGCAATGGCGGCCCGTTTGAAAGTTTCTTTGGCGGTGGAAGAAGCAGCGGCGGACGACGCCAACGGAAAGGTTCAAATCTTCGGATCAAACTAAAACTTTCACTCGACGAGATTGCTAACGGGGTAGAAAAAAAGATCAAAGTAAATCGGCTGATGAAGGCCGAGGGCGTGACCTTTAAAACCTGTACTGTTTGTCAGGGTTCTGGCCAGGTTCGTAAAGTGGTGAACACAATGCTCGGTCAGATGGTGTCGGCGAGCACGTGTCCTACTTGTGATGGCTCAGGTCAGATCATAGAAAAGAGACCCAACGGTGTAGACAGCTCGGGGCTGGTTTCAAAAGAAGAGATTATCACTGTAAAGATTCCCTCTGGTGTAGCTGAGGGTATGCAGTTGTCGATGTCAGGCAAGGGCAACGAAGCGCCGGGTGGCGTTGCTGGCGATCTGCTCATCCTAATTGAAGAGACTGAAGACAAATTTCTGAAACGAGATGGCAACAACCTTGTGTTCGACCTCTACATCAGTTTTGTTGATGCCGCAATTGGAACATCGGTCGAAGTACCATCAGTAAACGGAAAAGTTAAGATCAAGATCGATCCCGGCACACAAAGCGGAAAGATCCTCAGGTTGCGTGGAAAAGGTTTAAAAGATGTGAATGGCTACGAAGTCGGAGATCAACTGATTTACGTCAACGTTTGGACTCCTAAGAAACTTACAGCCGATGAAAAGGCCAAGTTGGAGAGCCTGCGCACGTCACCAAACTTCGAGCCCCACCCCGACGCGAATGAAAAGGGCTTTTTCGAGCGAATGAAGGAGTATTTCAACTAAATAAAATCACAAACCATTTCGGCTCAGCCCCGTTTAACTAAGATTAAACGGGGCTTTGGTGCGATTTAACGTTAAAACATACAATGTGTAACTTAACGGGAGCAGCGCCGTAAATATTCGTCATGCAGAGAAAGATTTGGTTAACAGGCTGGGCAGTTGCGATCGTAGGGATGACGTATGGGCAGATCAAGAAGCAATTTACAGTTGAAGATGCCCCTCAATGCGAGAATATTAGGCTCTACGTAAAGGCAAATAGCGGCAATTGCTACATTAAACCCAGTCAAAACTCGGAAATTCTAAACGTTTTCAGCAATCAAACAGAAACCGCCTACGCACACAATTTTCGAAAAGAAGTAAAAGGAAAGACCTGCGAGGTGATGCTAAACCTTGAAGAAGTGCAGGCTGAAGGACTCAGCCAAACAATATCAACCCGATTCTTTGGGCCCAGTGATAAATCTTCCGGTGATAAGCTTTGGAAAATGTATCTGACCACAGCCAAACCATATTTTCTTGAGCTCAACTACGGGGTTGGAAATGCAAACATAGACCTCTCCGGCCTAGCAATCTCTAAGCTTAAAATCAATACCGGCAGCGCTGACGTTAATGTCGGCTATTACTCATCGGTCGAAAATCAGATCGATATGGATACCTTTTTTGTGAAGGTGGATTTAGGATCCGTCAACGTAAAAAATCTTAGTCTCTCAAGGACAAAATGTGTCATGGCGGATGTGGGCTTTGGAAACATGACACTGGATTTCAGCAACAAACCGCTCGTATCAAATCACATAAAGGGTAGCGTCGGTGCGGGGAATCTCGTCATCATTTTGCCGAAAGCAGAAACCCCTGTACTGGTTAAGATTCAAGACTCCTGGCTGTGTAGCGTAAAAGTACCCGCAGGTCTTAAGAAAATAGCCGATAACACTTTTGCCAATGCTGCCTACTCAAAGACTGCTAAAAATTCGCTCGTTTTCGACCTGGATGTTTCCATGGGAAACATCGTCTTCAAAGAATAAATCTCCTTCCTGATAATACTTTTCTGTCGTTGTGTAATTCCATGCTATCTTTTGGCACTAATCAGCTGTCAAAATCTAGATCTTAGTGGAAGCATTATCTGCAAGGAATGTAACTAAGCGTTACACCAATCATATCGCGCTGGACGATGTTAGCATCACAATCCCGGAACGTTCAATCTTTGGACTCCTCGGTCCCAATGGCGCAGGCAAAACAACACTCATCCGCATCATCAATCAGATCATTAACCGCGATAGCGGCGAGATCTCGATATTCGGAGAACCACTCCAGGAAAAGCACATTGGAACAATAGGTTATCTCCCGGAAGAACGCGGACTCTATAAGAAACTAAAAGTCGGTCAGCAATTAATTTACCTCGCCCAACTCAAAGGGCTGAGTAAAAGTGATGCTACAGAAAAAAGCAAAGCTTGGGTAAGAAAATTTGATGTTACTGATTGGTGGGATAAGAAGGTAGAAGACCTTAGCAAGGGTATGGCGCAGAAAGTGCAGTTCATCAGCACAGTCATGCATGAACCAAAACTCATTATACTGGATGAACCCTTCTCTGGATTCGATCCCGTAAATGCACAACTCATCACGAAAGAGATTCTTGAACTAAGAGATCGCGGTTGCACAGTTATATTTTCGACACATCGCATGGAAACCGTTGAAGATCTATGCGATCATATCGCGCTAATAAACAAGTCAAAGAAGATACTCGAAGGTTCAAAGAAAGAGGTGAAGGATTCTTATCGTAACAACACATTTACGGTTGAGCACAACGGCGCGTTCAGCTTTAACTCGAATGAGTATCAAATCATCGAGCAAAAACTTATTGATGATAATTTTTACAAGAGCACTGTCAAGGGTGCTGAACTACAATCTCCCAATACATTGATCCGCGAACTTACAGCATTAACAGAAGTACACAGTTTCATAGAAAAAATCCCAACCATGAGCGAAATATTCATTCAACTTGTGAAAGGAGGAAGTGATGAATAAGATACTATTGATCATTCAACGCGAGTTTTTGAACCGCGTTCAAAAGAAATCATTTCTGGTCGCGACCATTCTGATTCCATTGATATTTCCAGCAATCATGGCGGTATTAATCTGGGTAGCAACTGAACAGAAAAAAAATGCCACGAAAGAAACGGTCTACTACGTTGATGAGAGTGGCCATTTTATTCCTGATTCGACAAAGTTCATGTTCAGAAAGTTTGACGGTCCTGTGGCTGATGCCAAATTAGCAGTGAAAGAAACTGATAGCTATGGATTGCTTTATATACCAAAGTTCGAGTTATCTGATCCAAAGGGAATTGCATTGTATACAAAAGTTAACCCCAGCCTGAGTGACATGCAAGACCTTGAGAGAATTCTCGAAAAGCAAATCACAGACCTTAAAATGCAGAAGTTCAAACTCGACCAGAAGGTGTTGGACAGTCTCAAAACAAACATATCTGTTCAAAACGTAAACCTATCTGACTCTGACGAGAAGCAATCGAATTCCGGAGTCATGTATGGAGTAGGTATGGCCGCGGGGATCCTTATGTACATGTTCATTTTCATTTACGGAGCCCAGATAATGCAGGGTATTATCGAAGAGAAGACGAGTAAAGTTGTGGAAGTAATCGTTTCGTCAGTACGTCCTTTTCAACTCATGATGGGGAAAATCATTGGACTTGCATCTGTTGGATTGCTGCAATTTGTAATATGGATACTACTCATTCCGATCTTGTCCACGTTTGTGCTTGGGGCTTTGGGTCTTGAAATACCTCATCAACAAATGAATCCAGGAACAGGTAATCAGGGAGTTGTTGGCATAATCGGTATGCTCACGCAAATGCCCATCGGATACATGCTATTCACCTTTATCTTTTATTTTCTGGGAGGATATCTCATGTATGGAGCGATGTTCGCCGCCGTCGGATCGGCAGTTGATAGCCCAGCAGAAGCGCAACAGTTTATGTTCCCGATCACAATTCCGTTGCTGATATCCTACTTCGGTTTGTTCACCATCATTCTAAGCAGTCCGCAAGGCACGGTGAGCGTGTGGTTGTCGATGATTCCTTTTACCTCGCCGATTGCTATGATGGGAAGAATAGCATATGGAGTCCCGGCGTGGCAACTTATTTTATCCATGATTCTTCTGGTGGCTGGTTTTATATTTACTACCTGGGTCGCGGCACGTATTTATCGCGTGGGAATACTCATGCATGGAACTAAGATCAACTACAAGGTGATGGCGAAGTGGTTCATGATGAAAGGGTGAGCACAGCGCAATTATGAATTAGAACTCCGTCGGATAGTTCATTAGTATCTCTGCTGGCGCTAAACCCTGAATACCAGACATTCTGAATTCGAAACGTTTCCAATTGAACATGTGAGACATCCCGGCGAGGAACGTCGAGCCAGCAATTCATAATTCACTGTCGTTTAGCTAAGGGGAGCAATTTTGATATCGATATTTCTAATTACATTCTGCGTTAGTCCAAGGTTTCTATTGGGATAGCGCTTTGTCCTTTCAGGACAAAGCGCCATTGAGTCGCCCCAAGTGACTTTGCCTGGCAAGACAACTATCCAGAGTTTTATATCGAAATGATCAATCGGAAATTTCAGCCTTAACTAAACGACATTGATTCATAATTCATAAATATTCCTCGTTATCTTTCTGTTTCGCATGAGCAAAAAGAATCCCATTCCGTCGCTGGATTTCTATCAGAACAACTCCAATCTGAAATGGGTAGTATTGGTCGCGTCAGTACTCATCAGCATCGGGTCTATCTATTACACAAATATTCTTGTCGATCAACTGAAAATCCGAGAGCGTCAACAAGTTCAACTTTACGCGAAGGCTATTGAATATACAGCCAATGAAGAGGATACATTTGGCGACGTGAATTTTATCGCTCAGGAGATCCTGTTTCAAAACAATTCGATACCAATCATCCTTGTCGGCGAAGATAAAAAGGTTCTCTCTTCCAGAAATGTTGACATGGATAAGACCTGGTCTGAAAAGCAAAAGGCAACTTTTCTTCAGGCAGAAATGAAACTCATGGAAGAGACCTATGAGCCGATAAAAGTTATGCTTCGCGATTCACAAACCGGCGAAGTATTTGGAACCCAGTACATCTATTACAAGAACTCATTTCTGCTAAAGCAGTTGATATTCTATCCGTACATCCAGCTTTCCGTTATTGCCATTTTTGGTTTTATCGCCTATCTGGCGTTCAACTATTCTAAGGCTGCCGAACAAAACCGTGTATGGGTAGGGTTGGCAAAAGAAACAGCACATCAACTGGGAACACCTTTATCCTCATTGATGGCGTGGGTGGAAGTGATCCGCGACGACCCCAATATGAACCAGACGGGGATGGTGGAGGAATTGGAGAAGGATATTCAAAAGTTAAGGATTGTAACAGAACGGTTTTCCAGTATTGGCTCTGTACCTGCCCTGAAGAAGGAGAATGTGGTTTCGCTGATCAATAACGTTGTGAATTATCTGCGACCACGCGTATCTTCAAAAGTGAGGATGGAGGTCTTTACGCTTTCCGAGAACATATCCGCCAACGTGCATGCTCCTTTATTCGAATGGGTCATTGAGAACTTATCAAAAAACGCCGTGGATGCGATGGGGAATACAGGAACCATCGCCATCAAAATTCTTCGCGGCAATGAAGGCAAGATATTCATCGACATTTCCGACACTGGCAAGGGAATCCCACGGTCCAAGATAGAGCACGTATTCAGGCCTGGCTTTACTACTAAAAAACGCGGATGGGGACTTGGGCTAACGCTCGCCAAGCGAATTATTGAAACCTATCACAACGGCAAAATATTCGTAAAGTCTTCGGAGGAAAATCTGGGCACGACATTCAGAATTGTGCTGAATGCCGCCTGATCAGGGTTGCGGACAAAAGGGCGATTTTCACCTTACGAGACCATTTTTCGATCCTTTTAGAATACAGTCAATAATTACTATTTGTCCCTTTGTACTTAGTCGTTTATACCCTACTTTTGCGCTCGAAATCAAGACCTCAATTTTAATAACCAGACAAACAAATGGCAAATATTGGTAAGATCACACAAGTAATCGGACCAGTTGTGGACGTCGCTTTTGATGGCGAAGGCTCAAAACTACCGAACATACTTGATTCTCTTATAGTTATTAAAGGCGACGGGACAAAGGTTGTACTTGAGTGCCAGCAACACCTTGGCGAAGCCCGTGTGCGGACGATTTCGATGGAAGCAACCGAAGGACTCGTCAGAGGCATGAAAGTAACAGACACCGGTGCCCCTATTCAGATTACTATCGGTGAAGATATCAAAGGACGCCTTTTCAATGTCATTGGCGATGCAATTGATGGCATACCGCAGCCTAAAGGAACGGGAACTCTTCCAATTCACCGCCCTGCACCTTTATTTGAAGATCTTTCTACTTCAAGTGAAGTTCTTTTCACCGGAATCAAAGTAATTGACCTTATCGAGCCCTACGCAAAGGGTGGTAAGATCGGACTCTTCGGTGGTGCTGGTGTAGGCAAAACGGTATTAATCCAGGAACTTATCAACAATATCGCAAAAGCATATTCGGGATTATCGGTGTTCGCAGGTGTGGGTGAGAGAACACGTGAAGGAAATGATCTACTCCGCGAAATGATCGAAGCCGGTATTGTGGATTATGGTGAAGAATTCATGAAGTCACTACATGCAGGCGGATGGGACCTTTCGAAGGTTGATCAAGAAAAACTCAAAGATTCAAAAGCTACTTTTGTCTTCGGACAAATGAATGAGCCTCCGGGAGCACGTGCTCGCGTTGCCCTGTCAGGACTTACAGTTGCTGAATATTTCCGCGACGGAGATGGCACTGGTAAAGGACGCGATATCCTTTTCTTTGTTGATAACATCTTCCGTTTTACACAAGCTGGTTCTGAAGTGTCAGCGCTTTTGGGACGTATGCCTTCTGCCGTTGGATATCAACCAACACTAGCCACAGAAATGGGTGCCATGCAGGAACGTATCACTTCTACAAAGAATGGATCAATCACATCGGTACAGGCAGTTTACGTACCTGCCGATGACTTGACTGACCCTGCTCCTGCTACGACATTTGCTCACTTGGATGCTACAACGGTATTGTCAAGAAAGATCTCAGAGCTTGGTATTTATCCGGCTGTTGATCCTTTGGATTCTACTTCTCGTATCCTTCGCCCGGAGATTGTCGGCGAAGAACATTACAATACTGCACAACGTGTCAAGAGTATTCTTCAGCGCTATAAAGAGTTACAAGACATTATCGCCATCCTCGGTATGGATGAATTGTCTGACGAAGACAAGCAGATAGTTCACCGCGCAAGACGGGTTCAGCGTTTCCTTTCTCAACCATTCCACGTGGCCGAAGCCTTCACCGGTTTGAAAGGTGTTCTGGTTGATATCAAGGACACGATCAAAGGATTTAACGGGATCATGGATGGCGAATATGATCACCTTCCTGAAATGGCTTTCAACCTTGTTGGAAGTATCGATCAAGCTGCTGAAAAAGGCGAACGGATGATGGCGGAAGCCAGGAAATAATCACGGATGTAGGACACTTATTTGAATTTGAATCATGCATCTCGAAATATTAACACCAGAGAAAAAGGTATTTGAAGGAGAGGTAAGCATTGTCACCTTCCCGGGTGCTGATGGATCATTTCAGGTGCTCGATCATCATGCGCCGCTGATCAGTCTGCTGAAGCAGGGGACAGTGGAATACAAAGGAAAAGAAGGTGCGAAAAACATTGAGATTACAGGAGGCGTAGTTGAAGTTCTGAAGGGCAATGTAATTCTTCTGGCCACTGGTGTTTTAAATTGAATAATTAGTTTAGAGTATAGAATGCATCAGGGCCGTCGAGGCCCTTTTGTTATTTATGGCATTTTCTAAATTCATTACGCTTCACAGTCATATCATTATCTTGCTTCACAACTCCTGATCATGCCACAAGTCGGTTCGCCATTCACCGTCATCTTTGAAGACAACCATCTGCTGGTTGTGAATAAAGCAGCAGGCGTTTTGGTTCAAGGTGATGCAACAGGTGATGTTCCGTTGGTAGATCTTTGTAAAGATTACATTAAGGTGAAATATAAAAAACCAGGTGAAGTTTTCCTTGGCGTGGTGCACAGATTGGATCGCCCTGTTAGCGGCATCGTTGTGTTGGCCAGAACATCGAAGTCGCTTGAACGAATGAATGCATTGTTCCGAGATAAACAGACCACAAAGACGTACCTCGCCATCGTCAAACGTAAGCCTCCTCAACCCGAGGGAAAATTGATCCATTGGCTTGTAAAAGATGAAACGAAAAACAAAACGACAGCATACAAACAAGAAGTTTCAGGCTCGCTAAAGTCTGAACTTAGTTATCGCATACTCGGTACTGCTGAAGGCGTATGGCTCCTTGAGGTCAATCCTGTTACGGGAAGGTCGCACCAGATACGTGTGCAGTTGGGTAGCATCGGATCTATCATCGCCGGCGACGTAAAATACGGTGACAAGGAACCTGCAGAGGATGGACGCATTTATCTTCACGCGCGAAAACTCGCTTTTGTTCATCCGGTCAAAAAGGAGCCCATGGTTTTCAACGCGTTTCCACCGAGTGTCGGGATGTGGAAATATTTTGCAAAATTTGGTGAACTATAACCCGATGCAAGAACAGACTTGGCTTGACAAACTCAAGCAGCGATGGAAGCTTGGCAATACTCTTCAGGTCGTGTTGGTACTAGTAGTTTTTGCGTGTACCGGAATCACGGTCCTCTTGATAAAAAAACCCATACTCGCTGCGTTAGGCGGCACGTCGGGAAGTTCAAAAACCGCATCTGCCCTTTATTGGATTCTCATATTTCCAGTCTATAACGCGCTGTTGCTTGCCTACGGATTCATCTTCGGACAATTCAATTTTTTCTGGGAATTTGAGAAAAGAACTTTCACGAGAATTGGTAATTTTTTTGGCCGAATTTTCGGTGGCAAGCATAACTCATAGCTCAAATAGCTCCCATTAGCTTATCCGCCCTCGATTTTTCAATTACATTGAACGGAACAAATCTGAACATAACCATTCCCTCTTGCCCATAAACGTATCGATTGTTTACTGCGTCGAAGACAATAGGCGCATACAATTCTTCCCGCATATAAGTAATCAACCGGAACAAGCTGCTTCGCGAAATACCTAGACGATCAGCCAGATATTCAGCTTTGCCAGGTGTCTTGCTTCTCAGCAGATTATCCAGCGACACAATTAGTCTTTTCTTCTCTTCTAATGACATCTCCTTTATATTAATCCAGTCACAAGTCATTTTACGAATCCATCATACAGATACACAAGTCTTACTTGACCGAGATGGCAGTATTGCATTTAAAAATCCAGAACGAAGACCATCGTGCGTGTCCTCTTAAAATCAAAAAAATCAATGCCTTCAAATTAAAAAACAACCACAATGATTAATGGAAGACCGGGGTTCTGAGGCAAATGTATCCGAAGTCGTAGTGTATGTCAATTTGATGGATACAAGAAATCCGTTCAAAAATGCGTGATCCCTGGAAATGACATTAAACCGAGAGAGATTTTCACTCGTCAGTTGCTTAAGACTTCCTCGCAACGTGTTTCTGTATTTGGATAATTCGAGACATCAAAATTTTCGCGTCTAAACTTGATGACATTGTCTTTCGTGCCCTTTACCTGGTCATAAACTGGTTATTGAGGGTGTGTCGGCAACCGCTCGTGAACCAGTGGTGAACCAGTGGTGAACCGGAGTAGAGGGGGTAAATCGTCACAAATCGTCACAAATCGTTACAAATCGTTACAAATCGCGTAAGTGGCTTCACCTCCGATCACTCAGACGATTGCGACTCATTTGATAAGTCGTTATTTTGCATTATCTCGTAATTGCCTCAAGGGCCGGGTGATATTATGATTAGCAGAACCGTTGTCTTCATTCTTATCTCGGTTGCTTCGACACTTTCTACGCTTGCGCAAACCATAAAGGTTACGGGCAAAATCGTAGATGCTCAATCCGGCCATGCATTGCCTTATGCAAGTGTATACATCAACCATACAACGATAGGGGCGTACGCAAACGAACAAGGGGAATTTACAATCTTTCACGTGCCCGTTGGAACACACGAACTCATGGCTTCTTTTGTTGGATATATGCCGACAAAAACCGTTTTACAAGCACGCGAAAATCAGGACGCAACGTTACAGATCGGCCTGAAACTTATGACCTTGAAAGCTGTCGAAATAACCGCAAAACGTGATGCGGGATGGTTCGATCAATTTGAGAAATTTAAAAAACTCTTTCTCGGAACAGGGCAATCTGCCAGACTCTGCAATATTATTAACCCGTTTGGTCTCACATTCACCATGAATAAGAAAAGTGGATTCATTGCCGAGGCATCCGAACCCCTGGAAATCGACAACCTGTACCTGGGCTATCGGGTACATTATGACTTATCATATTTCGCAGTAAGCAAGGAGAAATACTTTGCAAAGGGATACATCCGCTTCGAAGAAATGCAGACAACGGATAGCCTATTAGCAAAAAGATGGACTCAAAACAGGCGCAGATCGTACGCTGGATCCCTTGGACACTTTCTCACATCAATTACCGAAGGCAAAATCGCTAAAAATGGATACGACACCTACGATGACAGATCTGGATTAAATGAGATCGTTCGACTGGCAAGGTTTCAAAGTAATCTGGACAGAACAATCTTCACTGACACACTGAGCAAAAAAGTTCGTGCTTCCAAAGACTCCTCAACTTTTCATGTCAGCGTACCGAAGAGATTGGAGATACATTACAAAAACGGCCGCGAGGCTTCAAAGATTTACTGGGATGTCTCTTATCCGGTTAGTTGGATAGAAGTAAACGGCGGCGACCTCATCCTCGCGCGGGATGGCACAGTGCTAAATCCTATACAAATGACTTTGTCCGGACAAATGCTCGAGGCTCGCGTGTCGGGTCTTCTTCCAAATGACTATCGTCCGAAAATTGATAAAGAGACTTACCTGATACCAACCATGGCACAATCTGACAAACTGAGCTACCTGGGTGAGAAACCTTATCTACACACAGACCGCGCTTACTACTATCCAGGTGAAAGCATGTGGTTCAAAGCTTACATGAAATACAATTCGAATATTACACGGGACTCCCTGAGCCGGGTGCTTTACGTAGACCTGTTGGATAAAAACAATTCTGTGACTAATTCCAAAGCGTACGAAATAAGAGATGATCAGTGCATCGGAGATATAACATTTCCGAAAAATATCCAACCCGGTGACTATACGCTGAGGGCGTATACACGATGGATGCTGAATTTCGATACTACATTTGTTTACAGTGTGCCTATTAAAATTCTCAGTCTTACTCAAATGGTGCGCACAAATTCAGAATACAAAGGAGCTGAAAATGTTGGAGTATCCATTCAGAGTAAAAAAGAAGAATATTCTCCAAGAGAAATGGTTGAACTATCAGTGGATGTGCTTGACGAATTTGACAATCCTTTAGCTGCTCACCTGTCAGTGTCCGTTACAGACCTTAACCAGGCATGGCCGGCAAAAAATGAAACCTCTATCCTTAAAAAGTTTCACATGCCAGAGACCAAGATGCAATTGCCTGATGACAAAGCTTTCCTGGCTATTCAACAAGGATTTGATCTTTCAGGGAGCTTCATATCGGCAAAAGGAAAAAAGATTAAGGGAGTCCTCACTTTTGTTCAGCATGGTGTCGCAAACAGGTTTGAAATCACCACAGAAGATAATGGACACTTTTTTATACCCGACATGTTGCTTTTTGATACGGCGAGTATATCCTATTCAGCGAAGGCGTATAAAGGCAGAACGGGCAAGGTTATTTTCGACAGCGTTAGCGTATCGCCACAGACTACGCCAGCAATCCCGCTGAATGTTGAGGTCTATGAAACTCCTAAGCAAAAAGTTGTTGATAAGGTTGACCCCGCAATAAAGACTGTACTCCTTCAAAGTGTTACTATCCAGGATAAACCTATTTCCTCAGCCCGGCGTCCCACCACCACGTTTGACGTTGAAGTGACTGGTGAGTGGCTTAGGGCCAGAAACACAATAGATATAGTGAGCGCTATGCAAACCAGGGTACCCGGCATGCGCGTTATTGTGAACTTAGTCGACGGTATGCCCCAGCGTTTTATTCAGCTTTCAGGTCCGTCTTCATTGGCCAAGGACAACTTATCACAGCCCATCGTCCTCATTGATGGCCAGGTATTAAGCGACCGGGATGAATCATTGACGGATCAAATTTCGAGACTCTCTCCTGAAGTAATTGATAGAATTGAAGTCACCAAATATGGCAATGGTGCCGCCTATGGTGCACGCGGATCAAATGGCATCATAGCAATTTACACACGCCGTCCAGGAAATTCGGTTACAGATAAAGTTGCCGATATAGACGAGGCTAACCTGACGCCTCTTAAGTTCAGGGGATTTTCAATACCGGGAAAATTTACGGCTCCCGATTACTCAGATCCGGAAAACCTTAAAAATCTACCCGATAATCGTTCAACGATTTTCTGGAATCCATCCATGACGTACGATGGGAAACATTCATTGTATATTAATTTCTATGCCGCAGATCCAACCACATCATATCGAATCGTGGTGGAAGGCGTAACTGCTGAAGGCAAGCCAGTTCGCGGAGAGAAAATAATATCGATCAGGAAAAATCCTTAGACCAATTAAAACTACTCTTTAAATTCAGAAGTGAAATGGAAATTGATATCGGGAAAATTATCCTGAACCATCTGAAGCCATGCACGCGACTCCGCCATAAATACAATTCTATTATCCTTATCTCTCGCAATGTGTCGCTGTTTGCTGTCAATGAAGTCCGCAAGTTTCTTCGGATCACTGCTGCTTATCCAACATGCCTTATAAATACTTTGTGACACAAATTGTACGGTTGCACCATATTCATTCTTCAAACGAAATTGAATGACTTCAAACTGAAGCGCTCCCACAACACCAACAACTTTTCTTTTTCCTAATTCATAAGTAAACAACTGTGCGACACCTTCCTCCATTAACTGCAACAAACCCTTCTCGAGTTGTTTGGTTTTCATGGCGTCCATGTTCATCACCTCTTTGAATATCTCCGGAGAAAAACTTGGGATACCCGTGTACATTAGTTTCTCTCCTTCAGTCAACGTATCCCCTATCTTCAAATTGCCAGTATCAAAAATACCGACGATATCACCAGGCCATGCTTCATCTACTGTTTCGCGATCCTGTGCCATAAATGCCGTTGCATTGGAAAAGCGAATGCTTTTCTCTTGGCGAACGTGGTAATAATTGTTTCCTCGTTCAAACTGTCCGGAACAAATTCTCAGAAACGCAATTCTGTTTCTGTGCTTTGGATCCATGTTCGCGTGTATCTTGAATACAAATCCTGTAAATTTTTTCTCATCAGGATCAACAACACGCAGTGTTGTTTCTCTTGGAATAGGAGCAGGCGCAATTCTGATGAAGGTGTCGAGTAGTTCTTTTACGCCAAAATTATTTACAGCGCTGCCAAAGAAAACAGGGGCAACCTTTCCATCAAGATATTTTTCAACTTCAAAGTCCGGGTAAACACCCTCTATCAACTCTATGTCTGCACGCAACTGTCTCGCGTTTGATTCTCCGACATAACTATCTACCAAAGGATCATTGACGTCTTTGATCTGTATACCTTCCTGAACGATCGTTTTGCTCCCAGTGAAAAGATGAAGGCTCTTTTCATAAAGATTGTAAACACCCTTGAACGCCTTACCCATATTAATAGGCCAGCTTAAAGGTCGTACGCGAATGCGTAGCTTTTCTTCAATTTCATCCAGCAACTCAAATGGATCCCGCCCCTCGCGATCGAGTTTGTTGATGAAACAGATCACAGGCGTATTCCGCATCCTGCAAACCTCCATCAGCTTTTCGGTTTGTATCTCCACTCCCTTCACACAATCGATCACGAGAATCACGCTATCCACTGCCGTAAGTGTTCGATAGGTATCTTCAGCAAAGTCCTGGTGACCTGGCGTATCTAGAAGATTGATCTTAACGTCCTTGTAGTTGAAACCCATCACAGACGTCGCCACAGAGATACCCCGTTGCTTCTCGATCTCCATCCAGTCGGACCGCGCGTGGTCCTTTATTTTGCTTGACTTTACTGCGCCCGCTTTTTGAATCGCGCCTCCAAATAACAACAACTTTTCTGTCAGTGTAGTCTTGCCGGCATCCGGGTGACTAATGATTCCAAAAGTCCTGCGTTTCGCTATTTCCTCCTCTAAGCTCATTGTATCTCTGAATGCGTGTCACCAAATAATGGCCGCAAAGGTAAAAACATTTCTATATTTTAGCCGCCTAACAAACAAGTGCCCGTATTATGCAATACAGACGATTCGGAAGAACAAATTGGGAAGTCAGTGACATCGGCTATGGAATGTGGGGATTGGCTGGATGGACCGGATCCGATGAGGCGGAAATAGAAACATCGCTAGACAAATCAGTCGATCTGGGCTGTAATTTCTTTGACACGGCCTGGGCATACGCTTCCGGCAAAAGTGAAGAGATCCTGGGAAGACTTGTCAAACGAAATCCTGGGAAAAAGCTTTACTGCGCGACGAAGATTCCCGCAAAGAATTTCAAGTGGCCTGCAAAACCTGAATACGCTCTGAAGGATTGCTACCCTGTGTCGCACATCGTTGAATACACGGAGAAAAGTCTAAAAAATCTTAACGTAGATACGATCGATCTTCAGCAGTTTCACGTGTGGGACGACAGCTGGGCTGATCAGGATGAGTGGAAGAAGGGAATTGAAAAACTAAAAAAGGAAGGCAAGGTTAGCCAATTCGGAATCAGCGTTAATCGCTGGCAACCCGATAACGTCTTGAAGGCTCTGGAAACGGGACTTGTTGATGCTGTCCAGGTGATCTACAACATCTTTGATCAAGCTCCTGAAGACAATCTTTTTCCACTCTGCAAGAAGCTTGACATTGGGATTATTGCCCGTGTCCCTTTTGACGAGGGTACGCTGACTGGCACATTTACCAAGCAGACCACATTCCCAAAAGACGATTGGAGATCAACTTACTTCGTTCCAGAGAATTTGAATTCAAGTGTGGATCACGCCGACGCGCTAAAATCTTTGATTCCAAAAGGCCAGACCATGGCTGATATGGCACTTCGGTTCATACTGGCCAATGATGATGTTCATACCATTATTCCGGGCATGCGAAAACTGAATAACGTAATCAATAACATCGCTACCAGTGATGGAGTACTCATGGAGCAGACCCTGCATTCGGAACTTAAGAAACATCGTTGGGATAGGACTCCAAATGAATGGTCGCAATAGCTCGAGCTAAGAATTGCTTTTTACTGCCCGTTGTAATCAAAAACATTGCTTAGTTTGAGTAGGTGACGGATCAGGAAAAAAATTACTTCCCAGCACTTACTGGAGTAAGGGCAATAGCTGCATTCATGGTCTTCTTTCACCATGCTAATCCGTTTAATCCATCCGGTCGCTGGTTGTTGTATTCAGTAATGAATGAACTCTACATTGGGGTATCACTTTTCTTCGTACTCAGTGGATTCCTGATCTACTGGCGCTACGAGGATCGGTTTACAAATTATAAAATCCGTTTTAAGGCCTACCTCCAAAATCGTTTTGCGCGCATATATCCACTTTATTTTCTTCTAACGTGTTTCACTTTTATTGTTCTCTATGCCGCGGGCAAACTACCGCTTGATAATAGAAATATCTTCGTCATTTTTTCAAACATCACCTTAATCAAAGGATTCTTCGGCGAACTAAAGTTTACAGGAATCGGACAAAGCTGGTCGCTCACAGTCGAAGCGTGCTTTTACTTACTGGCACCTCTGATTTTTATCTGGTGGCGCAAATTCAAATTGCTGATTCCAGTGCTCATCATTCTTATGGGTGTATTGCTGGTTGTCGTATTTCGAAATTGCGCGTGCTATGGATTGTTTTCGGACTTGAAGTTTTTAATGATCTATACTTTTTTTGGTCGTTGCTTCGAGTTTTTCGCAGGAGTAGCGTTGGCGCAATATCTGAAAACTGAGAACCCTGTTATTCGCTTACAGTTTTCAACTTATGGTGGTTTAGGCGGTATTTTGCTGATCATGGTCGCGCTGGTGGCAATCCGTGGCACTGCAGCACATGGGATAGACTTACCGTTGGGTATCGCGCTTAACAATTTTGTGCTGCCAATGGCGATTGTTGCATTCCTGTTTGGGCTGATCAAAGAGGATACATGGATACGGCGACTATTGTCTTCAAACCTGTTTCAGGTTCTGGGAAGAAGTTCCTACGCCTTCTATCTTCTTCATGATGGCATCTTTTTTTCGGGTGTCTATCGCTACATGAGTGAGAATATTCTGGTCATCTTTTTTGTCATTAATTTCCTGGCCGTGGCTTGTTATTTTTTTGTAGAAAGACCTCTTCACAGGCTGTGGAAAACCAAAAATCTTGTTTACTGAGCGGCTCCACGAAATCTCGGACTCAGGTCCTCATGCCCGTTAAGCAGGCAACTAGCCGAGGATTAGTCGAGATGAAGTCGGGCACCCCGATGGCACGCGTTGCGCTAATTCCGCTACCGCGATAAATGTTTATGCTACGCACTTGCTGAGTTTATGCTGCCGGTATGCTACGGTTTGGCTAGTAGACGGCTGGCTCTATGCTATGGGAGCCATACCTGACATGTCCTGATTTCATTTGCCTTTCTGCCTATTTTTGAGGCGAGCAAGGCGGTATTTTCTGTCATTGTGTCACAAAAAACCCTTGAAATACCCTTGGCATAAGCATTGAAGTAATGCCGATAATTTAGAACTCAAAAACTGATTATATGGGAAAAATTATTGGAATAGACTTAGGAACCACCAATTCCTGCGTGGCCGTAATGGAAGGCAGTGAACCTGTGGTTATTGCCAACAGCGAGGGCCGTAGAACGACACCTTCAATTGTTGGGTTCCTGGATAATGGGAAAGGTGAACGCAAGGTTGGCGATCCTGCCAAGCGTCAGGCTATCACCAATCCCAAGAATACTGTTTCGTCTATCAAACGTTTCATGGGCAAAGGCTTTAATGAAACAAGCGAAGAAAAGAAGATGGTGTCTTACCAGGTTGAAGCTGGGAATAACAATACCGTCCGTGTCCGTATAGGCGATAGACTTTATACGCCTCAGGAAATTTCCGCGATGATTCTTCAGAAAATGAAGAGCACAGCAGAAGATTACCTGGGTACCCCTGTAACTGAAGCTGTTATCACAGTTCCAGCATATTTTAACGATGCGGAACGTCAGGCTACGAAAGAAGCAGGACAAATAGCAGGCTTGGATGTAAAACGTATCATCAATGAACCTACTGCCGCTGCGTTGGCCTATGGTCTTGATAAGAAAAACAGCGACATGAAGATCGCCGTGTATGACCTCGGCGGTGGTACATTCGATATATCAATCCTTGAGCTTGGCGACGGTGTGTTTGAAGTGAAATCAACCAATGGTGATGTTCATCTTGGTGGCGACGACTTCGACATGCGTATTATGAATTGGCTTGCTGAAGAATTTCAAAAAGAAGAAAATGTAGACCTACGTAAGGATCCGATGGCGTTACAACGTCTGAAGGAAGCATCCGAAAAAGCGAAGATTGAATTATCAAGCTCCAGCGAGACTGAAGTAAATCTTCCTTACGTCACTTCAATTGACGGGGTCCCCAAGCACCTTGTGAAGAAATTAACACGTGCAAAGTTCGAACAACTTGTTGACGATCTCGTACGCAGAACATTGGAACCCTGCCGGAAAGCGGTCGCTGATTCTGGTGTATCCGTTTCAGACATAGATGAAGTAATCCTCGTTGGGGGTTCAACCAGAATTCCACGCATCGTCGAAGAAGTTGAAAAGTTCTTTGGCAAGAAACCTTCCAAGGGTGTAAACCCTGATGAGGTTGTTGCAGTCGGTGCTGCGATTCAAGGTGGCGTGCTTACAGGAGAAGTTAAAGATGTGTTGCTCCTCGACGTTACGCCGCTCTCACTGGGTATAGAAACACTTGGTGGTGTATCAACTAAGTTGATTGAATCCAATACCACGATTCCTTCAAAGAAATCCGAAGTATTTTCAACAGCTTCTGATAACCAACCATCGGTGGAGATTCACGTGTTACAAGGTGAAAGACCAATGGCAAAAGACAACAGGACTATTGGAAGATTCCATCTCGATGGAATTCCACCTGCGCAACGCGGTATGCCTCAGGTTGAAGTGACCTTCGACATTGATGCGAATGGTATTCTTCACGTATCTGCAAAAGATAAAGGAACCGGAAAGGAACAAAAGATCCGTATCGAAGCATCGTCAGGCTTGACAGATGCCGACATACAAAAGATGAAGCAGGAAGCGCAAGCCAATGCTGAGTCAGATAAGAAAGTGAAAGAAAGCGTTGAGAAAGTCAATCAGGCTGATTCACTGATCTTCCAAACTGAAAAACAATTGAAGGAATTTGGCGACAAGCTTTCAGAAACAAACAAGAGCGCAATCAACAATGCGCTTGAAAGTCTGAAGGCCGCGCACAAGAGCCAGGATCTTGCTGGAATTGACAACGCCATGACTGGACTGAATAACGCATGGCAGGCAGCTTCAGCTGAAATGTATGCAGCATCGGGTGCCAACGCCGGCGGTGCAGCGCCAGGTCCTGACGCTGGTTCCCAAGATGCTGGTGCAAGTGCATCAGCTGATGGCAACAACGTTTCAGATGTGGAATACGAAGAGGTAAATGATGCTAAGAAGTAATCATTCTTTTTGATAGGTAACAAAAAAGGTTCGACTTACATCGAACCTTTTTTTGTTTTAGAATTTTTAACCCAGGTGCAATGCAAGTGAACATGGATAATATACAATCATCTTGCATTCTCTACGCGTCTGTCTTAAATGTCTTTCACTTTAAATATAGCGCGAACCATTTGATATAACGATCGTAACGATCCTTCCAATAGCTTGGCACAATTAACCCATGATGTTGTTTGGGATAAATTACCAACTGTGCCGGAATGCCCTGCGACTTTAATGCCTGATACATCTGCTCACTACCGGTAGCCGGCACGTTAAAATCATTTTCACCAACCATATAAAGCGTCGGCGTCTTGATTTTGTCTGCTTTAAAAAATGGATATGAGACCTTCATCCACTTATCCAGATTCTTCCAGGGTAAACCAAGTTCCATCTCGTATTGCTGAACATACTGGTCAGTGCCATACATCGTCAGCTGCAAGGCGCTTCCGGCTCCGCTCGCAGCTGCTTTAAAACGTGAGTCAGTAGCCGTTACATAGTCAGTTAATATTCCACCATAACTCCATCCTCCGATGCCAAGTTTTTTCTCATCTGCGATCCCTTGTTTGATGAGATAGTTTATACCGTCAATGAGATCGACAACTTCATAATGTCCCCAGTCACCAAATATTGCGCGTGCAAAGGGATAACCCTTCCCGTTGCTTCCGCGGTAATTGATCGAGGCTATGGCGTATCCCTGTGCCGCCAAAGTCTGAACCGTAAGATCAAACTCGTATTCATCCTGCGCTACAGGACCACCATGAATCCAAAGAATCAACGGAAGTTTCATACCCTTCGGCTTTCCGTGTGGCCAATAAAGAATTCCACCAACCGAGAGATTATCCTTGTTCTTAAATGTGAATCCTTCTGCGGATGCAAAAAAATGTTTCCTTTTGAAATCGTCGTTGTGCGTGGTAAGCTGGGTGAATTTTTCGTTCTCGAGAATATACAATTCATGGGGGCTATCAAACTGGCTCATCGACACGACATAACGACCATCACCCAACGGCTTGACTACCGTAACACTCTTGTCACCTGATGAAAGTTTTTTGTAAGTGCCTGAAGCTACGTCAAAGTTCATAACATAACGCTGACGATCATCTTCAATAAGGCTCACGATAGATTTTCCGTCCGGCGACCATTCAGGGTTTGTTACCGGGCGATCCAGACTTTCCGTAAGTATTCTGGGTTCGCCGCCGCTGGCTGAGATGATTGCGAGGTGAGGCTCATCGTAGGTGTCCCATTCTTCTGAAATAGAGCGAAGGTACGCGATTGATTTTCCATCAGGGCTCCAAACAGGATGTTTGTCGTAGTCTACCCACGTCGTCAGTTTTCGCGGTATTGAGCCGGCTTTCGCGTCAATGATCCAAATATCGGAATTAGTATTGCGATCAGCGTCCGATGTTCTGTTACTTGTAAAGGCAATGGATTTTCCATCGGGCGACCAAGTAGCATCTCCGTGGTCATAGTTGCCGTGTGTTAATGTATCAAGCTTCTTCGACTCAACATCAAACAAATAAAGATGTGATCGTTTGCTTTCAAGATATCCACTAGCATCCTCTTTAAAGTGATATCGATCTATCACAATCGGTTTCGCAGGTTTGTCTTTTAAGCTGTCGGGTCTCACCTCCTGATCTTTGATGACAAGCAGAATCTTTTTTGAATCCGGGCTCCATGAATAATTGCTGATGTTCGATTTTAGTTCCGTAAGCTGCTTTGCTTCTCCCCCACGTCGATCCATGACCCAGATCTGTGTTTTTCCCTTTTCATCTTTATCACGAGATGATAGGAAACTCAGCCACTTGTTATCAGGACTCCATTTCGGAGTTCCTTCATCATCTTTTGAATATGTCAATTGTATAGATCCTGAACCATCGATAGACGTCATCCAGATATTTTCATCGTATTTGTCATCCGTTGAATCTGCAATGGAAACTGTGTATGCCACCCATTTCTTATCCGGCGAAAGTGCCAATTCTTCAACATGCCGCACATGAAATACGTCGGATGAATTTATAAGCCGTTGAGAAAACCCAGTGACTGTAAATATTAGAACCAGAACGGTTATTGTGAAGATCTTCATAGGAGGATTAGTGTTGGGCGGAAAGATAATACAAAAAAATAGCCACCCCGATCGCATCGGGGCGGTGATTTACTCTGATCTCAACGATTGTGCTGGATTTACTGTCGCTGATCTGAATGATTTATACCCAACAGTCATCATCGCGATAAGCAACGTCGTTACCAGACCGATGACAAAAATACCCGGGCCAATTTCTATGCGATAGGTAAACTCTTGCAGAAATTGATTCATGATGTACCACGCCAGCGGAGCGGAGATCAGAAACCCGATGCCGATCAATTTGATATACTCTTTTGTGAAAAGTATCACGATGCTTTCAACAGACGCACCCAATACTTTGCGAACTCCGATTTCTTTTGTCTTTTGATTAGCAAGAAATGTTGCGAGGCCAAATAATCCGAGACATCCAATTAAGATTGCAATGGCTGAAAATATTCCAAGCAACACTGACATTCGTTCTTCTATTTCGTAAAAATCCCTGAGCTGTTGATCGAGAAATTGATAGGCGAAGATGTCTTGTGGATACGAATGCTCCCACATGGGCTTAAGTTTATCGATCACGGCAGTCGCCTGACTAACATTTACTTTAATACTAAGAGACTCATAACCCCTAAGCCGGTTAAACATAATGGTGGCCTCAATGGGGTCGCGAAGGGAAACGGTATGAAAATCTTTCACCACACCTTTAACCGGAAGTCTTTTGCCCCATATCTTAATTTCTTTGCCGATGATTTCCTCTGGTGTGTACCCAACCGTATGACAAAATTGTTCATTGACGACAAAATTCTGTGCGGTATCAAGATCGGCAACATTTTCACCCGCAATTATTTTCATTTCATACAAGTCGATGTAATTGCCATCAATTTGTTTGACCTGTGTTCCGAAAAATTCGCTTTTACCTTCGATTTCGAAAGATGTGTTCGAAACACTGCCTGATGATGGCGGTGTACTGTTGAGACTTGCGCCTACCACTCCCGCTGAACGCAATAGTTCATCACGAAGCGTTCGCATCTTCTCCAACTCTCCGGCTTTTGGTGGCGCCTCCTGATGTGGAATAGGCACCACGACGATGGCATCTTTGTTGAATCCCAGATCTTTACTTTTGAAGTAGTCCATTTGATCAACCAGCACAATCGTTCCGAAAATGAAAAACTGAGAAATAACGAATTGTCCTACCACAAGCGCACGGCGTAGATTGTACCCTGAAGAATTCTTATTGCTGATCAGGTTCTTTAACGCAAGTGCTGGATTGTATGCAGATACAACAAATGCAGGATAAAGTCCTGAGAACATGGCAACCACAACCGTTACGCCAATAAGGTAAGCCCAGAGAGCCGGATCGTGAAGAACATCAAAAGAGAGTTCAAGCTTCAAAAATGGATTTAGGAATGTCAGCGAAAGCTGGGCGAAGGCGATGGAAACCATTGACGATATCAATGCAACAATGGAAGTTTCGCCAAGGAATTGCCTGATCAGTTGTGCCCTTGTGCTGCCCAACGCTTTTCTGATACCCACCTCCTTCGATCTTTTGATTGCTTCCGCGGTTGCCAGATTAACAAAGTTGATGCAGGCCGTCAAAACTAATATGATTGCAATGGCGGACATCGCGACGAGTACGCCTTTACTTGCTGTCGCGTAGGTATAAGTTCCGTAACGATCATCGAAATGAATCTGACGCAAGGGTTGCACGGTAAACAAGGGCTCATCACGATTGTCTGCACCTTTATACTTATCAGTAAATGCCTGCATTTTACTTTCAACCGAGGAGATCGATTCATGTTCTTTCAGAAGAAAGTAACACTGCTCATCGCTCCATGTACCATTCCATCCATTTTCTTCATTTGTCTTTTTTATGGTTACGTACGACAACATCAGATCAAAAGGAAAATCAGTATTCTTTGGTGGATTAGTAATGACCGCCGTGATTCTGAATTCACGGTCATCGAATTTTACAACTTGTCCGAGCACATCTTCGGTGCCAAAATATTTGAGTGCTGATCGGCGCGAAATGGCAACCGTGTTAGCATCATCGAGTGGCGTAGTTTTGTTACCCGTAAGAATGGGTTGATCGAATACTTTGAAATAATTCGATTGCGTATACACAATTCCTGCTTTCTCTTCATAAAGCTTTGGTTTTCCATTTTGCTGTGGAATAATAACCGTAGCATCGGAACGATACGATGTAAACACCACTTGTTCAGCTTCGGGAAAGTCTAAGCGAAATGCATCCGGCAACACGGCAGATACTCCCGGAGTATAATTTTTGCCTCTGTTCCCGTTAGATTGATAAACTACCCGATAAATTCTGTCGGCTTTAGAATGGAAATCGTCAAAGCTCGACATGTGTCTTACAAGGAGAAAAAGTACAAGGCTACAAGTGATACCAAGCGTCAAGCCTGACAAATTGATAACCGTGCTCGTACCCTGTCTTCCAAGGTTTCTTAAAGCTGTCTTCAGATAGTTTTTAAACATAGTGTCTTACCGGGAGTAAATTTTCAATGGACGACATGCGCATAGAACAACAGAAAAACATTGGAATCTTGCGCCTTTGCGTCATTGCGGTGACTTCCCACCAACATCAGTGCCATCAGCCAAACAGCCCTTCCAGACCCATTTGGGGTAGAAAAGGATGTTCAGTAATGAGTCCAGGCGTCCGGAAACGATCAAGGAAATTATTTTTCGCCGTGAACTGTTAACAAGAACGAATACCTATTTTTGTATTTATGATTCAGCAGATTCTTGTCGTCCTTCTGTTCGCTGCCGCCCTGGCTTACCTGGGTCGACTTCTCTATAAAAGTTTGTATGCTAAATCCGGTTGCGCAACTGGCTGCGGCAAGTGTGGTGCAGTGGATTTTGATAAAATCGAAGCGCAAATCAAGAGCAAAGGTTTATAAGAATTTTCGACCCAGATCTCACCGAAATTGGTGGCTGGCAAGATTAACTCCACACCTTGGTTCCCGAAGTACAATTTTTGCAGATCTCAATTTCACTTCTAGACTTCACTAGAGACGTTCTGAATGCGTTGTATTTTTCACCATTCCAAATCTCTTCAAAAGTTTGTTGTTTCAAATCTCCCAACACAAAGTGCGCGTCCTTATCAAAGCAGCAGGGCACGACTTTGCCATCCCATGTGATTACACAACTATGCCACATCTTCCAACATTCATTCAAAAGTTTATTCTTGATTTCGAATGTGCCATCAGATTTTCTGGCATAACGGGAATACTTATCAATAGTAGGTATCAACTCGGACCCCGACTCGTGATCATAAATTTGCGCCGTCTTCAGCACCAACTGATCAACACCTAATTCCTTCGCCAGCTTACGGACATCTTCTATCTGGTGTTCGTTGGGTTTAACAACGAGAAACTGAAATACAACATGAGGTGTCAGCGATTTCAACTCCTTCTTCCACCGTAAGATATTCCTAGTGCCTTCAATAACCTTTTGCAACGATCCTCCTATACGGTATGATTCATAACTCTCCTGCGTTGTGCCATCAATTGAAATAATTAATCTGTCAAGGCGAGATTGTATAGTTGCTTTTGATGCGGCATCGTTCAGGTAGTGGGCATTCGTAGAGGTTGACGTGTATATTCCTTTCGAAGAGGCATAACTCACCATCTTGAGGAAAGCCGGATTGAGATAAGGTTCACCCTGAAAATAGAAAGTGAGGTATGTAAGCGTACTGCTAAGTTGATCGATGATATTCTCAAACAACCTTTGATCCAGCATTCCCGTGGGTCTGGTAAAAGCGCGAAGTCCGCTCGGACATTCGGGACATCGCAAGTTACAGGATGTTGTTGGCTCTATCGAAATACTGATCGGCAGTCCATGTATAGTTGTCCTTTCTTTCAGCTGAGAAAGCTGATAACTGGTGAAAATACGTGAAGCATTGCGTATTTTCGAGAAGGAGGTCTTTGAAACCAGATTCAAACTATCCCGAAGCGACCCGATCATAGCCAACAAAGTAATGATAAAATACTCAATCGTAATATTGAAACTACCTTATCTTGCAATCTCATTTTGAGTTCATGAAGAAGTATCTGATCATCGTAATAGTATGCCTCATCCATGGGAGCATTTCGGGCCAACAGGTGTTATCCGATAGTACGACTGTTTCAATTATAACGTGTGGACCACACCAGGATGCAGTCTACTACGCATTTGGTCATAGTGCTGTCCGGGTGTTTGATCGTTTGAATGGGTTGGACTATGTTTTTAACTATGGCATTTTTGATTTCAAACAGGCTAATTTCTATCTGAACTTTGCGAAAGGAAATAACAATTATATGCTGGCAGCATATGAGTACAAGTATTTTCAACAGTCATACATTGAAAACAATCGCTTCCTTCATGAGCAGGAGCTCAACCTCACCAAACAACAGAAACAAAAGGTGTTTGATTTTCTTGTAAAGAATGCACTCCCTGAAAACGCTTCTTATCGTTATGATTATTTCTATGACAACTGTGCTACCCGTGTACGCGATGTATTTGTAAAAGTCTTAGGTGACGATGTCAAATTTGACGGCTCGTACATCACCACCGATTACAGCATCCGTCAACTCACAGATTTTTACCTGACCGAACAGCCTTGGGGCGATCTCGGAATTGATATAGGCCTTGGTTTACCAATGGATAAAAAAGCGACGCCCTACGAATACATGTTCTTGCCTGCATACCTTGAATCCGGGTTCGACCACGCCACGATAAAAAATGGCAGCGCTTTCGCTCCAATGGTGTCAACGAAAAAAATAATCTATGAATCAATCCCGGAAGAAGTACGAGGCCTTCCTCATCCTTTGTACGTCTTCGGCGTCATCGCGTTCATCGCAATCGTACTATGCGCTTTGGATTTCAGAAATCAAACGCTTTCAACATGGTTTGATATATTGCTTTTCGGCGTAAGTGGTTTGATAGGCATTCTGCTGGTCGCGTTATGGCTCTTCACCGACCATAAGGCAGCCGCAAACAATTTTAATATTGCCTGGGGATTGCCCACAAATTTCATCGCGGTATGGGCCTTTATCAAAAATCCGCGATGGCTTAAAGGCTATTTCCTTTTTGTCGCACTGTTGCAGTTTGGATTACTCATGGGGTGGTTCTTCCTGCCACAGCAACTCAACATGTCGCTGATCCCAATCGTGGTCAGTCTGATGATGCGGGCTTACATTCAATACGTATTGCGTAACAGGGGCGTTTATTCTAAAGCCAAGATCGCCAAAGATTACTTATAGACTAGATATGAATGGGTCGGTTAGCGCTTGCTGCAAGGCAAGCTTCTTTAACCGCTTCCATATACGTAGGGTGTGCGTGAGGCATTATTCCAATGTCTTCCGCTGACGCTCTGAATTCCATTGCTGTCGCGCCAGTCGCTATCATGTCCGCAGCGCGGGCGCCAATGATATGCATTCCTAATATTTCATCGGTTTGTTTGTCAGCGAGCACCTTAACGAGTCCGTCGAGATCCATACTTGCCCGGGCTCTGCCAAGCGCCTTGTATGGGAAGCTTCCGACTTTATATGCCCTTCCGGAAGTTTTCAACTGTTCTTCGGTATAACCAACACTGGCCACTTCAGGCCATGTATAAACTACACCCGGAATCAGAAGATAGTTTACATGTGGTTTTTGTCCAGCTATAGTCTCTGCTACAAACACACCTTCCTCTTCTGCTTTATGCGCCAGCATTGCACCGCGGACTACATCACCAATGGCATAAATGTTATCGACCTTTGTGCGCAGGTGGTCATCAACAGCAACCTGCCCTTTAACTGTTTCTATACCTACCTTATCTAAGTCGAGACCTTCCGTGTAAGGTCTCCGTCCGATGCTGACAAGACAGTAATCTCCTTTCAGCTCGATACCTTTTCCATCTTTGCTTTCTGCTTTCACAATTACTTCGGCGCCCTTATTCTCAACGCCGGTAACTTTATGTCCGAGGTAAAAGTCCATTCCAAGTTTCTTCGTCACCTTCAAGAGTTCTTTGCCCATCGTGCTATCCATTGTTGGAATTAAACTATCTAGGAACTCTACAACAGTGACTTTAGCACCAAGGCGTGCATAGACAGAACCAAGTTCCATCCCGATCACACCTCCACCAATAACGATTAAATGCTTTGGGACTTCTTTTAATTCAAGCGCCTCTGTGCTGGAGATGATACGTTTTTTATCAAAGGGTGCGAATGGAAGTGCCGTGGGTTTCGAACCGGTAGCAATAATGATTTTGTCGGCTGTGATAGTCGATTGCTTTCCGTCAGTGCCCGTTACCTTGATCGTATTCTTATCCACAAATGATCCAACACCTGTATGCACATCGATCTTGTTCTTCTTCATCAGGAAGGCAATACCGTCGACGTTGGATTTTACAACGCCGCTCTTCCTTTTGATCATCTGCTCGATGTTCACCTTCGGTTCCGGAATATCGATGCCGTGTTCTTTGAAGTGATCTTTGGCATTGATAAAGTGTTCGGAAGAATCCAGAAGAGCTTTGGAGGGGATACATCCAACGTTAAGGCAGGTTCCTCCAAGTGTCGGATACTTTTCAACAATGGCGGTTTTGAATCCGAGTTGTGCGCAACGAATGGCAGCAACATATCCACCAGGGCCTGAGCCAATAACGATCACGTTATACTGCATGATTGGTCTGTTTCAATTTGAAATAATTATAGCAGGTTATTAAACACCAAGGATGAGTCGTCCTGGATCCTCAAGCAATTCTTTGACACGCACCAGGAAACTCACAGATTCACGACCATCAACAATACGGTGGTCATAAGACAATGCGAGGTACATAATTGGCCGGATTACAACTTCACCGTTCTTGACCACTGCTCTCTCGACTATGTTATGCATTCCAAGAATAGCCGACTGTGGCGGATTAAGAATTGGTGTTGATAACATAGAACCGAAAACTCCGCCATTGGTGATCGAGAACGTTCCACCCGTCATCTCTTCAATAGAAAGTTTACCATCGCGGCCTTTGGTAGCAAGTCTTACAACTTCGCTTTCAATCTGGTTAAAAGTTAACGACTCAGCATTTCTGATCACCGGCACAACCAGACCTCTAGGCGTAGATACCGCAATAGACACGTCACAATAGTCGTGGAAAACAATTTCGTCACCACTTATAGATGCGTTAACAGCCGGAAAATCCTTTAGAGCAACACATACAGCCTTCGTAAAGAAGGACATAAATCCGAGTCCTACACCATACTTCTCTTTGAATTGATCCTTATATCTTGATCTCAGATCCATGACAGGCTTCATGTCAACTTCGTTAAAAGTTGTAAGCATGGCCGTTTCATTCTTTACAGCAACAAGTCGCTTAGCAATCGTCTTACGAAGCGATGACATTTTCTCGTTCCTGATATTTCTTCCACCACCCGACGCGATCACCGGAGGTGCTATGGGCGCTGCGCCTTTCGCAGGCGCTGCTTTGGTTTCAGCCTGAGCTTTCTGAGCATCGTCTTTTGTGATGCGCCCTCCAACACCTGAACCAAGAACCTGATTCGTTGGAATGCCTTTTTCGTCAAGGATCTTTGCAGCAGCGGGTGAAGGATGGCCTGCCGCGTAAGACTTATCTGTGGCCGCAGGCGCCGCGTCTTGCATCTTCGGTGAAGACGTGGCAGCAGCAGCACTGTCAGTAATTTCAATTTTGCAGATCAATCCGCCAATAGGAAGCGTCTCGTTTTCTTTCGCAACGATTTTAAGAATACCGGTTGCTTCTGCGGGTAGCTCAAACGTTGCTTTGTCTGACTCAACTTCTGCGATGATCTCGTCAAGTTTGACTAGATCACCATCCTTCTTTAGCCAGGTAGAAATCGTTACCTCGGTGATTGATTCACCAACGGTTGGAACTTTCATTTCTTTTACACCTCCTGCTGCCTTTGGAGCAGCAGCTGGCGCTGAAGATGTTGACGCAGCGGGTGCTGGCGCGGGAGTTGAAATAGCAGCCGGAGCTTTGGGTACTGCAGCCGTGGATATCCCTACGCCAGGCTCGATCTCACACAAAAGTTCACCGATGGGAACAGTAGAGCCCTGCGGTTTAAATATTTTTAAAACTCCTCCGCTGGAAGCCGTAAGCTCAAAGGTAGCTTTATCAGACTCCAGTTCGGCGATCACCTCGTCGAGCTTAACAACGTCGCCATCTTTCTTTAACCAGTTAGCGATAGTGACTTCAGTTATCGATTCACCTACAGCAGGGACTTTTATTTGAATTGCCATTCAGTTGATTTTTTTAGTGATACAAAGGTTGAGCTATACGCCCAACTTTCTGCTTAAATTTCAAATGCCTTGTTTACGATTTTCTCCTGTTCCACTTTGTGAACTTTCAAGTATCCGGTTGCCGGCGAAGCACTTGCCTTTCTTGAAATGACTTCGAGCTCATACTTAGGCATCATCCGAAGCATATAAGATAAGCATCCCATATTCGCCGGCTCTTCCTGAACCCAGACGAGCTTGGCATCTTTGTATTTCTTCAGAATCGTTTTCAGTTGCTTCTCTGGGAAAGGATGAAGTTGTTCTATGCGAATAACCGCCGTTTCCTTGACCTTTTTCTTTTGTTGAACTTCTGCCAGATCATAATAAATCTTACCGGAACACATGACCACACGTTTAACATCCTTAGCCGAAACAGAACTATCATCAATCACTTCCTGAAACGCCCCCGAAGTAAACTCCTTCATTGGAGAGATAACCGCGGGATGTCGCAATAGTGATTTCGGTGAAAATACGATACAAGGTTTTCTAAACGGCCAGGCTACTTGCCTTCTCAGCAAATGGAAAAAGTTAGCTGGGGTTGTCGGATTCGACACAATCATGTTGTACTCTGCCGACAGTTGAAGAAATCTTTCAGGGCGACAACTTGAGTGTTCAGGCCCCTGACCTTCATACCCGTGTGGAAGAAGCATGACAAGCCCATTCATGCGTTGCCATTTTGATTCAGCACTGGAGATGAACTGATCGATGATCACTTGCGCTCCGTTTACAAAGTCACCGAATTGTGCTTCCCACAAAACCAGCGCGCGGGGTGAAGCCATGGCGTAGCCGTATTCAAATCCAAGCACGCCAAATTCTGACAGCAGCGAATTATAAATGCTAAAGTTGAATTGGTCCTTATCGATATTGTTGAGGCCACAGTATGGCTCGTTTGAATTCGCATCGAAGAAATAAGCATGTCTGTGTGAAAATGTTCCTCGACGAACATCCTGGCCCGACATTCTTACCGGAGTCTTTTCAACGATCAATGATCCGTAGGCAAGAAGTTCCGCCTCCGCCCAGCCAAGAACTTTCGTTTCAAAGAAAGCAGCGGTTCTGTCTTTCAAAAGTTTTTCGATTTGCTTCAGGGGCTTGAAGCCTTCAGGAATTGTAGTCAACGCCTTGCCCACTTTTTCAATGACACTTTCACTAATTCCTGTTTCAGGCGACTTATCAAAATCCTCAGGTTTGGCCCAACGCATCTGATCCCATTCCTCCTCCATTTTCTGAGGCTTATAGGGTAGTGGCTTCTGCTTTACTTCGTTGAGGCGATCCTGTAACTGATTTCTGAAATTCTTGTCCATTTCATCCGCCAGCGCGGCATCGAGATCACCTCGCTCAACAAGTTTCTTCACATATATCTCGCGGGGATTCTCATGCTTCGCGATGATGTTGTATAACTTAGGCTGCGTAAACTTAGGCTCGTCACTTTCATTGTGTCCGTGACGTCTGTAACAAAGCAAATCGATAAAAATATCCTGTTTGAACTTCTGACGATACTCAACGGCCAGCTTCGATGCAAAGCTTACTGCCTCAGCATCGTCTCCATTGACGTGGAGTACTGGTGCATCGACGATTTTAGCAAGGTCAGTACAGTATATGCTGGTACGCGCATCATCGTAGTCGGTAGTGAATCCAACCTGATTGTTTATTACAAAATGAATCGTTCCGCCAGTTGTGTAACCTGGTAAACCGGACATCTGAAGGAGTTCATAAACAATACCCTGACCCGCGACTGCTGCGTCACCATGAATCAGGATCGCCATGCCTTTTGTAAGGTCACCTTTATATTCGTCATCCATTTGTCCTCTCGTATATCCAATAACGAGTGGATCGACAGCTTCAAGGTGGGAAGGGTTAGGCGTGAGCTTTAGATAAATCTCTTTACCGGAAGGTGTATTGATGTGGCTTGAATATCCGAGATGATACTTAACATCGCCATCTCCCATCGTTTGCTCAGGACTTACGTTGCCTTCAAACTCCGTAAAGATCTGTTCATATGTTTTGCCCAGAAGATTTGAAAGAACGTTTAACCGGCCGCGATGAGCCATGCCTATCACAACTTCTTTAATATCCAGTTCTGCGGCTTTGTTCACGATGCTTTGAAGACCTGTGATCGTATTTTCTCCACCTTCCAGCGAGAACCTTTTTTGTCCCAGAAACTTCGTATGAAGGAAGTTCTCAAATACAACAGCTTCATTGAGCTTTGTGAGAATTAACTTTTTCTCGTCTCCACTAGGATTATAGGTAAAGTATTCCTTTTCGCATTTTTCAAAGAACCATTGCCTGATGGAGTCATTTCGAATGAAATTGTATTCAAAGCCGATAGGTCCGAGATAGACAGCCTTGAGTTTTTCAATGATTTTTTTGAGGGGTGCTCTGCCCATGCCTATTTCGGCGCCGACGTCGAACTCAGACTCTAGATCGGCGTCCGTAAGACCAACACTTTTGTGGTCAAAATTGACGTGGTGGTTTCTGCGCTCGCGGACCGGATTGGTCTTGGACTTCAGGTGCCCGAATGAGCGATAAACGAAAATCAGATTTCTGACTTGGGTTTCCTTTATTGAAAGAGAGTCGTCGGTTTTGGCGCCGGTCTCGGTTAACCCGCCGCGTTGTGCTGAAAAATCGAAGCCTTCGAAGAATTTCTGCCAGGTTAGGTCTACAGAGGTAGGGTCTTTTGTGTAATTTTGGTAGAGCTGATCGATATAACCAACATCTGCATTCGATATATACGAGTAATTATCCATGACTTTAAAAAAGTAAACAAATGTAGATAAGCGTTATAACTTTAAAAAATTGAGTACTCGCTTAAACAAATATTACCTTATTTGCCCCAACTAGGCTGCGTTTTGAATCCTTACGTTGTGGCTCCAAAAAAAACGTCTATCTTTGCGCTCTTTAAAAAAACGGACGAGATCCAAAATTTAAACTTTCCAAGTAATGGTTAAAATCAGATTGGCCCGAAGAGGCCGCAAGAAACTGGCGATGTACGATGTTGTTATCGCAGACGCCAGAGCTCCACGTGATGGTCGTTTCATTGAAAAAATCGGAACCTACAATCCACTCACAATACCCGCCACGATCCAATTGAACGACGACAAGGCATTCAGCTGGCTGATGAAAGGCGCTCAGCCTTCAGATACAGTAAAAGCGATGCTTTCTTTTCGCGGTGTCATGTTAAAGAAACATCTTCAAATTGGTGTTATTAAGGGTGCTTTGACACAGGATCAGGCCGATAGTAAACTTGATTCATGGTTGAAAGACAAGACTGCGAAGGTTGAATCCAAGAAAGATCAGGCGACACAAAGTAAAGAGGCAGACGCAAAAGCGAGAAAAGCTGCAGAAACCAAGGTTCGCGAAGCGCGTGCTGAAGCAATCAAAAAGAAGGCTGAAGTTGCTGCCAAAGCAGCAGAGCCGGCTCCCGCTGCTGAAGCAGAAGCGCCAGCTGCGGAATCTACTGAAGCTTAATTGTCATAATTATATTGCGAAATGCCAGTGTACAATGTGCACTGGCATTTTCTTTTAAATCACCTTTACGGTTATGCAGGTCGATGCTTGTTTCAAGATCGGATTCATACAAAAGACTCATGGTCTGAAAGGCGAGGTCACGGCCGTCCTCGATACCAACGCCCCTGGTGACCTCCGTGATCTGAAAACACTTTTTCTCGGCGACGAAAATCGTGTCGTGCCTTACTTCATCACTGCGATTTCTCAAAACGGAACCAAGGCATTGTTGAAGCTCGAAGACATAGATTCGATTGACGATGCGCGATTATTGGTAAAGAAATCTGCTTATCTGGAGAAATCAATTCGGCCTAAGAAAGGGCGTGGTGAATTCTATGACGACGAAATTGTTGGCTTTACTGTTAATGATGCGGGCGAAGGGCACCTCGGCGAAATCATAGAAATCATACAAGCTGGTCCGAACAAGCTTTTGACCGTCTCTTATGGGGAAAAGGAAATTCTTATCCCAATAGCCGGTCCCTTTATTATAAGCGTCAACAAAACCAAAAAGATTGTCAGTGTAAATCTTCCGGATGGTTTTTTGGATATTTGATTTGAGGGCAGTTCTATGATGCACATTGACATAATAACCTGTTTGCCAAGGCTGATCGATGGTCCTTTTTCTGACTCGATTTTGAAAAGGGCACAATCAAAAGGCCTCGTTGAAGTTGACGTGATCGATCTCCGCCACTACGCCACTAGTAAACACCGAACAACTGACGATTACGCTTTTGGGGGTGGTGCGGGAATGGTCATGACGATTGAACCCATTGACAATTGCATCACCTATCTCAAATCTAAAAGAACATACGACGACATTATTTATACAAGTCCTGATGGTCAACAATTGACTCAGCCGATGGCCAATCAACTTAGTTTGAAACAGAATCTGATCATTCTCTGTGGCCATTATAAAGGAGTTGACCAGCGCGTTCGTGAGCATCTGGTTACACGCGAGATTAGTATAGGCGACTATGTGCTCTCAGGAGGAGAACTCGCGGCAGCGGTAATTTCTGATGCCATCATTCGCCTCATCCCAGGCGTTCTTTCGGACGAGACATCAGCGCTAACTGATTCTTTCCAGGATGGACTACTCGCCCCTCCGGTGTACACAAGGCCCGCAGAATATCGCGGATGGCAGGTTCCTGAGGTGCTCCTTTCGGGGCATCAGGCTCGAATTGAGCAATGGAGACATGAACAATCATTGGTCAGAACACGCGAAAAACGGCCCGAATTGCTTAATGATTAACGGATTTCACCAATTTGAAACATTCTGATTGCCCCCTTCCCTATTTTAAATTCTTTGTCTACATTTGCAGTCCAATTTTCAAACCATCGAGTTATGGCCGATTTGATAAAATTCGTAGAGCAGGAATTTGCGAAAGCAAAGGAAAAGCAACCAGCGTTCAAGCCTGGAGATACTATTAATGTACACGTTAAGATTAAAGAAGGTAACAAGGAGCGCGTTCAGCAGTTCCAGGGTACTGTAATCCAGCGCAAAGGCGAAGGAACCGGAGAATCGTTTACGGTTCGTAAGATTTCAAATGGTGTTGGTGTTGAGCGCATTTTTCCAATCCTTTCACCTTCTATCGACAAGATTGAAATTGTGAAAGTAGGACGTGTAAGAAGAGCTAAGTTGTATTACCTGAAAGGTAAGCACGGTAAGGCTGCCCGTATCAGAGAGAAAGTCTAGACTAAGAATTTATAATCATAAAAAAGCCAGCCCAAAAGGTTGGCTTTTTCTTTTCAACATCGCCGAAACGACGCATCATGGCGATGAACACGTTTGCAATGAATACGAAGTTCCTAAAGTTGAACACATCTGGCATCGTATTAAATAATTAATAACTTTGTCCCCTCGCATAAAACAATAAACATGGCAAGAAACATAGCTGAGCTTCTTGGTAAAGAAGCTGACTACCTACTGAAGCACAAAAGCAAAACCATTTCCGCAGATCAACTTCATACTCCCGCACCAGATTTTGTTGACAAAGTATTTATACAGAGTAACAGAAGCCCACAAGTTCTGAAGAGTCTTCAATCGTTGTTCGGCAATGGCCGGCTTGCCAACACAGGATTTGTTTCGATTCTTCCAATCGATCAGGGCATAGAGCATAGCGCAGGAGCCTCTTTCGCAAAAAATCCTTTGTACTTCGATCCTGAAAATATTGTCAAGCTCGCGATCGAAGGTGGCTGTAATGCTGTTGCCACAACGTTCGGGGCACTGGGAATTGTCGCTCGTAAATACGCGCACAAAATACCTTTCATCGTAAAGATCAATCATAACGAATTACTCACCTATCCGAATAAGGCTGACCAGATCATGTTTGGATCGGTTGAAGACGCATGGAACCTCGGCGCGGCAGCTGTTGGAGCAACGATCTATTTTGGATCTGATAATTCAACAAGACAAATCATTGAAGTATCGCAGGCATTCGAAAAAGCAAGAAGCCTCGGTATGGCAACTATTCTGTGGTGTTACACCCGTAACAATGCATTCAAACAAGGAAGCACTGATTATCACGTTTCCGCGGATCTTACAGGTCAGGCTAATCACCTTGGCGTTACTATTCAGGCTGACATCATCAAACAAAAACTTGCGGTAAACAACGGTGGATATAAGGCATTGAACACCGGAACAAGCAGCTATGGAAAATTAGATGAGAGAATTTATAGTGAGCTGACAAGCGATCACCCGATTGATCTCTGTCGTTACCAGGTCGCAAACTGCTACATGGGCCGTGCAGGTTTGATCAGTTCTGGCGGCGAATCCAAAGGCGAGAGTGATCTGGCGGATGCTGTGCGTACTGCTGTTATCAACAAGCGCGCCGGTGGAATGGGACTTATCTCAGGTCGTAAAGCGTTCCAGCGTCCTATCAAAGAGGGTGTAGAAATCCTCAACGCTATTCAGGATGTATATCTTGATAAGGCGGTCGATCTAGCTTAAAAATCTTCCAGCCGTTGACTTCGTTCAACGGCTTTTGTTTTTCCTAAAGTTGACGAATATGTCATGGTTTAAACGCAGCGACAAAGGAATTCTTACCCCTACAGAATCCAAACGGGAAGTTCCCGATGGGTTGTGGTTCAAATCTCCGGCTGGTAAAATTGTTCATACCCGCGAGCTTAAAAATAACGCTTACGTTGTACCTGATGAGGACTATCATGTCAGAATTGGTTCAGAAGAATATTTCGAAGTGTTGTTCGACGATAACAAGTTCGCGGAGCTAGATCCAAATATGGAATCAGCTGATCCATTAAAGTTTGTTGATACTAAGCCGTATCCTAAAAGAATAAAAGAAACACAGGAGAAGTCACAGCTGAAAGACGCTGTACGAACTGCGCACGGAAAGATGGGTGGCGTAGAGATCACCATTGCCTGTATGGACTTTAGTTTCATTGGGGGTTCAATGGGTTCAGTAGTGGGAGAGAAAATTGCGCGGGCCATGGACTATAGTCTAAAGCACAAGAAACCATTCCTGATGATTTCGAGATCGGGTGGCGCCCGAATGATGGAGGCGGGGTTGTCGTTGATGCAAATGGCGAAAACGTCTGCCAAAATTGCTTTGCTCGACGAAGCAAAAGTTCCATATATATCGTTACTTACAGATCCTACAACGGGAGGGGTAACAGCGTCATACGCCATGCTTGGCGATTTTAATATTGCTGAACCTGGTGCACTGATTGGCTTTGCTGGTCCGCGGGTAATTCGCGAAACCATTGGAAAGGATCTTCCCAAAGGTTTCCAAAGTGCAGAGTTCGTACTGGAACACGGGTTTCTGGATTTCATCATTGACAGGCGCAATCTCAAGAACCGTCTGGCTACTTTGTTAAGAATGCTGCAGCCTTAAGCCGTCCGCAGGCGAACGGTTCTATTCCAAAGCGAACATCCCGGATTCTAAGCGCTTCCGTTCTGCGTACTCCATATGCACTTTTTAGTTCGTGCCTTAAATGGCATAGGTATTGGAATGGTACCTCCTGAATCTTGCTTATGATAAAAAACTACTTCAAGGTTGCGCTCAGAAATCTGGTGAAGCAACGGGCCTACACGATCATCAACGTTGTTGGACTCTCCGTCGGCATCGCCAGTTGCCTCTTGATTACAATGTTCGTGGCCGACGAATTCTCCTATGATAAATTCCATGCCAACGCGGACAATCTTTACAAAATCGTGTTGGCAAGAAAGTATCCCAACCACATCACCAACTATGCGATCATGCCGCACTCTTACGCAGACGTGATTGTGCGCGATTTTCCTGAAGTCGAAACCGTGGTCCGAATGGGGGGTCCAAATGGTTCGATTGTAACCTACAAGAACAGCAACAATGAAGTAAAGCAGTTTGAAGAGAACTTCTTTATGGCTGCTGATTCGAATTTCTTTGACGTGTTCAGCATCAAGCTTCTTAAAGGCGACCCAAAGAAAGTGCTTCGCGATCTTCCCGATGTTGTCGTTACTCAATCGACCGCCAAAAGATACTTTGGCAAAGAAGATCCTATTGGCAAAACGCTGAAGATATTCAACCAGGATTTTGATGTTACCGGCGTTTGTGAAGACGTTCCTGAAAATTCGCACATGAAGTTTGATTTTCTTGGAAAATGGTCTGATCGTGCGTTTGGAAATGGTGTCCGATCAAACTTCGTAACGTTCTCTGCACATATGTATGTGCTTTTAAAACCAGGAGCAGATGCTCAGGCGCTTGAGGCGAAGTTTCCAAAGATGGTCGACACTTATGCTTCCGCCCAAATAGAGCGTGACCTGGGAAAGTCGTGGACGGAATATAAACGCGAAGGGAACGGATATAGATATTCCCTTCAGCCCCTGACGTCTATTCACCTTGATCCTTTAAACATTGAAGCGAAAATGAGACCAGGAGGAAATCTCAACTATGTACATTTCTTGATTAGCATAGCTGTATTAATTCTAGTGATCGCTTGTATCAACTTTATGAATCTTGCCACAGCGAGATCGGCGGAACGCGCACGGGAAGTCGGAGTAAGAAAAACAATGGGGTCGATGAGGGGTCAATTGATTTATCAATTCCTGATCGAATCGGTACTATTAAGTTTGTTCGCAACATTGATAGCTGTAGTGTTGGCACAATCGGCCATCGGTGTCTTTAATGATCTTTCCGGAAAATCACTGACGGTCACTTACTCGCCGATACTTTTGCTGTCATTGTTAGGCATATCGGTGCTTGTTGGATTCTTGGCGGGTAGCTACCCGGCATTTGCCTTGTCTTCCATTCATCCAATTCTAGTGATGAAGGGGAATTTCTCAGCGAGTTCAAAGGGCTCATGGTTAAGAAATGGCTTGGTGGTGTTTCAATTCTCCATATCAATTGTTCTGATTGTCGGCACTTTGGTCGTTATGCGGCAAATGGAGTTTATGCAGACGAAGTCGTTAGGCTATAATAAAGAACAACTCATTGTAGTTGAACGCGCATTCTTGTTAGATACCAAAACAAAAACATTTGTCGATGAATTAAGGACAATACCGGGTGTCATGGAGGTAGGTGCATCTTCTTCATTGCTAGGCCGACAAGAGGATTTTTTTGGTGATCAATTCAAGGCGGATGGTTCGTCAGAAATTCTGACCACGAAAAGTATGGCCATCAGCGACGACTTCGCTAGGACAATAGGTTTTGAATTCATCGAGGGTCATGGTTATTCAAAAGAGACCAATGATTCACATTCCATTGTGTTGAACGAATCGGCAGTGAAAGCGATGGATATCAGCGATCCCATTGGTAAAAAAATGTATCGGATCGAGAGAAAAGCCGACATAAATATCGAGAAGCCTTACACGATCATCGGTGTAATCAAAGATTTTAATTTTCAAACGCTGCACGATCCCATCACGCCATTGGCGATTTTGAGTAACGAAAGCTTCGGCGGTGGAGGCCTGGGGTACATCACTGCCCGCGCGAAGGAAGGCGAGTCCAATAACGTTTTGAATGCCATCGAAAGCAAATGGAAGACGATGGCCCCTGAGCAGCCATTCAAATATCTTTTCCTCGACGAAGATCTCAAGGCGCATTACGATTCAGAGAGAAGAGCAGGCCAGGTGTTTGCCATTTTCTCCGGATTGGCAATCATTATTGCGTGTGTTGGACTTTTTGGACTATCGGCTTACACAGCAAGCCTGCGCACGAAAGAAATCGGCGTCAGGAAAGTATTAGGGGCCAGTGTCGGAAGTGTTGTGGTTTTACTCTCGAAGGACTTCTCTAAGTTAATCGTAGTTGCTTTTGTACTCGCTGTGCCGGTATCATGGTTCATGATGGAACGATGGTTGAGAGGTTTTGCTTATCACATTGAGATAGGCATAGGTGTTTTCCTACTGGCTGGATCTGTGGGTATTATTATCGCATGGATTACAGTAAGTTACCAATCGGTGAAAGCAGCAATAGTAAATCCAATTAAATCACTTAGAAGCGAGTAGCATCGGCATACATCTTCGTGCTGTACTCCTTGATTGTGTCAACATAGCACTTTACGTTATCAACTGAAATATCAGGATAGAGACCGTGCCCAAGATTAGCGATGTGACGCGTCGGACCGAATTGATCAAGCATTTTTATTGCTTCACGTTTAACATCATCAAGTGATCCATAAAGCGCACAAGGATCCAGATTCCCTTGCAACACTTTGCCCGGCATCAATGATCTCGATTCTCTGATACCCATATTCCAGTCAAGCCCCACAACCTGACAATTAATACTATTCATAGCCGACCGCGCAAAGAAAGCGCCTTTAGCGAACACAATCTTGGGAACTTCAGTGATGGCATCACATATTCTTGAAATATACGGGAGCGAGAATTCATTGTATTGGTCAGGCGACAAGATACCCGCCCATGAATCGAAGATCTGGACTATGTCAGCACCCGCTTTGATTTGACCTTTCAGGTAATTGATTGTGCTGACGGTAATCATCTCGAGCAGATGATGAGAAAGCTTAGGTTCGAGATACAACATCTTTTTAGCAACACTGAATGTCTTGCTGCCTTTGCCTTCCACCATGTAAGAGAATATTGTCCACGGCGCGCCTGCGAATCCTATGAGCGGAACTGTACCGTTAAGAAGTTTCTTGGTGAGTTTAATGGCATCCATTACGTATTGCAGCTCTTCAGCTTCAGAAATATGTATGCTTCTCACATCTGCAGCAGAAGTTATTCGTTTTGGGAATACCGGGCCTTTGAGCTCTTCCATTTCATAGTTAAGTCCCATCGCTTCAGGTATCACCAGAATATCAGAAAAAATGATCGCTGCATCGACGCCAAGTATATCTACAGGCTGAATCGTGACTTCTGCGGCCAGTTCAGGAGTCTTCACCATAACCTTAAAGTCTTTGGCTTTCTCTCTCACCTTCCTGTACTCTGGTAGCACACGGCCGGCTTGTCTCATTAGCCAAACCGGAGTGCGTTCGAGCTTCTGACCGTCAGCAGCGCGCAGCAATAGATCATTCTTCAAATTCATCCGACAAAAATGAAACAAAAAATGGAAAACAGTAGCAGCGCCTGCTACCATCGGCATAAAACAAAAGAACCTGCTCTTTGGAAGCAGGTTCTTTCAATTCTGATAAGGTCAGCCTTAACTATTAATTAGCGTAGTTAGCATTTCTGATGTCAGTGTTTCCATCAACATCAGGGTTCAACACAGCTTCGTTGGCCGGAACATCCCAGTAATCCATGAAGTTATAGTTGATGATTGCTTTCGTATTTACGACAGCACCCAAAACAATTACGTTGTTATAGCTTCCTCCACCTTGACTGATGTCATAAGTCCATCCCCATCTTCTGTTGTCATAGAACGAGAGGCCTCTGAATAACAATGCTACTTTTCTTTCTTTGGTAAGCTCGGTCATAGCCTTTTCAGGTGTTAAGCCGGAGCCCGCAACCGCGGCAACGCCTGCGCCCAAATAGTCACGGACCTCGTCAATAAGTGCTAGTCCAACTTCAGGAGCACCCAATCGCATGTTGGCTTCAGCAAGCATCAAAGCATTCTCTTCGTATGTGACTGACATAATAAGTTCATACTCGCCAGGATCTCTGTCCGCATAAATGAATACTCCTTCCTGACCGTCACCACCATTGATTACCGTGTATCTGGTTGTGTAGATGTAGTCATTGTTATAAGGAGTTTCTGCTTTAAAGTTGTTTGTGAAACGGTTGTCGCCAGTGTTGAACGACTGAATCACTCGCTCACTAACCTTGAACGTTGACGTAGAGGCAGGGTTCGACGCTAGTGAAGCAACAGAACCTCCAGACGCTGTGAAGAAGTCATTTGTTCCAGTTGTATAGCCGACGAATATTTTGTCGCCTTGTTGTACACCATTGGTAGTAAGGGTTTTGATGGTGTTCCAATCATCGCTAGACATTGTTCCCGCCATCGACGTTCCACTAATGGATGCACCAGGGTTTTCGTTAACAAATGGAGCGAGTCTATTGAAGAGCAGGTTACGGGCCAGCGCAGTGTTAATGTTGCGTATCCATTCTGCTGGTGAAAGCAAACCACCATTTCCGGCGAGGTTCTGAGAAGGTATAAGGCCGCCAAGTACCTCTTCATAGTCGGCAGTAGAAGTAACACCTGCCAAGGTTGTCGCTGCCAGATTAAAATATTTATCTGACTCAGCAACGATCACATCATGAAGCTGATAGTCATTATTGATGACCCCATATTCATTTACGATAAGCCCCTTATAATACTTCGTTCCAATCGCCGCGTATGCGTACCCCTTCCACCAATAGCACCATGCCTTAACTGTGTTAGCCTTGGTTGTTGCATCACCTGAGAATTCGATGTCATCGACAAGCGACAAAACAAGATTACAGGCACTGTTCATGGCATACATGTTCAGCCACTCGTAGTGTATTGCGTTGTTGTTTGCTCCTGTAGAGGCACGTGTGTTATAAGTATGAATGATTCCGACGGCAGGTGAGGTGTTGATCCTCTTTTCACCGTTGTCGAGGATGATGTAATCAGGCTGACCGATTGTCGTTACCTGGTTGTTAGAGGCTGATGCTCCGACATTGTCTGCCATCAATTCATTGTATCCCATTGGCAAAGAGAAATAGCTGTTTCCCAGCCATCCGTCCCCGTTCAGAAAACCATTCACGTAAACGCCACCCTTTGCCAGAGTAAGCAAGCCCGTTTCATTATTAACATTGGCTGCAAGCGTTGGCTGATTCGGGTTGCCAACATCTAATTGATCTTTACAACTGGTTGCTGCGAAAACCAATCCTGCGGCAAGGACCGTATGGATAATTTTATTTTTAAACATAAGTTTTTGCGAGTTAAAGTTGAAACTAGAATGAAACGTTAAGACCTACCTGGTATGACTTTGTGTTAGGCAGGGTGTTGTGATCAACTCCCCTATCAAACGCTGAGTTAACAGTTCCAGAAGAAACTTCAGGATCCCAGCCAGTGTACTTGGTCCAGGTTGCAAGGTTTCTGCCTGTAAGCACGAGTTGAATTTTCTTGAATGCAGGGATCTTCAAATATTTCCCGAAGTCCAATGCAAGAGAAACGTTTCGCAATCTCGCGAAAGAGGCATCTTCCCAGAAGAAATCTTTGGTTGCAAGGTTACCTGCACCATTCAAGCTCCCGAAGAGTCCGTAGTAAGCACTAGCCCAATATGCTGGGAATGCTCCAGTCTTTCCGTCGATAGTCACTACGCCATCATAATCACCGTGAATACCGTCGCGATACATCCATTCTTTTGTCTGGTTGTACAAGTGGCTGCCTTGAACCCAGTCAATCTGAAAAGACAACACTGCGAAATCTTTGTAGCTGACGCTGTTGATAAACGACATGTTGAACTTAGGATTTGGATTTCCAAAAGATACTTTTTCGTCGGCAAATTGGATCTGATAAGTTCTCTTATCGACAAGACGACCGTTGACAATTTCATAGTTACCATAATCAGCAGGGGCGATGTATGATGTACCGTTTGCCCGAACAGCGTCAACGCTTGTAAGTGCTTTATAACCATAGATCTGACCGATAATTTGTCCAGGAGCCAACACCAATGATGCATCTCCAGCGCCTGAGTTTAGAATAATATCAGGTCCGTTGATTTTGTCAATCTTAGATATCTGATGACCAAAGTTTGTGGTAAGATCCCACTTCACTTTAGGACCAGCATATATTGGAATATTCACCGAGAATTGAACACCATTTGAAGACATGCTGATAGCGTTGTCCAACGCATCAACCGCACCAGATGACGGAGGCACTGCAACTTGATAAATAACGTTCTCACTCTTTCTCTGCCAGTAGGTAATTGCAAAATTCATTGCGTTAAACCAGTTAGTGTTACGCACTGCATTCAAAGTAAAGTCAATTCCAAATTCTGTTTCCTTTGATACTTCCACTTGAAGATTTGGATTCTGTTTCCTGGTAGGAGGAGCGTACGAAAGTCCTGTACCGACGTTCGCCTGCGAAAGTACAGGGTATCTGTCAAATGGTCCAGGCTGAATACCGGCCTCACCGTAAGCACCTCTGAATTTGAAATAAGGAAGTACTTCAGCTAAAGAAGTGTTAGCCCAGAAAGCAGATGGAGCAATGTGTCCATCAAAGTGTGGGAAAGTAAATGGCTTAGAGCCACCACCAAAAGCAGAAGACCAGTCACTTCTGAAACCTGCTGTTACTCCACCATAATCACCGAAATCAAGTTTCTGATTTACGAGATAACCGTAAGTAACGAATGGTTCAGTGTAGTCATAGAGAACTGCCTGATCTGAAGTAGATGTAAGGTTAGTTGGAGGGGAAAGTGAAAGCCCTACACCATAAGTGTCAAGTTCAGTATACTTTTTCTTACGATAATCAAAACCAACTTGCGTGCTGGTCTGCAGCGGGAAGTTGATTCCGAAATCTTCCTGGAAGTCTGTTCTGAAGTAAGCGTTTGCAAGGAAGTTCTGGAATGTGTTAGAGTATTGAAAGTTGTCAATTTCACCATCCAAGTCAGGAGCCTGATATCCAACAGAGTTAAAGTAGAAATCAGAGTTTATGTTAGTTGACTGGTTTTTGTAAGTCCACTTGGCGTTTTCTGTTCTGTAATTGATACCGTACTTCGCATCAAGTTCAAGGAACTTATTGACATTGTAGTTTGCATCAAAGCTTTGCACAAGATCGATCTTGTTATCAAGACCAGCTGCGTATTGTTGTCTGTAAAAGGGATTCAATGCGTTTACGCTAAGGAATCCACCAGCTTCCTGATAACCTGGATAAGTACCGTCAGCCAGTTTGCGGGTAAGATCAAAAAATGGAGATGTATTCAAAAAGCTGTAAACGCCGTTGATTACACCAAAAGTATTGCCCTTTCCGTACTCAAGCCCACCGGCACCACCTAACGCTGGAACCATGTCATTTTTCGTATAGACCAGCTGTGTTGTAGAACGAATCTTGAAGCCTTTGAAAAGCTCATTTCCAAGGTTAACCGTGATATTACTACGGTCCACTGCACCATTCTTCATTACTGACGAAAGCTGATGATTGTTGGCTACAGAGATGCTGAAGTCGGTCTTGTCACTTCCGCCGGAAATGCTGATACTATTATTGGTTGTGTAACCACGGTTGAACACTTGCTTGAAGTGATCATAATATTGAAGGTTACCGACGTATGGCTTGCTGAAATCATTTCTGATGTCCTGGATTGCATATCGTGTTGCACCATTGCCGTTAGGAAGCTCAGCGGTTGCTCCGGTCTTACCATACATGTAAGAAATTCCTTGGATACTACCATACTGATCATACTGAAGGACATTTCCTTCGATGTCGGTGATATTACCTGCAGCATCCGTGATGTAAGGATGCTTGTAAGCCTTGTGTACGTTACCTGTGTTAAGAAACTCGTTAGACGAATAGCTGCTTGACATGTTTACAGACAGCGCGCCTTTCTTACCTTTCTTAGTAAATACCTGGATCACACCATTAGCTCCCTGAGCACCGTATATGGAAGCGGAAGCAGCACCTTGTACTACTTCAATTCTTTCCACGTTGCTAAGATCAAGAGAGTTGATATCAGTGGCAGCTACCTGAACGCCGTCAACAAGGATCATTGGTTTTGTACCGCCTTGTACGGTATTCATACCTCTAAGCACAATGTTTACAGGGTCGCCAGGGTTACCACTGGTAGATGAGATCTGAGCACCGGCGATTTTACCGATAAGTGCCTGATCGATTGATGATGAAGGAGTAGCAGGGAGTTTGTCGCCTGACACTGATTCAACCGCAATACCGAGTTTTCTTTTATCAGTCGCAACACCAGTACCTGTTACAACAACTTCGGTAAGCTGAGTAACATCGAGTGCCATTTTGACGTCCACTGTCGTTCTTCCTCCAACAGGGGATTCTAATGTTTTTAGACCGATAAATGAGAAAATGAGAGTTCCGCTTGAAGGAACGTCTGCAAGAGTATACTTGCCTTCTGTGTCTGTGACAGCACCATTGGTAGTGCCTTTCAGGATTACGTTAACGCCCGGCAGTGGTGAGCTGTCCTCAGTTGAGGTCACTGTTCCGGTGATGGTTTGGTCTTGCGCCCACAGAGAAACCGCAATAACCAACGCACTACACGTCAGTAGAAATTTCTTCATAGAATTTGGTTTAGGTTAGTATTACTACACCCCTAATCTAGGGGAGGTATTTATAAAAAAAAATACCCCAGGTAGACTCGACGGTCGATTTTGGCATCTCAACTTCCGAAAGCAACATAAAAACCGTTTGCAACGTGGGCTTTTAAAGCCTTGAGGCCGCAAAAATAAATTTTAACATTTTACAATTATGTGTTATGAAATGGATAACAATGTGAAAAAATGGTCACCCTGAATGGGGTACAAAACAAAAAAGGCATCCTTCCGGATGCCCTGAATCTTAATAAGGTAATAAGATCTTTATCTGAATAATTAGGCTATCGCTACTGGCTCAACAGACACAAATGATTTTCCTTCACGTTTCTTCTTAAATACCACAACACCATTCGTAAGTGCAAACAAAGTGTGATCCCTGCCTATTCCTACGTTTTTGCTGGGGTGATGCTTGGTTCCGCGTTGGCGAACTATGATGTTCCCGGCAATTACCGCCTGTCCTCCAAAGATTTTGATACCCAGGCGTTTGCTTTCGGACTCGCGGCCGTTCTTTACTTTACCTTCGCCTTTTTTATGTGCCATGATGAATGTCTTTTAATCGTTGTGTTTTACAAATTGTGACACCAGGATCAACCGATGCTTTCGATTTGAATCTTAGTGAATTGCTGGCGATGACCGTTTTTCACGGCATAGCCTTTTCTTCTTTTCTTCTTGAAGACAATTACTTTATTGCCTTTTACATGCTCGAGTATCGTGCCTGATACCGTCGCGCCACTCACAGTAGGGGCGCCAATATTCACTGTTGTTCCATCATCAACGAGGAGAACTTTGTCGAAGCTCACGGCTGCGCCTGCTTCCCCCTCTAATTTTGGAGCGTAGATATATTGATCTTTAGCCACTTTGAACTGCTTACCGGCAATGTCAACTATTGCGTACATAGCTTTTTTTTGAAAATTGGACTGCAAAGGTAAAGAAAGATTCTAAAATGTGAGAGGGGATCTCGAATATTTTATAAAGAGTGTCCCAAAAAGACCCCAAAAATTTTAAAAAAAAGTTAAACACAATACTCATTTGAAAGTATGCCCTAAGAAAGGGGTAATTAATGGACTATTTCACAGGAACTTAACTGTCCACAAGTTCTCCACAAGTTTTCCACAATCCGTTGTTTCGCGCCAGAATCGATGTTTTGATAATTAGAACCATTCTATTTCATTTGTACACTTGACGCTGAAGGGGCGGATTTCAACTCTTCATCAAGCAATAAAAAAAACCTTTTTCCGAGATGATTGGGTGTCAGCTAAGGCTGGTACCCTTTTGATTTTTGGTTTAACCATTAAAACCCTTAGCATCCATGAGCTACTCAAACCTCGATGAACCTATCCTCAGGGAGAATAAAGACCGTTTTGTGCTCTTTCCTATTCGTCAACATGAAATCTGGAAGTTTTATAAACAGGCTGAAGCCAGCTTCTGGACAGCTGAAGAAATAGACTTGAGTCAGGATTTAAGAGATTGGGCGAATCTGAACGATGGTGAAATTCATTTCATCACACACGTACTAGCCTTCTTCGCTGCAAGTGACGGTATTGTTAACGAAAATCTCGCCGAACATTTTATCTCCGAAGTTCAATACACCGAAGCCAAGTTCTTCTACGGATTTCAGATCGCAATGGAAAACGTCCATTCAGAAACTTATTCTTTGTTGATCGATACTTATGTTAAAGATGCAAAAGAAAAGGATAAGCTTTTTCACGCAATTGAAACGATGGATTGCGTAAGGAAGAAAGCCGACTGGGCTTTGCGTTGGATCAATAAAGGTTCATTTCAGGAAAGGCTTATTGCCTTTGCCGCAGTCGAAGGTATCTTCTTTTCGGGGTCATTCTGTTCAATCTTCTGGTTGAAGAAACGTGGCCTTATGCCTGGCCTTACTTTTTCAAATGAACTCATCTCAAGAGACGAAGGATTGCATTGTGATTTCGCTTGCCATCTTTATACACAACATATCGTAACAAAATTACCTGATGAAACTGTTATCGGTATCATCCGTGATGCTGTAGAGATTGAAAAAGAATTTGTCACTGATGCACTACCCGTCAATTTGATTGGTATGAATGCGGCGCAGATGTGTGAATACATTGAGTTTGTTGCAGATCGATTGTTGAATGAACTTGTGGGTACAAAAATCTACAACACTTCTAATCCATTTGATTTCATGGAAATGATTTCTCTGAGAGGTAAAACTAATTTCTTTGAGAAACGTGTTGCTGAATATCAGAAAGCCGGCGTTATGAAGAGTACTGAAAAAGAAACGACGCCTAAGTTTTCATTGAACGAAGATTTTTAAGTATTTTCAATCACTTTTTAAACTTTCTCCCACAACAACCCTTTCCCCAAGATGCTGGTATTAAAACGCGACGGACGCAGAGAATCTGTTAAATTCGACAAAATCACTGCTAGAATTGAAAAACTCTGTTATGGATTAGATTCGAAGTTCGTCAACCCGGTTGAGTTGGCTATGAAAGTGATCAATGGCCTGTTTGATGGTGTGTCTACTCAGGAGTTGGATAATCTCGCCGCAGAAATCGCGGCAACCATGACTACCAAGCATCCTGACTTCGCGAGACTGGCTGCACGTATTGCTGTTTCTAACTTACACAAAGTAACAAGCAAGTCGTTTTCAAATACAATGAAACGACTCTATACTTATGTTGATCCGAAGACAGGACAGAACGCTCCGCTTATTTCTAAAGAAACATGGAAAATAATTAAAGAGCATGCAGCGGAACTGGATGAAGCCATTCTTTATGACCGCGACTTCAGTTACGATTATTTCGGATTCAAAACACTCGAACGTTCTTATCTCATGAAGGTTGATGGCAAAGTGATTGAGCGCCCTCAACATCTTATTATGCGTGTAGCCGTTGGGATACACGCTGAGGATATACCAGCAGCGATTGAAACCTATAATCTGCTTTCAGAGAAATGGTTCACACACGCAACGCCTACGCTATTTAATGCTGGCACACCAAAGCCTCAGCTTTCTTCGTGTTTCCTCCTCACCATGAAGGATGATAGTATCGACGGAATCTATGATACATTAAAACAGTGCGCAAAAATATCCCAGTCTGCTGGTGGTATCGGTCTTAGCATTCACAACGTGCGCGCTAAAGGCTCCTATATTAAAGGTACCGGAGGAACATCCAACGGAATCGTGCCGATGCTACGTAACTTTGATATGACTGCGAGATATGTTGATCAAGGTGGTGGCAAACGCAAAGGAAGTTTTGCGATCTATCTTGAACCATGGCACGCTGACATATTCGATTTTCTTGACTTGAAGAAAAATCATGGTAAAGAAGAACTCAGAGCCCGCGACTTATTCTTTGCTGTATGGATCCCTGATCTATTTATGCAACGGGTTGAGAACAACGAAATGTGGTCTCTCTTCTGTCCTAATGAATGCCCCGGATTGGGCGATGTCTGGGGTGAAGAATTTGAACGCCTCTACGATAAATATGAAAAAGAAGGAAAATTCAGAAAGCAAGTCAAGGCCCAAGATCTCTGGTTTGAAATTCTTGAATCCCAAATAGAAACTGGTACACCCTACATTCTTTATAAGGACGCCGCCAATCGGAAGTCAAATCAAAAGAATCTTGGTACCATCAAATCAAGCAACCTGTGTACTGAAATAATAGAGTACACATCGCCTGATGAAGTGGCTGTTTGTAATCTTGCCTCTATTGCGCTTCCAAAGTTTATAACAGAACAAGGTAAGTTTGATCATCAGAAGCTATATGAGATCACTAAAGTAGCGACCAAGAATCTTAACAAGGTAATTGATGTTAATTATTATCCCGTTGTAGAAGCCCGCACTTCCAATATGCGCCATCGTCCGATAGGACTTGGTGTACAGGGTCTGGCTGATGCTTTCATTTTGCTTCGCATGCCATTCGATTCCCCAGAAGCAAGACAATTGAATGAGGACATCTTTGAAACTATCTATTTCGGCGCCATGGAAGCTTCTATGGAGCTATCCAAACAACTTGGTCCGTACGAAACCTTCAAAGGCTCACCCGTATCAAAAGGTATATTCCAGTTCGACATGTGGGGCGTAACTCCGAAGAGCGGTCGGTGGGATTGGGAACAACTTAAACGCAATGTGAAACAACATGGCGTTCGTAACTCGTTGCTGGTGGCTCCGATGCCAACGGCATCGACTTCACAGATACTGGGTAACAATGAATGTTTCGAACCTTATACTTCGAACATCTATACAAGAAGAACTTTATCGGGAGAATTTATCATTGCTAATAAGCACTTGATGAAAGATCTTATGAATCAGGGATTGTGGAGTGAAACCATGCGTCAGAAACTGATCGGCGCAAATGGTTCGGTCCAGTCAATCCCCGAAATACCTCAAAACCTCAAAGACATCTACAAAACGGTATGGGAGATTTCTCAGAAATCAATCATTGATATGTCTGCCGACAGAGGAGCCTATATCTGTCAGTCACAGAGTCTGAACATACACATCACAAATCCAAATTTTGGAAAGCTTACTTCTATGCACTTCTACGCATGGAAGAAAGGGTTGAAGACGGGCATGTACTACCTGCGCTCCACTGCTGCTGCCGATGCTATCAAGTTTACGCTTGATAAAGTAAACATCCAAGAAACAGCAGGTGTTGGAGTCGCACTCGCATTGAGTGGTGAAGCTGTAAAAGTTACCGAGCCTGTTTTTGAACATGCAGTTGTTGAAGCACAGCAAACGATACGATACGAACAAGTAGTGGATTACGACCAGAAGCGTTCTGATATGGCATGCTCGCTTGATAATCCTGATGCTTGTGAGGCATGTGGTAGTTAAGAAAAGATTAGTAATGAACCAGAAAAGGCTGTCTCTCAAGGGCAGCCTTTTCTTTAGTAACATTCAACAAATAACAGATACACTCAACATTCAATCTCCTGGCTTCACACTCAGGGCGGACTTGTCATTTCAAAATAGATTATTTGCCAACAGCATATTCCAACAAAGCGAGTTGTCGAATCGAGGATTATCAATTATTACGATCAGGGTTTGATGAATGCCCATATTTTTAGATTTCTTTTTGCCGTGTCTATACTCTTTGGGGAGGTTGCTATTAACTGCTCATTTTCGTCTAACAACAGCTACTGATCGTGCCCTAGCTTCCTTATCAAAACGAGTTTGATACTCATTCACGTCTCCTTCAATGCGTTAGGACAAATTCTCATTTGTGTACAAACCATTCTTGACTCTGCACTTTGGGCCTCTGCATAAGTTAGGCAGGTCCAATCTACACCTGATGAGCTGACCCCTATTACGATCCGGCCTTTGTCTATGGCAATACCTCAACTAAATCAATAACCTTTTGACGAATGTTCTGTGAGTTTGTTCTCCAGATCATATTTTTTTCCTGAGATTCCATAGACCGAAAATAAATTGATCTATTGATCTTATTCTTAGTTATGATTGCTTTATCAGGTTATCCGAAGATTCAGAATGAAACCGCCGAGCTTCCAGCGAAACAGATTGAATGCTGAATATTACGAAAAAGCCAAGCTCAGAGATACAGCTGGCCTCTAAAACTTATCGGCACTCGCCGATGCATACGACATCTTATATTTTTCGGGTATCTCAGCCGCCAACATAGAACCTTCCGGCACTGACGGATAGATTTCCTCAAGCGTCAACACCTGATTCATAAATACCCTCCGATTAATCTGATGCTTGTTGATCTTCGACGGATCAGAGATTCCGCCCGCAGCCATCAGCTCAACAAAACTTTCAACGGTGTTCTTGTGGAAATTAGCTACCCGAACTTTCTTGTCGTCGATCACTAGGCCTTTGACCAATTCTTGATCCTGCGTTGCAACGCCTGTCGGACAAGTATTCATATTGCATTCCAAAGCCTGAATACATCCCACAGCCATCATCATTGCTCTGGCGCTGTTGCAAAAATCTGCGCCTAAGGCCATCGCGCGGATAAGATGAAATCCAGTGAGTATTTTTCCCGAAGCGCCGACCTTAATATGCTTTTTGATATTAAAACCTTTCAACATGTTATCCACAAATGCAAGCCCATCCTGCATTGGCATTCCAACAAAATTTGAAAACTCTGGTGGCGCAGCTCCCGTACCGCCTTCTCCCCCATCAACAGTGATAAAGTCAGGATAGATATCAAGCTCCACCATCGCCTTACAAATTGAAATAAATTCGCTCCGTCTCCCGATACAAAGTTTGAATCCAACAGGCTTGCCACCAGACAAATCACGCATTTGCTGAATGAACTGTAGCATTTCTTTCGGCGTCGAGAATGCGCTATGAAATGGCGGTGAGAAAACTGTCGTTCCGGCCTTCACTAACCTAATCGCAGCTACTTCAAGTGTATTCTTCTTTGCGGGCAAAATTCCACCGTGACCAGGTTTAGCTCCTTGAGAAAGCTTAAGCTCTATCATCTTGACCTGCGGCAGTATAGCATTGTTCCTAAAAGCTTCGGCTGAGAATTTTCCATCATCTGTTCTCGCGCCGAAATATCCAGTTCCGATCTGCCAAATTATATCACCGCCATTTTTCAAATGATAAGGGCTCAATCCGCCTTCCCCCGTATTATGGGCAAACTTCCCGATCTTTGCACCGGCATTCAATGCCTCGATCGCGTTGCTACTCAAAGAACCAAAGCTCATCGCTGAGATATTCAGTATACTTGAACTGTAAGGATGTTTACAATCTTTATTTCCGATCTGAACTTTAGGATGATGATCGATCGTGTGAAAATCTATCGGCACAATAGAGTGATTCATCCACTCGTATCCCTCCGCATACACGTCGAGTTGTGTTCCAAATGGTGTGGTGTCGACCTGTAGCTTTGCACGTTGATAAATCACCGACCTGTCAATTCTATTTATTGGTTTACCATCTGTGTCGGACTCGATGAAGTACTGCTGAATTTTTGGTCTTAAATCCTCAAAGACATATCGCAGCCTTCCAAACACAGGGAAGTTTCTCCGAATGGATTGATGAGTTTGAATAATATCTGAAAAACCCATATAGATAAACGGACCTACCAGAAGGAATGCAAATAATGCCTCGATCCAGAAATATGCCCAGACAAAAATGAGCAGAACCAGTATACTACTGACGATGATAAATGCTTTTCTCATGAAGTATAGAACAGGGTGACTGTCAAAGATAATAAAACTCCGGCCCAGGACTGAAGCGTTTTTTTATCACTATGATCTCTAATTGTACTGTATAAAGGACGGAGCTTTCACAAAACTTGCGCTGTATTTAATCCGGAGATTGGTGGTTACACTCACCTTGAAGGAAGTAACATTCTCATATTGCCTTGGGTAATAGAAGCACTTCAACTCGATCGTTCCAAATACAAGGTTCTCGTTACGGGTTCTAACTCCAGCGCCTAACCCCATATAGGGTTTATCATAAAACACTCCAGCGCCCTTCGGCGAGATGAATGCCATGTCAACAAAAGCGAGCGGTGCAATATGAAATCCAAACAATACCCAGGGGGTATACATTGTCAACTCGTAACGACCATGAACTCTCTTTGTGCCGAGTAAGCTATCCGCTGTGAAACTTTCGAGTCCATAAGTAACACCGTTGATGTCTAGCAGAGTATTTGTGCGCTGGTTAAAAACATGGGTATAGTCAGCAGTCAAAGTACGTCTGATCATATACTTCTTATAGTGGTATAGTTTGCTAAACAGCTGGCCAGATAAAAGTATGGTTGCATCCTCAAGACCTTTGTTTTTAGGGAATGCTCCCGCCTGAAATGCGAATGTAAAAAAGTTTCCTTCACGATGGACAAATGATTTATTCGCCTCCAGCGCCACGTACGGGCGTTTAGCCTTAAGAAGACTTTGATATCCCGCCAGCACAGAATAGGTATGACCATATGGAATATCTTCAGTCCGACCAAAACCGTAAACGTATTGGGTTTTATAAAACTCCTGTCTGAAAATTGTAAAGGCAGCTAGGAATGACGTTCGACTATTAAAGGCAGGATTAGCCTGGTCATAAATCTGATCGGGTCTGCGCACAAACTTCTGATCAAAGAATCGGGCGCTTACAAATTGACGTTGTCGGTTTGTGCGATTGTTCCTGATCGAAAGGTTATAACCAAGCCAGATATCGGATACATCATAACGATAGGTCTTAAAAGTTGAGTCAGGTTCCGAATTAAAATTCTGTGACCAGTTTCGACTAAACTCAAGTCCGCCTGCAACGTGAGAAAAAGACGATACAAGTGGCCTGTCCAGTCGCACATAGTACGCAGTTTCTTGTTCATCACCATAACTACTTCCAGTATTGAGCTGCGTATACCCTACCGTTAGATTAATCTTTGATCCCGCGACGCTGCTTTTTCTATAATACAGTTCGTACCCAAAATTAGGACTTCTACCGTGATCATAGTATCCATTCACCTGCATTCTTTGTCCCGCGCCCATGACGTTAACGTCGTAAAGACGAAACGAGAATTTGTTGGTGCTTCGAGGACTTAGTCTTCCACCCACACTGAATACATCGCGGGTCACAACAAGTACATCGACAGAATCTTCCGTACTGTACAGGGGCACGACATAAATACGCGCGTCGACAATAAAGTCCAGATCGCGAAGGAATCGCTCGTTGTCGGCGAGTGCATGTGGATTAACGACTTTGTTCTCCTTGAAGATCAGATGGTCACGAATCAACCATTCCTTGGAGTTCTTATGGAGCGCATTCATAACCTTTGTCGTTGTGTTCTTGAGGTTACGAGTCGTATCCGTAATGCTTTTATCAAACCCGATGTGATTGATAATTACGCGTCTAATGATCTTTCCCTCGAAGGGCAGAAATATTTCTTCACTTTTTTGATTGAAGACTCCTTCCTTTGGCGGTTTCCGTGTTATGGCCCTGAGGAGTTCCCTGGAAACGCGGCTATCTTTTACGACATCCACAAAATTCCGGGTTGAGTCTTTTTTCTCAGGCACCTGCGCAAAGGCGTGAACGAACGGCATGCCGCATAAAATAGTCAACAAAATTTTCCGCAGTACGCCCATGCTTATCACCGAACCTCTAATTTATCCATAAAATCAAAAACCCCGCAGGACGGGGCTTCAGTGAGTTCAGCTATTTTAAATTTCTTGCTACAGGGCTTCGACGGCACTAATTTCCCCGGGCATCATACGTGTGAATAAATTCTCTATTCCAGCTTTCAGGGTTATCATGGAGGACGGACACCCACTGCAGGATCCCTGCAGTTTTACTTTCACAATGCCATCCTGAAAGGAATGATACGTAATCGCACCGCCGTCCTGTTCAACAGCAGGGCGAATATATTCCTCGAGTATAGTTTTGATTTTTCTGATGGTATCTGTTTCCTCCTCCGCTGGCACTTCCTCGCTCTCTTTAATATCCAATATCAGCTTGCCTGCTTCGAGAAAAGTACGGATATGGTCCTTCAACTTGTTCTGGATTTCAATCCATTCTACGTCTCCCGTCTTGGTGACGGTAACAAAATTACTGGCGAAGAAAACACGATCGACAAACGGATATCCGAACAGCTCGTGCGCAAGTGGCGATACCGAAGCGCTGGCAACATCCGGGAAATCAAAACTCATTCCATCGGGAACAAGCATCTCATTGATTACAAACTTCAGGGAATTCGGATTGGGATTAGATTCCAGGTAAATATGAATGTTTTTGGGAACGGCCTGTAGCATGGTCTATTTTGTTATTTCTTCAACAAAATTACTGATTTTAAGTTCGGGCGAGTGCCACTTGCTCGAAAAAGGTTACACACACACCCTAAAAACCAACTTTCTTATATATTGCCAATTCCATGTGGACAATTTTAACGCTAACCCCCTAAAAATTGAATCAGAAGAGAGTTATCCAGATCATTTTCGTTTTTCTAACGTTCGCGACCATCTTGCATCTGGTTGATTTCTACCTGAATCGTTCACTACCCTCGTGGATGATAATCGGGTCGCGTTGGATCACCTGGTGCTTTGTTGTCCTTTTCGCGGCAAAAAAGAAATCATTGACATCGTGGATTATGGTCAGCATGATCATTGGCGTCGAGATTGGACTTAATTTCCCAGAGTTTGCACAGAACCTGAGTGTATTGAGCAAGATCTTTTTACGACTTATAAAAACGATCATAGCACCAATACTCTTCGCCACGCTAGTAGTTGGTATCGCCGGGCATTCCGATCTGAAGCAGGTCGGACGAATGGGCTGGAAGTCCATTGTATACTTTGAAGTCGTCACAACGATGGCATTGATCATCGGGATAATTGCCATCAATCTCACGAAAGCTGGTACCGGGATCGTGTTGCCAGCGGGGTTTAAGCAGGATCTGCCTGAAGCAATACCTCAAACATGGCAGGATGTTGTACTACATATTTTCCCCGAGAACATTGTAAAGTCGATCTATAACGGTGATGTTCTGCCCATCGTTGTCTTCAGCGTTCTATTTGGTATAGCCCTCGCGTTGTTGCCCGCGCAAAAGAAGAAACCAATGCTTGAGTTCGCAGAGAGTCTTGCCGAAACGATGTTTAAGTTCACCAACATCATTATGCATTTTGCTCCGTTTGGAGTTGGGGCAGCGATTGCCGTTACGGTCGGTCACCTCGGTATCGATATCCTGATGTCATTGCTAAAACTTTTGTTCACACTATACGGTGCGTTGATCGCTTTCCTAGGGTTAGTTCTGATTCCGGTCGCACTGATTGCTAAGGTTCCAATCCGAAAATTTATCCGAGCAATCTCTGAACCCGTCTCCATTGCCTTTGCCACAACAAGCTCCGAATCCGCGTTGCCAAAGGCGATGGAGAATATGGAAAAGCTTGGAGTGCCGAGAAAAGTAGTTTCGTTTGTCTTGCCTACGGGTTATACTTTCAACCTCGACGGAAGCACTTTATATCTTGCATTAGCTGGCGTATTCGTAGCACAAGCTGCAAATATTGATATGCCGATCACACATCAGATTACAATGGTATTTACACTGATGCTTACCAGTAAAGGCGTAGCTGGAGTACCGCGTGCAACATTGGTTATACTGTTAGGAACAGCAGCTTCATTTGGTCTTCCGTTATGGCCCATCATGGCCATTTTGGGTATTGATGAACTCATGGATATGGCACGAACTTCTGTCAACGTCATTGGCAACTGTCTGGCTACTGTTGTGGTGGCAAAGTGGGAAGGAGAGTATAAAGAGCCGGAAGGGGAAATCGATTTTAACTAGAGCTCGTTATTAGCGAGAGCAGGAACATGAGCAAGGATTCGCGCTGTAATCGACGTAATTACGAAATAATTTCACTTGTCTTGCTCCTCGGTATTTTTTAAATGCGGCCAAAGCAAACGGCCGTGACCTTAACCAAGCCTACTTGAATGCGAATCATTTTTAAATAACCAGAAACAGCCAGTTACAACCAAGCATAACTCATAACTCATAACTCATAACTCATAACTACTTCTTACTCTTTTACCCTCAAGGCTCCCGTCTGAGAAACTCTTGAAGTTGTCGCTATTAACAGGAAGTCTGCAATCACTAATGCTGCCATTGCTTCCACTATGGGCACGGCACGAGGCACAACACAAGGGTCATGTCTGCCTTTGCCACTGACGGTCGTTTCATTACCATGTTTGTCGACGCTTGGCTGATCTTGCATGATCGTTGCCACAGGTTTAAAGGCTACATTAAAGTAGATATCCTCACCGTTGGAAATGCCTCCCTGAATGCCTCCCGAGAAATTTGTCTTCGTACGAATATTTCCACCGTCGATATAAAACTCATCGTTGTGTTGAGAGCCGCGAAGCTTCACGCCATCAAATCCGCTACCGTACTCAAATCCTTTTACAGCGTTAATGCTTAGCATCGCCTTACCAAGTTCGGCATGTAATTTATCAAACACAGGTTCACCAAGACCTGGCGGTGTGTTTTTGATAACACAGGTAACAATACCGCCAACCGTATCTCTTTCCAATCTGACCTGATCAATGAATGCGATCATCCTTTCAGCAGTTTCAGAATCGGGACACCTTACCATGTTATCTTCTGTTTTTGATAAGTCGAGCGATTCAAGATCGGGAGCTTTTATATCACCAACCTGAGACACGTAGGCATTGATCTCGATGTTATGAAGGCTAAGTAAAGTCTTGGCTACTGCACCCGCCGCAACTCTCGCCGCGGTTTCACGCGCCGAACTTCGGCCTCCTCCACGATAATCGCGATTGCCATATTTGACATCATAGGTGTAGTCGGCGTGTGATGGCCGATACGTTTCAGCGATGTGACCATAGTCTTTGCTCCGTTGATCCTTGTTCTCTATAACAATGGTGATGGGCATACCGGTCGATCTTCCCTCGAAAACTCCTGAGAGAATGTTAAACTTGTCATCCTCCTTACGCTGCGTTGTGATCTTACTTTGACCAGGCTTTCTTCTATCGAGTTCGTGCTGTACAAATGTTTCGTCTATCTCAAGTCCCGCAGGGCATCCATCGATGATGACGCCAATAGCCGGACCGTGTGACTCGCCAAAGGTTGTTATTTTAAACAAGGTACCGAATGAATTTGCCATGATGGAATCTTTAGTCCTGAAGCGTTAAGAATTTTTCTTTACAACAAGATATACAGAGGCACCTAGCATCGCCAGTATAAATCCATTGAAAGCCCACTTCTTCCAACCTTGATGATGAATCGTGGTGAGCCCGTTATCGAGTGTACTGATTTTGTTGTAGAAATTTCCAACGTCGTTTGAAAGTATGGACTCATTTTTCTTGCTTTCACCGGTGACGGATACCCTTATTTTTGATTTTAACGTATCATATCGTCCGAGCTTCGGATTAAAGTAAACCCATTGGAAATAGTCTGCGAGCTTATATTCGCCTGGCTCTTTGGGAATCATGAAATAACTGAATGATTTATTTCCTGTCACGCGATTGTTCTGCCTGTTGATGTCTTGCCGGACATTTGGCTCATAAAATTCGAAACGGTCGTCTGTCTTGGCTTTAGGCCTTTCTATCGCGCTGATATTTCCTTCTCCAAAGACATTGAATGTATATCCCGCACTTTGCCCGGTTTGGAGATCAGTTCCTCTGATTCGTTCATCCAACCTATAATCTCCAACAGCCACTGCATTCTTCATCGGATGAGGAGGAAGCTCTTTAACATGTATACGTTTTACTTTCGTAAAAAACTTTTTAAAGTCTTCTTTCCTATTCTGACCAAAAAACGATGGGTTCTTGGCCACCTTGTATTTGATCATTTCCAGTCCGACGCTTGGGAAAACTATCGGCTCACTGTTTAATGGGAAATAAGACGCTTGATAGACTTTGTATTGCGTGTAGTCACGCCCGTTTATTTTTACATTCTCGCCATCGATATTCTCAATGTTGAAGTTCTCTTCCCAGCAATTGGTGGGTTTGATTTTCTTTAAAATATCCGCCAGCTGCTTACCAAGTTCATAAAACTGCAGTGGTGCACGATTTTCCTGCGACACGAAAAAAGACAAAGTTGCATTGAAGCCTTCACCGACATAGATATCATCTTTACTGGTTGTCAAGGCCAGGAACGCATCCTCTTTTATATCTACAAACTCAGTCTCGCCACCGGAAGAGAAATCATCATTTCCTCGGTCGAAGAAGCTTTTGAACGGATCGTGTTGTTGTGGCTGTTGGGCCGCGGGAACAACCCTAACTTTCTTGCCGGGCACACTCACGGGTTTGTCGTTCACCTTCATTGTAAAGGTCGGAATTGCATAGGTACCCTGCTTCTCCGGCATGTAAGTCATAACGACGCTTTGAGTTGAACTGACCTGGCCATTGACAATGTTTGTTGTTGACTGGGTTGATTGACCCCTTTTGCGAAACCCCTGAATATCAGGAAAGTTGTCATAGCCCTTAAGCCGGTCGTTTTGGACAGTAATTGTGATGGTCCACGCCTGATTTTCACCAACCTCGTCCGGACCTAAAGTGATCTGTACGGTTTGTGAAAACGATTTTTCGGGTAAAAATAGGCCCGCTAAAACAAGTGTGACGACGGTAATATAAATTGACGGCCTCATATGAAATTCTGCTGCAAGCTAAACGTTAACATAGTAATTCTAAAACGTGTGGAGGTATGAAAAGTGCGTGGTTCAGGGTAAATTTGATAACAAAAGGCATAACTCACTTTAAAAGTGCCCCGGTTGTAAGGTGGCAAGAACAAAAGTTGACGACGGTTCTTTTACTTAATTAAACAATTTTCTACCTTAACAGTTGTTAGGAAACTAATTTTTTGACCTATTCTAGATGATCAACATGCTTAACTATGTAAAAACAGTGCTCACAAAGGTGAGTTTCAGTGCTCTTTTGTTTGAAAAGGAACTGAGAAAAGCCCTCAATTTATTAATTGGAGAAGAAGTTAACGACCTCAAAAATTGGTGTTATACCAGGTTTGGGAATGAACACGAAGAGATACTCAACCGATGCTTCGTGGCTGCTTGAGTCAAAACATGAAAACAAAATTATAAAGCCCTCTTTCGGAGGGCTTTATTTTTATTCAGTTTCTCTCGTTATCTAGCCATACCGTTAGTCTTTCTCGATCGTACTGTTAACAGCAATAACTGTTTCCCAGCTCGCCTTATTATCTTCAATAAATTTCTTATGCGATGCATGTGCATCATATACAAGAATGTCTGCCTCCTTTGCAAAAGTCATGTAGTGCATGACATCATAAGTAGGATCTGTTTTGCTTTCTCCCTTTACACTTTTGCCTGCGCGATATGAAAGCACTTGAGGAACCATTTTAACAAATGCCGCAAAATCAGTCATGTGCCTTTGCTTTGCCTCTGCAGAAATTCCGCCCTTAAACTTGAAACAAACTACGCGCTGGATTTTAGGTTTTACTTTGGTATCCTTAACGGGAGACATCGCTGTTACAGATACGAGAGCGATCAATGCTAATGTGATGAAGGTAATTCGTTTCATATGATATGGGATTGACGTGTAGGTATATCGTTGCTGATTCGAGCGATCCAGGTTGCGCTCATCGAACTGCCTCCTGTTACTGAAAAAAGAAAACAGGAACGAGCTGTCGATGTTTGACCAAAAACCTGCCGTAATGTACTTTTTTTAAAGTCAGGGCCGGTATCCTAAAAGAAATAATCGGCACACAATTAGTTAATGGCTGAGCAGTTTTATCTTTGGGAGAATAATTATGCAGCCAATCCATTTAAAATATCGCCCGGTCAGAATTGCCCTTTCACTATTGGTGATGGCACTTGTCGCCGTCTCGTGTTCTGATGACAACCCAACTACAGAACAAGCCAAGGATGTAACTTTAGTAAGTTCCAAATTGGTCTATTCCGTACCAGCCCAGCAAGTCCAGTTACTAGCATTGTTGTCCTTACCGAACATCGACGTGAGCAAATTTGTCAACACTGTCGATGTGTATACTGTTACTTATAATACGACTTATAAGGGCGCCAATATTGTTGCCTCTGGCTTGGTTGCGCTGCCGACCTCTAAATCGGAGTTTCCGATGATAAGTTACCAACACGGCACTATTCTGACCGACGCTGAAGCGCCATCAAACTTTTCTGTGGAAAAATCGGAGACGCTGGTATCGGTGACACTCGCTTCTGCAGGCCTGATTACAGTGATCCCGGATTATCTGGGTTTCGGATCTTCGGTGTCGATGCTCCACCCCTATTTTGTTGAAGATCTTTATGCGTCGGCAGTTACCGACATGCTAAAGGCTGCAAAGGAACTGGCCGCGCACAAGAAGATCACTTTCAGTGGCAAGCTTTTTCTGGCTGGTTATTCTGAAGGCGGATATGCGACGATGGCCACACATAAGTCAATCGAAACAAATGGACTTGGTGGTTTCGAACTTGTTGCGTCTTTCCCAGGTGCAGGAGCTTATGACCTACAGGCACTCCAACAAACGCTTCTGACTTCTGAAGATTATGATGATCCGTTTTACCTGGCCTATATCGCGCTTGCCTATCAAACGACTTACAGCTTTCCTTCGCTACTCACTGATTTTTTCCAGGAGCCTTATGCCGGAAGAATTCCAGCACTCTTCGATCATCAAACAGTTTCAACTGAAATTAATAGTCAGCTCACAACCAATATTGCAGATCTGACACAACCAAATCTCGCCGCAAATATTCTGAACAATGCCAGCTTCGCTTACATTAAAACTGCTTTTCAGAACAATTCGCTCACTGACTGGACACCAAAGAAGAAGATGTTCATGTATCACGGAACATCGGATACCACTGTTCCATTTCAAAATTCTGTAGCAACCTTTGATGCTCTGAAAGCGAATGGCGCAAGCGACGATATCATCTCGTTAACACCGTTGCCAGGCGATCACAGTTCTGCGGTCACACCCTATGTTGCTGACTTGCTTGTGAAGTTATTTTCTTTGAAATAAAAAATCACTTCCAGAGCTGGTCAGGATATTCGCCTGAATTGACCAGTTCCTTAATCCTCCTGGACACTTCTTCTTTGTCTTCTTTGTAAGTAACGCCAAACCAGGTATTGCTTCCTTCGAGGATTTTAACCTTGCCTGTATTGTTCTTCACCATCTCGTTCACAATGATGGGAATGTAAAATTCTGCCTTCAGGTTTCCACCGTTATTTTTCAGGAAATCTTTAAAGAGCTTATCCGCATACTCAAATATATTGGGCTGAAATCCCCAGAAGTTCATCGAGGTTGGGGTATCGGAACTTAGCAGGAGATCACCATCTTTTTCCTTCGCTATGATTTTACCGTTTTCTTTCACGATGGTCGTGCGCTCAACGACAGAGGTGAGAAATCCATTTTGATCCTTTTCGCCACAACCTCTTGATACGCTTCCATGTTCAGAAAGTACATTACTCAGCGTATAGCCCACCATCGCATGTTCACCAGCCTTATCGTTGGTGAAAAATTTTGCCACAGATTCAAATGACTTTCGGCCATAAAAATCGTCCGCGTTTATGGCCACGAATGGTTCCTGGATCACATCGCGCGCGCAAAGCATTGCGTGACCTGTTCCCCACGGCTTCGTGCGCTCCGCATTTTGGAGTGATGGCGGCACCATCTTATCCAGCGATTGCACAACAAACTCCACCGCTACTTTCCCTTTTACCTTGGGTAAAAATTTCTCTTTTACTGCTTCAAGAATTTCCTCGCGTACAATAAAGACAACTTTCGTAAAACCGGCCTTGATGGCATCAAAAAGTGAATAATCCATAATAGTCTCGCCGTTGGGTCCGAAGCCATCAATTTGTTTGATACCTCCATAACGGCTACCGATACCGGCGGCAAGAACCAACAACGCGAGTTTTTTTTGAGGATTATTTGGTGTGTCCATTGTGTTTTAGTTTATTTCTACTTAATTAAACGATAGTGTTTGCGCAAACATGAGAATTGCAAAGTGATTTTGGATTGTGTTTGAAGGCTTGGAAAAATATCAGCAGGATGAATTTATTCATATAATCCACGCGCAAAAATATACTTTTAACCGGATTAGCGATAGACAGTAACAGCAGTTCCTGTACATAGATATACACCCAACCTAATATAACCTCCATGAGTACTCAACAGAAGTCGTCCACTTTGCCCATGATTATTATCGCAGCGCTCTTCTTTGCGCTGGGGTTTGTTACCTGGGTGAACGGTACGCTTATCCCATACTTTAAAATTGCTTGCGAACTGGAGACTGATCTTCAATCATTCCTGGTAGCAACAGCATTTTTTATCGCTTACGGAACGATGGGGGTGCCCGCAGGTCTCGCGCTTAAACTTACAGGATACAAAAAAGGGATGGCCCTTGCATTACTAATCATGGCGGTGGGCGCGATCCTTTTCATTCCTGCAGCGCAATCGAGAAATTTTAATCTGTTCCTGGTTGGACTCTTTATCATCGGTGGTGGATCAGCCTTATTACAAACTGCCGTCAACCCTTACGCTACGATCATCGGCCCTATTGAAAGTGCTGCAACGCGTATTAGCATTATGGGCGTGGCTAATAAATTGGCCGGTATTCTTGCAGGACTCATTTTCGGAGCCATTGCTCTAAGTGATGCTGATGCCTTGGTTCAAAGTCTTCAGTCTATGGATTCTATTGCTAAGGATGCACAACTAGATGAGCTCGCCAGCAGAGTTATCTTCCCATACATGATCATTGCTGGTGTTCTCGTAATTTTGTCCATCGCTATCATGTTTTCGGGTTTGCCCGATATTAAAGATGATGGGTCTGATGATGAACTTAAACCTTCAGGAAGTGCTGAATCAAAAAAAAGCGTGTTTCAATTTCCACACCTTATTCTTGGCGTGGTTGCAATCTTCCTTTATGTTGGCGTCGAGGTAATGGCTGGAGATACGATTATTAGTTATGGAAAGTCTTTAGGGATCAGCCTCGCTGATGCACGATATTTCACGCAATACACTTTAGGCTTTATGCTCGTGGGTTATTTCATTGGCATAGCGGCGATCCCGAAATACCTTTCGCAGGCAGCGGCACTTAAATGGTGCGCAATCCTTGGCGTAATCTTCACAGCTCTAGCGGTAGTAACTGACGGGTATGTTTCAGTGGGATGTATTGCAGCATTGGGTCTTGCAAATTCGTTAATGTGGCCGTCAATCTTTCCGCTAGGTATCGACGGGCTTGGTAAGTTTACCAAGACCGGATCATCACTTCTTGTCGCTGGTATTTGTGGTGGTGCTATTCTGCCCCTCATTTATGGAAGACTGTCTTTGGCAACAAACAGTCAGGTCGCTTATTCGATGATGATTCCGTGTTATCTTTTTATCTTTTACTTCGCTGTGAAAGGTTATCGGGCAGGTAAAGCTTAACGCGCACTTTTCACCATCGGCCTGTTGGAGGGACGCGGAGAGAGTAGGCTGCTTCTCGGTCATTGTGAATTTGTAATGGAATTGTTCAACAGGATGTTTTGACTAGGCACTTATCGATGCCAAGAAAGGGAGACACAAGGCAAACTCATACGTTAAAGAAAGTGGGCCTCGTAATATGGCTCATAAGTTCCAGCATCGAATTCATAAACTCCCAACAACTCCCAACACCATCGGCACTGGTCCCAACAAAAAGTCTTGGAGAGTTATTTGGTTAAACGAGAGCTTAGTGCATAGACTAACGGATCGACTGAAAGAACCCGACTCAATTCACAGTGGCCCACGGGCGCATCCAGTCAGGATATCCCAAAATCGCGTAATGTTAAAAATTCGCTAAAAAGATTTTTCTTTTGTCCATGTTCGGGTGATTGACTCGTCAAGGAGTAAATTAAGTTTAACCAAAAACCTTACAACAATGGAAAAGTACATGTTCATTTTCAGTGGCGGAGATCCAAGCCATTTATCTCCGGAAAAACAACAAGCCCACATGGGGAAATGGTTTGCCTGGGTTGAGAAATTAAAAGCAGAGAAACGTTACGTTTCTGGCGAGGCACTGACACCAGGTGGAAAAACGGTTTCAGGACCCAAGAAGTCCGTAACGGATGGGCCATTCGCAGAAAGTAAAGAAGTCGTAGGAGGCTTTTTTGTTTTGATGGCAAAAGATCTTGCTGAAGCAACCACGATTGCCAAAGACTGTCCTGATTACGAATTGGACGGGCGTGTGGAAGTTCGTGAAGTGCAGAAGTTTGATATGTAGACGATGCGATTCATTTTATTGTCGCTTATGATCGTGGCTGTATCATGTGCACCTCCGGAAAATTTCAAAAATGAAAATGTACAAGTAGCTCAAAAACTATTCGATGCCTTTAACACGCATGACTGGAAAGCTATGGCTGCGTTGTATTCCGACTCGGCAATGTTCCTCGACCCTTCTTTCGGAAAAGACTACGTCAGACAATCACGCGAACAAACCATTGCCAAGTATGGTGAGATTCAGAAAATCTTTCCGGATATCAAAGATAACGTGGCTGGAATCTACCCTTCAGGTGACAAGGTTGTCGCCGAATTCATATCGACTGGAAAGTCAGACCAGGGATTTGGATTGAACTTGCCGATCGTAACGGTGTTCACAATCCACAACGGACAGATCATATGTGATGCCACATATTACGATCTCGAAAATCTTTAAATTTATGGATGCTTGAACAACAAGTAAATCAAATCATCGGCCATCTCTTTCGCCACGAGGCGGGAAAGATGGCCGCTGTCTTAACCCGCCTATTGGGATTCCAATCACTCGATCTCGCTGAAGATATCGTACAAGACACGCTTCTTACCGCATTGTCTGTTTGGAAATACAAAGGTATCCCTGAGAACCCGCCTGCATGGCTTTACAAAGTCGCGAAAAGAAAAGCGATTGACTCACTGCGACAAAATCAGGTTCATCATCAACATCATGATCACATAGCCAACGCTTTGCGTTCGGAATGGACACTAACACCTACCGTGAATAGTTTCTTTCTCGAAGATGAAATTGAAGACAGTCAGCTCAGGATGATGTTTGCATGCTGTCACCCATCGATACCCTACGAATCACAGATCGCGCTAACACTAAAAACACTGTGCGGTCTCAGTACTCTCGAGATAGCAAATTGTTTTCTCACGAATGAAGAGACGATAACCAAACGCCTTTATCGTGCGCGCGAAAAAATCAGAGAAGGGAATATTAGTCTGGAGTCGCCTTTGCCCGCAACACTTCCTGGGAGAACAGATGCTGTCCTACATACGTTGTATCTTCTTTTTAACGAAGGATATAATTCATCACATCCGGATCGACTGATTCGAAACGATCTATGCGAAGACGCAATCCGTCTGACACTCTTGCTGACAAAAAGCAAATTAACGGACTCAGCAAAGGTAAAAGCACTCTTAGCATTGATGTGCTTTCAGGCGTCACGGGAAGATGCCCGAATCGATTCTGATGGATCCATAAAATTGTTGAAAGACCAGGATAGGTCACTTTGGAATCAGGACTTGATTGAAAAAGGAAAGTACTATTTGGAGTCTTCCGCCGACGGTGATGAATATTCTGAATATCACATTGAAGCAGCCATTGCCGGATGCCACGCAGCGGTCCTGTCTTTTGAAGGGACTGATTGGACGCGAATGGTAGCGTTATATGAGATACTCGCACTGATGAAACCCGGACCCATCATCGAATTAAACAAAGCCATTGCCATTGGCTACAGCAAGTCACCTCAAGAAGGCCTTGATGCATTGAACACGATCACTACGCTGAAAGATCATTATCTCTACCATGCCGCAAGGGGTGATTTCTTTGTCTCGATGGGAAATCTTGAATCAGCAAAAAGTTGTTATGAAGAGTCGCTGAGGCTTACACGTTCTAACGCAGAAAAGAATCTGTTGCATCAGAAACTGAGAAGCCTGAACTGAGGTATATAAACACCATAACCGTTTGTAGATCACGGAAAAATCCTTCCCCATAACGTTCACCGCCTTCACTCAAACCTGACGTGTGGGCATATTGATTTAGCTTCGACTAAAATCCTGCGCGATCTTGATGACAGATTGGTTCTGGAAGGCGCTGCCACTGAAATACTAGCCTCTCTATCCGTCTTGCAGAGCAGCTTCACTTTGACTAGGAAGAAATGAGTTTAGCCCATAACTATTTAGGGCCTGCTGAGAAAGTCAAAAACATCAAATTTTCATTAAAAGTTATCGCGCCCGACATATGTGTATATCGAGCGGTAATAATGCTTTCAACCTCTTGTGCTGAATAAGTTAAAATCCTACGGAAAAGAGAATAGAGTACTGACCTGGTTAATCTAACCAGGTTTAGTACCAGAACGATGGTGGCGATCCAGGATTCACTTGTGTTTTGCAATCTTGCTCTTATGCGATTCATGCCATAAGCAGTTTTTGCTTGTCCAAACTTTCCTTCTATTGGATTTCGCTCACCCGGACTTATGTGTTCTGTTTTCACTGCCGAAGGTCTGCCCAAGGCCTTGGCTCGAAGTTCTATTCCTAATTCTTTTAAACGTTTTCGGTTTTCCCTGTTACAGTAAATTTTATCGGCTGCAACTTGTCGTGGATAATAACCGAATCTGTTTTTGTATTGTTCTATGGTGGCCAGTAAACGAGTGCCCTCATTGAAAGCCTCCCATGAAAGCTCCTCTAGAAAAGCATAACCATCCACCAGACTCACCTGTATCTTGGCACCAAACTCAACATTGGTTACAGTCTTGCCTCTTACAATAGGCCGCACGTGAGGTTGGTGAATACTTACGATCCGGTGTTCTACACGATGCGTTTTGCTTTCATACATGTACAATTGTTGATCATACAATGTCTGGATCACAAACCAGTATTTGTACTGATGTCTATCAAAGGGGATCACCTCATAATGATCCAATAAACGATGTATGCTCTTAATGTTGCGTCTCAGAAAGTTGAGTTGCTTTTTTAGGCCATTGCGTATTTGCTTGTTTGATTTAATTTTTTTCTGAGCTGTCTTCAAATAGAGTTTTCTGGCTTTCTCACAATAGGTTCTCGGCTTTTTGATCTCACTGCATTCTGCATATAAAAAATCAATCAACGCTTCACTTTTCTCCCTTGCATCGTTTAATAAATTAAGATCCGTCGGATAACTGATATCCTGTGGGCACGCAGTAGCATCGATGAGCAAATTGCCTTTATGTGTGATCGGTGCAGGCAACTCTACTTCAACTTCTACAGAAGAAGAATCAACAGTAGTCGATGTAGTTTCCGCCGGAGGCAAAGGAGGCTCTTTCCTTTCTGTGGAAGATTGATTCTTTGCATTCGCCAATTTGATGATTTGTTCATTCATGGCATTGATCTGATCAATACCTAAACGATTCCGAATCTCAACAAACAAGGAAGCATCGAAGGGTGCTTCATCGCTAAAACTATTATAGCCGATGAAGTACTGCATATACATGTTCTCTTGGATTTGCTCTACCGTCTCGCGGTCGGTGAGGTTACAAATATGTTTGATGATCAACGATCCCAAAACAACTCGCGGGTTAATGCCGCTGGCCCCGGTTTTATCATTGCCCATTTGCTTGACATAGACGCCAACCAGTTCATCCCAGGGAATCTTGTGGGCCAACACAATCCATCGGTTAAAAGCATTGAGTTGTTTGGAGAAGGGCGTTACAAATCCGTCGAGCATCGGCTGAGTCGTACTGATATAAGCCTGCTTTGATGCACGCTTTTTTAATGCCTTGGCCATATTTCCTTGCACTTGATATACACAAGTTCAGAAAAAAAGCCATTAATTATATCTGTATTGACCGGTTTCTACTTTCTCAGCAGACCCTATTTAAATCTCGATCAAAAATTATCTGGACGCGAATGATTTGCCTTCTTTCGTGGTAATACGGTGAATGTAAAAAGAGTGCTCGCGAAGGCAGCGTGAGGAAATGACAACAACTCAGTCGTACTCATTGTCAGGATATTACAAACTCACTCCATGATCATTTGATCAATCACTTCACAAATTTGCCTCTCCCGTTCACGATAAGGTCCACGAATTATCTGATAAACAATTCCACGCTTGTCAAGTTCTTCCTTAAAAATATTCATCATTATCTGTCGACTGTCACTAAGATCGCGCAACCCGTCGGCTACCCACTCGACATCGATATCCATTAAGAAATATTTTGAGTAAGTAGTCTGTCGCTCTAATTCGTAAAGTATCTGGGGAATAGTACCAAGGTAATGACGACAATAAATTTGCGTGGTGATGACGTCTGTATCACAGAATAATAACCTGTTGGCGACTTTTGCCTTATCTGTAATGCGTTGGTTGTGAGCTATCCCAATACGAATAATGTCTTCAACCGTAAAATCATTCGAAGTGATGAATTCACGCGCAACTTCCGGAACAAATTCTGTCTGATATTTTTCAGCTAGGAATTCTACGATTGTTGATTTCCCTGTACTCTCGGCGCCATAAATGCAGATTTTGCTGACGTAATAGGGACGAACAACAGCTGGTATGAATTCCCAATTGATCAGGGGATGTTTTCTGATCATCGTAGCGGATATCGGCACGGTGGTTCTGTCCATATCAAAAGTTATATGACTGGCACCTAAATACTCTGCCAGCGGTGGACCATATTCTTCGGAACTTATAATAACATCAACAGCAGGATATCGCCGCATTAGAAAACTGCTCCAAAGCTTAGTCCGCTCTTTCAATGGAAGCGAATCGTCATCAAAATCATCTTTTACGATTACAGGTTTTATCGACGGATTGCCTTTAAAGATTTCAATGATCCATTCAAATCTAAGTTTGCCTGAAATAGGATCCGTGTCGGTATAACTAATTGAAACGATCAACTCGTCGCACTTTGATGCAGCAAAGTTTACCAGCGCAATGTGCCCATTGTGTATTGGCATGAACTTCCCAATGACAAGCCCTCGAAGCATGGATCGCTATTTCAATTGTGTTTTGAGTTGCCAGTTCGCCACGAGAAGACCTATAAAGCTCCCAATCGCATCAGCCACCATATCATCAACCCCGAATGTTCTGTTGCTGACAAAATTGTCCTGGATGAATTCAATTGCCACACCATAGAGCGAAAACGCGAGTGCAATCACTACGAAAAGTGTTTTAAGTTTCGATGAATCATTTTTGATTGGTATGAAGGGAAGACACCAGAGTGACACCAGTGTTGTAAACAATCCGATATGAATCAGTTTATCAAGCGAGACTAATTCGAACCAATCTTCTTTGGGGAATTCGTCCCCGGGTAAACAAAAAAGAATGGTTGCTCCTATAAACGCGAGGACGGCCGGAATAAATGATCGGATAACTATTTTCATTACACTGCGGGCTTGATATTGGACAAATTACGCTCTCTGATCCAGTGCCATAATCCGTACGATGCGATGAAACAAAATATCAAGTATTCCACGGCAAAGAATTTTATCCCTTTAGCAAAATAAAGCCATGTTGCCGTGATATCCACAACAATCCAGATGATCCAGCTTTCAAATTTCTTTTCGATCATTACGAATGTTGTGACAATGCTCATAACAGTCAAAAAGGAATCCGCATAAGGATAGGCGCTTGGGATCGTGAAAACCGAGGGAAACCATTCGTGCAAATTAGACGCGAGTTTCCCTAAGATTAAAGTTCCAATCAATCCGATAGAGCACAACCTTAGAAATTTCTTCAGACCCATATTGCTCGCCCGAAGTTCATTCTTTAAGTTCTCTTCTCCTGGCTTTGGATTTGCCCATCTCCACCATCCAAAAATATTGGTTACAAAGTAGAAGATCTGTAGGAACATGTCAGGATAAAGCTGAACCTGATAATAAAGAAAAAACGCCAACACTACGTTAACGATGCCAACTGGCCAACTCCAGATATTCGCCCGTGCAGATAGGAGGATAGCCATGAGTCCGGTAAGAACGCCAAAGAATTCGAGGTAACTCATTTCATAACCTAAAACGGTGAAGAAAATGGACTTGGCATCAAAAAAACTCATTCCTAAATCTTAAAGTTTAATACAAATATTCTTGGTGTCCTGAAACAAATTCAATGCGTCCCATCCACCCTCCCTTCCAATACCCGATTGCTTCATACCTCCAAACGACGTACGCAAATCGCGAAATAGCCAGCAGTTCACCCAAATTATTCCGCTTTTTAACAATGATGACACACGATGCGCACGATTAAGATTTTCCGTCCACACAGTCGCTGATAACCCATACTTTGTACTGTTGGCAATTGACATCGCCTGCGCTTCCGTATCGAACGGACTAATCGTAACAACAGGTCCAAATATTTCTTCCTGATTAGTTCGGCAGTTTTCATTCAATCCTGTAATGATGGTCGGTGTCATGAAGTATCCTCCGGAACATCTTCCAGCGACTTCAATGGATTCACCGCCGAGTAAAACAGTTCCACCTTCAACACGAGCAAGGTCAACATAAGACAATACCTTTGCTTTGTGGGCCGCGGTGATTAATGCACCAACAGTCGTCCTATCTTCCAACGGATCACCGATAACCAACTGCTTTGTTCTATCGATAAATGCCTCGACAAACTTATCATAGATGGATCGTTCCACCAGGATTCTAGATCCACACAAACAAATCTCTCCTTGATTGGCGAAAGACGATTGGATCGTAGTCGTGACCGCCTTTTCAAAATCACAATCCGCAAAAATGATATTGGGATTCTTACCGCCCAGTTCAAGTGAAAGTTTTTTAAACATGGGCGCTGCTACTCCGGCAACAGCACGTCCTGTCACTGTCCCACCCGTAAATGAAATCGCCGATATATCGGGATGACCAACGATAGCGCTACCTGCAGAAAGTCCTGTGCCGTGGACAATATTTAATACGCCTGGCGGCAAACCTGCTTCAATACATAAGCTCGATAGCATGAATGCTGTCATTGGCGCAAGCTCAGACGGCTTACCCACAACGGTGCAGCCAGCCGCAAGTGCAGGAGCTATTTTCCATGTAAATAAATACAGTGGCAAATTCCAGGGTGATATGCAACCTGCTACACCCACGGGGGATCTCGCCGTATAATTTATTGCTGTGTTATCTGTTAGATGTGTCGCAGAAGAAGAATGCAGAATAGCAGATGCAAAAAACCTGATGTTGGCCGAAGCTCTTGGTATATCAAGCGATCTCGCAGTCTTAATCGTCTTTCCATTGTCAATGCTTTCAGCACGTGACAATGGTTCAAGATCGCGATCGATAAGATTTGCTAACCTTAGAAGAATTTCAGAACGTTTTGCAGCACTGTACCCCGACCATATTTTAAAGGATTGCAGTGCAGCAACTGTAGCTTTGGCGACATCATTATGATCAGAATCCGGTATCAGGCTGTAAACGTTACCTGTTGCAGGTTCATAATTGTCGAGATATTTACCAGACAACGGATCAATTAACTCACCATCTATATAGTTGAATATTTTTTTCATCTAATCAGCGGAATGTAAAATATCAAAGGCTACCCGTGCGTCCTCCATCAACCGGAACATTTATGCCGTTAATATACGATGCTGCCGGCGAAGCCAGGAATGCAATGACCGCACCCACTTCTTCCGGCTCCGAAATTCTTCCGGCAGGTACTTCACGCGCTGTCTCAGCTTTTACTTCCTCGTAAGACTTGCCTTTTTGCCGCGCCCTCTCTTCCATTAAACTTTGAAGGCGCGCGGTCATCGTTGATCCAGGCAATACGTTGTTCACTGTGATGTTGAACGGCGCCAGTTCTACCGACAACGTTTTCGACCAATTAGCAACTGCGCCCCGCGTTGTATTTGAAACGCCAAGATTAGGCAAGGGTATCTTCACCGAAGTTGATATTACATTGATGATCCTGCCATATTTATCCTCCTTCATTCCGGGAACTACTTGCTGAACCATTAAATGATTGCATAGCAGATGACTTCTATAAGCCTTTTCGAAATCAGCGATCGATGCATTTAACAAAGGACCACCGGGTGGACCACCCGTATTATTCACCAATATGTGGACCTTCGTGGTCAGAATATATTGGGAGATCTTTTTCTCCAATTCCTCGGGCGAGTCAAAGTCCGCCTGAATAAATTCATGATGCTGCCCTTCGACTCGTGGCAATGATGCCACAACGCCTTCCAGTTTCTTGAGGTCTCTTGCGACCAACGTAACACCAGCGCCCAGTAATGCAATTTCAATGGCCGCTGCCTTCCCGATACCCTGTGTGCTACCACAAACAATTGCTCTTTTTCCCGTCAGATCCAGATTCATGTATAGTCCTGTCTATTCTGCAAAAACTTAGTAATTTTAATCAAATAATACTTAGCCTTTAGTCCTGAGTCCCGAGTATTTAGTACTAATGGCCCGAGACTAACTACTAATCTCATGGCGATAAGAAGACCTTTTAACTTGAAGCAGTGGATCAAAGACAACCGCGATCTGCTGAAACCACCCGTTGGAAACAAAAATCTTTACACCGATGCGGGCGATTACATTGTTATGATTGTTGGTGGCCCAAACGCGAGAAAAGATTATCACTATAATGAAACGGAAGAGTTATTCTATCAACTGGAAGGCGATATTGTAGTCACAATTCAGGAAGAGGATAAGGCGGTATCGATTCCTATCAAAGAAGGTGATATGTTCCTGCTTCCTTCAAACACACCTCACCAACCTGCAAGGCCAGCAGGTACTGTAGGACTTGTCATTGAGGTGAAGCGGGAAGATCCCAACATGCTCGACGGTTTGCAATGGTACTGTGAGAACTGCAACAATCTCCTTCATGAATACAGGTTTCATCTTGACAATATCGAAAAGGATTTCTTACCACGCTTCCGTGATTTTTACGGATCATTGGATTATAGAACCTGCAAGAAATGTGGAACCGTCATGGAAGCCGATCCACGCTTCGTATAAGTTTTGACCTTCAATTCTATAAATAGAAGCACGCCAATCATCAAATCACCAGTCACTAAATCACAAAATTAGTATGACTGGAAGACAATACTACGAATCGCCCGTAGGCGACCTGATCATTGAGTCGGAAAACGAAAAGATTATCACAGTAAATTTCTCCAGGGATATCCGACTTGAAGAATTTAAAACACCCGTCATAGACCAGTGCGTTACAGAACTCGACGGGTATTTTTTTAGCGGTAGAAAGTTTTTTACTGTCGAACTGGAACTGCGCGGCTCTGATTTCCAAAAGAAAGTCTGGAATGAACTTCTGAATGTTCCTTACGGTTCAACACTATCATACGAAAGCATTGCGATACGAGTTGGTAATATCAAATCAATCCGCGCGGTTGGTTTAGCCAATGGTCAGAACCCGATTGCTATCATTGTTCCGTGTCATCGAATCATTGGGAAAAATGGCGACTTGGTCGGATATGGTGGAGGATTGGAAAATAAAAAATGGCTTTTATATCATGAAGGCGCAATATTGCGACAACTTAGTATTTTCTAAAGCGCAATGAAATTCGAGAATACACTCAAGTTTGCAAGAAAGATGGATGCGCAAGATCCACTGCGTACTTACCGTGCCGAATTTCATATACCTGTTGCTCACGGTAAACGATCGATATACTTTACTGGCAATTCTCTAGGAGCGCAACCTAAGTCAGTTAAAACGATCATTCTGGAAGAGCTTGATGACTGGGCAAAACTTGGCGTTGAAGGACATGTTCATGCGCGAAGACCATGGTTATACTATCATCGGTTTGCCAAGAAGTCACTTGCAAAAGTAGTTGGCGGCAAACAGAACGAAGTCATCGCGATGAACCAGCTTACAGTGAATCTTCACCTCTTGTTGGCATCATTCTATCGTCCGACACGCGAGAGGTTCAAGATTATTGTAGAAGCGGGGGCGTTCTCTTCCGATCAATATGCATTAGAAACGCAACTGAAATGGCACAATATTGATCCGGCATCCGCATTAATAGAAATACAACCTCGTAACGGAGAGCATTCCCTACGAACGTCCGACATTCTGCAGGTGATCAAGCAGCATGCATCACAAGTTGCGCTTGTACTTTTCGGCGGAGTTCAATACTACACGGGTCAATTTTTTGAAATCGAACCTATTACTGCGGCAGCGCATGACGTTGGTGCTTTTGCGGGATTTGATCTCGCTCACGCCGTCGGAAATGTGCCGTTATCGCTACATAAACACAACGTCGATTTTGCAGTATGGTGTAGCTACAAATATCTGAACTCTGGCCCGGGATCAATCGCCGGAGCTTTTGTTCATGAGAAACATGGCAACGCCTTTACGCTACCGCGGCTGGGCGGTTGGTGGGGACACGACGAAACAGAGCGCTTCGAAATGAAAAAAGGTTTTAAACCAATGCCAGGGATTGATGGTTGGCAGGTGTCTAATATTCCTGTGTTACAGGCAGCAGCACATCTTGCTGCCCTTGAAATTTTTGATCGCGCTGGAATATTATCTATACGAAAGAAAAGCATACTCTTAACCGGCTATCTTGAATACTTGCTTCACGAGATAGATCCCAATGGGAAATATTTTACGGTCATAACTCCCAGCGGCGCATCCGAACGTGGTTGCCAGCTGTCACTACTTTTTCAACGCGACGGAAGGCGTATAGCATCCGCGTTGGAAAAGCATGGTGTACTAACGGACTGGAGAGAACCAAACGTGATCCGCGCTGCACCAGTACCTTTATATAATTCGTTTGAAGACGTGTTCAAGTTTGGAAACATCCTTGCTAACGAAGTCAAATCCATGGCCCTCAAATCCAAAAGATCATGAACAGGGAAATACGGGTTGGCATTGCAGGCGGCGGGCTTGTAGGATGTTTGATGGCTTTGTATCTAATTAAACGAGGGTATCAGGTTTCAATTTTTGAAAGACGTGGGGATCCAAGGTCTGTAAAAATTGATCACAGGCGTTCCATAAATCTTGCACTTAGCAATAGAGGGATTAAATCTCTAGAGGAGGTGGGACTCGGTGACATTGTCAGAGATGCAGCCATCAGAATGAATGGACGCCAGATGCACGACATTTCTGGTAATCTTACTTTTCAACCGTATGGAAAAGTCGGGGAATATATTAACTCAATTTCGAGAGCAGATCTAAATAATGCACTGATTATCGAGGCCGAACAACAAGGCGTAAAATTTCACTTCGACCACCGCTGTACACATGTCGATTTGCAGAAAACCGAATTAACCTTTCATTCGGAGAATGAAACCGTGACAGAAAAATTTGACGTTGTACTGGGGGCAGACGGCGCATTCTCTGTAATGCGTATGGCCATGCAGTTGACAGATCGTTTTAACTATACTCAGGATTATATCGATCATGGCTACAAAGAATTTCATATTCCCCCAACGCATGATGATGAATCACCATTTGAAAAGCATGCGTTGCACATCTGGCCCAGGGAAAGTTTCATGCTCATTGCACTTCCCAATCCCGACAACTCATTTACTGGAACTCTATTCTTTCCATTTCACGGAGAACTATCATTTGATTCACTGAAAGATCCGGATGATTTCAATTCTTTTTTTGAACGATCATTTCCCGACGTCGCTAATCTTATTCCTGATCTCAGGTATCAATCTGAATATAATCCAACATCGTCCCTCATCACTGTCAATTGTTATCCGTGGCACAGAAACAAAACGATGTTATTGGGTGATGCCTGTCACGCTATCGTCCCTTTTTATGGTCAGGGGATGAATGCCGGTTTTGAAGATTGTCGCATACTGAACAATCTCCTCGATGATCATGATGACAATTGGAATTTGGTGATGCCCGCATTCCAAAAACTCCGAAAACCCGATACAGACGCGATCTCACGGCTGGCACTTGAAAACTTTATTGAGATGCGCGATCTTGTCGGCGATGCTGAATTCTTACTGAGAAAGAAAATTGAAGCAAAGATTCATCAGCTGTACCCGAAACAATGGGTTCCGTTATATTCTATGGTAACGTTCCACGATGATATCAGTTATTCCGAAGCACTGACAACAGGCATCAAACAAAAAAGAATTATGGATGAGGTTATGAAGACTCCGAATATCGAGACTACTTGGCAGTCGTTAGACTTCCAGCAGATTCTTCATCGAATGACGGGAGACTGATGTGCACTTTATACTGTTCGTATCGGTTGAGAATTTCGCGAACGTAGTTTACCGGCTCTTCACACTTACAATAACCCGTCACTACTACAGGATCTTTATAATACTTGGGATCCGATTTTGCCAGCAGAAAATGTTCAACATTCTCCCATACCGCTGGATCCTTTTTGTACTTCACGCAAAGTTTTCGTGAATCGAGAATATGCCCCAACCCTGCGTTGTAAGATGCCAGGATAAATTTTAACCTTTCATCCGGATCTTTTATTCGTTTCGTCCAATATGTCTGAAGATACATGAGGTAGTTTACGCCAGCCTTAAGACTTTCAGATGGGTTATTCACATCATGTGCGCCAAAACGTTTTGCTGTCTCGGGCATCAATTGCATTAAGCCCTTGGCTCCCGCCCAAGACTCTCCAACCGGATCAAATTTCGATTCCTGATATACAACTGCAGCAAGTAAACGCCAGTCCCAGTTAAGTCTGGTTGCGCCTGCCTGTATCTCAAGATCATAAGGTGACAACTTGTTTCCACCAAGAGATGAGTAATCACTCTGCATATGGGACAAAGATGTGCGCGGACTCCTGAAATACTTGTTGTAGATCACCATGAATGTAGGCTGCTTCTTGATCTGTAGAAGCCATTGATCTATAGCCTGGGTTAGTTTCGGACAATTCTTTCTGACTCCCCACGCAACTTGTTGTGGAACACCCAGAACTGTATTCACATCAATATTGGCATAATAAGCTGAATTAACTTTAGCGGTGATGTGATCCGTTATCGTGTAATCAATTTCCCCAAGAGCAACTTTACGAATCAATGATTCACTTTCTGATGTTAACGAATCGTCTTCAATCAAAATGTCGCCCCCAAGTTCTTCCGACAGGTGCCTTAAACGCAATGCATGATTTGTGCCTTCAATAACGTGTACTTTTTTACCAATCAAATCCGCCGGATCTTTGATCAGATTGTTGTTAACCTCTTCAAGCGAAAGCTTCCGCCAGTTTTGTGGCTTCCTTTGAACTAGTACCTGATATGTGTTGAAGTGTGGTCTCGTGAATGCGACAGCTTCGCGTCGTGATTTTGTAATTGCAAGGGGAAACGCTATGATATCTCCATCACCTGCATTGAGTTGCTCAATTGCACGGTCAATTCCAGAGGTTACTTTAATCTTGAGACTGACATGCAACTCCTTCGCAAGTAGTTGGAGGAGTTCATATTCATATCCAAGTGAATGACCTTTGTAAATAAAATAACTGAAAGAATTGTTGTCTACGAGCGCGTTGAGGTAGCCCCGCTTGGTAATTGCATCAAGATCAAGCTGGACTTGCGGTTCCGAATAATCAGCCTTTTTAGGGGATTTTTCGCAGGAAATGCACAAGAAAACTAATCCTGCTGCAGCTAAATTCTTCGCAAGTGCACGCATACTTAAGATACAAGTTACGTATTTCGAGGCTAATATAAAACCGGTAGCCTGGGCGTTGAATGTCTGCGAAAATCAATGTTGTTATCAAAAAAAACAGCATCCGGATCCCTCCGAATGCTGCAGCTTATTAAAACTCGAATGTACCTAGTTAAATATGTAGCGAATACCGATCTGTGCCTGCCACACGTTGCCAATGTTTGCAACTTTTACAAATGAATCACTTAACAATTCCTTACCGCTGTTCACAGTGCCAAGGCGATAGACAGGTGTTCCATCTGTACCAACACTTACAACTGACAAAGGCTGCGTACTTGTCGACGAATATTGTACGCCCCATTTGTTATTGATGAAATTACCTACGTTAAGAATATCGGCACGAAGCTGAATGGTGTTCTTCGTTTTCTTTGCACCAACGGCAACATAGAATTCCTGAACAAATGAGAAGTCAAACCTTGTTAACCATGGATAGTAAGCACCGTTTCTTTCAGCGAATTTGCCTCTCCTTTCGCTCAGGTATTTGTTCTTATCGATCCACTTGTCAAACGCTTCCTGCTGTTGTGCTGGCGTGAACTCCGGTGTGCTTGCGGTCGCCGCGATCGTAGCAAACTGAATTTCTGCCGCGCTTATTGGAATATAGATAACATCGTTTATCTGACCATCACCATTCTGATCACTTGCATAAACATATGATAACTTAGGTCCGCTGTTAGACACCATACCGAGAGTGAACATTGTTGATCCCCCGAAATCACCACCATAGTTGATACGGTAATTTGCAGAAGCCACTATACGATGACGAAGATCATTGTCAGAAAACCTCGTACCAAGATAGTTCTGACCAAAGCTCGTCGGCATGTTTGCCTGAACCGTGCTACCAACAGATTGAAGATCCTTGGCAACTGCATAAGTATAACCTGCCAAACCACTTAAGCCCTTTGTCACCGGCTTTTCAATTTTAATTGTCGCCGATCCTGATTGTCCTTTCGTTGTGTTTTTCAATACGAACACGTTGGAGACTTGTGGATTGATAAATCTCGCAGCACTCTGCTGAGCACTTGGAAGACCTGATGCAGGGTATCGTGGACGGCCGTCAGCCAATAATTTCGTAGGTTCAGCAAGGTTAGCATCTATATATCGAAGTCCTTGAAGAGTCTTGTTGTATATCACTTCAAAAGTTCCGATCAACCCAAAAGGAAGTCTTTGATCTATTGCAATACTTGATTTCCAAACCATCGGATACTTGAGATTATCGTCGGTAGCATTTACAACGTAAGGTGGAAGCTTTGTAATATCGGTGTCGGTGGGTGGCTTCACCGTCGTTGGAAGATCAGAAGGGTTCACTCTGAATGGATAGGCCGTAGTATTGGTAGCGCCGATGAGTGCAGTATTCACACCATTGTTACCCAATTGGTTCGAGACAAGAACCTGTGGTATTCTGGAAACAAAAATTCCGGTACCTCCGCGCAGCTGTGTCGTTTTGTTACCCTTAAGATCGTAATTAAAGCCAACGCGTGGTGATAGCAAGAGGCGGGTCTTTGGGAAAGCTCCCGTGTTAACGTGATAGTCTTTGTAATTTTCGTCTTTAAAGGTAAGGTTAGCGATTACCGGATTGAAAAAGTCGGCAGCGGTACCAGCATCGTATGAAAATACATCACCACGAACTCCACCTGTTAGTTTGAATTTGTCGTTGACTTGAAATTCATCCTGAACATAGAAACTGTATGTATTAACCTTCAACACTTGAAGTGGATCTGCACCACCGGGTAACAAAGAGTAGCGTAAATTATATCGCGCCAACTCAACGTTGGAGTTTGGATCATTTGGATTCGCCAGCGAGTAATCTACGGCGCTTTCAAAATCTGCTATGGTATTATAGACATAGACACCCTGTGATGAAGGGAAAAACACGTTGTTCGACTTGAAGTGTTCGTAAGCAAGACCCAACGTAAGCGTATGATTTCCCGCGTAGTAAGTTAAGTTATCCGTAATGTTAAGTGTTGAATAATTGAGCTTGTTGCCAGGTGAAAAGGGATCGAATCCGACAGAAGTATAAGTCGCTTCGCCTTTAGCGCTTAGGATATCGATAGTCGGGAATAGTGTTGTTTTGAATTTTCTATCTTCAATCTGCTTGTTGAAAGTGCCAATTAGATTGTTGGAAAATTTGCTACCCAGCGTTGAGTTCAGCTCAACCGCTACAGATCTTGTGTTGTCAAGAATGATGTATCCAGTGTTTTGAGCAGACAATGCGAGTGCCAGGTTAGTTCTGTTTCCGTTGCCAGCCGTACTACTACTGTTACTATTACTAATGATCTGATCTGATTGTGAATCGTGGTGAGAATAACGCCCTGAAAGCTTGTGTTTGCTATTGATGTTATAGTCAAGACGAATCAACGCTTTCTTACTCTCAATATCATTGTTAAAGCCATCAATTGCACCCAGATCTCTTCCAAAGCGGCTCTGCATGAAGTTTTTTAGTTGAACGAGGTCGGCATATTTTGTACGTGAAACACCTGCAGTATTTCCGTCTTCTTTGTCAGCGGTATAATTCAGCGCTGGTGTTGAACTTGTAAACTTCTCAGCGTTAATAAAGAAGAATAACTTATTTGGAATGATCGGTCCACCGACTCGCACACCAACAGTCTTTTCGTCTACGCTAATATTGGAAAGCTTGTTGCCATTAACTTTTTTTCCAACCATATCAGTATTTCTGAATAGGTAATAGACTGAACCTGAAACCTGGTTTGTACCGGAGCGGGTGACCGCGTTGATACCAGCACCGGCGAAACCTGATTGACGAACGTCAAATGGAGTGATGTTTACCTGCACTTCATCTAATGCGTCGAGTGACACCGCGGTAGTTCCTGTACGACCTCCTGCCTGAGACGAACTTCCCAATCCAAAGCCGTTGTTGAACACAGAACCATCAATCGTGAAGTTGTTGAACCTGCTATCCTGTCCACCGAATGAGCTTCCGTTGCTGTACACGTTAAACTTGATAATGTCGTTAACGGTTCTTCCGATAGTTGGTAGTCGGTTTAGAGCATCGCGGTTGAAGGATGCCGTTGCACCCGTGCGATCAGAACTGAAAATATCATTGCGATCAGATGTAACAATAATCTCGGCGAGCTCAGTACTTTGATCCACAAGTTTGCCTTTCACATCAGTGGCAACACCAAGACTTAGAAAGACATTTTCAGTTACTTGTTCCTTGTATCCAATGAATGAAATTTTTACAGTATACGGTCCCCCTATACGCATCCCTGGAATGTTATAAATTCCGCTGGCTTGGGTAGCAGTTCCATAGGTTGTCCCGGATGGAGTATGTGTTGCAACTACAGTAGCGCCTGGAAGTGGTTCCCCTTTATCATCAGTAACGATACCTGAAATGGAGGATGTTGTTACTTGCGACCAGGCGGCGACCGAAGCAAACAGAATACATGCAAGCAGTAAAAGTCTACTCATAGGGTTGGTTTAGGTTATTGAGAACTTGTGGGTAAAAGTACCGGATGCCCGACACTTATACTTTATTGGCCCTTTAAATCTTTCAATAATTTGTTCACAAAACATTAATATTCATTCAAATGCCATTCATAAAAAATGGTTGTAAATGTTTGACAAAGAATACCTTATTTAGCCTGGAGCGCAGGCTTTACCTAACCTAGTTTATGAGAAAAATTATACTCCTTGCCTTTTTTAGTATATCGATTGCGCTTGTTGCGAACGGCCAGCCTGACCTGAGCTATTATTTACCCGACGGGATTACGTACCACCCATCCGTACCAACCCCAAAGTCTATAATTGGCCACGAAGTCGGTGAATGGCATGTTACACACGATCGACTTGTGAACTATATGTACGCGTTGGACAAAGCCTCTGACCGGGTGAGCCTGGAGGTAACCGGTCAGACCTACGAAGGACGCCCATTGTTGCTACTCATTATCACTTCGCCAAAGAATCACCAGCAACTAGAGACCATCCGGCAACAGCACATTCTACTTTCCGACCCGTCGAAATCGGCAAACGTCGATGTTAAGAATATGCCCGCCGTATTTTATATCGGGTTTAGCATTCATGGAAATGAAGCCAGCGGCGTGAACGCAGGACTTCTTGCTGCATATCACTTTGCTGCCGCCCAGGGAGAAGAAATTGAAAAGTATCTGGAGAATACAATCATTTTGTTTGATCCAACGTATAATCCTGATGGAATGCAACGGTTCAGCTCGTGGGTGAATTCACGCAAAAGTCTTCAGACATCTGTCGATCCCAATGACACCGAGCATAACGAAGTTTGGCCTGGCGGAAGATTTAATCACTATTGGTTTGATCTTAACCGTGATTGGTTAGTAGCCCAACATCCAGAATCAAAAGCCAGAGTTAAGACTTTTCATAAGTGGAAACCAAACGTTCTCACAGATCATCATGAAATGGGAACAAATGCATCGTTCTTCTTTCAACCAGGCGTGCCGGCTCGCATGCACCCGCTAACTCCCGAAAAGAATCTTGAACTCACAAAACGTATCGGCACTTTTCACGCCAAAGCATTAGATGAAATCGGTTCCTTCTATTATACCCAAGAAGGTTATGATGACTTTTATTACGGAAAGGGATCTACGTTCCCCGACGTTCAGGGTTCAATAGGAATTTTGTTTGAGCAGGCGAGCTCTCGCGGGCATGCACAGGAAAGCATCAATGGTATCCTCAAATTTCCTTTCGCAATACGAAATCAATTCGTTACGGCTTTGAGCAGCCTGAAAGCTATTAATGGCATGCGCGAAGACCTCCTGAACTATCAACGTCAGTTTTATAAAGACGCCGCTGCAGAAGCAGGGAAAGATCCGGTCAAAGCGTATGTGTTCAGCGCGTCAAAAGACAACATGAGATCCTTTCAGCTTGCTGAAGTCATCGCGAGACAGGCCATCGACATCTATAAAAATTCTTCACCTGTTGACATCGATGGAAAGAGTTATGCGGCAGGTTCGAGTTACGTTGTTCCGTTAAATCAGCCGCAATATCGTCTGATCAAAAGTATGTTTGAAAAAAGGACCACTTTCAAAGACAGTTTATTCTACGACATCTCGAGTTGGACCTTGCCGTTGGCATTCGGCCTTGAATATGATGAACTAAAATCAATGCCCGCATTAGGTAACAAACTGGTTGAGCTTAAACCAGAGCCTGGCAAAAGGATTGGTGCAAAAAGTGAATATGCCTATGCCTTCGAACCGTATGGTTACTATGTGCCACGCGCAATGTATCGATTGCTCAGTGCTGGTATCCGACTGAAGGTTGCCAGCGATCCATTCTATCATAGTGACGGTAAGAAATTTGACCGAGGCTCTATATTGATTCAAGCTGCGGGTCAGGAGAAAACGATGGCCCAATTGGAAATGATCATCAATGACATCACAGGTAAGGATGGCATTGACGTCTATTCCTTTGAAACAGGACTTGATTATCGTGGCGTCAGTTTGGGTAGCAGTTCATTCCTGCCATTCAAGAAACCCACAATCGCAATGTTGGTGGGGGACGGAATATCAGCAACCGATGCTGGCGAAATATGGCACTTGCTCGACACCCGTTTCCAAATCCCGGTTACCTTACTTCCCATCAATGTCATTGACCGCGCTTCATTGAGTAAGTATAGTACGATCATCATGCCCCCATCATTTGGATCCCTTGGTATCACAGACGCCGGCAAAGAAAAAATCAAAACCTGGGTGCACCAAGGCGGAACGCTTATTGGGATGGAAAATGCCTTGACATGGTTCAACAGCTCGGGTCTTGGAAAATTCGAAATGAAGAAGGAAGACGAAAAGAAGACCGCCGCCACAACACGGCCGTATGCTGACATCGAAGAGATCATTGGCGCACAGGAAACCAGCGGCGCGATCCTCGAAGTGTCTGTCGATCTGACAAATCCATTGCTGTACGGATATTACAACTCGAAGATGCCGATATTCAAATCCAACAATCTCTTTATGGAGAAATCTAAAGGTGCGTATAGTAATCCTGTTGTTTACACCGCATCTCCTCTTTTGAGTGGCTACATTTCAAAAGAGAACTATGCAATGTCAAAAGAAAGTGCTGTGGCGGGAGTAGCAACGGTTGGACACGGCAGAGTAATCGGCTTTACAGACAATCTTTGTTTCAGGGCGTTTTGGCTTGGAACGAATAAAATGTTGATGAATAGCATCTACTACGGACCGATCATTAATGCTGCTGCATCACGATAATTCAAATATCACGGTTATGAAAAATGTCCTTCCCATCCTTTTAGCATTGACCATTTCTCAAATTGCAAGTGCTCAATTTGTGGTCAGGTGTATGACGTACAACATACGATACGATACACCATCCGATAGTGTCAATCAATGGTCGAACAGAAAGAACAAAGTCTATGCATTGATAAGTAAGTATGATCCCGACATCTATGGTGTGCAGGAAGCAGTCCATAATCAAATAACCGATCTTGCGCAAAATCTATCCGCCTATTCCTATGTCGGTGTAGGCAGAGACGATGGAAAAACAAAAGGTGAATACTCTGCGATCTTTTTCAAGAAAGATAAGTTCAAGATCATAAAGCAGGGAACATTCTGGCTATCTAAGTCACCCGATGTTCCTGGAAGCAAAGATTGGGATGCTGCTATTACTCGTGTAGCCAGTTGGGCGATCATGAAAGACATTAATTCAAGCAAAGAGTTTTTATTTCTCAATACACATTTTGATCACATCGGAAAAGAAGCGCGTCGTAACAGTGCAGCCATCATCAAAGAAAAGATTGCTGCACTCGCGGGGAACCTACCAGCAATCATGACGGGCGACTTTAACACCATGCGCGACGATGAGCCTTACGGCGTTATTATGAAAAATACGGGACTGGTCTTGAAAGATCCAGCACCTGCTGACGCTCCAGGAACATTCTGTAGTTTCAAAGTTAATAGCATCACTTGCCGTGCGATAGATTATATATTCTATACGTCGCAGTGGAGCCCTTCAGCTTATCAGGTAATACAAGAAAACGATGGTAAGTATTATCCTTCAGATCATTTGCCAGTGATGGCCACCTTTTCGCTATCGGGGAAATAATATTTCACGCAATTTATTTTTTCCGACTAGCCAGAAAAACACCACCAATAATAGTGATCATTCCTATGAAGTGACCTGTCTGCAGTCGTTCGCCATCCAGTATGCCCCACATAAGACCAACTATTGGAATAAGATAGGTTACCGAACTGGTGAACATCGGGGTGGTGATTTTCACCAATTGGTTAAATAGTAAGGTCGCCATTGCAGTGCCCATAAATCCTAACAGGACGACAAATCCAAATGATCTCCATGCACCTTCGGTATGCGTTAACTTGTGCGTGAAATTCGTAAAGCCGAGAAGATAGACTATTGCCAACGGAAAAATCAAAAGTAATGAGCAGCTTGTGATGGTGAGTGCTTTGAGATCCGGGATCTTGAATTTAATGAAGTTCAGATTTGAACCATATGAAAAGCATGCAAGAACGATGAGCAAGGCAAACATATTAAATCCCGTGACGTCACCTGACCGCGTGAGGCTGAGAATGATCGTGCCAACGAGTCCAAGTAGAACACCTACGATTACAAAGATGCCGAATCGTTGCCTGAATATTATGCCGCCAATCAACATCGTAAATAACGGTGTGAGGGTATTGAGTATACCAGCTATCGAACTCTCCATTCTGGTTTGCGCCGCTGCAAACAGAAAAGCTGGAATAAAGATACCCAACATACCTGAAGTAAAGAGCTTCCAATAATCCTGTGTCGTAAGTTCACGAACTTTGGTTAACGCGATTGGTAACATGAATAATGAAGCCGACACGACACGTAACGATCCAACTTCGTCAGCTGAGAATACTTTCAGACCCTGCTTGATCAGAATAAATGAGGTTCCCCAAATAAGTGATAGCACCCCCAACAAGATGAGTGACTTTGGCCTTGTAGAATCTTCCATGTAAATGTCCGGGTGAAAATCGGTGGTATGAAATTGAGTTATCTCGCCTGTTATTCGAACCCGGAACTTGCTGACTTTATTGAGTCACCATAGCTGAGCAATAATGATCAGCCACTTCATCCAGTATGGCGTATATTTGGGATTCAGTTTCCACTTCTACGAGCCGGGTACGAAAAGGTTTAAAATCCGATACCCCTTTAAAGTAATTGGAATAGTGCCTCCTCATTTCAAATATTCCAAGGCGATCACCTTTCCACCGAACTGAAAACTCAAGATGCTTCTTTGTGACGCGAATGCGTTCATTCATATCAGGAGGAGCGAGAACTTCCCCTGTCTTCACGAAATTCTTTATCTCATTGAATATCCACGGATAGCCTATTGCTGCGCGACCGATCATTAATCCATCAACACCATACTTTTCCTTATATAAGACTGCCTTTTCGGGAGTGTCGATATCACCATTGCCAAAGATTGGAATGTGCATGCGCGGATTCTCCTTGATCTTTCCTATCAAGGTCCAGTCCGCTTCACCCTTATACATCTGAACGCGCGTTCGGCCGTGAACAGTCAACGCTTTGATCCCAATATCCTGAAGACGTTCTGCTACTTCGACAATGTTTTTTGTATTGTCGTCCCAACCAAGTCTTGTTTTTACAGTAACAGGCAAGTGGGTACATTTCACGATCGACTCAGTCATCTGCACCATCTTTGGAATGTCCTGAAGCAATGCTGCACCGGCACCCCTGCACGCCACAGCTTTCACCGGGCAGCCGTAGTTGATATCGATAAGATCCGGATTGACTGCCGTCGCAATTTCGGCCGACTGCACCATGTTTCCGATATCGCCGCCGAATAACTGAATGCCTATGGGCCGCTCGTACTCGAAAATATCAAGCTTCTGTCTGCTCTTTGCCGCATCCCTGATCAAGCCTTCAGAAGAGATGAATTCAGTGTACATCAAATCCGCGCCGCCTTCTTTGCAAACCGCGCGAAAAGGTGGGTCGCTGACATCCTCCATCGGAGCCAGCAATAAGGGAAATTCCCCCAATTCGATGTGACCTATTTTTACCATCTTTGGCGCAAAGATAATCAGGAATTAAGAATGTTCAGCCCGGCAAATCCCATATCAGACAAACCTCCAATTATATCGCTCGTCCGTATTTTTGCGACCGTTGTGCTGGGTTTTGTAATCGTCGGCCCTATGCTAGGGGTATTGGCGACAATGAGTTTTTATGATGGTGACTTACTTCGGGATATTGCAAACCCGACACCAACTCCTGAACTCAGAAATGCCTTGCTGGTGATGCAGGCCACTGTATCATTTGTCGGATTGATCATGCTCCCCGTGATCCATATCACGCAACTTGAACGCAAATCCCTAAAAGACTTTTTCCCTGAAGACCAACATCTCATCACGATGTTATTAGTGGTTGCTGGTATTGGTCTCGCATTTCCAATAGCGATGTCTCCTCTGGCTGAATGGAATCTTAACATCCATTTTCCTGAGTTTATGCGAGCGTTCGAAGAATGGGCGCGAGAAGAAGAGGATAAGCTTGCCAAAGTAACCGCGGTTTTTACCAACATCAACACGCCACGCGATCTGTCGGTATCGCTGCTGGTGATTGCGCTTTTGCCCGCTATCGGGGAAGAACTTGTATTCAGAGGACTTCTTCAACAAGAATTCTGGCGTAGCTCCAAAAACATTCATGTCGCCATTTGGTTGTCGGCATTTGTATTCAGTGCTATTCACATGCAGTTCTATGGATTCATCCCGAGACTTTTACTTGGCGCGTTATTTGGCTATTTGTATTATTGGTCAGGCAATTTGCTCGTCGCTATGTTTGCTCACTTTTTCAATAATGCGTTTGCCGTGGTGATGGTGTATTTGAATAATATCAAGGCAACTTCCATTAATGTTGAAGATGGGGAATCAGCTCCAATACAATATGTGCTCGCCTGTATCCTATTAACAGGCGCGCTTCTGTATTATGCAATGAACCATTATAAACAAGTCAGGCTCCAAAGGAATGATCTTCCCATAAGGTAGACCCGCCGTCGAAGACAGTCTATCTGACGTTTTTTTTATTATTCCTGTGCATTGCGCCAAAACAATAGGTGTGAGTTCATCAACAGATTTTTTTAGATTGCCAATCAATGTCATTGGCTTAAGGCTGCACGGACAGTGGATGAAGGAACCGAAGTTCAACACCGCTTAATTCGTATTTATTAATAATTCATAATTCTCAAACCCTAATGCCTCCCCTCGGCTGTCGCCGCGCTTAAGTTAAAGACATTGAATTGCCAATAGTAATTCGCACATTTGTCGTTCTTCAATCATTGGTGAAAGTGTCAACCCAACTCAATAAATATAATAATCTTACACAACGCATTATCACCGGTCTTCTGGGATCCGCAGGGATTATCACAGCGGTCTGCCTGAATCAATGGACGTATTGTCTGGTATTTTTCATCATCTGTCTATTTTCATTACTTGAGTTTTATAAGCTCGCCGGTCTCGATGGTGTTATCCCTCAAAAAACATTCGGGACGATCTGTGGCGTAGCTATTTTTCTGCTCTCATTCATGATTGAAAAAGGCGACATTTCATGGAAGTTCTACTTTCTGATATTCCCGATAGTCTCTTGTGTATACATGATCAAGTTGTACAAGAAATTTGAGCGCAAGCCTTTCACGAATATCGCTTTTACCTTCCTCGGGATATTTTACGTAGCCGTACCGTTTGCATTGCTAAACGTGGCTGCATTTGACGACGGTCTTTATAACTACGAGATCATCTTCGGTTGCCTGTTTATATTATGGGCAAGTGATACCGGTGCATATTTCGCCGGTACATTTTTCGGAAAAAGAAAATTATTTGAACGCATATCGCCAAAGAAATCATGGGAAGGTTTTTTTGGAGGCGCTGCTTTGGCAATGATCTTTGCCTATGGCTTGTCCCGATATTTTCATTCGTTGAATCTTACGCAATGGCTGATCATTGGTGTGATCATCATTGTCGGTGGTACTTTCGGTGATCTGGTCGAATCGCTCTTAAAGCGAAGTATTGAGATTAAGGATTCAGGTACTAGTATTCCGGGCCACGGAGGTTTTCTGGACCGCTTTGATGGCCTCTTGATATCCGCTCCATTCATTGTCGCTTACCTTGAAATAATATAATCTATCATTGTTTTTTGTCCACTTTTACGCTCACTCCTTGAACTCCGCCATTATTACCGACCTCATCGTTCCATTTTAAAAAAAGTCTTAGCGGAGACTTATATCACACTTAGAATACTGTTGTAGCGTCATTGGCTGCGATAAAGACGGTTGACTTCCACACGCCCATAATAAGCTTCAGTGGATTGTAAATTCTGACCAGGAAGCGCTTTGTTTCGCGCCCTTTTTTAATCGATCAAACACAGATCAATTCCAACTATCAGTGGTCGGTGGCGGATTCAACTGATCGCGAGTGAAGGCCTTTAGATCTGATGATGATTTCCGTTTGAGGGTACCGCACCCATTCCCTTAAGTAGAACTAGGAGCAGCGTTCGCGTCGAGCTTCGGTGGTCTAAGCCAAATTTACTTTGACGGTCAATCTCTTTCTCCAAACAAAATTGACTTCACATCTATTCCTCCGAATCTTCTAAGGCCCGGGCTAAAACCACGTTTTTACTGAAAAATCGCGTCTCTCTTCCAATTTTAAACTAACTTTGCAACCGTTTTCGATGAAGATGCGTTTGGAGCAATGTACCTCCTAATTGCATCCGCTAACTGAATCTCAACAGTATCTAGTACGATCATTTTTTGATTTATTAAAATATGGCTTATCTCGAACCAGCTCCTTTGAAAGACAAAGAGAATCCTTTCGAAGCGATGATGTCGCGTTTTCAAAAAGCATCCCAGATCCTCGGATTAGAAGAAGAAATCTATAATGTTTTGAAGAACCCTGCTCGCCAGGTGATCGTATCGTTGCCTGTAACGATGGACGATGGTGCGATCAGAGTATTCGAAGGATATAGAGTAATACACTCTACCATCCTCGGCCCGTCAAAAGGCGGGATCCGGTTTGATCCGAATGTAAATCTTGACGAAGTTAAGGCGCTCGCAGCATGGATGACATGGAAGTGCGCGGTGGTAGACATCCCTTACGGTGGTGCGAAGGGGGGTGTAGCCTGTAATCCCCGAGAAATGTCTGCTGGCGAAATTGAGCGACTGATGCGCGCATATACGCAGGCCATGGCTGATGTCTTTGGACCCGACCAGGATATCCCGGCACCCGACATGGGAACCGGTCCACGCGAAATGGCGTGGCTTATGGATCAGTACTCGCGCAACAAAGGAATGACTACCCATGCCGTTGTGACGGGCAAACCACTTGTTATGGGTGGATCTCTTGGCAGAACCGAGGCGACAGGGCGTGGTGTTATGGTGTCCGCGATGGCTGCTATGGAGAAACTAAAAATCAATCCGTATAAAGCGACTACCGCTGTACAGGGTTTTGGCAATGTAGGATCGTGGGCAGCACTTTTGCTAAGTGAACGCGGCCTCTTGGTGCAAGCCATTAGTGATTTGTCTGGCGTTTATTATAACGAAAGTGGTATTGACATCGTGAAGGCAATTCAATACCGTGATAACAAGAAAGGCTCACTCGAAGGGTTTGATGGTGCTGAGAAAATCAAAACAGAGGAATTGCTTACGCTACCCGTTGATGTCCTTGTTCCGGCCGCAACCGAAGATGTCATCACAAGTTCCAATGCATCAAACATCAAAGCAAGATTAATTGTAGAAGGCGCCAATGGTCCAACGTCATCAAAAGCAGATAACATCATCAATGAAAAAGGAATCATGGTGGTTCCGGATATTCTTGCCAACGCGGGTGGCGTTACTGTTTCCTATTTCGAGTGGGTGCAGAATCGTCTCGGTTATAAATGGACCGCAGATCGTGTGAATAGAAGATCTGACCGGATCATGAAAGATGCATTTACAAACGTTTATAAAACTGCACAGGAGTATAACGTTCCAATGCGTATCGCAGCATATATGGTCGCGATCGACAAAGTGTCGAAGACCTACAAATTCCGCGGCGGTTATTAAGAGAAAGCCGCTTTACAACAATCATACCTACTTAGATTTTCCTTTATTTGAGGAAGTCCTTTCACATGGGGCCCACAATCTGTTCGTCGGTCGGTAATGTCGATTCAAATTAAATATATGCACTTTATCGATGAATATGACCTTTCCAAAAACACCCCTTTTTTGAGCTCGTTAGCCTTACCATAAACCAAACATGAAGCGTTATGATACCTGATAAAATAATCTATACAGACGGACACGAAGTCGTAGTTACTGATTCAACCATTCACGTAAAGAAATCGAACTACAAGCTTAACGGAATTATTAAACACGGGTTATATGTACAACGTCCAAGCAGACTACCGAGCGTAATACTAGTGTTAATTGGGTTGATGGTCACAGCCCTTGGGTTTGCTGAAGCGGTACCGCCATCAATTCTCGGAGATGTGCGAATAGGACAAATCCTGGTACATGGGAACACATTGGCTATGATTGTCGGCGGTACTGTAGCCTTTATTGGCGTTCTGTCTATAGGTTTCCTACGTGATCGCTATGCGGTGAGAATTTCAACTGCCGAAGGTGAAAAGAATGTTATCGTTAGTAAACATAAAGAATACATCGCTCAGATTGTTGATGCGATAACAGCTTCAAACAACACGATATATAATTCTCTAAGACCCGAGGCAATTTAGTCCAAAGCAAATTTCAGTTAAGATTGTAATTGAAGGGTGAACCTGGTATGGTTCGCCCTTTTTTTACGCTGATCTGTATCGTCCCGCTGTTTTTCACTTGCCATTGAACTTATTTCATAATTAAAGCGGTAAATTTGCCAACGTACTGACAACTCAGTTCCTGTAGCTGGTTTAAATATTTAGGTATGACTATACACCGCGAAGGTCGATTATTGCTAATTGTGTTATTGTTTATATTTTTTGGCATAAACTGGGCTGTTGCTTATTTCTATCCTGGTCATGTAATTTTGCAAAACACACTGATCGCTGCCAGCATTATTTTCTATCTGATAATTCTGCAGTTCTTTAGAAATCCAATTTTCGATATTACCAGGAACGATAAGTCTGTGCTTGCGCCGGCAGATGGTAAGGTCGTGGTCATAGAAGAAACTATGGAGGGGGAATACTTCAAGAACAAGTGCAAACAGATTTCAATATTCATGTCTCCTGTAAATGTGCACGTCAACAGGATGCCTGTTGGGGGGGTGATCAGTTATTATAAGTATCATCCTGGCAAGTATTTGGTAGCATGGCATCCAAAATCAAGCACTGAAAATGAGCGGACAACGGTTGTTGTCAGGATGAAAAACGGTGCAGAAATCTTGTTCCGTCAAGTCGCCGGAGCGTTAGCCAGACGGATAAAATGCTATGTTCAAGAAAATCAGTCGTTTCAGCAAGGTGATGAATTTGGATTTATTAAATTCGGCTCGCGGGTTGATATTTTTCTGCCTTTAAATGCGAAGGTCACCGTCAAAATCGGGGACATCACAAAAGGCGGCAGAACAGTTATTGCGGAGCTATAAAATTATTATCTGCAAGCAATATTTCACCCCTGTCGACGCGTTATCAGAACGGTTAATGCTTAATTTTACAAACACAGCCACCGGATAAAAAGTACCGTGATCAAGAATCTGAAATTCGCCACCAATCAAAATGAATTCTTCGTTATTCTTAACCGAAGGGTTAATGACTACTTTAAATCGCAAGGTGTAAGTCGTCACGCGAATGCGGAGATGATCATCAAAACCATTTTCATGCTTGGTCTGTATCTCATTCCTTATGCCTTTATTGTATCGGGAATGTTTCAAAACCCATGGATACTTTTACTTTTCAGCGTGCTAATGGGATTTGGCGTCGGTGGAATTGGGTTGTCAATCATGCACGACGCAAATCACGGCGCATATTCTTCAACACCCTGGATCAACAACACCATTGGTTACGCAATGAACCTGATAGGAGGAAACGCTTTCAATTGGAAAGTGCAACACAATGTTCTTCATCACACCTATACTAATATTCACGATGCCGATGAAGATATCAGTCCAAGAGGCGTATTGCGTATGTCACCTGCTACGAAATGGAAACCGGTCCATCGTTACCAACATCTTTATGCATGGGTGCTCTATGGAATGCTGACATTTGTTTGGGTAGCCTTTAAAGACTACAATCGACTAATTCGGTATTACAGAGAAGGACTCGTGGCAAAGATGAAGACAAATGTCTTCAAAGAATTTCTGATCCTCACTTTTTCAAAGTCCTTATACATTACGTACACAATTATCATTCCGATTTTGGTTTTGAAGGTACCAGCCTGGTGGGTTCTCGTTGGATTCATGGTTATGCATTATGTCGCAGGATTTATTCTGGCGATGATATTTCAGCCCGCGCATGTTGTTGATGGAACCGAATATCCAGATCCCGATGAGTCAGGCCAGATGGAAAATTCATGGGCTATACATCAGCTTAGGACGACTACGAATTTCGCTCAACGCAGTAAGATATTCAGTTGGTATGTCGGTGGATTGAACCTTCAGGTTGAACACCACCTTTTTCCCAATATATGTCACGTGCACTATCGGAAGATTTCGGGCATCGTAAAAAAAACTGCGGAAGAATTTAACCTGCCTTACAAATCCTATAAGACTTTCTCAGGAGCAATTGTCGGCCACGCAAAATTGTTGAAGGTTCTCGGTCGAAGGCCTGTCTCGGTAGCTTAATGATTTTGATTCTTTTGAATCGACCCTGAATTGCCCAAGAACAACAAATAAATCTATGCGGTCGTGCGTCTCGGCGATGAAAATTTACTCATCAAAGAAACCGAATCCCAACTTTCCCCCCCAACCACATCTTGACGTTCAGATCGTTGCTATATGTTTTGTCAAGCACAAAACCTGGCGTATACGCTGTAAATAATCCTTCAGAAGTATTTTTAATATCAGTCATGTACGCGTTAACTGTTACGCCAACCGTCAGTCCAAGCCTTTTACCGGGTCTGAACTCAACGCCAGTGTAGAGCTTGTGAAGCGAGTTTACTGAATCGAACCCTGAACCATTCATGATTTGATTCGTCGTCAAATCAAAATTCAAACTCAACCGCCGGTTAAGTCTCGGTGCAGTACCAAAGCCATAACCAAAAGTCCATACAGTTTTCTTATCATTGAAAGTATTGGGTTTTGCACCGGCAGTAAAAATATTATAGAACTGATGTACACCCGTCCGAAAAGCAATATTGGTGTAGAACACTTCATCTGCCGACACTTCCAGTTGATGATACCCTTGCCTGACAATGCTAAGGAAGCCGACAGGCACCCCCCGTATGCTGTCGGAAATGTTCAGAAACCCAACCTGCACGCCATGAATTTTCGTCGCATAGTTTATAAGTCCTGATACTTGAGCGCCATCAACTGTTCCAGGTGCAATATTCAATAGCCCCGACACCTGTGCGCCTCGTATCATCTGACTATAGTTAATTAGACCGGCTACCTGACTACCCTCTGATCCAGCACCAGTGAAGTTCAATAATCCAGCAAACTGCGCGCGGCGACTGCCTCTGGTTGAGAAATTAAAAAGTCCCGCGAAATGCGGACCCACTTGGCTACCAATAGTAAAATTTCCAAGTCCCGCGAAATGCGCACCGTGAGAGTCGTGATAAGTAACATTGAGAAGACCAGCTCCTGAAAATGCGCGCGTAGAATTGCCGTTAAAATTAATAAGCCCAGCAAGCTGGGCTCCCTTTACACTATCAATATTCATATTGATTAACCCGGCAAATTGAAACGCGTCGGTTCGACCTCCAACGACGTTGAAGATACCAGCCAGTTGTGTTCCATTTACATTTCCACGATCGATGTTGAAGTACGTACCGATCTCAAGCTTTTCAACACCGAGTGCATAGCCTCCCAATATATTGAATGAATAATCGTTGATGACATTGCCACTTAAACGATGATTGGTACCGATGAACGGAATCACAGATATCTGCTTGATCCGATGCAGGGTGTCATGAATGTTGAGCATGTTCTGCGATTGAAGTGCATCGATGCTCATCTTCCAGAAGCGCTTTAGTTTTCTTGAAACGCTATCGGCAATAGTCTCAAACTTCTCCGGATGGAAAGCAATGGGTATTCTCAAAAGTCCGTCACGCGATGGAGAAACATAGATAACTGTGTCTGCATAATTAAGTTTGTTGATTGCCAACTTTACTTCCGACGCTGTTAGCTTTTGAACTTCAATCTGAAAAAATCCATAATCATCGGTGACCGCTGATGAAAGTGTAATAGGGTCATACACACTGACGTTCTTCAATCGTTTCCCTGTCGTCTCGTCTATAACGTACCCGCTATATACACTGTTCGATGGCGTTGCCGTTGATTTCGTCAATATCACATAATTACCTCGGGCCTTGTACCTGACGGCTCCGTCGAAGAGCTTGTCGAGAACCTCGCGTATCGTATTTCCAGCGAAGCTAAATGACACAAGTCTCGAAACGTCAAGAATCGCCGGGTTATAGGAGAATGTAAAATCTCCCTGTTGCGATATCTTTCTCAGCGCGATTTCAACCCGCTCCTGTTCAAGCGATAGTGTAATCGTACGTTCAAGCAATGGTGTCTCAGCTTGTACCAACAAACTGAATAAGACCGCCGTCATCGAAATACAAATAACGGCGAATCTTTTCAAAAGGTTTGATCTATGGTGCCCCACAGCCATTGCCTTCGATAATAATCTTTTCGGACGAAATATTAACCGTACCTCCCAGTGTTTCAGCAATTATAGCTGTAATCTCATCAATCGACTCGTTATTAAATGCGACCGTCAGTCGACAGTGTTCCATTCTCTTGTCGAGCACAATCTCTTTATCATATACAGCATTCAGCTGATTTACAACTGCTTCGAGATCTGAGTTGTCGAAGTTGAATTGCTTGGTCTTATAGGACAGCGCATTGACTTCCGGAAGGTTCAGTGCGAACTTTTTTGTTGTTTTATCATAAACCGCTTTGCCATGTTTCCGCAGCGTCACGCCTGAATCAGCTGAGGTGTAAAATTTTATTTCTCCTTCTTCAACAACAACTTCAATCGTGTTGGATTCAGGATACGCCTTGACGTTAAAGGAAGTGCCGACATCGCGAATGAAGACACCATCAATGTCAATAACTAAGTTTTTCCTTTCTTCATGGTGAATATCAAAGTAGGCTTCACCTTTCAGTTTGATCACGTGCTCCTTCTTTTTCTTGTTGTAGGAATACGTCAGTTGAGTCGACTTGTTAAGAAACACTGAACTGCCATCGGGCAACGTATCGGCTACCGCGGTTTTGTGAGCATCAACAATGAAAGAAACTTCTTTTAAAACTTCGGGCCGAGCGAATCTGTAGGCAAAAACTCCGACCAATGAAATCAGAGTCACAGCTGCTGCAACTTTCCACCATTTATGTGAACTGCTTACCGGCGAAAAATTAACCGTCTTTTTATCGCTCGCCGACAATGAATTTTTCATCCTTTCCCATGCGGCATCGGTATCAAATTGCTGATGATTTTTTACCAGGGAGGCTTGGGTAAATATGGTTTTGAGATGATCAAAGTAGCTTTGATTATCCCTGGATTGGATGAGCCATTGATCAACAAAAGCAATCTCCTCCCCCGATGCCTCACCCGCGAGACACTTTCCAATCAGTTCGTCAATATGGTCCACACTAAAACTCATGTCATTCTATGAATATATTTATCAACACCACAATCAACGGGAGGTAATCCTTTAGCTGCTCACGCATAATCTTCAGCGCTTTTCCCATTTGATTCTCAACCGTCTTCACCGATATATTCAGCTGCCTTGCAATCTCAGCGTATTTCAATTCTTCAAACCTGCTGAGCTTAAAAACCAACCGGCATTGCTCAGGTAGTCTATCCATTGCTTTGGAGATTCTGGTTTCCAGTTCCGAAGCATGAATTGTACGAGATACTGACTCTACCGATCGCTCCGCTACATTTAATTCCATCGCCACATGCTGTTGTTTTATTTTTTCGTGCTTGATTACGTTAAGGCACCCGTTTCTTACCATCGCATAGAGGTAGGGCTTCACCGCTGTCTTTATTTCAAGTGTTGACCTTTTCTCCCAGACGTTCGTGAAGATCGACTGTACGATTTCCTCGGCTTCATCACGGTCCTGGAGGAAAGTGTAAGCATAATTGCACAGCGGTTGATAAAATGTTCTGAATAGCATCTCAAAAGCAGTTATTTGGCCCGCCTTCAGCATGTTAATAAGCTGATCTCCTTGAAATTCCACCGCTTTTGAAATGATAGTCAGCGAAATTTACGGGAATGGCGCTTTGGGGTTATGACAATTGTGAAAAGATTTACCCCTATGCAGTGTTGATAAATAATTATGGATGACCTGAAATGGTGGAAAAATGGCAAATTACCCACATAAGGCCTTTTTTTTACCATAATCAGCACATAGGACGTTAAGGATCGCAAAGTTTGATGTACTTTCTCTGCGGTCCTGAGAGTTCTTTTCTTTGCGGTGAGAAATTGCATTTTCATGAACTCGCCTCCCCGATCCAGAATGACTTATCGGAATTGATTGAAACCAAACCTGAATCACCCGTCTTAATTATATCATAATCTCGTGCACCATTGCCGACATTTATATCGTGAACGCGATCAAATGTATGCACCCTTAAAACTGTATTCGCCGGATACCACTTTTCGAACCTCCGGGCTACTGGAAACCACTTCAGCGTTTCATTGACAAACGCAATATCAAGTCTGTCCAGATAATGCTGCACTTCAGTAAAATGATCGGCCGGAGATCTGCTGATAATATTCACAGACTTCTGACCAAATCTGCTCAGCGATGAAAGCGCGTTTGACAATTGGCTTTTTGTCACACCTCCATTAATAATTTTCACGGGACCCTGATCAAAGGACATCGAACCGAGTTGGGCCATATCATCGCCTTCGCAGGTCACTATAGCGTCAATCTTAACTCCCCACAACAGCACGCTGGCCAAAACCTTGGAAGACACCAGTACCGTTGGAGACCATTCCAGAAGAGACATCACGACATCCGATGAATCAGCATCCAGAATCAAAAGTGCAGGCTCTTGGCCTTCTCTAACAAAATGATGGGATGACATAAAGCTGTTTGATGATATCATTTTCTGATCCGATCATTGCGCACAATTTAATTAAATTGCAGCGTAAACCATTTGCTATGTTGAAAGCCGATGATTGTTATAAAGTTTTTGAAGCGAGTATCGATAATTATCACGTCACTGATAGTGTAGATACACCTTTTCACAACCCATATCCGGAGGGTACATTGGATTCGTTGCTTTATGCGAAGAACTGGATTGATACTGTGCAGTGGCACTTAGAAGATTTGGTTCGTCCGCCTTCAATCGATCCCATCGAAGGGATGCTTTTGAAGCGAAGAATCGATAAATCAAATCAGGATCGCACAAATATTGTTGAGAAGATCGATGATCACTTCCTCGCCATTTTCAGCGACGTAAAATATTTAACTGACGCCCGAATAAACTCGGAATCCCCGGCCTGGCTACTAGACAGAATGAGTATTCTGATGCTCAAGATATTTCATATGCGCGACCAGACACTACGTTCCGAAGCGACAGACGCACATCGAGAAACCTGCAGATTAAAACTCAATGTGCTTATAGAACAAAAGAATGACATGCGGCTTGCGTTTGATGAAATGATGGAGGATATCGCTATCGGAAAACGCAGATTCAAAGTATACCGACAGCTCAAGATGTACAATGATCCTTCACTAAATCCAAGCTTGTACCAAGCGAAAAACACGCCCCGAAAATAGATTACTATTTGCGCGCCGCATAGAAACGGGGTGTTTTTCTTTTTGTAGCTTACAATTCTAAAATTCATTAAAGCCTGCTGTGGCAATAAAGAAGATTCTTGTACTGCGTTTCTCCGCGATGGGCGACATGGTGCTGCTGGTACCGGTGATACGTTCTCTCGCCACGCAATATCCTGATGTAGAGATCACAGTTGTTACACGACCAAAGTTCGCATCATTTTTTACAGATATTGATCGGGTCGTTCCTTTTCCGGCTGACGTAGACTATACTTATTCCGGAATCTTTGGAATGCGTGAGCTGTTTGGTAAGCTGATGCGGCGAGGCCCTTACGATATGGTTATCGATATGCATGATCATATCAGAACAATACTCCTCAGAAATCTTTTCAAAATATTCGGAACACCAGTGATAATTTTCGAAAAAGGCAGGCCTGAAAAACATGCCTTCACGAGAAAGCACAATAAGAACACGGATCCTCTACCACATACTGTAGAAAGATATCGTTTAGCTTTTGAAAAGGCCGGCTTTCCGCTTCGTATCAGTTCCACACCCCCACATATTTTTATTAAAGAATCAGCCAAAGAACAACTCAAGGAATGGCTACTGACAAACGGAATTGAAAAGAAAGAAACGTGGATCGGTATTGCTCCTTTCGCGAGGCACGTTACTAAGATATGGCCACTGGAGAATTATGAGCCGCTCATGAGGAAAATGATAGGCAAGGGTCCCGTTAAATTTTTCCTTTTCGGCGGAGACAAAGAACTTAAGTTTTTCGAAACACTTAAAAAGAAATTTCCCGACAACACTGTCATTGTTGCTGGTCAACTCAAGATCAAGCAAGAGTTAGCATTGATCCAGATGTTGCAGCTTATGGTTTGTGTTGATTCATCCAATATGCACCTGGCATCACTCATGGGCACACCATTGCTTTCGATATGGGGAGGTACTGATCCGGACGTTGGCTTTGGACCTTGGGAGAAAGGCCCGGAGAGTATCATACAAGTCAGTCGTGACGTATTGCCATGTCGACCTTGTTCGGTCTATGGAAAAGAGAAGTGTTTCCGCGGCGACTTTGCATGTCTCACGTCAATCAGTCCAGACTACGTGTTCTCAAGACTGGAGGAACGCCTGTGAAGGTTATCTTGACAATTCAACGACTTACCCTTCGAGAATTTATTTCCTCAGACGCTGCACTGATGTATGAATTGAACAATGATCCCGAAGTAATTAAATTTACAGGCGATCAACGTTACGATTCCCTTGAACAGGCAGCATTGCTGGTGGCCAACGATGACAAATATGATAAGGTTGGTTATGGAAGGTGGAGTGTTATACTTAACACGGCAAATTCATATCTGGGGTGGTGCGGACTTAGCTATGACGAAGATGCGGGCGAGACGGCCCTTGGATTCCGATTTTTAAGAAAAATATTGGAACAATGGGTGCGGAACTGAAGCGGCAAGTGCCGTGCTTGCGTATGGCATTAATAAATTACACATGAAAAAGCTGGCGGTGACGCTCACAATGAGAACACTGCTTCGAAACGAGTTTTGGAAAAGATAGGAATGCGTTTTGAATCAACGTTTGAACGCAACAATGCAGCCTGGATAAAGTATAGCTATGAAGTAACGTATGAAGGACATTGACACAATAATTTTTGACTTAGGCGGTGTGCTGATCGATTGGAATCCCAGGTATCTTTATCGAAAAATATTCAAGACGGAAGAAGAGATCTCATGGTTTCTTGAAAATATCGCCACAGCGGAATGGAACGATAAACAGGATGCCGGGCGATCATTCGAAGACGCTACTGAGGAGCTGGTTGCCCAACATCCTGCTCACGAGCAGGCTATACGAGCTTGGTACGGTCGTTGGCAGGAAACGATCTCCGGGCCCGTGCATGATACGGTAGACATTCTAAGACACTTTAAAGAAAAGAAAAGTCATCGGCTCTACGCCCTGACGAACTGGTCGGAGCAGACTTTCCCCTGGGCGTTAGACACCTTCGACTTTTTAAATTGGTTTGAAGGTATCGTGGTATCAGGCGTCGAAAAGACAAGAAAACCCTTTCCCGAGTTTTACCAAATAATGTTTGATCGATATAAGATCGATCCCAAACGCGCACTTTTTATCGACGATAACTATAATAATATCAAGGGTGCAATTGCCGTAGGGTTGAATACAATTCATTTTGAATCTCCGGCACAACTCAGAGAGGATCTGGTAAGATTGAAGCTCATTTCCTGAAGTTCAGAAAAACTCTTTCGATTAAATCACAGCATTCATGCATCTGTTCCTCGCTGATCACTAACGGTGGTGCTAGGCGAATAATGTTCCCATGAGTAGGCTTGGCAAGAAGTCCTGCCTTCATGAGTGCTACGCAGATATCCAAGGCCGTTGAACTTTCCTGTGAATCATTAATAACAATGGCGTTAAGGAGTCCTTTACCACGAACCGATGCAATCAAATTAGTTTTTTGCATCAGTTTGTCCATTCTCAAGCGAAAGACGATACCGAGTTTTTCAGAATTTTCGGCCAGTTTCTCGTCTTTTATAACTTGTAAAGCTTCAATACAAATGGCGGCTGCCAGAGGATTACCTCCAAAGGTTGAACCATGTTCACCGGGCTTTATCACCAGCATGATATCATCATCTGCTAATACCAGCGAGATCGGTATCACTCCGCCTGAAAGTGCCTTACCAAGAATAAGCACGTCGGGGCGTACTTGCTCGTGATCGCAAGCCAACATCTTTCCCGTGCGTGCTATACCGGTTTGTATCTCGTCGGCCATGAAGAGAACATTATATTTTTTGCACAGCTCAGACGCTTTTTTCAAGTATCCTGCCTGCGGCAGGAAAACTCCTGCTTCCCCTTGTATGGGCTCGATCCACAGTGCACATACGTCCGGATTCTTCAGAGCAGATTCGAGTTTATCAATGTTATCATATTGAATGATATCAAAGCCAGGCATAAAAGGCCCAAATCCATTTCTAGCAGAGGGATCAGTTGATGCTGAAATGATGGTGGTGGTTCTTCCATGAAAATTCTGACTCGCCGCAACAATGACTGCCTTATTTTCAGCTATTCCTTTTACAGTGTACCCCCATTTTCTCGCAAGCTTGATCGCAGTCTCGTTTGCCTCAGCGCCGCTGTTCATGAACAGCGCTTTTTCATAGCCGAATAATTCGCAGACATATTTTTCTGTAACGCCAAGCTTGTCGTTGTAAAACGCGCGTGATGTAAGCGTCAGCCGTTTGGCCTGCTCTATTAATGCGTTGATGATTCTGGGATGACAATGACCCTGGTTAACCGCACTGTAAGCGGATAAAAAATCGTAGTAACGCTTGCCGTCTACATCCCACAGAAATACACCTTCTCCACGCGTTAGTACGACTGGCAGCGGATGGTAATTATGTGCTCCGTATTTGTCCTCCATCTGAATGGCTGACTGACCCGAATTAATTACTCCCACCATATTTGAATATTGACCAACTGCAAAGTTATCAAATATTATCTTTACATCCCATGGACATTGTCTTACTGGTTGTAGGGTTAATTATTGGCGTCGGCGTTGCGTGGCTGGTCTTAAAAGCAAGGTTCAGGGCCGATTCAATTGAGGCATCCCAGACTATGGTCTCGGAGCGGGAGAAATTCAGACTTATTACTGATCAGTTGGCGGAACTGAAACGTGAAATTGATTCCGAAAGAAAGAAGGTGCTTGATATCAACAACGAACTCGCAACGACTGAGGCCGACTACAGGAATCTTCAGGAAAAGCTTGTCGATAAGAACAAGGAACTTGAAATGCTAAGTGAAAAGCTATCACTTCAGTTCAAGAATCTGGCAAACGATATTTTCGAGGAGAAGAGTAAGAAATTTACAGACCAGAACAAGTCAAACATATTTGATTTGTTGAAGCCTCTCGGCGACAAAATCGTTGACTTCGAGAAGCGCGTTGAGGAAACGCATAAAGATAATATCTCAAGAAACTCCGCACTAAGGGAACAGCTTGAGAATCTTCAGCGACTGAATGTTCAGATGACAAGAGAAGCAGAAAATCTGACTCGTGCGCTCAAAGGCGATAGCAAAACACAGGGAGCCTGGGGTGAATTCATTCTTGAAAGCATCCTCGAAAAATCCGGTCTTGAAAGAGATCGTGAATATTTTATTCAGGAGACCTTTACAACGGACGAAGGAAGATTAAGACCAGATGTGATCATCAGACTTCCGGAAAACAAACACGTTGTTATTGATTCAAAAGTCAGTCTTCGGGCTTATAACAGTTTTGTAAACGCAGAATCTGAAGCCGATAAATTAATGTTTCTAAAAAGTCACTTGACGTCGATACGAACACATTTGAAATCTTTAGGGGAGAAGAATTATCAGAACGTCTCTGAATATTCCCCCGACTTTGTGATGATGTTCATACCCATAGAGCCTGCCTACATCCTTGCCATTCAGAGCGAAAAATCGCTTTACGAAGAAGCGCTTGAAAGACGCATTGTGTTTGTTAGCCCGACATTATTGATACCGTCATTACAACTTATCAAAAATACCTGGAAGCAGGAGTACCAGACAAGACACGTTCTTGACATCGCTACAAAAGCTGGGGATCTCTACGATAAGTTCGTGGGTTTTTCTGACGACATGATCACGCTCGGTCGAAAGCTGGACTCGTCCAAGAAATTTTATGAAGAGTCGATGAAAAAACTTTCTCTCGGAAACGGAAATCTTGTTCAGCGCGTAGAGGAACTGAAAAAGCTGGGCGCAAAGACAAACAAAGCAATTGACCCTTCATTGCTGAAGCGATCAGAAGATCAGGGCAAACTTTTCGAGTAGAATGGCTAGTCTTTAGTATTGAGTCCTTAGTTGATCAGCTGCTAGTTTGCACGGATTTTGAGTCGCGCGAAGTACTAAATACTACTAATACTAAGGACTAAATACTCAATATTAAGTACTATTTCGGAGGCACAGCATAGATCCTTCCTATGTTTTCGGCGACAATTTTCTTCAGTTCCAATGGATCAATTAGACCTTGCCTGCCATAGATTATCTTTCCGCCCGGAGCAATGAACAGCGTATACGGCAGGGATCCTTCCCATTTTTTGTCTAATCCTTCAATGAAGGCATATTTATCGCCGGTGAAAATGTAGTTCTTCATAGAAGCCTGTTTCTTGGTGAGGAAGTTCAAGGCATTTGGTTTTCTGGCTGCCTCGTCAAGCGAAATAGTGACGAGTTCAAACTCGCGGTTTCGATACATTCTGTTCATCGTTACAAATTCAGGAAATTCTGTCACACAGGGGCCGCACCAAGTAGCCCATACGTTGATCAGCTTGTATTCTATTCCGTCATTTTTGAGCAAAGTCTTCAATCCATCAAGATCAATGTCTTCGATAGCAACTTTCTCTTTTGCCCATCTTTCTTCAGCCTTTGTGACGTAATCATTCTTATACGGCCACTTTACAGAACATCCAAATGTTTTGGTCTTTTCAACAGGAACTGCTTTTCCCGCAATCATAGCATCCAGCGCATTCCTTGTGTCGTTGATTTTCGCAGTGCCTGGTTTCTCGCCATCGTCGATACGGCCTGTATAGCGTAGCGTTCGTTTTTCGTCGAAAATGAAGACGTGAGGCGTAGCCTGTGGGCCGTACTTAATCGACGTTGCCGATGTTTCACCGTCATACAAATATGGGAAATTGTACTGCTTGTCTTTACTCCGGATTTTCATTTCCTCAAAGCTGTCGCTCAGGTCCGTATAACCTAGTTCATCCAATGTTATGGATTTTGGATCATTTGGAGATATCGCGACTATAGCAACTCCTTTCGACTTATAGTTAGTGACGAGCTGCTTAACACGGTCTTCATACGCCTGTGCGGTAGGGCAATGGTTGCAAGTAAAAACGATAAGGAGTATTTTCTCTTTGAAGTCTTTCAGAGAGTAGGTCTTTCCATCTACACCTGGAAGAGAAAAATCGGGAGCTGCAGCTCCGATAGGCAACGTAACTGGATCGATAGCCCATGCGACATTACTGATCAGCAATGCAAAAACGATTAAATATTTCATACTATTGAGTATTATACAGTTTGGGTAATTATACACTTTGTGAAGTTATCAAATTATAAATCTCAAACGATTCCGTTCATGGAAATGGGTGGGCATTCTCACTACTGCTTATTACAGGTAAATTGAACCTTTTTGAGAACTTTTTTTTGGTATTTAAATTGAAATTCGCCTGGACAATCAATTGTTGGTGGCACTGAAATTCCTGATAATTGGACATGAAAATTACGGCAGATAATAAACTGAAGAAGCTCATAGTGGTCGGTGACAGGGTTTTGATTAAACCTGGTAAAGAAAGCGATAAGACCGCCTCTGGCCTTTATCTTCCTCCGGGTGTTCAGGAGAAAGAGAAGATACAGAGCGGATTTGTCATTAAAGTCGGACCGGGCTACCCATTGCCACTTCCGGCAGATGAAGATGATCTATGGAAAGGCAAAGAAGATCAGGTAAAATACCTGCCCCTGCAGGCTCAAGAAGGTGATCTCGCCATTTTCCTCCAGAAAGGTGCCATCGAAGTGATCTACGAGGATGAAAAATATTTTATCGTCCCCCAGGCGTCAATCCTGATGCTTGAACGCGAGGAGGACCTTTGATTATGGCTATATCATTTGATGTACTCAGAGCAGGAAAGAAATACAGGCTCACTAACTATGGCGAAGTACACGATTTTGTCGTTGAGAATATTCTCTCAAACGGTGACTTCAAGGTCAAGGACCTCGATACCCTCGAGCGTTATTTCCTAAAAGAACTCATCAAGTATGGAAAAGGAAAAGACTACATGCTCGAAGATATCGTTTAGCAAATAGCTAAATTGCAAATCACTCTGCAATCTGCGCGTGCGCAGTGTTGCGTTTCGGTTTCATTCCAAAGACCAGTCGCATAAAATTGAACGGCCGAATCACGATGAAATAAATGCTTAAGCAACTCACTAGAGTAAGGAAAGTCACTACGCAGAATTTTGCAGTGATGCTCCAATCCAACTTACATATATAGTACCCAATAGCGATAATCGCGGTCTGATGCAGAATGTAAAATGGATACAACCCTTCATTTATGAGCGTTAGCCACCGGTGGGGTTTGTTCAGATAATGTTGTCCAAAGCTGATGATCGTGATCACACTAATCCAGCTGAAATAAATAGCAATAACGTCAAATGCGGTCTCGAGCGTTTTGGAACTCCATGGCAATGGAATATAGGATCTGAAATGAAGCATGATCATATAGAATGGTGTCAATACAATAACCGTAGACCCGAGAAAGAATTTTCTATTTGCTCCAATAGAAGTCCACAAGTCGTTTGATGAATAGCAGATCATTCCAAAAATGAAAAAGCAGAAATAGAAAGTGAAATAGGCCCAATCCTGAATAAGGTTATGAGTCTCTTCCGGAAAGTATGGACGCAATAATATCTGGGTCACTAGCATAAGAGAGGAGGGAAGAAATAGCATCACGGCAGGCACGCAAAGTATTGAACAAACTCTGGATTTAAATTTCTCTGACGTTGGTGATCTAAGGAACTTCAGAAGCGGTATAGATATAAGTGAAAACAGGAATAGGTATAGGATGAACCAGAGGTGGTGCCAACTAAAACTACCTCCTGGATATGGCTTGAATTCAAAGACTGTTTTGTAGAACTCCAGGTAGTTTGAGTATTTGTTAATGTACTCGTAGTAGATCTGTGGCGGAACCACGATAAACATCCCGAAAACCAGTGGAATGAAGAGGCGCCTAAAGCGTTCGTTGGCGAATTGCTTGGGCGTTCGCTTTCCGAGCGCCATATATGTGCCCGCTCCTGAAATAAAGAGGAGTAGCGGCATTCGGCAAAAATGGAGCGGTGACATCCAGTACCGAAAATAGTCCGACGTCTCCGCATTCTTGACGTGCCACCCCCACGTGTTGAACAGCATACCCGTATGGAACAGAAGAAGGATTACAATAGCAATAAATCTTAACCAATCCAGGTCGTAGCGGCGTTCTGAAGCTTGTGCGAGTTGCATAATTTTTTTCTTCAAAATTGACTTCTCACCCTGCCTTGGTGAGACTGTTTTGATAAATTAGGCGTTTGACTTTATAAAAAAGCACGCAAAATAGACTGCCTACCAAGATTCCTGGAATTGGATGTACAAATTTCCGGATGAAAATAGTTGCTGAGGTCAAAGCACACCCATTGAGCGCCCGGCGCTTAACGAAGCTGATTGAAAGGAAGGATAGAATTATACTAGAAGCGTTCTGTGCCCGCAAAGAAAAAGCTGCCTTCAAGGGCTGCGTTTTCATCGCTATCAGATCCGTGGATAGCATTTGCTTCGATCGAAGTGGCAAAAAGTTTACGGATCGTGCCATCAGCTGCCTTCTTGGGATCTGTAGCTCCAATTAGTTTTCTGAAATCTTCAACAGCGTTTTCTTTTTCCAGAATCATAGGGACAATTGACCCTGAGGACATATAAGCACAAAGGTCTTTGTAGAAGGGACGTTCCTTGTGAACAGCATAAAATTCACCAGCTCTTTCGCCGCTTAACTGAGTCTTTTTCATAGAAACGATTCTAAAACCAGCCTCTTCAATCATCTTGGTGACCGCTCCTGTGTTTCCAGCTATTACAGCGTCTGGTTTAATCATTGTGAATGTCCTGTTTCCAGCCATATTATATCCTGCCCAAGTTTTTTAGTTTAATGCACAAGGCGGCCGCAAAAATAGTATATCCGTGGAAAGTCTGCGCTTTGTGCGCTAGATTTTAAGGAAGATTGGACTTAAGTCGATGGCAACTATCGTTTCTGACCTATTGACTATGCAGTAAAATTCCGCATTTTTGCGCTTCGCCTTCCCCAGGATTAATGCAGAATATCGAGGTATTTAAGGAGCACCTAAACACACCGCGCAAAATGGTCATTTTGACCCATTTTAATCCGGATGCTGATGCCTTAGGGTCTTCCCTGGGTTTGTCTAGATACCTTACAAAAAAAGGCCATTCCGTCGTCGTTATCACGCCTAGCGATTATCCTGATTTTATCAGCTGGATGCCTGATTCAGGTGAGGTCGTAGTGTTCAAAAAGGATCGCCCCGAAAAATGTGCGCGTTTGATTTCGGAAGCCGATACTGTGTTCTGCCTGGATTTTTCAAGTCTTAACAGAATTAATGAGCTCGGCGAAATGGTTCAAAAGTCGAAATCAATAAAAGTGCTCATTGACCACCACCTTGAGCCGCAGAAATTTGCCGATTTTGAACAATGGGATCCCACCGCAGCATCAACTGCCGAGTTAGTTTATCAATTAATAATAAGCCTCGGCGACAAACCGTTCATCGATTCCGGTATGGCCGATTTTCTGTATGCCGGAATAATGACGGACACCGGCAGTTTCCGCCATTCAAATACGAACTATAAAGTATTCCAGATCGCATCAGAACTCGTGGAGATTGGCGCTGATCCTTATAAAGTTTCCAAACTTATTTATGATACCAACACCATTGAGCGCCTGCGACTCATGGGATATGTACTGAGTGAAAAATTGCAGGTTGTTCCCGAATACCGGACAGCGTACATCGTACTGTCTGCTGAGGAACTGAAGCGTTTTAGTTCACAAACAGGCGATACCGAGGGTCTTGTCAACTTTGGCTTGTCTATAAAGAACATCAAACTTTCCGTTTTGATATCAGACCGACGGGAGAATATTAAGCTTTCAATGCGGTCACTTGGCAGTTTCTCGGTTAATGAAATGGCGCGTGCACATTTTGAAGGAGGTGGCCATAGAAATGCAGCCGGTGGCCAGACGACGTTAACACTCGATCAAACGGTCACGAAATTTCTCGAACTGCTGCCACAATACGGAGACCAACTCCTCAAAGATTGAGACTCCCCTTTACAACTTTTAATCAACTTAAACTGTCTAACTTAAATTATCATGACTAAATACGCTCGCATTCTGATCGGACTGGTGTTGTTATCCACAGCGTGCACAAAGAACGAAAAGGAAACTCCCGGTGGCTTCAAATTCCAGGTGCTCAAAGCGGGCGATGGTGTTCCAGCAAAAACACAGGAAGTTATTGTTTTCGATTATGTGCTGAAGGATTCCAAAGATTCTGTCTGGAGCGAAACATACAAGCAGGGAATGACACAAGGGATTCCAATTGGTGATACGTCGACAATGGCATCGGAGAACGGAATGATTCAAATGTTTAGAATGCTGTCGAAAGGGGATAGTGTGAAGACTACCATGCCGATCAAGAAATTCTTTCAGGATGTCGCCGGTGGAATGCCGCCGTTTAAAATTGACACCACAATGAATATGTCTTACATCATCAAGGTTCACGACATCATGAGCGGTGAAGCATTTCAACAGTACCGCATGACAATGTTTGAAAAGGTTCGTGTCAGCCAGATCTCAAAAGACGCTGACGCAATTACAAAATACCTTGCTGATAAAAAGATTAACGCGCAAAAGGATAGCAGCGGTATAATGTATGTTATTCATACAAGTAAAGGAGGGAAAAAGCCAACCGATCAAAGCTGTGTAGAGGTTAATTATCGCGGAATGTTTATGGATAACGGGCAAATCTTTGATCAGGCTCCCAGCGTAGCATTCCCACTCGCGAGAGTAATCCCCGGATGGCAAAGAGCTGTACCGTTGTTGGGTGTCGGTGACTCTGCGACATTCTATATTCCTTCCGGTCTGGCATACGGACCTCAAGGTCAGCAGGGTTCAATTCCTCCAAACGCTGTTTTGATTTTTGACGTAGCGCTATTGAAATTTTCGGACAGCTACGATCAAGCTACTGGTACATGTAAATAAAAATATAACTATGAGGAAGCGGTTAATTGGCATTGCGTTATTGGCAGTTTGGGTTGCTGCATCATCTTGTATTCACAGCGACGCAGAAGACGATGTTACATTGTTACTTGATCAAACTGCGCAGATTGACACCTACTTGGCTTCGTCCGCGCCTGGCGCGTACGTGGTCCACGACATCAATGGTATTCGAATGGTAATTAGTGAATTCGGTAACGGATATCCTGCGCAGCTCAGTACTCCCGTTGATGTTGACTATGTTGGAACGCTTTTTTCAAACAATCAACAATTTGACGCCGGGAGCATTAAGAAATCGCCTGTATCAAGCTTTATTGATGGTTGGAAGGTAGCCCTTACAACGCTTCCTGCAGGCTCTAAGGCTACACTTTACATCCCGTCGCTGTTTGCATATGGCAAAAATGGACAAGGTTCTGTACCTGGAAATGCTATTCTTGTTTTCAATATAGATTTCAAGAAGATATATCGTTCTCAATCAGAGTTAGACCGTTTTGCTGCCGACACATTGGCGATAGATCATTATATTGACTCCGTTGGTATCACTGCGGTAAAGGACACAACCGGCATGCGTTATCTTTTCACACAGAACGCGGCCGGTGGAAGACCTACACTTTATGACAAAGTCTCGTTCCATATCGCGTACAGATTACTTACTGATCCTGCGAAAATAATTGGCGAATATGACCTCGAGCCCAGCAGCAATGGTTATAATCGAGTAGTTGATCAGCCATCGAACGGTATTAAGCTGGCTTTAACCAAAATGCCGTTAAGTTCGACTGCCACCTTTTACATTCCCTCAATTCACGCGTATGGCCCTATCGGTGCCACTCAAGGGAGCAATCAGATTATACCGTCCAACGCCAACATCATTGTCGATATTACTTTAAAGGGAATTCAGCCTCCAGAATGAGAATTTGTTTTGCAACAAATAATCTTCACAAACTTGAGGAAGTCAGACAAGCAGTCACCGGCTCTGGTCTGGCAATCCTTAGCCTTGAAGACATTCATTGTAGTGAGGAGTTACCGGAAACGAGAGATACAATAGCTGGCAATTCGCTGCAAAAGGCAGAGTACGTTTATGCCAACTATCGTGTTGCTTGCTTTGCCGATGACACTGGTTTAGAGGTCGATGCTTTAAATGGAGCACCTGGCGTATACTCCGCCCGTTATGCCGGGCCCGAAAGAAAGAGTGACGACAATATCGAACTCCTGCTAACCAACCTTAGAGGAAAAGCCAATCGGTCGGCATGTTTTCGCACAGTAATTACGTTAATTGGCCTTGACGGCGCGCAGTCCGTATTGTTTGAAGGTATTGTCAAAGGCACTATTACAGAAACACAGAAAGGCACATCCGGGTTTGGGTATGATCCTGTTTTTATGCCCGATGGATTCGGTCGGACATTCGCAGAAATGACTATGGCTGACAAAAATAAACTTAGTCATCGTGCAAAGGCCGTTTCTAAACTTGTAGAATATCTTAAGGCAATTTTCTGATGCCGCTTTGATCGGCGCGACCTATGCTATTTGTTCCATTACGAAGTAATTGTATTTTGGCTGACGGCTATGCAAAGACCTTTCACCATTGGAATAACCGGAGGAAGCGGTTCCGGCAAGACCTTTTTTATCAAGGAACTCAGCTCACATTTCCGGCCAGAAGAGATTTGCCTGATCTCTCAAGATCATTATTACAAATCCCGGGAAATACAATTTACTGATGCCAACGGCGTGAAGAACTTCGACCTCCCGGCGGCGATCGAAGACGAGAAGCTGGTCGACGACATTCTGAGGCTTAAAAACGGTGAGATTTTACGCAAAACAGAATACACTTTTAACAATCCCAACGCCACGCCTACCGTACTGGAGTTTAGGCCCGCCCCGATCCTAATTGTTGAAGGATTGTTTGTTCAATATTTTCCTCAAATTGACAGAGAGCTTGACTTAAAAATTTTTATTGAGGCGAGAGAGTATGTCAAACTTAGCAGACGAATCAAGCGTGATAACGATGAACGCGGATACGATCTCGATGACGTTTTATATCGGTATCAATATCATGTTATGCCTATTTACGAAACTCTGATAAAACCTTTGAAGCACAAAGCTGATTTGATTATTCCAAACAATCAACACTTTACGCACGCGATGGATATTATTGTAAGTGCGCTAAAGCAGAAGCTTTCTAAGGCAGAGTAGATCGATTGGCTTGAGTGCAACAGTCAATAAGTTAATGTTCATGAAGGACTAGACCCTGTTTTTTTATTGGCAAGCCACGAGTGGTTTTCAATACAATGATTGCCCCGGTGGTCTGGAGGTTGGGCCGCAC